>NZ_JACHVV010000003.1:0-914842 GCF_014190935.1 Pseudomonas sp. AS2.8
CCGCCCCAGGTATCGGCACAGACTTTGGTCAGCGCAGCGGTCAGAGTGGTCTTGCCATGGTCGACGTGACCAATGGTGCCCACGTTCAGGTGCGGCTTGTTACGTTCAAACTTTTCTTTAGCCATCGACACTCTCTCCCTTCACGAATTGAGCAAAGCAATGCCGCCATTAAAACAAAGGCAGATATTTTCATATCTGCCTTTTTAAGATGGAGCTCATGAGCGGATTCGAACCGCTGACCTCACCCTTACCAAGGGTGTGCTCTACCAACTGAGCTACATGAGCAAAACATTTGCCAGTCAAACTGGAGCGGGTAGCGGGAATCGAACCCGCATCATCAGCTTGGAAGGCTGAGGTTCTACCACTGAACTATACCCGCAGAGCCTAAGCGCTCTAGCAATCTGGTGGAGGGGGAAGGATTCGAACCTTCGAAGTCTGCGACGTCAGATTTACAGTCTGATCCCTTTGGCCACTCGGGAACCCCTCCAAAGTGAGGCGGCATTTTCTTCATCTGCCCTCCTCTTGTCAAGGATCTTTTTAAAATCTCCTTAACAATCAATGCTTTCGCCTCGCTCACTAGCGTTATCAGCGAAAGCGGGCGCAGTTTATGCAATCGCAGCGAACCACGCAACCCCAAGACGCAAAAAAAGCTTAAAAAACAAAGGCCGCCCTGGTGGCGGCCTTTGCTTGCAGACAACCGCCCCGCTTACAGCTGGGGACCGGCGGCCAGGATGCCTTCGGATACGCCGGAGAACTTCTTGAAGTTCTCGACGAACTTGCCGGCCAGCTCGCGCGCCGCCGCATCATAGGCAGCACCATCCTGCCAGGTGTCGCGCGGATTGAGCAGGACGCTATCCACGCCGGGAACGGCGACCGGGACGTCGAGATTGATGACCGGCACATGGCGGGTCTCGGTACCGATGAGGGCACCGCTCTGGATGGCCGCGATGACCGCACGGGTAGTCGGGATGTTGAAGCGCTTGCCGACACCGTAACCGCCACCGGTCCAGCCGGTGTTGACCAGGTACACCTTGGAGCCGAAGCCCTGGATGCGTTTGATCAGCAGATCGGCGTACTCGGCCGCCGGACGCGGGAAGAAGGGTGCGCCGAAGCAGGTGGAGAAGGTCGACTTGATACCGGGACCAGACCCCATCTCGGTCGAGCCGACCAGGGCGGTGTAGCCGGACAGGAAGTGGTAGGCCGCCTGCTCGTTATTAAGGATGGATACCGGGGGCAGCACGCCGGTGAGGTCGCAGGTCAGGAAGATGACCGCGTTGGGCTCGCCACCCAGGTTGTGCTCGGCGCGCTTGTCGATCAGTTCGCGCGGATAGGCCGCACGGCTGTTCTGGGTCAGGCTGTCGTTGGCATAGTCGGGATGACGGGTCTGGGGATCCAGGACCACGTTCTCCAGGACGGCGCCGAACTGGATAGCCTTCCAGATGACCGGCTCGTTCTTCTCAGACAGGTCGATGCACTTGGCGTAGCAGCCACCTTCCATGTTGAAGACGGTGCCCACGCCCCAGCCGTGCTCGTCGTCACCGATGAGGTAGCGGCTCTGGTCGGCGGACAGGGTGGTCTTGCCGGTACCGGACAGACCGAAGAACAGGGTGACATCGCCCTCCTCGCCCACGTTGGCCGCGCAGTGCATCGGCAGCACGTCCTTTTCCGGCAGCAGGAAGTTCTGCACCGAGAACATGGCCTTCTTCATCTCGCCGGCGTAGCGCATGCCGGCGATCAGCACCTTGCGGGCGGCAAAGTTGATGATGACGGTGCCGTCGGAGTTGGTGCCGTCACGCGCGGGCTCGCAGACGAACTCGGGCGCGTTGATGATCTCCCAGGCCGGCTTGGACTGGGGATTGTATTCGGCCGGATTGATGAACAGGCAGCGGCCGAACAGGTTGTGCCAGGCGGTCTCGGTACGCATGACGACGGGCAGGTAGTGCTCTACGTCAGCGCCTACATGCACGTGGGAGACGAATTGATCACGCTCGTCCAGGTAGGCGCTAACGCGCTCCCACAGCGGCGCGAACTTCTCCTCCGGGAAGGCACGGTTGATCGGCCCCCAGTGGATGGCATCGCGCGTGGAGGCTTCCTCGACGATAAAGCGATCTACCGGCGAACGCCCCGTGCGATGCCCCGTCTTGACGACCAGCGAGCCATTGGCGGCCAGCTCTCCTTCGCCACGTCGCAGGGACTCTTCCACTAACTGCGCGACGCTGATATCGGTATACACGTTGGCTTTCGTCATTTCGTTCCCCATGGCCCTGGGCCGTTCCTCATGCTTGTAGCTCTTACACGGCAGAACTACACGTTGCGGGATTATGCCAGAAAGCCTTCGGGCTTTTGCAACGGCTAGTGCCGGGTATTTCCCGGGGTTTGCGTGCCGCCGCCCGCAAAAATCTGCGCGATATCGGCAGCGTCGAATACCTGCTGTTCATTGCAAAACTGACAATCGACCCGAATTTGTCCGTCCTGTTCATCGAGCAGACTCTCGACGTCCGGCTGGCCCATGCTGATCAGGGCATTGGCCGCGCGGTCACGGGAACAGCTGCAGCTGAAGGCCACCGGTTGCTCGTCGAACAGGCGTACCTTTTCCTCGTGGAACAGGCGATGCAGGATCACCTCGTTGTCGAGGCCCAGCAGTTCTTCGGCGGTGAGGGTATCGGCCAGGGTGACCACGTGCTCCCAGCTATCCTGCCGGGCCTGCGCATCCTTGATCCGCGACGGCGGCAGCTGCTGGAGCAGCAGACCGCGGGCGCGGCGGCCATCGGCGTTCAGCCAGAAGCGGGTGGGCAACTGTTCGGAGGTGGCGAAATAGCCGGACAGGCACTCAGCCAGATTCGCCCCCTCCAGCGGGACGATACCCTGGTAACGCTGACCATGGCGCGGGTCAATGGTGAGGGCCAGGACGCCGTCGGGCATGAGCTCGCTCAAGGAGGCGGATGCGGTGATCTCGGCCTCTTCGTAGCGCGCAATGCCGCGCACCTCGCGCTCACTGGAGCACTCGACCATGAGCAGCGGGATGGGACCGCTGGACCGCGCCTGCAGCACCAGCAATCCTTCGAACTTGAGGGTTCCGCACAGCAGCGCGGCCGCCGCGAGCATCTCGCCCAGCAGCTGGGCCACGGGCTCCGGATAGGCATGCTTGGCGAGGACCTCGACATAGCTGCGATCCAGGGTGGCCAGTTCGCCGCGGACATCGGTTTCGTCGAACAGGAAACGTTGGGTGAAATCGTGGGAAGTCATGAACTACCTATATAAGGAAGGAGGCCGCGAAGCGTGGCGTTCACGGCGCACGCCAGGACCGGCGAACGGACCTGGCCGTTGAGGGGCTCCGGCGAGCCGCGACGAACTCAGTCGTCGAACGGATGGACGTACTCGCGGAACTGATGGATCTGGCGCCGCTGCTTCTTGGTGGGACGGCCATCGGTCTGCATGCCGAGGTTGCCGGCCTTGCGAGCGGCCGCGGCCTGCTCGCGCGCCTTGAGGCTTTCCGGCGTCTCGGTATAGAGCTGCTGAGCTTCGGGCGCACCCCGGCGGTTCTGCGACAGGGCGACGATCACTACCGTCTTTTCTTCATAGCCCTGACGGATGGTGAGGACGTCACCGATGCGCGGCTCCTTGCTGGGCTTGCAGCGCTCGCCTCGGCACTGGATCTTGCCGCCTTCCAGAGCCGCCTTGGCCAGCGCGCGGGTCTTGAAAAAACGTGCCGCCCATAGCCATTTATCGAGGCGCATCCGTTCTTCAGTGTGATCTACTGCATACATCGAATAAAAGGTCCCCTGTTGGGTCTTAGACTCTTCTCAAGAACTCTAAACCATCGGACCGACGCTGCAAGCGCGCCCCTGGAGAGCCATGACCACATTCTTCCCTTCCGACCTGACCGGCCAGACCCGCTGCACGGGGTGCCAGCAGTCGGAACCCCTGGGCTTCGACTTCGACTTCGCCTATCAGCCCATCGTGGATCTGGGCAAAGGCGCGGTCTTCGCCCGGGAAGCGCTGGTGCGCGGACCGGGCGGCGAAGGCGCGCTGTCGGTGCTCAACCAGGTGACCGACAGCAACCGCTATCGTTTCGACCAGCTTTGCCGGACCAAGGCCATTGCCACCGCTGCGGCCCTAGGCATGCAGGAAAGTCTGTCGATCAACTTCCTGCCCAACGCGGTCTACCGCCCGGAACTGTGCATTCGCAGCACCCTGGCCGCTGCCCGCGAGCATCATTTTCCGCTGGAACGGCTGATCTTCGAGACCGTGGAAACCGAGCACGTGGCCAGCAACCACCTGACGCACATCCTGCGTGAGTATCAGCAATTCGGCTTCAAGACCGCCATCGACGACTTCGGTGCCGGTCATTCCGGCCTGACGCTGCTGGCCGAATTCCAGCCGGACCTGGTCAAGCTCGACATGGCGCTCATCCGCGACATCGACCGCGACCAGGTGCGACGGACCATCGTGCGCAACCTGATCGTCATGTGCCGCGAACTGGGCACCCAGGTGATCGCCGAAGGGGTGGAGACCGTGGCCGAGCGCGATTGCCTGCGTGACCTCGGCATCGAGCTGATGCAGGGGTATCTGTTCGCCAAACCCGCTTTCAAGCAGCTCGTTGATCCGCAACATTTAGGCGGAGGCCACTGATTTCAAGGAGCAGCGATGAGCAATTCCGCCGAACCGGTCATTATCGGCCTGAGTGAGTGGGTGGCCTTGCCCGATCTGGGCGTGGTGGGCCTGAGAGCCAAGATCGATACCGGCGCCAGCACCTCGGCGCTGCATGCGACGGAAGTCCAGCCGTTCATGCGCGGCAAGGAACGCTGGGTGAGGTTCACCGTGCACCTGGGGACGCTGGTTCAGTCCCGTCATCGCCATTGCGAAGCCCCTCTGGTAGCGAAAAAGACCATTCGCAGCTCCAACGGCATCGCCCAGACCCGTTATGTCATCCGTACCCTGCTGGCCCTGGGCGAATGCCAGTGGCCGGTGGAATTCACCCTGGCCTGCCGCAAGAGCATGCGCTATCGCATGCTGCTCGGGTCCAAGGCATTGATCGATGGTGGCCTGCTGGTGAATCCGGCCGTCTCCTATGCGCAAGACAAACCCCAGTTGTCCCTATCTCCGGCCTCCGGTGCCCCATGAAAATCGCCGTTCTCTCGCGTAACCCCAATCTGTATTCCACCCGGCGTCTGGTCGAAGCCGGCGTCAGCCGCGGCCATGAGGTGGTCGTGGTCGACACCCTGCGCGCGTACATGAACATCGCCAGCCACAAGCCGCAGATCCATTACCGTGGCAAACCGCTGGAAGGCTTCGATGCGGTCATCCCGCGCATCGGCGCCTCGGTGACCTTCTATGGCTGTGCGGTGCTGCGCCAATTCGAGATGCAGGGCGTCTTTCCGCTCAACGAGAGCGTGGCCATCAGCCGTTCGCGCGACAAGCTGCGCTCCCTGCAGTTGCTCTCGCGCAAGGGCATCGGCCTGCCGGTGACCGGCTTCGCCCACTCGCCGGACGACGTGCCGGACCTGATCCAGATGGTCAACGGCGCCCCGCTGGTGATCAAGGTGCTGGAAGGCACCCAGGGTATCGGCGTGGTGCTGTGCGAGACCGAGAAGGCGGCCGAATCGGTGATCGAGGCCTTCATGGGTCTCAAGCAGAACATCATGGTGCAGGAATACATCCGCGAGGCGGGCGGCGCGGACATCCGCTGCTTCGTGGTCGGCGACAAGGTGATCGCCGCGATGAAGCGCCAGGCGGCGCCCGGGGAATTCCGTTCGAACCTGCATCGCGGCGGCACCGCCAGCCTGATCAAGATCACTCCCGAGGAGCGCATGACCGCCTTGCGCGCGGCCCGGGCCATGGGCCTGAGCGTCGCGGGGGTGGACATCCTCAGATCCAACCACGGCCCGCTGGTGATGGAGGTCAATTCCTCGCCTGGTCTGGAAGGCATCGAGCAGACCACCGGCAAGGACGTGGCCGGGATCATCATCGAATACCTGGAAAAGAACGCTGAGCCGGGGCTGACGCGGACCAAGGGCAAGGGATGACGGAGTCTGGGCGTAGGTTGGGCTTCGCCAGCGCTCAGCCCAACCTACGCCGCGATAACGCTCCCTGTCAGCTGGCGCTACGCGGTAGCAGCAGGCCCAGGGGGAGCAGTACCCGGGCTTCCACCCCGCCACCTTCGCGATTGCGCAGCTCGGCGCTGCCGCCGTGCTGGGCGGCGATGCGCTTGACGATCGCCAGGCCCAGCCCCGAGCCGCTAACGGTGCGGGCGCGATTGCCGCGGGTGAAGGGATTGAAGATGTCCTGCAGGTCCTTGGGATCGATGCCGGGGCCGCGATCCATGACACTTAGGGCAACGTAGGGCGCCGTGGCTGAACCTGCGACCTGCCCGACCACTTCGATACCGCCACCGCCACCATGGCGCAGGGCGTTTTCCACCAGGTTGGTCAGCAGCCGCTTGAAGGAGATGCGTCGCACCGGCAGCGGCGGCAGGACGTCCAGCATCAGTCGTACCCGCTCCGTCTCCTGGTTGTAGGGCGCCACCACCTGGCGGGCCAGTTCGTTGATATTGGTGAGCTCCTGGGGTTCGTCGCGACCGTCACGGACGAAGGCGAGGAACTGATCGAGGATGGCGTTCATGTCCTCGATGTCGCGGATCATGTCCTCCGCCTCTTCGCGTTCGGCCGGCGGCATCAACTCCACCGCCAGACGCAGGCGGGTCAGCGGCGTGCGCAGGTCATGGGAGACCCCGGCCAGCATCAGTTCGCGTTCGCGACCGGCCTGCTCGACGTCTTCGGCCATCTGGTTGAAGGCGTGGTAGACATCCTGGATCTCGCTCGGGGCATCGGTCTCCGGCAGCCGCACACTGCGGCCCTTGCCCAGCTCGCGGGCGGCATTCACCAGACGCCGCAAGGGCTGGTTGAGTTGCCGGACGAAGACCCAGGCGGCGCCGGTGGACAACAGGCCGATGGCGAAAAACCAGCCAAGTACGCTCCAGATGTGCTGCCCGCGCAGGGGATGGGCCATCAGAGGGATCTTGATCCAGTCCGGTCCCAGGCTTGGCGCCAGGACCCACATAGCCGGTCCATGCTGGACCCGCACCCGCACCTCGGTTTCCTCGCCCAGCTCCTGCTTCATCTGGCGCTCGAAGATCTCGCTGTAGGGCCAGTGGTACTCCCCGGCCGGCACGGTCTCGGGTGATTCGTAGCGCAGACCGGCGGCCTGGGCGATGCGCGGGCGCTCGGATTCGGGAGTGGCCCAGTAGGCACGGAGCGTCAGGGCCGCGCCATGACTGTACTGGCGATCGACCAGGACATCCTCGTTGAGCAGCAGGTAGACCAGGGTCAGCGCCTTGGAAAACAGCACCGCGAGCAGGACCATCCACAGCGAGCGTGCGAAGAAACTCTGGGGAAACCAGCCGGGCGCCTTCATCGATCAGGATTTCCGCGCAAAACGGCGCGAAAGCCATCACAACCTCTGGGATTGCAGGGTCCAGATAGGCAACCCGACGCGGACACATTCGGATACATTTGCTCGTCCATTTCTTCCCTTCAACCTGGAGTTCTCTCGTGTCCGACATCTGCCAGACCGGCCTGGACATCGGCTTCGCCTCGCTCAACTACGCGCAGATCGCCTTTCTTGGCGTGGTGCAGGGTATCACCGAGCTGCTTCCCATTTCGTCCACGGCGCACATGCGGGTGGTTCCCGCCCTGCTCGGCTGGCGCGATCCCGGCTCGGCCTTTTCCGCCGCCATGCAGATGGCGGCCCTGGCCGCGGTGATCAGCTACTTCTGGCGCGATGTCAGCGGCGTGACCCGCGGCAGCCTCGCCGCGGTGCGCCAGCGTAACTTCGACAGCCCGGACTTCCTGCTGGCGATGATGATCGTGCTGGCGACCATTCCCATCTGCATCGCCGGCCTGCTGCTGGCGCCCCTGCTCAATGCCTGCGACTCGCCACTGCGGGGCCTCAGCGTCATCGGCTACGCCTGCCTGGCCATGGCCGCCCTGCTGGCCCTGGCGGAGCGGATCTGCCGGCACAACAGAGACATCTCGCAGATGCGTCTGCGCGATGCGCTGATCGTGGGGATCGCCCAGGTGGGTGCATTGATTCCGGGCGTGTCCCGTTCGGGCTCGACCCTGACCGCCGCCATGTTCCTCAATCTGCGGCGCGAGGAAGCCGCGCGCTTCTCCTTCCTGCTCGGCCTGCCGGCCATCGCCCTGGCCGGACTCAAGGAGCTGGTGGTGCTCTGGCACGCGCACATCCCGGCCGAAGCCTGGTCGCTGCTGCTGGTGGGATTGCTGGTGGCGAGCCTGTCGGCCTTCGCGGCGATCTGGGGCCTGATGCGCTTTCTGGAGCGTTTCTCGACCTGGCCCTTCATCATCTATCGCGCGCTGCTGGGGATCTTCCTGCTGGTCGGCGTGCATCAGGGGCTGTTTGCCTGAGCCACTGCCTAGCCGGGGCGCGATGCCCCGGCTACCTGCCCTATTTGCCGGCGCCGTCCGGCACGAAAACGTAGCCCACGCCCCAGACGGTCTGGATATAGCGCGGCTTGGACGGATCGGGTTCGATCATCCGGCGCAGGCGCGAGATCTGCACGTCGATGGAGCGTTCCAGGGCATCCCACTCGCGACCGCGGGCCAGGTTCATCAGCTTGTCGCGGGTCAGCGGCTCGCGGGCGTGGTCGACCAGTGCCTTGAGCACGGCGAATTCGCCGGTGGTGAGCATGTGGGTCTCTTCGCCACGCTTGAGTTCGCGGGTGGCCAGGTGCAGGGCGTAGTCGCCAAAGGTCACCACCTCGTCGGTACCGGCAGGGGCACCGGGTACCACCGGGGCCTGACGGCGCAGCACTGCCTTGATGCGGGCTACCAGCTCCAGCGGGTTGAAGGGCTTGGCCAGGTAGTCGTCGGCGCCCTGGTCGAGGCCCTGGATGCGACTGCCTTCGTCGCCCTTGGCGGTCAGCATGATGATGGGGATGCGGTTGCCGCTCTCGCGCAGTCGGCCGCAGGCGGACAGGCCGTCTTCGCCGGGCATCATCAGGTCCAGCACGACCAGGTTGAAGACCTCGCGGGCCAGCAGGCGGTCCATCTGCTCGGCACTTTCGACCGTGCGTACGCGATAACCCTGCTCGGCCAGAAAACGCTCCAAGAGGCGGCGCAGCCGGGCGTCGTCGTCGACGACCAGGATCTTTTCACCTTCCGGGGCAACGGGGGTGCTCATAATATCTCCTTGTGATCTAGCACTGGATTATGCCGTAGGCCATCCGACCGCGGCATTGGGCCATTGTTAGCAGATTTTGCCCGCGCTGGGGCGGCGGCGCTGGCACGGGAGGCGGGGCTCCGGCGGGCTCGGGTATACTGCGGCCCGCTTTTTCTCGTGCAAGCCAGGTAGCCCGATGGATATCAATAGCCGCATCGCCGAAGAGCTCGGCGCCCGCCCGCAACAGGTCGCCGCCGCCGTGGCCCTGCTCGACGAAGGGTCGACCGTGCCCTTCATCGCCCGTTACCGCAAGGAAGTCACCGGCAGCCTGGACGACACCCAGCTGCGTCATCTCGAAGAGCGGCTGCGCTATCTGCGCGAGCTGGAAGAGCGCCGCGGCGCGGTGCTGGCCGCCATCGAGGAGCAGGGCAAGCTGACCCCCGAGCTGGCCCGCGAGATCAATCTGGCCGACACCAAGACGCGCCTGGAAGACCTCTACCTGCCCTACAAGCAGAAGCGCCGCACTAAGGGCCAGATCGCCCTGGAAGCCGGTCTCGGCCCGCTGGCCGACGCCCTGCTGCAGGATCCGACCCTGACCCCGGAGACCGAGGCGGCCGCCTATGTCGATGCGGACAAGGGCGTGGCGGACACCAAGGCCGCCCTGGAAGGCGCCAAGTACATCCTCATGGAACGCTTCGCCGAGGACGCCAACCTGCTGGCGCGGCTGCGCGGCGTCCTGCAGCAGGACGCCATCCTCAGCGCGCGCCTGGTGCCGGGCAAGGAGACCGAAGGCGCCAAGTTCAGCGACTACTTCGAGCATGACGAAGCCTTCAAGGCGGTGCCGTCGCACCGCGCCCTGGCGATCTTCCGTGGCCGCAACGAAGGCATCCTCAGTGCCGCGCTCAAGCTGGGCGAAGAAGGCCCGGGCATCGCCCATCCCTGCGAAGGCCTGATCGCCGCGCACTTCGGCCTGAAGAACCAGGGCCGCGCCGCGGACAGGTGGCTGGCCGAGGTGGTGCGCTGGACCTGGAAGGTCAAGCTCTATACCTCCCTGGAAACCGACCTGCTCGGCGAGTTGCGCGAAAAGGCCGAGGAAGAGGCCATCGCGGTCTTCGCCCGCAACCTGCACGACCTGCTGCTCGCCGCGCCGGCCGGGCCGCGCACCACCCTGGCGCTGGACCCGGGTCTGCGCACCGGCTGCAAGGTCGCCGTGGTGGATGCCACCGGCAAGCTGCTGGCCACCGACACCGTCTATCCCCATGCGCCGCGCAATCAGTGGGACCAGACCCTGGCCACCCTTGGCGTGCTCTGCACCAAGCATGGCGTGGACCTGATCGCCATCGGCAACGGCACCGCCAGCCGCGAGAGCGACAAGCTGGCCGGCGAGCTGATCAGCAAGTACCCGGGCCTGGGCCTGACCAAGGTGATGGTCAGCGAAGCCGGCGCCTCGGTGTATTCCGCCTCGGAACTGGCCGCCCGGGAATTCCCCGACCTGGACGTCTCCCTGCGTGGCGCCGTGTCCATCGCGCGCCGCCTGCAGGATCCGCTGGCCGAGCTGGTGAAGATCGAGCCCAAGTCCATCGGGGTCGGCCAGTACCAGCACGACGTCTCCCAGCTCAAGCTGGCGCGCAGCCTGGACGCCGTGGTGGAAGACTGCGTGAACGCCGTGGGCGTGGACGTGAACACCGCTTCCGCTGCCCTGCTGGCGCGGATCTCCGGTCTCAACGCCACCCTGGCGCAGAACATCGTGCAGTTCCGCGACGCCAATGGCGCCTTCGCCACCCGCGAGGCACTGAAGAAGGTGCCGCGTCTGGGCGAGAAGACCTTCGAGCAGGCCGCCGGCTTCCTGCGCGTCATGAGCGGCGCCAATCCGCTGGACGCCTCGGCGGTGCACCCGGAGACCTATCCGCTGGTGCAGCGCATCGCCGCCGACACCGGCCGCGACATCCGCTCGCTGATCGGCGATTCGGCCTTTCTCAAACGCCTGGATCCGAAGAAATTCACCGACGAGAGCTTCGGCCTGCCGACGGTGACCGACATCCTCCAGGAACTGGACAAGCCTGGTCGCGACCCGCGTCCGGAATTCAAGACCGCGGTGTTCCAGGACGGCGTGGAGAAGCTCTCCGACCTCAAGCCCGGCATGGTGCTGGAGGGCGTCATCACCAACGTCACCAACTTCGGCGCCTTCGTCGACATCGGCGTGCACCAGGACGGCCTGGTGCACATCAGCGCCCTGTCGGAGAAATTCGTCAAGGACCCCTATGAGGTGGTCAAGGCGGGTGACATCGTCAAGGTCAAGGTGATGGAGGTGGACGTGCCGCGCAATCGCGTGGGCCTGTCCATGCGCATGGGCGACACCCCCGGCGAGAAGGTCGACGGCAAGCCCGGCGGCCAGGCCCGCGGAAACGGTGGCAAGCCCCGCGCCGACAAGGGCGCCCCGCGCCAGAATCAACCGGCTCCGGCCAACCAGGCCATGGCGTCCTTGTTCGCCAACGCCAAGCAACTGAGGAAATGAGCATGAGCGGTTCTCTCGCAGGCAAGGACAGCGCCTTCAGCACCCTGCTGGGCATGACCATCCACAAGGCCGAGGGTGGCGAGTCCGAGGTGCGCATGAGCGTGCAGGACAGCCTCATCAACCTGCACGGCAAGCTGCACGGCGGCGCCATCTTCTCGCTGATCGACACCGCCCTGGGCCAGGCCAGCCACAGCCTGTTCGACGGCCAGGCCGGCAGCGTGACCCTGGAGTGCAAGGTCAACTACGTGCGTGGCGTCAGCGACGGCGAACTGGTCTGCCGCGCCCGGGTGATCCACCCGGGTCGCAAGACCCATGTGCTGGAAGCCCAGGTGCATCAGGGCGACAAGCTGATCGCCCTGGCCCAGGCGACCTTCGCCTGCCTGTGACCGGCCCGGCCGGGTGACGGCGAAGCGGCGCATATCGCCCTTTGCCGTCGCCTGAGCTACGCTGGGAGCCAACTGAGCGGGTTGCGGTCTGAGGCTTGAACCCGGACCGCAGCAGTGACTGCTGCCCCCGCGTCGGCCCTGGCCGGCAACCCTCATTTCAGTCGGTTTCTTCTACCCTGCCCGGGGCGAGTACCGCCAAAGGAAGTCAACTTGAGCGATATCCTGTCCCGCCGCCTGGCCCTGCTCGGCGCTGATCCCTCCCTCCTGACCGAATGCCTGCACGGCATCGAGCGCGAGACCCTGCGGGTGGACGCCCGTGGCGAGTTGTCCCGGCGTCCCCATCCCCAGGCGCTGGGTTCGGCCCTGACCCATCCGCAGATCACCACGGACTACTCCGAGGCGCTGCTGGAATTCATCACCCCCACCGGCACCCGCACGCCCGAGGTGCTGGACGCCCTGGATCGGGTGCACCGCGCCGCGGTCGCCGAACTCGACGGCGAGCGCCTCTGGAGCGGCTCCATGCCCTGCGCGCTGCCGGCCGAGGACGAGATCCCCATCGCCGACTATGGCAGCTCCAACATCGGCCGGCTCAAGCACGTCTATCGCCGCGGCCTGGCCCTGCGCTACAGCCGCACCATGCAGTGCATCGCCGGCATCCACTACAACTTCTCGTTGCCGGAAGCGGCCTGGGAACGCCTGCGCCAGCAGGAAGGTGACGCCCGCGATGCCCGCGACTACCAGTCGGCGCGCTACATCGCCCTGATCCGCAATTTCCGTCGCTACAGCTGGCTGCTGATGTACCTGTTCGGCGCCTCGCCGGCGCTGGACGCGGGCTTTCTGCGGGGTCGGCCACATCGGTTGCAGACCCTCGACGAGCGGACCCTGTACCTGCCCCATGCCACCAGCCTGCGCATGAGCGACCTGGGTTACCAGAGCAACGCCCAGGCCAGCCTGACGCCGGACTACAACGACCTGACCACCTACACCGAGAGCCTGAGACGCGCGGTGGGCACGCCCTACCCGCCCTATGCGGAGATCGGCACGCACCAGAACGGCGAGTGGGTACAGCTCAACACCAACATCCTGCAGATCGAGAACGAGTACTACGCCACCATCCGCCCGAAGCGCGTCACCCGTAGCGGCGAGCGGCCGGTACAGGCACTGATGGCGCGTGGCGTGCAGTACATCGAGGTGCGCTGCCTGGACATCGACCCCTTCCTGCCGCTGGGCATCGATACCACCGCCGCGCTGTTCCTCGACGCCTTCCTGCTCTATTGCGCCCTGGAAGGCAGCCCGCCGCTCAATGGCGAGTGCAGCGAATGCACCGACAACTTCGCCAGCGTGGTGCGCGAAGGCCGCAAGCCGGGTCTGCGCCTGCAGCGCCATGGCGCCTCGGTGACCATGATCGACTGGGCGGCGGAGATGCTCGACCAGATCGAGCGCTGCGCCGAGACCCTGGACGCCAGCCTGGGCGGCGACGCCCATCGCCAGGCGGTGGCGGTGCAACGGCAGAAGGTCGCCGATGTCCGCCTCACCCCCTCGGCGCGGGTGCTGCAGGAGTTGCGCGAGCGTGGCGAGAGCTTCGCCGAATTCGGCCTGCGCCAGAGCGAGGCCCACGCGGCCTATTTCGCCAGCCACCCGCTGAACGATGGCGAGCGCGAAGGTTATGCGCAGATGGCGCGCCAGTCGCTGGACGAGCAGGCGGAGATCGAGGCGGCACCCCAGGGGGATTTCGATACCTTCGTGGCGGCGTATCAGGCAAGTATTCTGGCGACGATCGGGGTGTAGATGCGTAGGTTGGGTTGAGACGGCTCCATCGTCGAAGCCCAACGTTGTGATGCCAAAGAGCCAAAGAGCTTGTTGGTGCCCTAGCTGATTATCGTGTTCTGCTGGTGGATCTTGTTTCGCCCACCCGGGCGACTCACTTTTTTCAAACGCGAAAAAAGTAAGCAAAAACGCTTGCCTCACGTTTCGGCCCTCCGCTGCGCTGCGGGTCCCCTCGCTCCGGCGCCGCTCCGGGGGCACGGCACGAAGGGGCCTCCTGCCCCTCGCGCCTTGCTCGGCGTCCTGCCTCGCATCCCCCTCCGCGACACCTGCCCTCGGCCTCACTGACGGGCGGGGCGCCAGCCTGAGGCTTGGGTGTTCACAGGTTGTAGCGTGGAAAACCGCGCAGCGTTTTCCACTGGCAGGTACCGACGCTATCAGTGGACAAGGCTTCGCCGCTGTCCACGCTACGGACGGTTATGGCTTTTCAACCAACACTTTCAGGCTAGCGAATCGCCCCGTTCAGGAGGGCGAACGCCAGTGTCGTGGAGTGGTTCGAGCCGCATGGATGCGGCGAGAGGCCTAACGGGCCAGGGACGGCCCGTGTAGGCCGACCCCGAAGCGGCGCTGGCGTGAGCGGACCCGCAGCGAAGCGTAGGGCCGGATGGTCGCGGCAAGCGTTTTTGGTTACTTTTGTCCGGGGCGCGCAGCCGCGACTGGCAAAAGTGACTCGCCCGAGGGGGCGAAACAAAAACCATCCGAAAGCTCGGTAATCAGCCAGACGCCAGCCATAACGTTGGGCTTCGACGATAGAGCCGTCTCAGCCCAACCTACGTCAGTTGCCCCCTACAACCCCTTCTCGAAGATCTTCGAATTGCGCTGGAAGTTGTACAGCGACGCCCGTGCTGCCGGCAGTCGTTCCACGCCGCTCGGTTCGAAGCCGCGTTCGCGGAACCAGTGGGCGGTCTTGGTGGTGAGCACGAACAGGGTGCTCAGGCCGCGCTCGCGGGCACGTTGCTCGATGCGCGCCAGCAGGGCGTCGCCGCGGCCGCCGTGGCGGTAGTCGGGATTGACCGCGAGGCACGCCAGCTCGCCCGCCGCCGAGTCGGCGATGGGATAGAGCGCCGCGCAGGCGATGATCAGGCCTTCGCGTTCGACGATGCTGAATTGCTCGATCTCGCGCTCCAGCACCTCGCGGGAACGGCGCACCAGGATGCCCTGCTCTTCCAGCGGGCGGATCAGCTCCATCAGGCCGCCGACGTCGGCGATGGTCGCCTCGCGCAGGGTCTCGAAGGGTTCCTGGGCCACCAGGGTGCCGCTGCCGGCGCGGGTGAAGAGTTCGGTGAGCAGGGCGCCGTCCTCGGCGTAGCCGACGATGTGGCAGCGGCGTACGCCGCCGCGGGTGGCCTGGGCGGCGGCGTCGAGCAGTTCGGCCTGGTAGGAGCTGCCCAGGCGCGCCAGGTGGGTGGGGATCTGCTGCGGGCCGATCTCGCGGATCAGGGCGCCGTGTTCGTCCAGCAGGCCCGGCTCGGCACCGTAGAGCACCAGCTTGTCGGCGCCCAGGTCGATGGCGGCGCGCATGGCGACGTCTTCGCAGGCCAGGTTGAAAGTCTCGCCGGTGGGGGAATAGCCCAGTGGCGAGAGCAGCACGATGGTGCGCTCGTCGAGCAGGCGGCCGATGCCGCGGCGGTCGATGCGGCGGACTTCGCCGGTGTGGTGGAAGTCGACGCCGTCCTGCACCCCGACCGGGCGCGCGGTGACCAGGTTGCCGCTGGCGACCCTCAGCCGCGAGCCCTGCATGGGCGAGGCGGCCATGTCCATGGACAGGCGCGCCTCGATGGCGCTGCGCAGGCTGCCGACGGCGTCGATCACCGCTTCCAGGGTCGGACCGTCGGTGATGCGCAGGTCGTTGTAGAAGCGTGGCTCGATGCCGCGGGCGGCCAGGCGCGATTCGATCTGCGGACGGGAGCCGTGCACCAGTACCAGGCGCACGCCCAGGCTGTGCAGCAGCACCAGGTCGTGGACGATGTTGCCGAAGTTGGGATGGGCGACGCCGTCACCGGGCAGCATGACGACGAAGGTGGCGTCGCGGTGGGCATTGATATAGGGCGAGGCGTGGCGGAGCCAGTTGACGTAATCGTGCATCGAGACGAAGACCCTTGGAGGATAGGCGGGAGGGTGAACGAGGGCAGGCAGGGCGTTCAGCGTCGTCGCAGCACGGGGGTTCCTCGACAGGGGGCGGATGGGCAGACAGCCTCAGTAGACCGCCTGGAGTTTACAAAAAGTCACGCCGGACGCGCGGGTCTGTTCATCGGACCGCGGCGGCCTCGCCCAGGCAGTAGTGGCCGATCAGCTGCTGCAGCAGCTTGACGGTAGGCGCGATCCGCGCCAGCGCCAGGTGCTCCTCGGGCTGGTGCGCGCAGCTGATGTCGCCCGGGCCGAGTACCAGCACCTCCTGGGTGATCGCCTGCAGATAGGGCGCC
Source organism: Pseudomonas sp. AS2.8 (assembly GCF_014190935.1). Classification (NCBI taxonomy): domain Bacteria; kingdom Pseudomonadati; phylum Pseudomonadota; class Gammaproteobacteria; order Pseudomonadales; family Pseudomonadaceae; genus Pseudomonas; species Pseudomonas sp. AS2.8. The sequence continues at coordinate 16,326 of NZ_JACHVV010000003.1, forward strand.
TCGGTAGCGAAGGCCACGGCGTCGGCGCTATGGCCGGTCAGGCGCTCGGCCAGGCGCACCAGTTCGGCCTCGGCCGGCTGCTCGAAGGGCGGCACGGCGGGAAACAGCGGCTGGTAGTCGATCCGCACGCCGAAGCGTTCAGCGACCGGCAGCAGCCGTCCGCGGATGGCCTGGCGCAGGGCTTCGGGCTGCATGCCCGGCAGCGGGCGCAGGTCGAATTCCAGGGCGCACTGGCCGCAGATGCGGTTGGGGTTGTCGCCGCCATGGATGCAGCCCAGGTTGAGCGTCGGCTGGGGCACCAGGAACAGCGGATTGCGGTATTCGCGCTGCCACTGGGCGCGCAGGTCGAGCAGTTCGCCCATCACCGCCTGCATGGCGTCCAGGGCGCTGTGGCCCAGGCTCGGATCGGAGGAATGGCCGCTCTGGCCGAGGATGTCGATGCGCTCCATGAGGATGCCCTTGTGCAGGCGGATCGGCCGCAGTCCGGTCGGTTCGCCGATCACCGCGGCGCGGCCCAGGGGGCGGCCGGCTTCGGCCAGCACCCGGGCGCCATCCATGGAAGATTCCTCGTCGCAGGTGGCGAGCACGATCAGCGGCTGGCGCAACTGCCGCGGATCCAGTTCGCGCACCGCCTCGAGGATCAGCGCGAAGAAGCCCTTCATGTCGCAACTGCCCAGGCCGTACCAGCGATCGTCGGCTTCGCGCAGACGCAGCGGATCGGCCTGCCAGAGCGCGGCGTCATAGGGCACGGTATCGGTATGGCCGGCCAGCACCAGGCCGCCCGGCCCGCTGCCCAGGGTGGCGATCAGGTTGAACTTGCCCGGCGTCACCTCCTGGGTCTCGCAGGCGAAGCCCAGGGCGCCGAACCAGTCGCTCAGGCGGGCGATGACGCCGGCGTTGGACTGGTCCAGCGCCGGCTGGGTGCAGCTCACCGAGCTTTCGGCGATGAGGGTGGAGAACAGAGCTTTCAGCGCGGGCAGGGTCATGCGGGGTCTCCTGGTCACGCCTCCATCATGGCGCCATCCGCCGCGCGATGAAACCTTCATGCGCCAGGGGGGCGGGACGGGCTAAACTAGCGCCCACGTTCTCGCCGTCCGTCGTCATGACGCGCTCGGCACGGAGCCGGACCGTTCTCTTCCGGCGCCAGGATCCTCCAATGGCCAAAGAAACCGAAATCAAGCTGCGCGCCAGTGCGGCCACCCTCGACGCCCTGCGCGCGCATCCGCTGCTGAAGAAGCGTTGCAAGGAGGGCTGGCAGCGCCACGAACTCTCCAACTGCTATTACGACACCGACACCCGCGACCTGGCCCATGCCAAGGTGGCCCTGCGCGTGCGGCGTGATGGCGAGCGCTTCATCCAGACGCTCAAGAGCCGCGGCCAGAGCCTGGCCGGGCTGTCCGAGCGCAACGAATGGGAATGGCCGCTGGCCGATGCCACCCTGGACACCGCGCTGTTCGACGACAGCTGCTGGCCGGCGGAACTGGCCGACCTGGACCTGCGCCGCCTGCAGCCGGTGTTCGACACCGACTTCGTCCGCGACGCCGCGGAAATCGCCTGGGGCCGGGGCAAGGCCCGGACCATCATCGAAGTCGCCCTCGACCAGGGCGAGGTGCGTGCCGGCGACCAGCGCGAGGCCATCGCCGAGGTCGAGCTGGAATTGCGCCAGGGTGAACCGGCCGCGCTGCTGGAACTGGCCGAGCAGCTGGCCGCCGAATTCCCGCTGATGCCCTGCGACATCAGCAAGGCCGAGCGCGGCTATCGCCTGCACGATGCCTCGAGCTACACCCTCTATCTGTCCGCGCCGGAACTGGACGCCGAGACGCCGCTGGACGAGGCCGTCGCCCGCCTCGGCTGGCACCTGCTGGCCGGCAGCCAACGCCTGGCCGAACAGTATCGCTGGAACGGCCACTGGCGCCTGCTGGTGGACTGGGTGCACCAGCTGATCGACCTGCGCGCCCTGCTCGGCAGCCTCGGCCAGGCCGCCCCGCGGGCCACCAGCCGCGACCTGCGCCAGGCCCTCGACGAGTTGCTCGCCGACTGGCGACCGCTGGCCGCCATCGGCCAGGACGACGAGGAGGCCCGCCGTCAGGCACCGCAGCGCTTCGCCGCCGAGCTGGAACAGCCGCGCTGGGGCCTGTTCTCCCTGCGCGCCGCGCGCTGGCTGCACGAACGCGCCTGGATCCAGGGCCGTACCGGCCGTGGCGAACGCCAGGGCGTGACCCCCCTCGGCCAATGGCTGCCGCGCTTCCTGGCCCAGGAAGCGGCCGAATTGCCGCTGCTGCGCGCCATCACCGAACCCGAGCTGATCCAGCAGCAGCTGCCGCGCCTGGAGCGGATGCAGGTCTGGCTGCACCTGGCGCGTGGCGCCCTGGACCTGCCCGAAGCCGATCGGCTCTATGGCGAGCTGGGCAAGCTGGCGCCGCTGAGCGCCCATGGCGATCTCGCCGGGGTCGCCGAGCAGGCGCGCCTGGTCCATGGCCTGGCCCCCTGGAAAGCCCTGGCCTGAGCCGCCGGACGGCGGGAACGCCTGGCGCATCCGGCCGTCCATCCTGATGGCACAAGGCCGCGAGCGATTCCTTAATACAAAATCGCTATGCTGGAGGAGGCGACCAACCTGGCGGGTACGACAGGCGGGTCGTCCCCGGTCAGGCGCCGGGTGTCACCCCGGTGCGACCACCTTTCCAAGGAGTCCAGATGTCCGCCATAGCTTCCCCTTCCGCTGACCGTTGGCTCGACCTGGGCGACATCCTGCGCGAGCTGGTCAGCCAGCAGCGGATCGATCAGCAGACCGCCGAGCAGTGCCTGCTCTTGCGCCGTGGCTCGGCCAATCCGCAGCAGCATCCGCTGGAATTCCTCGCGGCGCAGAGCGTGGACGACCTCAGTCGCCCGGGGCGCAAGCTGGATCTGGACAGCCTTACCCGCTGGCTCGCCGAGTATTCCGGCCAGCCCTTCTACCGCATCGATCCGCTCAAGGTGGACGTGGCCTCGGTCACCCCGCTGATGTCCTATGCCTTCGCCCAGCGCAACAAGATCCTCGCTGTGGCGGTGAGCCCGGACGAGGTGACGGTGGCCAGTGCCCAGCCCTTCGTGCACAGCTGGGAGAGCAACCTCACCCATGTGCTGCAGCGGCCGATCAAGCGCGTGGTGGCCAGCCCCGCGGACATCACCCGCTACACCCAGGAATTCTTTCGCCTGGCGCGTTCGGTCACCGGCGCCTCGGCGGTGGAGCAGAAGACCAGCGGCGTCGGCAACTTCGAGCAGCTGGTCAATCTCGGCGCCGCCGATGGCGAGCCGGATGCCAACGACGCCCACATCGTCAACATCGTCGACTGGCTGTTCCAGTACGCCTTCCAGCAGCGCGCCAGCGATATCCATGTCGAGCCGCGCCGCGAACAGGGCGCGGTGCGCTTTCGCATCGACGGGGTGCTGCACACCGTCTACCAGTTCCCGGCCCAGGTCACCCTGGCGGTGGTCAGCCGGATCAAGAACCTCGGCCGGATGAACGTCGCCGAGAAGCGCAAGCCCCAAGACGGCCGGATCAAGACGCGCATGGCCGGCGAGAAGGAGGTCGAACTGCGCCTGTCGACCATGCCCACCGCCTTCGGCGAAAAGCTGGTGATGCGGATCTTCGACCCGGACGTGCTGCTCAAGAGCTTCGACCAGCTCGGTTTCTCCGCCGACGACCTGCGCCGCTGGGCCGGCATGACCGGGCAGCCCAACGGCATCATCCTGGTCACCGGCCCCACCGGTTCGGGCAAGACCACCACGCTGTACACCACCCTCAAGCAGCTGGCCACGCCCGAGGTGAACGTCTGCACCATCGAAGACCCCATCGAGATGGTGGAAGACGCCTTCAACCAGATGCAGGTGCAGCACAACATCGAGGTGACCTTCGCCAGCGGCGTCAGGGCGCTGATGCGGCAGGACCCGGACATCATCATGATCGGCGAGATCCGCGACCTGGAGACCGCCGAGATGGCCATCCAGGCGGCGCTGACCGGGCACCTGGTGCTTTCCACCCTGCACACCAACGACGCCCCCAGCTCGGTGAGCCGGCTGATCGAACTGGGCGTGCCCTACTACCTGATCCGCGCCACGGTGCTGGGCGTCATGGCCCAGCGCCTGGTGCGCACCCTCTGCCCGGCCTGCAAGACGCCCACCGAGCTGGACCCGGCCACCTGGCAGGAGCTGACCAAGCCCTGGAACGCCCCGCTGCCCACTGGCGCCATGCAGCCGGTGGGTTGTCCGGAGTGTCGCGACACCGGTTATCGCGGTCGTGCCGGGGTATACGAAATCCTCACCCTCTCCGATAGTCTGCGCGAACTGGTGACGGCGGATACCGACATCACCGCGCTGCGGCGGCAGGCGTTCAAGGAAGGCATGCGCAGCCTGCGGCTGTCCGGTGCGCAAAAGATCGCCGCCGGCTTCACCACCGTGGAAGAAGTCCTGCGCGTCACGCCCCAGAGCGAACGTTAGCGCCCCAGCAGCCCGCGAGCGGAACAAGGATAGCCAGCCGTGCAGACAACCGTCGTGAACCCTGCCGTGGGTGCCGAGGACGCCGAGCAGCGACGTCGCCGCCAGGAAATCCTGGTGGCCCATGGCCTGCTCGACGGCCAGCCGGAGCCGGCGCTCGACGACCTGGTGGAACTGGCCGCCACCCTCTGCGAAACCCCTATCGCCGCGGTCAACCTGCTCGGCGAACAGCAACAGCTGTTCATCGCTGAACGCGGCCTGGGCGTGGCGGAAATCCCCCTGGCGCTGTCCTTCTGCCAGCACCTGCACGCCGCCCGGGAAGCGCGGCAGATCGAAGACCTGAGCCAGGATGCGCGCTTCACCGACAATCCCCTGGTGACCGATCCGGCCGGGCTGAGATTCTATGCCGGGGCCCCGCTGCGGACGGCGGATGGCGTCTTTCTCGGTACCCTCTGCGTGCTCGACTGGCAACCGCGCGAACTGAGCGCCGCGCGCCTGAGCGGACTCGAGCGGCTGGCGCGCCAGGTGCTGCGCCTGTTCGAGGCCCGGCTGCAGGCGGCGGCGCCGGCGCAGCACAGCACCCTCGACGAAACCCACTACCGCGCCCTGATGGATGTCAATCCGCAGATCATCTGGTTCGCGCGGCCCGATGGCAGCTTCGAATACGCCAATCGCTACTGGTACGAATACAGCGGCCTGAGTCCGGCCAACGTGGTCGCCGATCCCGATCTCTGGACCGATGCCATCCATCCCCAGCAGCGTCCACAGCTGTTGCGGCGCTGGCGCGAGGTGCGCGAGCAGAGAGTCGCCGGCAGCCTGGAATTGCAGCTGCGCGATGCCGAGGGCCACTACCGCTGGTTCGAAACCCGCACCATGCCCTTCACCAACGCCAGCGGCGAGATCGAGCACTGGGTCGGCGTGGCCCAGGACATCGACAGCCGCAAGCGGGCGGAAACGGCGCTGCGGGAAAGCGAGGCCTTCGCCCACCTGCTGCTCGAATCGACCCACGAAGGCTTCTGCGCCCTGGATCGCGAAGGGCGCGCCACCCTCTGCAATCGCGCCTTCCGGCAGATGCTCGGGCTGCCCGAGGAGCGCGACATCCTCGGCGAGCGCCTGGACACCCGCCTCAGCTCCGCGCGCAGCGAGGAGGGTGCCCGGGCCCTGCAGCGCGCCGCCAGCGAAGGCGCCACCCTGCACCTGTCCGCCGACGCCCTGCTGCGCGAGGACGGCAGTCTGCTGCCGGTGGAGTGGCGCGCCCAGCCGCTCTGGCGCGACGGCGAGGTCCAGGGCGCCATCTGCACCTTCGTCGATCTCAGCGAACGCATCCGCAGCCATGACCGCCAGCGCTTCCTGCTCGAACTGGGCGACCTGCTGCATGGCGTGACTCACACCGGCGAAGTCGCCTCGGTACTGGGCGACAGCCTCGGCCATCTGCTGGCCGTGCAGCGCATCGGCTATGCCCGGGTCGGTCGCGACGGCAGCCTGACCATCGACAGCGACTGGCTCGAACAGGGGCGAACCCATCGTCTCAACCTGCCCAGCCTGGGTCACTGGCACACCTCGGCGGTGGAGGAATTGCGCCGCGGCATCATCGTCAGCGTGGAAGACAGCACCCAGGACAGCCGCCTGGGCGAGATGCGCGCCCAGCTGGTGGACCACGGCGTGCGCGCCGGCCTGGTGGTGCCCCTGCTCGCCGAGGAACAGCTGGTCGGCCTGCTGTTCCTCTATGCCGACACACCCCGCCACTGGACCATCGGCGACGTGGCCCTGGTGCGCGAGGTGGCCGAGCGCATCCGCATCGTCATCGAGCGCACCGCCGCGGCCGACGCCCTGCGCCTGGCCGAGCAGCGCATCGCCCTGGCCATGGACGTCGCCGACCTCGGCGTCTGGGACTATGACATCGACCGCGACCTGATCAGCTGGGATACCCGCCTCGCCCATCTGGTCGGGGCGGGCGAACGCCGCTGCACGATGCGCGGCGCTGCCCTGCTGCACGCCCTGCATCCGGCCGATGCGCCGCGGGTACGGGCCTATGTGACGGCCGCCATCCAGGGCGGCGGCAATGCCTATGACCTGCGGCTGACCTTTCGGGTGCGTGGTTCGCGCCAGGGCGAGCCGGTATGGCTGAGCATCCGCGGGCGTGAACGCCTGGAGCCCGGTGGCCGCCGCCGACTGGTGGGTATCGCGCGCGACATCACCCGCGAACGCCACGACGCCGATCGCATCAGCGAGACCAATCGCCAGCTGCGCCGGCAGATCGAGGAGCGCCGCGAAGCCGAGGCCCGCCAGCATGCCCTGATCGAGCTGGGCGATCGCCTGCGCGAAGGCGATCCGGAAAGCGCCGGGGTCGCCGCCGCCCTGGAACTGGTCGGCACGCGACTGGGCCTGCGCCGGGTCGGCTATGCCCGCCTGGACGAGAGCAGCGGCGCCTTCGTCCCGCACCAGATGTGGACGCCCAACGGCAGCTTCGACCGGGCCCTGGCCTATCCGCTGCTCGCCCCCGACAGCCTGGGCAACCAGGACGGCGAAGCGCCCCTGGTCATCGACGACGTCAGCCAGGATCCGCGCGCCCAGGCCAATGCCCAGCGCCTGCTCGATCTGGAGATCGCGGCGCTGGTCGACATCCCGCTCTACGAGGATGGCCGCCTGCGTGCGCTCTTCGTCGCCCATGACCAGCGCGCCCGGCTGTGGACGGAAGGTGAGGTGCAATTCCTGCGCGACGTCACCGACCGACTCTGGTCGGCCATCTGCCGGCAGCGCTCCCAGGACGCCCAGCGCGAGAGCGAGGGCCGCTTCCGGCTCATGGCCGACAGCGCTCCGGTGCTGATCTGGGCCTGCGATGCCGACGGCCAGCTGCAATTCGTCAACCAGCGCTTCGCCAGCGAATTCGATCTGCACGACGCCGATCTGCACGACCAGGGCTGGAGCGCCCTGCTCCCGGACAGCGAATGTCCGGCCTTCGAGGGCGCCTTCAAGCAGGCCGTCGCCACCCACAGCGCCTTGCGCGCCGAGGTGCGGGTGCGCAACGCCCAGGGCGAATGGCGCTGGCTACGCCTGGAGGGCACTCCACGCCTGGAGCTCGACGGCGAATTCCATGGCCTGGTGGGCTGTGGCGTGGACGTCACCGAGGCGCGCCAGACCACCGATCAGCTGGAACAGCGCATCGCCGAACGCACCCAGGAGCTGGGGCGCAGCCATGCGCGGCTGATCGCCGAGATCTACGAACGCGAGCGCACCGAGGAAGCCCTGCGCCAGTCGCAGAAGATGGAAGCCATCGGCCAGCTCACCGGCGGCATCGCCCACGACTTCAACAACATGCTCACCGGCATCGTCGGCGCCCTCGACCTGATCCGCCTGCGCATCGCCAACGGCCGCACCCAGGACCTGGATCGCTACATCAATGCCGCGGTCAATTCGGCCGACCGCGCCGCCGCCCTCACCCATCGGCTGCTGGCCTTTGCCCGCCGCCAGACCCTGGATCCGCAGCCGGTGGACGTGCATCAGCTGGTGGGCTCGCTGCAGGACCTGCTGGTGCGCACCGTGGGCGAAAACGTCGCCCTGCGCCTGGATCTGGCACCGGTCGCCTGGCTCGCCCACAGCGATACCCACCAACTGGAAAACGCCCTGCTCAATCTGGTCATCAATGGCCGCGACGCCATGCCCGCCGGTGGCGAGCTGTGCATCGCCACCGCCAACCTCAGCCTGGACGCCGAGGCGGCCGCGCGCGAATCCCTGACCCCGGGCGACTATGTCCGCCTGAGCGTGGCCGACACCGGCACCGGCATGCCGCCGGAGGTCAAGGCCAAGGCCTTCGAGCCCTTCTTCACCACCAAGCCGGCCGGCCAGGGCACGGGGCTCGGCCTGTCGATGATCTACGGCTTCGTCAAGCAGTCCGGCGGCACCGCGCGCATCGACACCGAACAGGGCCAGGGCACCACCATCAGTCTCTATCTGCCGCGCCATCCCGAGGTGGCGGCAGCCAGCACCGATCAGCCGACGCTCAAGGTCGCGCCCCGCGCCGAGGCCGGCCAGACCGTGCTGGTGGTGGAAGACGAATACGCCGTACGCATGATCGTGCTGGAGGTGCTCGCCGAGCTGGGCTACACCGCCCTGGAGGCGAGCGATGCCGACGGCGCCCTGCCGATCATCGAGAGCGATCAGCGCCTGGACCTGCTCATCAGCGATGTCGGCCTGCCCGGCATGAACGGTCGCCAGCTCGCCGAGATCGCCCGTGGCCGGCGCCCCGAGCTCAAGGTGCTGTTCATCACCGGCTATGCCAAGAACGCCAAGGTACGCGGCGAATTCCTCGGCGAGAACATGGACATGCTGATCAAGCCCTTCGACATCGATGCCCTGGCCGAACGCATCCACAGCATGATCCAGCGCTAGGCGCCGGCGCAGATGCCGGCGCACGGCGCTGGAACTCGAAGGACGTCTGAGCTCTCTATAGGAAACCTCAAGAAGGAGATCTCATCCATGCGCCTGAAGAAGCTTGCTCTGGTTTCCCTGATCGGCCTGCCATTGCTGGCCGCGACCACCGCTGCCAATGCGGATGCCCGGTTCTGGCGGCATGCCGCGACCCTGGGGGCGACCTCCGGCTCGTTCTATACCACCAGCCGTGACGACCACAAGATCGTCGCCGCCACCCAAGACGACGCCAGCTCCTACCTGGCCAGCAACGGTCAGATCCGCGGCCCGTACCTGGAAGCCGCCCTGCGCGACATGCGCGCCGCCGAGCCGGGCCTCCAGGCCAGCGACAGCGATCTCGCCATGCGTATCCTGACCCAGTAAGGGCCAGGCAAAAAAAGAACCCCGCCGGTCATACCGCGCGGGGTTCTTTTTTATCCGGGCTCAGGACGGCGAGCGGCGCCTCAGCTTTCGCTGGCGGCGCGATAGCCGTCGGCGTCGAGCAGCTTGTCCAGCTCGGCCGCATCCTGCGGCTTGAGCTTGAAGAACCAGGCGCCATAGGGCTCGCCATTGACCTGCTCGGGCGCGTCGGCCAGCGCCTCGTTGACGGCGATCACCTCGCCGCCCACCGGGGCATAGATGTCCGAGGCCGCCTTGACCGACTCCACCACCCCGGCCTGGTCACCGGCGGCGAGGGTCTTGCCGACTTCCGGCAGTTCGATGAAGACCACATCGCCCAGGGCTTCCTGGGCGTGGTCGGAAATGCCGACGGTCACGCTACCGTCGGCCTCCAGGCGGGCCCATTCGTGGCTGGCGGCATAACGCAGGTCGGCGGGAATCTGGCTCATGAGAGGTCCTCGGGGCTGGCACGGTTAAAAGGCAAGGGTAGCCTGCCGACCCCGAGGACCGCCATCGTCGGCCGGGCTTATTTGGGTCCGATGCTCGCGCAGCTGCTGTTGTCGACGTACTTCTTCAGCGTCGCCCACTGGGGTCGATCCACGCCGTTGACGGGTTCCACCGCCAGGTTGTAATTGCCCCAGCCAGGGCCGGCGGCCCAGTAGCTGGCCGGAATGCAGTGCTGCTTGAGATAGGCGAGCATGTTGTCCATGGCCACCAGCCAGCGCGGATCGTCGTCCGGCACGCCGAATTCGCCGATGTAGCCCTGCTTGCCGTTCTTCTTCAGCCAGTCGACGAAGGGCTTGACGCGATTCACCCCGACCATGGGATCGAAGCCGCTCATGTCCTTGCTGGCGTACTGGCCGCCGCCGTCATTGTCGAAGTAGACGTGGGCGGAAAAGATCAGCTTGTTGGCCGGGTCCTTGAGCGCTAGCAACGGATCGTTCCACTGCGGCCAGCGGGCGGCGCTGGACCAGCCATTGCCCTCGACGATGATGGGATGGACGCTGTCCACGGTACGGATGCCGTTGATGCCGTGCTGAGCGGCGGTCGGCCAGAAGGCCACGGCGTCGTGGGGCTCGTTCATGATGTCGTAGCCAAAGAGCGCCGGATGCTTGCCGAAGCGGAAAGCCAGGCGATAGGTCACGTCCCAGTAGTTGAAATAGGTGACCTTGCCGGCACCGATGACCTCGCCGCGATAGCGCGCATAGTTGTGCAGGTCGAGGATCACCTTCACGCCGTACTTCTGGGCGTAGTTGAGCGTCTGGGTGATCAGGGCGCCATAGTCCGGATCCAGCATCGAATTCAGGGTCGGCTGGATGCGCTCCCAGATGATCGGAAAGCGCACCAGCTTGATGCCCTTGGCGCTCCAGTCCTTGAAGTGCTGTTCGCTGGGGAAGATGTAGTTGCGGTTGTTGAGACCGGGCAGCACCTGGCTGGCGAAGCCGGCACCGGAAAAGTTGAGACCGACCAGTTCGACCGCCTGGGCCGAGCCGAAGAGCGCGCTGCTCAAGGCCAGGGTACCGGCCAGACGCAGGGAAAACTGGCGCAAGCGCCGGGTAAGGGATTGCATGACTGCACCTGTGAAAAGAAAGACTCCCCGCCCCCGCAAGCTAGTGGGTTCTGGCGTAGGCGAGCTCAGGCGACCGCGTCCTGTTGCGGCGCCACTGGGTGCGACTTCGTCGTCATTGTTGGGGCAGCTATCGGCGTCTCCGCTGCCAGCTTTAGTGAATTTTTTCCTGATAAAACAGCCAGTTACGTTTTGTTTCGCGTCAGATAGCCGACGTTTTCCCGCATGCCACGACGCTGACCCGCTAACGCCTTGAATCGACAGGACTTTCCGTATCCCGGAAAGAACGAGCGAAGCATCTAGGTACCCAGAGAGACCGGCAAGAGAAAAGGAGTCATTTTCAAAACCGGATCTCGACGGACCTTCAGCGCGGCTCAGGGACCAGGTCCGGAACGTTCACCGGCAGCCGGGTTCTATCCTGCGAGCCCTTCGCGAGAGCCCTGCCATGCCCCTGAGCGCGCCCTATCCCTTGCGTACCCTGGCCCTGACCCTGGCCGCCGCGACCCTGCTCGGCTGCGGCGAGACTGCACGACTGCAGCGCGAAGCCGGGTATGGTCCGACCCCGACCTTGCCGGAGCCCCACAAGACCCTGCTGCCGACCATCAACGTGGCGCCAGCGATCGGTTGGCCCGAGGGCGGCAAGCCCACCGCCGCACCCGGCACCCAGGTCCAGGCCTTCGCCCGCGGCCTGGACCATCCGCGTTGGCTCTATGTGCTGCCCAATGGCGATGTGCTGGTGGCGGAAAGCAATGCGCCCAAGCGCGATGATTTTCCCGGCATCAAGAACTGGATCGCCGGCCTGTTCATGAAGAAGGCCGGTGCCGGGGTGCCCAGCGCCGACCGCATCACCCTGCTGCGCGATGCCGACGGCGATGGCGTCGCCGAGACCCGCAGCGTCTTCGCCGAGCAGTTGCATTCGCCCTTTGGCATGGCGCTGGTGGGCGAGGACTTCTATGTCGCCAACGCCGACGCCCTGGTGCGCTTCACCTATCGTTCCGGCGCCACCCGCCTGGAAGGCCCGGGCACCCGGATCACCGACCTGCCGGCCGGCATCAATCACCACTGGACCAAGAACGTCATCGCCAGTCGCGACGGCAAGAAGCTCTATCTCACCGTGGGCTCCAACAGCAACGTCGGCGAAAACGGCCTGGACATCGAGGAAGGCCGCGCCGCCATCTGGGAGCTGGACCGCGCCAGTGGCCAGAAGCGCCTGTTCGCCACCGGCCTGCGCAATCCCAATGGGCTGGACTGGGAGCCCAGCACCGGCAAACTGTGGACGGTGGTCAACGAGCGCGACGAGATCGGCAGCGACCTGGTGCCCGACTACGCCACCTCGGTGCAGGACGGCGGCTTCTATGGCTGGCCCTACAGCTACTGGGGCAAGACCGTGGATAGCCGGGTGCAATCACCCCGTCCGGATCTGGTGGCCAGGGCCCTGACCCCCGACTACGCCCTGGGCACCCATACCGCCTCTCTGGGCCTCGCCTTCGCGAGCGCCGACAGCCAGTTGCCGACGGCTTTCCGCCAGGGGCTGTTCGTCGGCCAGCACGGCTCCTGGAATCGCGATCCCAAGAGCGGCTACAAGGTCATCTTCGTGCCCTTCCAGGACGGCAAGCCCAGCGGCCCGCCGCGGGACCTGCTGACCGGTTTCCTCAATGGCAAGGAAGAGGCCCAGGGACGGCCGGTCGGGGTGGTCAACGATGGCCGCGGCGGCCTGCTGGTGGCCGACGATGTCGGCAACACCGTCTGGCGGGTCAGCGCCCAGCGCCCCTAGAGGTTGTTAATCCGCCCTTAAGCGCCTTCGCCTAGGCTGAAGGCTGACCATCCCGGGGGATGGTCACCGCTCTTGCCGAGGCCGGCCCGGAGCGGTACAACCGCTCCACCGCCTGGGAAAATCCGATGAGAATACTGCTGGCCGAAGACGACATGCTGCTGGGCGACGGCATCCGCGCCGGCCTGGCCCTGGAAGGCGACACCGTCGACTGGGTGACCGATGGCCAGGCCGCCCAGGCTGCGCTGGAAACCGATCCCTTCGATCTGGTGGTGCTCGACATCGGCCTGCCCCGCCGCTCGGGACTCGAGGTCCTGGCCGCCCTGCGCAAGCGCGGCGACGCCACCCCGGTGCTGATCCTCACCGCCCGCGACAAGGTCACCGACCGGGTCACCGGCCTCGACACCGGCGCCGACGACTACCTGACCAAGCCCTTCGATCTGGACGAACTGCTCGCCCGGGTGCGCGCCCTCACCCGGCGCAGCGCCGGCCGGGCGCTGCCGCAACTGGAACACAACGAGCTGCGGGTCGATCCGGCCACCCACCGGGTGACCCTGGCCGGTCAGCCGGTCGAACTGGCACCGCGCGAATACGCCCTGCTGCGCCTGCTGCTGGAAAACATGGGCAAGGTGCTCTCGCGCAACCGCCTGGAACAGGCGCTCTATGGCTGGGACGGCGACGTCGAGAGCAATGCCATCGAGGTCCATATCCATCACCTCAGACGCAAGCTCGGCAGCAGCCTGATCCGCACCGTGCGCGGCATCGGCTATGGCATCGACCAGCCCGAGCGGCCGGCCCCATGACCGACGGCCCGGCCGTCTCGCTGCGGCGGCGTCTGCTGACGCTGCTGCTGTGTGGCATCTTCGCCTGCTGGCTGATCGCCGCGCTGGTGACCTACCAGCTGGTGCTGCGCCAGGTGAATCGCCTGGCGGACGAAGACATGCTCGACTTCGGCTCGGCCGCCCTGCACCTGGCCACCCTCAGCGAGGGCGGCGACCACAGCCTGCCGCCCGCGGCGCGCGCCCTGGAGCGCAGCCGCACGGCCATCGCCGACCTGCCGCTGTTCAAGCGCCGCAACGCCCTGGGCTATCTGCTGCAGGCCGGTGACCAGCGCCTCGGCACCCCCGCGCCACCCGCTGGCCTTGCCGACCAGCCGCCCGGCTTCAGCAGTCTGCTGGCCGAGGGGCAGCACTGGCGCGTGCTGCGCCTGAGCAGCGGCGAAGGGCGCATCTGGATCTACGAGAACCTGGCCGATCGCCGCGGCGCCACCAACCTGCTGCTGCTCGGCTCGCTGTTTCCCCTGGCGCTGGCCCTGCCGGTGCTGGCCGCACTCATCTGGTTCGGCGTCACCCGCGGTCTCGAACCCCTGCGCCAGCTGGCCGCGCAGATCAAGCAGCGCTCCGCCCAGCGCCTGGAGCCCCTGGCGCTGAATCGGGTGCCCCTGGAAGCCGCGGTCCTGGTCGAGGAGATCAACGCCCTGCTGCAACGCCTGGACGGCGCCCTGGAAGCCGAGCGGCGCCTGACCAGCGACGCCGCCCACGAGATCCGCACGCCCCTCGCCAGCCTGCTGACCCACACCCAGGTCGCCCTGAGATCCAGCGATCCCCAGGCCCACGCCCGCGGCCTGGTGCAGGTGCGCCGCAGTGCCGAACGCATCAGCCAGCTGATGGAGCAGATCCTGCTCCTGGCCCGGCTGGACAGTGGTGCCCTGCAGGAGCAGTTCGTCCCGGTTCATCTGGGCCGGTTGGCGGCGGATACCCTGTCGGAACTCGCGCCCCTGGCCATCGAGAAGAACATCGACCTGGTGCTGGAGGATCAGGAGGTCAAGTTGTCCGGCATTCCCACCTGGCTGAGCGTGCTGCTCACCAACCTGGTGGGCAACGCCATCCGCTACACCCCCAACGGTGGCCAGGTCCTGGTGCGGGTCGTCGAGGACGTGCCCGGCCGGGTACGCATCGATGTCTGCGACAGCGGCCCCGGGGTCAGTCCGGAAGAGCGGGCGGTGATCTTCACCCGTTTCTACCGCAGCGAGAGTGCCGGCCAGAACGTCGGCAGCGGCCTGGGTCTGCCCATCGTCAAACGTATCGTCGAAATCCATGGCGGCAGCCTGCACCTGGGCGAAGGCCTGCAAGGACGCGGGCTGGGGGTGTACGTCGAGCTGCCCGGACTGGCCTGATCCGGCCGGCTACGACCAAGGCCATCTTTTATCCGGGCCGGCCTAGGGCTTACAGTGCAGGGATTCGCCACAGGCGAATGCAGTCCTGCATTCTGGAGAGCCCGGCCCATGTCCATGATCCTGTACCACACTCCCGCCTCGCCCTTCGGTCGCAAAGTCGTGGTGATGCTCCACGAGACGGACCTGATCGAGCAGGTGGAAGTGGAAATCGTCCAGCAGACGCCGCTCAATCCCAACCGCGATGTCCTCGATACCAATCCGGCCGGCAAGATTCCCGCCCTGCGCCTGGCCGATGGCACCTGCCTGCACGACAGTCGCGTCATCCTCGACTACCTGGACACCCTGCACGAGCGCACCCCGCTGATCCCGCGCCAGGGTCCGGAGCGCTGGCGCCGCCTGACCCTGGCCTCGCTGTGCGACGCCATGATGGAAGCCGCGGTGCAGATCCGCTACGAGAGCTTCATGCGCCCGCCGGGCATGCAGTGGAAGCTCTGGCTGGACAACCAGCAGGAAAAGATCGCCCGGGCGCTGGACTACTTCGAGCGCGAGGCCATCGCCGAGCTGGACGGCGAATTCGACGTGGCCTGCCTGGGCATGGCCTGCCTGCTGGGCTATCTGGACTTCCGCATCCCCACCTTCGCCTGGCGCAGCGACTGCCCGCGCATCGCCGCCTGGTACGCCCGTACCGGCGAGCGTCCCTCGCTGCAGACGACCCGCCCCTGAGCCGGCGCTAGGCCTGCTGCCAGAGCCGCTCCAGATTGCGGAAACCCCACTCCTCCGGATCCTCCCGCCGCACGATGCGCTCATCGGCGGGCGGCCGGGCGAGATCCAGCAGCCGCTGCGGCAGCGGCGTACGCGATCGGGCGGAAAAGAACACCCGCACCTGCGGGGTCAGCAGGCTGTCCGGGTGCTGCTCGACCACCACCGCCAGCTGCTCGTTGCTCAGCCGCACCAGGGAGCCGATCGGATAGATGCCCAGCGTCTTGACGAAGGCCTGGAACACCCGGGGATCGAAATGCCCCTTCCACTCCGTCATGCGCCGGATCGCTTCGGCGGGACTCCAGGCGGTCTTGTAGGGCCGGGTCGAGGAGATGGCGTCGTAGACGTCGCAGACCGCGGCGATGCGCGACAGCAGACTGATCCGGGTACCGGCCAGGCCATGGGGATAGCCGCTGCCATCGAATTTCTCGTGATGGTGCAGGCAGACGTCGATGACCTCCGCGGTCGCGCCCCACTGCCGCAGCAGGGCGACGCCCTCCGCGGGGTGCCGCTGCATCACGGCGAACTCCGCCTCGGTCAGCTTGCCCGGTTTGTTGAGCACCTCGAGCGGGGTGCGCATCTTGCCCACGTCGTGCAGCAGGCCAGCCTGGCCGGCCAGTTGCACCTGGTCCGCCGACAGCTCCATCTGCCGTGCCACCGCCGTCATCAGGGCGCAGACCGACACGGAATGGATGTAGGTATACTCGTCGGCCGTGCGCAGTCGCGTCAGGCTGATCAGCGCCGTGGGATGCCGCAGCACCGACGCCGAGATCTGCTCGACCACGGTCGCCACCTCGCTCAGCTCGATGGCCTGGCCCAGGCGCACGTCCTGGAACAGCCGCGCCACCTCCTGCTTGGCGTGGGCGCTCACCGCGGAAGCCTGAGCCATTTCCTGCGGACAGCTCAAGGCGGCGCCCGGCGCGGTGCCGGCAGCTGGAGCTGGAGCTGGAACCGGGACCGCGACCGGGGGCACCTCGGCGGCAATGGCCGGCGCGGCGACGGACTCGGGAAGCAGCACCGGATCCACCGCGGGCGAGCACGCGGCCTGTGGCGGACAATCCAGGCCCTTGGCGATATCGATCCACACCGCGGTCACGGCGCTGTCCTGGATCTTCTGCAGGTCGCGCGATTCCTGGAGCAGGAAGCGCGCCTTCCAGAACGGATGGTCGATCCAGCTGCCTTCGAATCTGTGGATGTACATGCCGAGGCAGACCTCGGCACTGGTAACCTTCTTGAGCATGGCGTTCACTTCGCAACTGATCGGCAGCAGCCATCCAGAGCGGATGATCGCAAAATGCCATGTCACGCTAAAGACTATCGCCCCAAGTTCTAGACGAGAGAATCCATGCACCTCCTGACCGGTATCACCGTCTCCGCGCTGCTCCTGCTGAACACCCTGGTCATGATCGGTCCGCTGCTGGCATTCGCCCTGATCAAGCTGCTGCCCAGCGTCGCCCTGCGCGACGTCTGCTCCCGGGTGGTCACCGCCATCGCCGAGACCTGGGCCGAGATCAACAAGGTCATCTTCGCCCGCCTCACCCCCACCGTCTGGGACATCCGCGGCTCCGAGGTGCTCAACCGTGACAGCTCCTACCTGGTCATCTGCAACCACCAGTCCTGGGTCGATATCCCCGCGCTCATCGAGACCTTCAACGGCAATGTGCCCTACTTCAAGTTCTTCCTGAAGAAGGAGCTCATCTGGGTGCCCTTCCTGGGGCTCGCCTGGTGGGCGCTGGACTACCCCTTCATGAAGAGATACACCCGCGCCCAGCTGGCCCGTCGCCCGGAGCTCAAGGGCGCGGACCTGGCCATCACCCGCCGCGCCTGCGAGAAATTCCGCCGCCAGCCAGTGACCATCGTCAATTACCTGGAAGGCACGCGCTTCACCGCCGCCAAGCATGCCGAGCAGCACTCGCCCTATCGCCACCTGCTCAAGCCCAAGGCCGGCGGCATGGCCTTCGTCCTCGCCGCCATGGGCGAGCAGCTGGATACCCTGCTGGATGTCACCCTAGTCTATCCGGACGGTCGCGTGCCCGGCTTCTGGGACCTGCTCTGCGGACGCGTCAAACGCGTTATCATCGATATTCGCGCGCGACCTCTGGATCCGGCGCGCTGGGCGGGTGACTACAGCGAAGACGCGGAATTTCGCGCAGGCTTCCAGCAGTGGGTCAGCACGCTCTGGGCGGAGAAGGACCAGCGGATCGAGGCGCTGCTAGATTCCCGCTCGCGCTGATCGAGCGGGGCACCCTGCCGCGTGCAGACAGTCAGAGAGCGGGTAGTCGGCTGTCTCGACAAGGATCTCTCATGCCCACCCCGACGCTGGATACCACCACGACCCGCTGGCTTCCCTGGCTGATCGCCGTCGCCTTCTTCATGCAGTCGCTGGACGCGACCATCGTCAACACCGCCCTGCCGCGCATGGCCGCCGACCTCGGCGAGAATCCGCTGCGCATGCAGGGGGTGGTGATCGCCTACCTGCTCACCGTCGCGCTGCTGATTCCAGCCTCGGGCTGGATCTCCGATCGCTTCGGCAGTCGTCGCGTCTTCTTCACCGCCATCGCCCTCTTCACCTTTGGCTCGCTGCTCTGCGCCCTGGCGCCCAGCCTCAACCTGCTGATCGCCGCCCGGGTCATCCAGGGACTCGGGGGTTCGCTGATGCTGCCGGTGGGGCGCCTGGTGATCCTGCGCGTCTATCCGCGCAGCGAACTGGTGCGCATCCTCAGCTTCATCACCATTCCCGGCCTGATCGGTCCCCTGGCAGGCCCGGCACTGGGCGGCTGGCTGGTGGAAGCCGTGTCCTGGCACTGGATCTTCCTGATCAACCTGCCGGTGGGCATCCTCGGCTGCCTGGCCACCCGCCGCCTGCTGCCGGATCTGCGCAGTCCCCTCCCGCAACGCTTCGACGGCCTGGGCTTCCTGCTCTTCGGTACCTCCATGATCCTCATCAGCATCGCCCTGGAAGGCCTCGGCGAACTGCACCTGCCCCATGTGCGGGTGGTGCTGCTGCTGATGGGCGGCATGGCCTGCATGGTCGCCTACTGGCTGCGCGCCCTGCACCACGACCAGCCGCTGTTTTCCGCCGAGCTGTTTCGCATCCGCAGCTTCGCGGTGGGCATCTTCGGCAATCTCTTCGCCCGCCTCGGCAGCGGCGCCCTGCCCTTTCTCATCCCGCTGCTGTTCCAGGTGGGCCTCGGCTATTCGCCGACCCAGGCCGGGCTGCTGATGATGCCCCTGGCGCTATCGGCGATGCTGGCCAAGCCCATCGCCGGTCCGCTGATCGGGCGGCTCGGCTATCGACGGCTGCTGGTGGGCAACACCCTGCTGCTGGGTTGCCTGATCGCCAGTCTCGCCCTGATCGGCCCCGCTACGCCCTTCGTCTGGCTGCTGATCCACCTGGGGATCCTGGGCGCGGTGAATTCCATGCAGTTCACCGCCATGAACACCATCACCCTCATCGACCTGCACGACCAGCAGGCGGCCAGCGGCAACAGCCTGCTGTCGGTGGTGATGCAACTGGCCATGAGCTTTGGCGTCGCCTGCGCCGCCGCCTTGCTGGGCGGTTTCCAGGACGACTATGGGGACACCGAGGTGCTGTCCGCCTTTCGCGCGACCTTTCTCAGCGTCGGCGCCCTGTCGATGCTGGCGGCGGCGATCTTCCTGCAGGCCTCGCGGGAAACCGGCCGGCGGATCAAGCCGCTGGCGGCCGAGCCGGAAAAGAGCGCGCAGAACGTGGAGTGAGGCGGCCGGCCGCGCCGCTCAAACCGGCAGAAACGAAAAACCCCGGCCTGGCCGGGGTTTTTCGTGAGCTTCGGGCGACGTCAGGTGTCAGACAACCTGTACGCGCTCTGCCTGCATGCCCTTCTGGCCTTGCACGACTTCGAAGCTGACCTTCTGGCCTTCAGCCAGGGTCTTGAAACCAGTGCCTTCGATGGCGCGGAAGTGCACGAACACGTCCGGACCGCTCTCGGGAGTGATGAAGCCATAGCCTTTGGTTTCGTTGAACCACTTGACGGTACCGTTCTGACGATTCGACATGACGGGTGTTGCTCCTTGGAATAACGAGTTTGTTATTGACACTGGCTGGCGCGGTAATGCGTTGCATTGACCAGACGCCCGGTACTGAGTTGCAAGGAGTAACAAGAATCGAGCAGCAAGGGGTGGACGAAGAGCCTACCGCCTCAGGTCACGATCGACGGCGACCCAAGCAAACACAGTTCTCGAACTCTACGCCATATTTTTCTGGAAAGCGATTACCCTCCGGAGGGCGAAATCCTTTTTGACAAGGGCTGTTTTGTCACGCCGTGCAAGGTACTGTCGAGGCGGTTTTCGACTACCCGGACAGCCCTGCAAAACCGCAGCCAGACTGCTTCGCCGCCGTCTGCCGCCTCTGTCGAAGGGCCTCTGGCCCGTGGCTCCACCCTGAAATCCCCCTGCAAGGAATACCGATGAACGTCACCCCTGTGGAACTGCTGATCAGCGATTGCGACGGCGTGCTGGTCGACAGTGAAATCCTCGCCGAACGGGTCGTCCTCGACGGCCTGGCCGCCCATGCACCGCGCGCCGAACTCGAGGCCCTGCTGCACGGCACCTTCGGCCTGACCACCCGGGATATCTTCGCCCTGGTCGAACAGCGCTTCGGCATCACCCTGCCGCCAGCGCTGTTCAGCGACCTGCGCGCCCAGGCGGAAACGCTGATCGCCACCAGCGTCGAGCCCATTCCCGGGGTGAAGCGTGCCCTGGAAAGCATCGACCTGCCGCTGGCGGTCGCCTCCAACAGCCTCAGGCACAGCGTCGAATCCTCGGTCCGCCGGGCCGATCTGGTGGCGCGGGTAGCGGGCCACATCTTCAGCGCCGACATGGTGGCCCGGCCCAAGCCGGCCCCCGATGTCTATCTGCTCGCAGCCAGGACCCTGGGCGTCGCGCCGGAGCGCTGCCTGGTGATCGAAGACAGCGCCACCGGCGCGCGCGCGGCGCTGGCCGCCGGCATGCGCGTCATCGGCTTCACCGGTGCCAGCCATATTCCGCCGAGCCATGGCGAGACCCTGAGCGCCCTGGGCGTGACCGCGCTGATCGCCCATATGGACGAACTGCCCGCGACCGTCGCCCGTCTCCGCGCCGCCGCCAGCGGCGGGCAATAAAAAAGGGGCCCTCAGGGCCCCTTCGCGTTCCGCGTCAGCGGAATCAGGACAGGACCGCCCCCACCGCCTTGGGCAGCGCCACCGGTGCCAGGTCGGCAGTCGCGCTCCAGGCCGCCTCGCTCAGCTGGGTTTCCAGCAGTTGGCGATGGATCGCCTCGCGGTGCTGTTGCAGGACGATGTCCAGGGCGCGGCTGGGGTTCAGTTCGACGTCGTCGAAGGTAACGATCTGACCCGGTTCCATGGCCCGCTTCAGCACGCTGTGCTTGAGCAGGCCGATCGGCAGGTGATCCGGGCACTCGGCGATCTTCACCGCTTCGCCGCGCACGCTGTAGCCGCCGATGCCGCGCTCGATGACGTCACCGGCCGCCATGGGCTTCTTCATGATGGCGGCCACGCTCAGGGTCGGCGTGGTGGAGTTGTTGAGCAGGATCTTGCCGCCGGCGATCACGCGTCTCAGGGTCTTGCCGACTTCCAGGGAGCACAGGTGGAAGGGGCGTACCAGCACATAGTACGGACCCTTGCCCAGCTTGAAGTATTCGATGGCGCCGGCCTGGTCTTCGTCGTGGCGACCGACGACGAAGACGCCACCCGCGGAGTAGCCGCTCGGGATCACGTAGTCGACGATGGGCTGGCCCAGCTGCTCGGCCATCTGCGCCAGGATGTTCGCGCTGTCCTGCAGGTTGGTCGAGTTGAGGCCTTCCAGACCCTGGCGGGTGATGGTGGCGCCATAGTTGTTGCCCACCACCACCTGCTCGATCTGCACCTTGGTGCCATCGGTGAAGGAGGTGGTCTGGTCGACGCTGGTGCCCTGGCGCGCGGACCAGTAGGCCATGTCTTCCGGCGTCGGGTTATGGTTCAGATAGCCCTTCATGTTGCCGTAGACCAGCGGCTTGAAGCCCATCTGCACGGCTTCTTCGTGCAGCGCCGCCAGCGAACCTGGCTGGTCGCCCTCGGCCTCGGTCAGGAAACCCTTGCCGGCCAGGTAGGAACCGGTCGTCACCTGCAGCTCGGCATTGATGGTAACCACCTTGATGCCGGCCTCGAAGGCGCGCTCGATGATCTCGGTACCGTGGTAGGGGTCGCCACTGCATTCCACCAGCAGATCGCAATGATCGATGAGATCCGCCACCGACTGGGTGAGCGCCTCGGTCAGCGGATAGTCGGTAACCGTGGCGATGGGCCGGCGGGTCAGGACGCGGGTCACGGTCATGTCGTCATAGTGACGGCTGATGAGCCGGGCCAGGCAGCGCGAGATCATGCCGGTACCGACGATGCCGATACGGGTGACAGGGGATTGGGAGGACATAGGATCGATTCCTTTCAAAGAGAATGTCGGTGGCGAGCAAAGCCACCATGCGAAGTGCCGACCCCAACTACGTGTCCGATCTCTTGCAAATGGAAAAACCGCTTCCATCAGAAATTCTTTGACTGGGATCAATCTTTCCGTGCGACTCGAAGCCAAATCAAAAATTCATGACTTCGTAACAGATAGCGACCAATGGCTGCAGATCGCCACCTTTTTCCTTGCCGTCCAGTGACGGCGGTTCAACTCGTCGGTTCTGCGCGTGCCGTGCCGTTATCACCGCGCGCCCAATAGCCGCGGCGGAACAGGTCACGTTCGCCCAGCGCCAGCAACAGCACCAGGAAGCCCAGCATCGCCACGCTGACGCTGACGATCAGCTCCAGCAGACCGACCGGCTTGGGCAACAGGAAAGCCAGCAGGGCCACCGCACTGCCGGCGCTGAACCAGCGCAGCAGCAGCGACAGGTGCAGCCCGGCCAGGGAGTGGCGATAGAGCGCCAGCGCCATGAACACGGCCTGCAGGAAAGCCCCGGTGGTAAAGGAATAGGCCAGCCCCTGGGCACCGAACGGCTGGTACACGGCAGCGTCCAGCGCCACGGTGATGAAGGAGCTGGCCAGGGTGGTGTAGAGGAAGGTGCGGGCGCGCTGCTGCGACAGCAGGGCACGCCCCCACAGCAGGGCCAGGCCCATCCAGGGCAGGCCCAGGGCATAGGCCACCACCAGGGTCGCGGTCGCCGCGCTCTGCTCGGCGCCGAAGGCTCCGCGCTCCAGCAGCACCTTGACCACCGGCTCCGAATAGCTGAACAGCACCACGGCGGCCGGCACCAGGAACAGCAGGGTTCCGAGCAGCGCCTTGCGCATCAGCGCGCTGTACTTGTCGGCATTGCCCTCGTTCCAGCTGCGGGTCAGCTCGGGAAAGATCATCGCCAGGATGGACAGCGCATAGAGCGTCAGCGGAATGGTCACGATGCGGTAGGAAAAGGACAGCATGGTGATATTGCCTTCGGCCAGCAGCGAGGCAAAGAAGCGCTCCGCCAGCATGCAGCCCTGCTGGGCGCCGGCGGCGAGCAGCACCGGGGCGAAGGTCACGGCGAAGGGACTGCCCTCGGGCTTCTCGAAGGCTACCGAGCGCTGGCCGAGATAGCCCAGTCGCCGGTGCTGGATGACGATCAGCAGCACCTGGGGCAGCAGCATGCCGGTGAACAGCGCGATGCCACTCGGCTGCAGGATGACGATGGCCAGGATGGCGCCCAGATTGAGCATCAGGGTGCGGGTCATCGGCAGGATGAAGATGCGATCCAGGTTGAGCAGCGCGCCCTGGCAATAGAGGATGGCCTGCACGCAGATCAGCAGGGTGCCGACGGCGAAGACCAGCTTGCCGGTCTCGACCTGCTCGTCGCTCCAGCCCGGGGCGAGGGCATGCATCAGCCAGGGACTGGCGAGGACACCGATCACCGACAGCAGCAGGCCAAACAGGCCGATGCGCCAGTACAGCCAGCGACCGACCTGCTCGTACTGGGCGTTGCAGCGATCACGGATGCGTTGCAGATAGGGAATCATGGCATCGCGCAGGGCGAGGCCGAAGAAGCTCTCGAAGAACACCGGCAGGATGAGCGCGACAAAGATCAGGTCGGCTTCCCAGCTCACGCCGAATTGGCGGGCGATCAGCAGGTCGCGCAGGAACCCCAGCAGGAAGCTGGCGACGGTGATGGCCAGGATGATGAGGGTCGAACTCACGCCCGCACCTCGGTCGGCCAAGAGAGGCCAAGCGCGGCAATAAGCGGACGGATAAAGATGGCAGGCATTGGCGGTCTCGTTCCGTGAGCCGGAGGTGATCCGGATAAAGGCGGGCAGCGATGCCCGTTTGGTCCAGACTCAGAGACCAGCTTCCGCGCTTAAGTTTCCCGAGGCAAATTCGGAGACACGCAGAAATGTCGAACGATTGGCAAATTGCCATGACTGGCTGGAGCCTGACCGCCGAGCGGTAGTCCTTGCAATCGCCGCACAGGCCGACTACTGTATATATAACCAGATACAGAATACGAGGTGACGCATGGCCGTCGAAGTGTTGTATCGCAGCAGCCGAGATCCGGAGCGCCTGTTCATGGATAAAGCCGAAGCCGATCGTCACGACAAGATGTTGGAGCTGGCCGAGTCGCTCGCCAGCGTGCTGGACAAGGCCGTACCCGGTCTTGCCGAAAAGCAGTGCGAAGACCTGGGGCTGTTCATGGCCCGCAATCGCGAGGTCTTCGCCCGGGCGTTTCGCAATCAGCCGGATGCGCTGGGCGAGTTGGACCTCCCCAGCTAGCAAGGGGCGCTGCCCCTCGGGTAGCCTGGGAAGAGATCCGAGCCGGAGAAAGCCTCTTGTCCCTTCCCATCATCTTCGATACCGATCCTGGCGTGGACGACGCCCAGGCCATCGCCCTGCTGTTTGCCGATCCCGCCTTCGAGGTGATCGGCCTGACCACCACCTTTGGCAATGTGCCGGTCACCACGGCGACCCGTAACGCCCTGCTGCTCACCGAGCTGGCCGGCCGGGACACGCCCGTCGCCGCGGGTGTCGCCGAACCCCTGGTCAAGCCGGCCGGCAACCATGCCCTGCACGTGCATGGCCAGGATGGCCTGGGCAACCAGCAGCTGCCCGCGCCGAGCCAGACGCCCCACGCCCTGGATGCGGCGCGCTTCATCGTCGAGCAGACCCGCCTGCGACCGGGTGAAATCACCCTGGTGGCGGTCGGCCCGCTGGGCAACCTGGCCCTCGCCCTGGCGCTGGATCCCACGGTCGCCGAGCGCGTCCGCAAGGTGGTGGTGATGGGCGGCGCCATCGTCGAGCCGGGCAACGTCACACCGGTGGCCGAAGCCAACATCTTTTCCGATCCCCATGCCGCGGCGCGGGTCTTCGCCGCCCCCTGGCCGTTGACCCTGGTCGGCCTCGACGCCACCCACCGCGCGGTGCTCGATCCGCCCCGCCTGCAGCGCATCGCGGCGCGCCAGGGCGCCCTCGGTGAGGTGCTCGCCCGCAGCTATGATTTCTATGCGGATTTCTACCGCAGCGTGAAGGACATCGACGGCTGCCATCCCCATGACAGCTGCGCCCTCGCCTACCTGCGTCGCCCCGAACTGTTCCACACCGCGCGTGGCCACCTCAGCGTCGGTACCGAAGGTCTGGCGGAAGGCCAGACCTTCTTCGCGCCCGAGGGTCGCGCCTACCTGGACGGACGCTGGTCCGGCAACCCGCTGGTAACGGTCTGCCTGGGCATGGACGGCGCCGCCATGGTCGCCTGGATGGAAGAGGTCCTGACCGCAACCGAGCGATAAGGAGCGGCGCGCCGCCGTTCAGGCTCCATTCGATCGACAGACGAAAAAAAGGCCCCTTATGGGGCCTTTTCTGCAACTCGGGATCAGTTGACCTTGGGATCCAGTTCGCCGCGGGCATAACGCTCGAACATGGCATCCAGGGAGATCGGCTTGATCTTGGAGGCCTGGCCGGCGGTGCCGAAGGCTTCATAACGGGCGATGCAGACTTCGCGCATGGCGGTCACGGTCTTGGCCAGGTACTTGCGCGGATCGAATTCGCTACGGTTCTTGGCCATGAACTCGCGGATGGCACCGGTGGACGCCAGACGCAGGTCGGTGTCGATGTTGACCTTGCGGACCCCGTACTTGATGCCTTCGACGATCTCTTCGACCGGCACGCCGTAGGTTTCCTTGATGTCGCCACCGTACTCGTTGATGATCTTCAGCCACTCCTGGGGCACCGAGCTGGAGCCGTGCATGACCAGGTGAGTGTCCGGGATGCGCGCGTGGATTTCCTTGATGCGCTGGATCGACAGGGTGTCCCCGGTCGGCGGCTTGGTGAACTTGTAGGCGCCATGGCTGGTACCGATGGCGATGGCCAGGGCATCGACCTTGGTGGCCTTGACGAACTGGGCGGCTTCTTCCGGATCGGTCAGCAGCTGGCTGTGATCCAGGGTGCCTTCGGCGCCCACGCCGTCTTCTTCACCGGCCATGCCGGTCTCCAGGCTGCCCAGGCAACCCAGCTCGCCTTCCACGGACACGCCGCAGGCATGGGCGAAGGCCACGGTCTGCTGGGTGACGCGCACGTTGTAGTCGTAGTCGGACGGCGTCTTGCCGTCGGCCATCAGCGAGCCGTCCATCATCACCGAGGAGAAGCCCAGCTGGATGGAGCGCTGGCAGATATCGGGGGTGGTGCCGTGATCCTGGTGCATGACCACCGGGATGTGCGGGAATTCTTCCACCGCGGCCAGGATCAGGTGACGCAGGAAGGGAGCGCCGGCGTACTTGCGGGCACCGGCGGAGGCCTGAACGATGACCGGCGAATCGGTCTTGTCGGCGGCTTCCATGATGGCGCGCATCTGCTCGAGGTTGTTGACGTTGAAGGCCGGGACGCCGTAGCCGAATTCGGCGGCGTGATCCAGCAGCTGACGCATGCTGACGAGTGCCATTGGTGATTATCTCCCTAACAAAGGCGGTGGTGGCGCCAGCCTGCATGAGCGGCTGGCAGGGTTCAAGCGGCCGACCCCTGGCCGCCCTGGATTAATCGGTTCAGCTGACATTCGCCCGTTCAAGGCGTGCGGCAGCCGCGGCCGATGAGGTCGTTGTTGGCGATCCAGTAGACGAGTCCCTGGTCGCCGCGGATATGCAAAGCCACCAGCCCGTCGGTATAGGACTGGCCGTCGGTGGCCGGTTCGCGGTTGAGATGGCGGATCAGGCCATCACCTTCCAGCTTGAGGTCGACGATGGACTGGCTGCGATCCACATAGCGCCAGTCGAAGGCCGCCTTGGAATCGCAGACCCAGTGGGTCCAGCCGCCGGTCTGCTGCGCGCCGCGGCCGGCGCAACCGGCCAGCAGGACGAGACCCAGCAGCCCGAAGGCGAGCGTGCGCCCCTTCACTGGGCGCAACCGCTGGCAGGACGGCTGGCGTTGCCGGTGAGCGTATCGACGCGCTCGCCGTTCTGCGCCGTGGGCGTGGCGGCCGCGGCGGGCGGCGGCGCGAACACCGCGCAGGCCTTGTCGGCATTGCCACCGGCGCAACCGGCCAGCAGCAGGACAGCGGAACAGACGAGCAGCGGCGTACGCATGGCGATTACTCCTGGGCGCGTTGCTGGAGGACTTCGACGGCCGGCAGAACCTTACCCTCGACGAATTCGAGGAAGGCGCCACCCCCGGTGGAGATATAGGAGACCTTCTCGCCGATGCCGTATTTGTCGATGGCGGCCAGGGTGTCGCCACCGCCGGCAATGGAGAAGGCGTCGCTGTCGGCGATGGCCTGGGCCAGGGTGCGGGTGCCTTCGCCGAACTGGTCGAATTCGAAGACGCCGACCGGACCGTTCCAGAGGATGGTCTTGGCCGATTTGAGCAGATCGGCGAATTGCTGGGCGCTGACCGGGCCGATGTCGAGGATCATGTCGTCGTCGGCCACGTCGTTGATCGACTTGGTGACGGCTTCGGCGGTCTCGGCGAATTCCTTGGCGACCACCACGTCCACCGGCAGCGGCACGCTGACCTTGGCGGCGATGGCCTTGGCGGTGTCCACCAGATCGGCTTCGTACAGCGACTTGCCGACCTTGTAGCCGGCTGCGGCGAGGAAGGTGTTGGCGATGCCGCCGCCGACGATCAGCTGGTCACAGATCTGCGCCAGGGAATTGAGCACGTCCAGCTTGGTGGACACCTTGGAGCCGGCGACGATGGCGGCCATCGGCCGGGCCGGATTGCCCAGCGCCTTGCCCAGGGCGTCCAGCTCGCCGGCCAGCAGCGGACCGGCCGCGGCGACCTTGGCGAACTTGGCCACGCCGTGGGTCGAACCCTCGGCGCGGTGGGCGGTGCCGAAGGCGTCCATGACGAAGACGTCGCACAGGGCGGCATATTGCTTCGCCAGGTCATCGGCGTTCTTTTTCTCGCCCACGTTGAAGCGCACGTTCTCCAGCAGTACCAGCTGACCCGGCTCGACCTGGACGCCGTTCAGGTAGTCCTTCACCAGCGGCACGTCGCGGCCCAGGGCCTTGCCCAGGTAGGCGGCGACCGGTGCCAGGCTGTTTTCCTCGCTGAATTCGCCCTCGGTGGGACGGCCCAGGTGCGAGCAGACGATCACCGCGGCCCCCTTTTCCAGGGCCAGCTTGAGGGTCGGCAGGGCGGCGACCAGACGGGCATCGCTCTTGATCTGGCCTTCCTTCACCGGAACGTTGAGGTCTTCGCGGATCAGGACGCGCTTACCCTTCAGATCGAGGTCGCTCATTTTCAACACGGACATACAGGCAATCCCTTAGTTGTGCTTGTTTCAGGTGGGCTTGGCGATGCGCAGCCAATGGCCGGCGACGTCGAGCATGCGGTTGGCGAAGCCCCATTCGTTGTCGAACCACACCAGCAGGTTGACCAGCCGGGGGCCGGAAACGCGGGTCTGGCTGCCATCGACGATAGCGGAATGGGGATCGTGGTTGAAATCGCAGGAGGCGTGGGGCAACTCGGTGTAGTCGATCAGCCCGGCCAGGGGACCGCTCCGGGCGGCGTCCTGCAACAGGGTGTTAAGGGCGGGCACCGTGGTGTCACGGCCGACGATGCAGGTGATGTCCAGGCAGGAGACGTTGACCGTGGGTACGCGCACGGCACGGGCCTGGATGCGCCCGCCGAGCTCGGGCAGTAGGCGTTCGATGCCCCGCGCCAGGCCGGTCGCCACCGGGATGATCGACTGGAACGCCGAGCGCGTCCGCCGCAGATCTTCGGCATGGTAGGCGTCGATCACGGGCTGGTCGTTCATGGCCGAGTGGATCGTGGTGATGGAGACGTACTCCAGACCCAGGGTCTCGTGCAAAAGTTTCAGCACCGGGACGCTGCAGTTAGTGGTGCAGGAGGCATTCGAGACCAGCGTCTCGTCACCGCGCAGGGCCTGCTGATTGACCCCGTAGACCACGGTGGCGTCCACGTCGGTCTCGCTGACCATGGGCTGGGAGAACAGCACCCGTGGCGCACCGCCGGCGAGAAAGCGCCCGGCCTCGGCGCGGGTGCTGAAGGCACCGGAGCATTCCAGCACCAGATCGACGTCCAGTGCCCGCCAGTCGACCCGCTCGGGTTTGGCTTCGCGACGGATCTCCAGGGCCTGGTCGCCGATACGCAGCCGCTCGCCTTCCAGCGCCACCCGCCCGGGAAAGCGGCCATGGGTGGAATCGAAGCGGGTGAGGTATTCGAGGCTGGGCCGGTCGGCCAGATCGTTGAGGGCGACGATGGCGAGCTCGGTCGCCGCGCCGCGCTCGTGCAGCGCACGCAACACGCAACGACCGATGCGACCGTAGCCGTTGAGAGCGAGGCGATAGCGAGCGGAACTCATGCGTGAACGGACTCGGGCGCAAGCGAAAGGCCGATTATGCGGCGGTTCGACGACGAATGGGAGTCGCCAGCGTAGTCCGGTCGACTTTCGCACTACAAAAAGGCGCTCTCCTTGGCAGACATGAAAGAAATCCGCCCTCTGGCCAGACGCCCCTGCCGCAGTCACGGCGTCTGGCGGTCTGCAGGGGGAAGTCCGCAGGTAGCCCCAGGGGCTGCGGGACTACCTGGCTCAGCGTCCATGGCCTGACGGAAATCGTCATCCTGGCGTGATAGAGCAGAGCCATGACCCAGATCAAAATCCCTACTGATTGTGGTGTAGAAACTCGAAAACACTATATGTAGTATCTGGACCGAACTCGAGGCCCAAGCCGAACTCAAAGGAAAGGACCCGCGCCGCCGCGGCAAACGCCCGCTGGCGACAGGCTTTTTCCTTTGAGTTCGCCCCACTACGGACAGGAGTCAGCCATGACCATCACCATCTACAGCAAGCCCGCCTGCGTGCAATGCAACGCCACCTATCGCGCCCTGGATCGCCAGGGCATCGCCTACCAGGTGGTGGACATCGAGCAGGACGCCAATGCACGCCAGACCGTGGAATCCCTGGGCTATCGCCAGGTGCCGGTGGTGGTGGCCGGTGACGACCACTGGGCCGGCTTCCGCCCGGACAAGCTCGGCCAGCTGGTGGCCTGAGGCCAGGACCATGGGCGAGCTGCTGTATTTCTCCAGCACCTCGGAGAACACCCACAGATTCGTCGAGAAACTCGGGCTGCCGGCGCGGCGCATCCCCCAGGATCCCACCGCCGAACCGCTCAAGGCCCGCGAGCCCTACATCCTGGTCTTGCCCACCTATGGCGGCGGTGGCAGCAAGGGCGCGGTGCCCAAGCCGGTGATCCACTTTCTCAACGATCCGCACAATCGCGCCCTGATCCGCGGCGTCATCGCTGCCGGCAACACCAACTTCGGCGAGGGCTACTGCCTGGGCGGACGCATCGTCGCCCAGAAATGCGCGGTGCCCCTGCTCTACCAATTCGAATTGCTCGGCACGACGGAAGACGTCGACCGGGTGCGCACGGGAGTGAACGACTTTTGGCAACGTCAGGCCTGACCCCGACCGGCAGCGAGGCGGACTACCACGCGCTCAACGCCATGCTCAATCTCTACGGCCCCAACGGCGAGTTGCAGCTGGACAAGGACCGCCAGGCGGCGCGCCAGTACTTCCTGCAGCACGTCAACCAGAACACCGTGTTCTTCCACAACCTGGACGAGAAGCTCGACTACCTGGTGGACAAGGGCTACTACGAGGCGGCGGTGCTGGAGCAATACGCCCCGGCCTTCGTCAAGGCGCTGTTCGAGCGCGCCTATGCCTACAAGTTTCGCTTCCAGAGCTTTCTCGGCGCCTTCAAGTACTACACCAGCTACACCCTCAAGACCTTCGACGGCCAGCGCTACCTGGAACGCTACGAGGACCGGGTGTGCCTGGTCGCCCTGAGTCTGGCCCGTGGTGACGAGCGCCTGGCCGAGTCCCTGGTCGACGAGATGATCAGCGGGCGCTTCCAGCCAGCCACGCCGACCTTTCTCAACGCCGGCAAGCGCCAGCGCGGCGAGCTGGTGTCCTGCTTCCTGCTGCGTATCGAAGACAACATGGAGTCCATCGGTCGCGCGGTGAATTCGGCGCTGCAACTCTCCAAGCGTGGCGGTGGCGTGGCCTTCCTGCTGAGCAACGTGCGCGAGGTCGGGGCGCCGATCAAGCGCATCGAGAATCAGTCCTCCGGCATCATCCCGATCATGAAGCTGCTGGAAGACGCCTTCTCCTATGCCAACCAGCTGGGTTCGCGCCAGGGCGCCGGGGCCGTCTACCTCAATGCCCACCACCCGGACATCCTGAGGTTCCTCGACACCAAGCGCGAGAACGCCGACGAGAAGATCCGCATCAAGACCCTGTCCCTCGGCGTGGTCATCCCGGACATCACCTTCGAGCTGGCCAAGCGCAACGCCGACATGTACCTGTTCTCGCCCTACGACGTGGAGCGGGTCTATGGCGTGCCCTTCGCCGATATCAGCGTCAGCGACAAGTACGCCGAGATGGTCGCCGATGCGCGCATCCGCAAGCGCAAGATCAACGCCCGCGAATTCTTCCAGACCCTGGCGGAGATCCAGTTCGAATCCGGCTATCCGTACCTGATGTTCGAAGACACGGTGAATCGCGCCAACCCCATCGCCGGGCGCATCAACATGAGCAACCTCTGCTCGGAGATCCTCCAGGTCAACACCCCCAGCCGCTTCGACGAAGACCTGGGTTACCAGCACGTCGGCCAGGACATCTCCTGCAACCTGGGCTCGCTGAACATCGCCCGCACCATGGATTCACCGGACCTGGGCCGTACCGTGGAAACCGCCATCCGCGGCCTCACCGCGGTCTCAGAGATGAGCGACATCCGCTGCGTACCCTCGGTGGCCGCCGGCAACGCCGCCTCCCACGCCATCGGCCTGGGCCAGATGAATCTGCACGGCTACCTGGCCCGCGAGCACATCCACTACGGCTCGGCGGAAGGCCTAGATTTCACCAACCTGTACTTCTACACCGTCACCTACCACGCGGTGCGCGCCTCCAATCGCCTGGCCATCGAACGCGGCCAGAGCTTCCAGGGCTTCGCCGATTCCAAGTACGCCAGCGGCGACTACTTCGATCAGTACACCGAGGGCGACTTCACCCCCCGTACCCCGCGGGTCGCCGAACTGTTCGAAGTGGCCGGCATCCGCCTGCCGACCCGCGCCGACTGGCAGGAGCTCAAAGCCTCGGTGATGGCCCATGGGCTGTTCAATCGCAACCTCCAGGCCATCCCGCCCACCGGCTCGATCTCCTACATCAACCACTCCACCTCGAGCATCCACCCCATCGTCGCCAAGGTGGAGATCCGCAAGGAAGGCAAGCTGGGCCGCGTCTACTACCCGGCGCCCTACCTGGCCGACGACAACCAGGAGTATTACCAGGACGCCTACGAGATCGGCCCGGAAAAGATCATCGACACCTATGCCGAGGCCACTCGCCATGTCGACCAGGGGCTGTCGCTGACGCTGTTCTTCCGCGACACCGCCACCACCCGCGACATCAATCGGGCGCAGATCTATGCCTGGAAGAAGGGCATCAAGACGCTCTATTACATCCGCCTGCGCCAGGCCGCCCTGGAAGGCACCGAGGTGCAGGGCTGCGTGTCCTGCAGCCTGTGAGGAAATCGCCATGAACGCATCCGTCAACGCGCCGCGCCTGAACCGTATCAACGCCATCAACTGGAACCGGATCCAGGACGACAAGGACCTGGAGGTGTGGAATCGCCTGACCGGCAACTTCTGGCTGCCGGAAAAGATCCCGCTGTCCAACGACATCCCCTCCTGGGCGACCCTGACGCCCAGGGAACAGCAGCTGACCATCCGCGTATTCACCGGCCTGACCCTGCTGGACACCATCCAGAACGCCGTGGGCGCCCCGACCCTGCTGGCCGATGCCGTCACCCCCCACGAGGAAGCGGTGATCGCCAACATCGGCTTCATGGAAGCCGTGCATGCGCGCTCCTACAGCTCGATCTTTTCCACCCTCTGCTCCACGCCGGACGTAGACGAGGCCTATCGCTGGAGCGAGGAGAATCCCTATCTGCAGACCAAGGCTGACCTGATCCTCGCGCGCTACCACGCCGAGGATCCGCTGCTGCGCAAGGTCGCCAGCGTCTTCCTGGAATCCTTCCTGTTCTACTCGGGCTTCTACCTGCCGATGTACTGGTCCAGCCGCGCCAAGCTGACCAATACCGCCGACCTGATCCGCCTGATCATTCGCGACGAAGCGGTGCACGGTTACTACATCGGCTACAAATTCCAGCAGGCCCTGGCCAAGGAAAGCCCGGAGCGCCGCCAGCAGGTCAAGGACTTCGCCTACGAGTTGCTGCAGGACCTCTATGACAACGAGGTGGCCTACACCGAGGACCTCTACGACAGCGTAGGCTGGAGCGAGGACGTGAAGAAATTCCTCCACTACAACGCCAACAAGGCGCTGATGAATCTGGGCTTCGAGGCCTTGTTCCCCAGCAGCATGACCGACGTCAGCCCGGCGATCCTCGCCGCCCTGTCGCCCAGCGCCGACGAGAACCACGACTTCTTTTCCGGCTCGGGTTCGTCCTATGTCATTGGCAAGGCGGTCAGTACCGAAGACGACGATTGGGATTTCTGAGCCAACCTCCTGCTCCGGCAAGCTCCCGCTTCCTCTGAGAGCGGGTTGGGGTGAGGGCCCACTTTGCGACGAAGCCCTCAGTGGAAAAGGCTGCGCCGTTTTCCACGCTACGGCGCTGAGCCGGCCCTCTGCTCCGACAAGCCTCCTCTCCCCCCGGGAGAGGGTTGGGGTGAGGGTGCCCCGGGCGACGAAGCCCTCAGTGGAAAAGGCTGCGCCGTTTTCCATGCTACGGCGCTGAGCTGGCCCTCTGCTCCAACAAGCCCCCTCTCCCCCCGGGAGAGGGTTGGGGTGAGGGCAGCCCGGGCGATGAAGTCCCCGGCGGAAAAGGCTGCGCCGTTTTCTACGCTACGGTGCTGATTCCTGATCGCAGCTGCGGTAGGTTGGGTTGAGCACAGCGAAGCCCAACGGATCTTGCCTCGCCGTCCGCACTGTTGGGCTTCGACGATGGAACCGTCTCAGCCCAACCTACGGTTCATCGTAGCCATGGCCGCGATAGCTCTCTACCTCGGCGGCTCCGTCCGAAAACGGCCAGTCGCCCCTACCCGGCGGTGCTAACCTGCCGCCATGAACGCCTTCCCCGATATTCCTGTCTTCGAACGCGCCCGCCTGGCGCGGGACCCGCGTTTCGACGGCCTGTTCTACACCGCGGTGCTCACCACCGGCATCTATTGCCGGCCGGTGTGCCCAGCGCAACCGCCACGCCCGGAAAACGTCAGCTACTACCCCAGCGCCGCGGCTGCCGAAGCGGCCGGCTATCGTCCCTGCCTGAGGTGTCGCCCGGAGCTCTCCCCCGCCGGCGGCCATTGGCAACGCGGCGATGCCACCCTGGCGCGCGCCCTGCGGCTGATGGACGAGGGCCTGGAGGAAGGCGGCCTGCCCGCCCTCGCCGCCCGCCTCGACCTCAGCGAGCGCCAGTTGCGGCGACTGTTCGTCGAGCGCCTGGGCGCCGCGCCCCTGGCGGTGCTCACCACCCGCCGCCTGCTGTTCGCCAAGCAATTGCTCAGCGAGACCCGGCTGCCCATCACCGAAGTGGCCCTGGCCGCCGGCTTCGGCAGTCTGAGACGCTTCAACACCGCCTTTCGCGACGCCTACGGCCTGGCCCCCAGCCAGGTACGCAAGGGGCAGGCCGCGGCTTCGCCGGTGCTGGTCCTGCGCCTGGCCTATCGACCGCCCTACGACTTCACCGCCCAGCTGGATTTCCTCCGCGGCCACGCCCTGCCCGGTGTCGAGGTGCTGGACGACACCAGCTACGCCCGGGTAATCGGCACCCCCGAACAACCCGGCTGGCTGCGCGTCTCGGCCTGGGACGCCGATACGCCGGCGCTGCGCCTGGAATTGCATGGCGCCGCCCCTGGAGAGCTGCAAGCGGCAGTGGCGCGTATCCGCCGCATGTTCGATCTGGACGCCGATCCTGAAGCCATCGCCCAGGGCCTGGCGGTCGATCCGACCCTGGCCGAACTGGTGGCGCGCCGGCCCGGCCTGCGCCTGCCCAGTGGCTGGGACGGCTTCGAGATCGCCGTGCGCGCCGTCATCGGCCAGCAGGTCAGCGTGGTGGCGGCCACCACCATGACCGCGCGGGTGGTGCAGCGCTTCGGTCGTCCCTGGGGCGAGCCCGGTCACGAGGCCGGTCGACCACCCGCCGGTCTGCACCACTTCTTTCCCACGGTGGACGCCCTGGCCGATGCCGCCCTGGAAGACCTCACCGGTCTCGGCCTGATCCGAGCCCGCGCCGGCACCCTCGGCACCGTGGCCCGCGCATTGCGCGCCGGCGAGGTGGACTTCGACACCGGGCGCACCCTGGACGATTTCGCCCGGCGCTGGATCGCGCTCAAGGGCATAGGTCCCTGGACCGCCCAGTACATCGCCCTGCGCGCCCTCGCCCATCCCGATGCCT
Organism: Pseudomonas sp. AS2.8; assembly: GCF_014190935.1. Taxonomy (NCBI): domain Bacteria; kingdom Pseudomonadati; phylum Pseudomonadota; class Gammaproteobacteria; order Pseudomonadales; family Pseudomonadaceae; genus Pseudomonas; species Pseudomonas sp. AS2.8. The sequence goes on from NZ_JACHVV010000003.1 coordinate 51,773, forward strand.
GCCCGGTGGAAGACCTGGTGCTGCAGAAGCGCCTGGCGCCCGCGGGCGAACGCCTCACCGCCAAGGCCCTGTACGCCCGCGCCGAAGCCTGGCGACCCTGGCGCGCCTACGGGGTGATGCAGGTCTGGCGCGAAGCCACCTGGAAGGCGCCCGCCGACGCCCCCGCCGAACCCGTTCCCACCCGTCTCGCCAAGGAGTCGCCCCGATGATCGCCTACTGCCTGCTGGACAGCCCCATAGGAACGCTCACCCTGGCCGCCGACGACAGTGGCCTGCGCGTGGTGGAATTTCCCGAGAATCGCTACCTGGCCAAGCGCGACGCCAGCTGGAGCGCCGCCGACCATCCGATCCTCGACCTGGCCCGCGCGCAACTCGGCGAGTACTTCGCCGGCCAGCGCCAGACGTTCGAGCTGCCGCTGGCACCGCGCGGCACCCCCTTCCAGCTGGCGGTCTGGCAGGCCCTGGCGGAGATCCCCCACGGCCAGACCTGGAGCTATGGTCAGCTCGCCAACCATCTCGGTCGACCCCAGGCGATGCGCGCGGTGGGCGCCGCCAACGGACGCAATCCGCTGCCCATCGTGCTGCCCTGCCACCGGGTGATAGGGGCGTCCGGCGCCTTGACCGGCTTTGGTGGGGGCCTGCCGACCAAGCAATTCCTGCTGGAGCTGGAAGGCGCGCTGCCGCCTCCGCGGGATCTCTTCGCCGCGCCTCAGCCCGGCACTGCGCCAGAATCCGCCTGCTAAAATGCTCTAGAATGCACCTTTCAACGCTTGAGCCACTGCCGTGCTCTAGCGCAAACTGGAACTTTCGATTCGCAAGGACGCGATGCGATGTTCAGCTCAGCCAATGCCCCGACCTTCACCCTGACGCTGGACGGCGTCGCCCATGATTTCCAGGTACTCGCCTTCGACGGCCACGAAGCCATCGGCCAGCCCTATCGCTTCCAGCTCGAGCTGGTCAGCGAGCGCCCGGACTGGCCGCTGGAGTCACTGTTGCAGCGACCGGCCTTTCTCGCCCTGGGTGCGGGTGACCAGGGCATCCACGGCCTGCTCGCCGCCGTGGCCCAGGGCGATTCCGGCCGGCGCCTGACCCGCTATCGCGCCGAGCTGGTGCCGCGCCTGGCGCACCTGGCTCACCGCGTCAATTCCCGCATCTTCCAGGGGCGCAGCGTCCCCGAGATCCTGGCGCAGCTCCTCGAGGAGCACGGCATCCTCGACGGCGACTATCGTTTCGCCCTGGGCCCGACGCGCTATCCGCCACGCGACTACTGCGTCCAGTACGGCGAAAGCGATCTGGCCTTTCTGACCCGCCTCTGTGAGGAAGAGGGCTTGCACTTCCACCACCAGCATCGCCGCGACGGCCATGTGCTGGTGTTTGGTGATGACGCCACCGGCTTTGCGCGGCTGGATGCCACCCGCTATCGACCCGGCAGCGGCCTGGTGGCGGACGAACCCGTGATCAGCCACCTGGCGGTCGGCCTGCAGATCCGTAGCAGCGCCAGCAGCTTGCGCGATCACGACCCGCTGCAACCCCGGCTGCGCCTGCAGAGCAGTGCCGACGCCGCGGCCCGGCCCGCGCTGGAAGACTATGGCTTTCCCGGTCGCTTCACCGATCGCGTGACCGGCCAGCGCCTGGGCAGCCGGCGCCTGGAACGCCTGCGAGGCGATGCCCTCCAGGCCCAGGGCGCGAGCGACCAGCCCAGCCTGGTGAGCGGGCATTTCCTGCCGCTGGAACGGCATCCGCGCGCCGACTGGAATCAGCTCTGGCTGTTGACCGAGGTCCGGCACCAGGGCCGCCAGCCGCAGGTCCTGGAAGAAGACGTTGCCGACCGGATCCCGGCCGACGGCTTCGGCCAGGGCTATCGCAACAGCTTTGTCGCGCGGCCCTGGACGCTGCCCTTCCGCCTGCCCCTGCGCCATCCCAAACCCCGGCTGCTGGGCGCCCAGAGCGCCGTGGTCACCGGCCCGCCTGGCGAGGACATCCATTGCGATGCCCTGGGCCGGATCAAGGTGCAATTCCACTGGGATCGCCAGGGCCAGGCGGATGAGCGCAGCAGTTGCTGGCTGCGGGTCGTCAGCGGCTGGGCCGGTAACGGCCACGGCGCCCTGAGCCTGCCGCGGATCGGCATGGAGGTAGTGGTCGGCTTTCTCGAAGGCGATCCCGATCAGCCGCTGGTGATCGGCTGCCTGTACCACGCCGAGCAGCGGCCGCCGCTGGAGCTGCCCAGGGACAGGACCCGCAGCACCTTCAAGACGCTGAGCAGCCCCGGCGGCCACGGCTACAACGAAATCCGCAGCGAGGATCGCCAGGGCGAGGAGGAAATCCACGTCCATGCCCAGCGCGACTGGGACGCACGCGTCGGCCATGACCACCGCAGCGAGATCGGCCACGAGCGCCATCAGCGCATCCGCGGCAACAGCTACAGCACCTTCCACGCCGAGGAACACCGCATCACCCGGGGCGAGCGCCGCAGCGAGGTGCGCGCCGACGACCACCTGGACATCGACGCGAGTCAGCACCTGCGACTGGACGGCAGCCTGCTGGTCGAGGCGGGTAGCGAGATCCGGCTGCACAGTGGCCAGAAGATCGTCCTGGAAGCCGGCGCCCGCCTGACCCTCAAGGTTGGCGGCAGCTTCGTGCAGCTGGATGCCGGCGGCGTCACCCTGGCAGAGCCGAGCATCCGGGTGAATCCCTGAGCGCGTGCTATCTCCCGGACATAAAAAAGCCACGCTTCAGCGTGGCTTTCGGTATCACCGCAGCGGGATTCAGTCTTCCAGCAATTCGCCGGCCACCGCCAGGACGTTGTCCAGGGTGAAGCCGAAGTGCTCGAACAGCGCTGCCGCCGGGGCGGATTCGCCGTAGGTGTGCATGCCGATGATGCGGCCGTCGAGACCGACGTACTTGTACCAGAAGTCGGCGATGCCGGCTTCGATGGCAATGCGGGCGCCGACTTCCACCGGCAGGACCTGCTGGCGGTACTCGGGGCTCTGGCGGTCGAAGACGCTGGTGCTGGGCATGGAGACCACGCGCACCTGGCGCCCTTCGGCGGTCAGGCGGTCATAGGCCTGCACGGCCAGGCCGACTTCGGAGCCGGTGGCGATGAGGATCAGCTCGGGTTCGCCGTTGCAGTCCTTGAGCACGTAGCCGCCGCGCGCGGCGTTGCCCAGGGTGGCTTCGTTACGCACGCTGTGAGCGAGGTTCTGGCGCGAGAAGATCAGCGCGCTGGGACCGTCGCGACGCTCCAGGGCCGACGTCCAGGCGATGGCGGATTCCACCGCATCGGCCGGACGCCAGGTGTCCAGGTTGGGGGTGTAGCGCAGCGAGGCCAGTTGCTCCACCGGCTGGTGGGTGGGGCCGTCTTCGCCGAGACCGATGGAGTCGTGGGTGAAGACATAGAGCACCCGCTGCTTCATCAGCGCCGACATGCGCACCGCGTTGCGGGCGTATTCCATGAACATCAGGAAGGTGGCGCCGTAGGGCACCAGGCCGCCGTGCAGGGCGACGCCGTTCATGATGGCGCTCATGCCGAATTCACGCACGCCGTAGTGGACGTAGTTGCCGCTGGCGTCCTCGGCGGTGACGCCCTTGGCGCCCTTCCACAGGGTCAGGTTGGAACCGGCCAGGTCGGCGGAGCCGCCGAGCAGCTCGGGCAGCAGCGGACCAAGGAACTGCAGGGCGTTCTGGCTGGCCTTGCGGCTGGCGATGGTCTCGCCCTTGATGGTGACGTCCTGGATGAAGGCGGCGGCGCGCTCGGCGAAATCGGCCGGCAGGTCACCGGCCATGCGGCGCTTGAACTCGGCGGCCAGCTGCGGATGGGCCTGGGCATAGGCGGCGAAGCGCTCGTTCCACTCGGCCTCGGCGGCGGCGCCGCGCTCCCGGGCGCTCCACTCGGCATAGATGTCGGCGGGGATCTCGAAGGGCGCATGGGACCAGCCCAGCAGCTCGCGGGCGGCCTGGATCTCGTCGTTGCCCAGCGGAGCGCCGTGGCACTCTTCCTTGCCCTGCTTGTGCGGCGCGCCGTAGCCGATCACGGTCTTGCAGCAGATCAGGGTGGGCTTGTCGCTCTTGCGCGCGGTGTCCAGGGCGGTCCTGATCTCGTCGGCGTCATGGCCGTCGACGTTGCGGATCACCTGCCAGCCGTAGCTCTCGAAGCGCTTGGGGGTGTCGTCGGTGAACCAGCCTTCGACCTCGCCATCGATGGAGATGCCGTTGTCGTCATAGAAGGCGATCAGCTTGGACAGGCCCAGGGTGCCGGCCAGGGAGCAGACCTCGTGGGAGATGCCTTCCATCATGCAGCCATCGCCGAGGAAGGCGTAGGTGTGGTGGTCGACGATCCGGTGGCCGTCGCGGTTGAACTGGGCGGCCATGACCTTTTCCGCCAGGGCGAAGCCCACGGCGTTGGCGATGCCCTGGCCCAGGGGGCCGGTGGTGGTCTCGATGCCCGGGGCGTAGCCGTATTCGGGGTGGCCCGGGGTCTTGCTGTGCAGCTGCCGGAAATTCTTCAGGTCGTCGATGGACAGGTCGTAGCCGGACAGGTGCAGCAGCGAATAGATGAGCATGGAGCCGTGGCCGTTGGACAGCACGAAGCGGTCGCGGTCGGCCCACAGGGGATTGCCAGGGTTGTGCTTGAGCTGATCGTGCCAGAGCACCTCGGCGATGTCGGCCATGCCCATGGGGGCGCCGGGGTGGCCACTGTTGGCCTTTTGCACGGCATCCATGCTGAGGGCGCGGATGGCGTTGGCTCGATCACGACGGCTGGGCATTGCGGTGTCTCCTGGCAGAGGCAGAGCGAAGGGGCCGTTATTCTGGCCCAGCCAGGGCACTTCCAGCAATCGGCGCGGTCGCCTCAGCCCGCCGGGCAGACCGTGGCGCTGTCGGCCACGAAGGCGCGCGCCACCGGTTCGATGCGCCTGGCCAGGGTCGCCAGGGCCTGGCGATGCGCCGCCACGACCTCGGCATAGGAGGCGCCGGCGGGCTGGCTGATCCGGCTGCCACAGGTGAGCACCCGCTCCCCGCCCGGTTCGGCCAGGCGCAGGGTCCAGAGCGCGTCCTGCTGGACGCCACGCCCGGGTTGCGAATCGAAACGCTGCAGATCCACCTTGATGCGCAGCACCGGGGCGCCAGTGCCGCGCGGAGCATCGCCCAAGTCCAGGGTGCCAAGGTCCCGAGACAGGTCGGCGGACAAGGCGCTGCGCACCTCGTCGGCCAGGGGCGCGATCCAGCGTTCGTTTTCCAGCAGGGCGATGCCGTCGCCCTGACGGACCACCAGTTGCGGCTGATCCACCTGCGGCGGTACCGAGACGCCCTGCAGGGCGAAGCGGAAGTCCGCGGTGCGCGCCTGAGTGGCGGGTTCCGCGGCACTGGTCAGGGTGTGGTAGTTGAGCGGCGCCTTGGACGAACAGGCGGCCAGCAGCAGGGGCAGAGCCAGGCAGGTCAGGCGCTTCATTGCAGTTTTCCTTTGGCGGGATCGCGGGAGCCCGGCTCGAACTTGGGCGGCGGATCGGTCACCAGACCGCGGATTAGGGATTCCGGATGACGGCCGAGGTAGTCGCCGAACACGCGCAGGGAACGCGCCATGCGCTGCATCTCTTCGAGGGTCTGGGTCAGATTCTGCTGCACTGGCGAATCGGCGCCCAGACTCTGGCTGGCGCTGCCGGTGAGCTGCTGCACGCCCATCAGGGTGGTGGTCAGCTGCGGCAGGACGCCGGCGTTGAGCTGCTTGAGGGTACCGCTGAGCTGCGCCAGGCTGGTGTCGAGATTCTTGCCGATGGAATCGAAGGGGATCTTGTCGATCTTGTTGACGATGCCGGCCATCTGCTCCTGCAGGCGATCGAAGCTGCCGGTGACGGTGGGGATCGACAGCGGCTTGGCCTGGGGATCGAAGGCCACCTTGGGCGCATTGGGCACGAAGTCGACGGAAATGTAGAGCTGGCCGGTCAGCAGGTTGCCGGTGCGGGCCTGGGCGCGCAGACCGCGCGCCACCCAGCCGGCGAACAGCTTGCCGTCGCGGTCCTTGGTCTCGATGCGCTTGCCGACGTCGCCCAGCCGCTGGGGATAGATGACCGCGCCGACGATCAGCGAGAAGCGATCCTGGGCGTCCTCGTAGTCGGGGGTCAGGGAGACCACCCGGCCGACGTTCATGCCGAGGAATTCCACCGGCGCTCCGGTCGCAAGCCCGCGCAGCGACTGCTGGAATCTCATCCGCACATAGAAGGGCTCGCCATCCGGCGGCGCCAGGGCGCTGGTCTGGTCGTCGAACAGGGTGAAACTCTGGTCCTCCTGGGCCTCTTGCGGATCCTTGGGCCATTCGGGGGTGACGAAGGCGATGCCGCCCGCCACCACCGTGGCCAGCGACTGGGTATTGAGCTTGAGCCCGGAGGCGCTGAGCGAGACATCGACCCCGCTGGCGTTCCAGAAGCGGCTGTTGGCGGTGACGAAGCGGTCGTAGGGCGAATCGACGAAGACCTGGGCGCTGACGCCCTTGCCGTCCGGATTGAGATGGAAGGACACCACCCGGCCGACCTGGATGCGCCGGTAGTAGACCGGCGAGCCGACGTCCAGCGAGCCGATGTCGTCGGCGGTGACGATGAATCTCTTGCCCGAGGCGCCGTGGATCAGCGCCGGCGGCTGCTCCAGGCCGCGGAAGTCGCGATGGGACTCGCTGGAATCGCCGATGTCGGCACCGATGAAGGCGCCCGACACCAGGGTGTCGACCCCCGAGACGCCGTTGACGCCGAAGCGCGGCCGCACCACCCAGAAGCGCGCGTCCTTGGTGGCGAAGCCCTCGGCGGACTTTTCCAGCTCGATGGTGGTGATCACCCGGTTGCGATCCGGCGCCAGCTGGATGTCGCTGACGGTGCCGATCACCACGTTCTTGTACTTGACCTGGGTCTTGCCGGCTTCCAGGCCCTCGGCGGTGAGAAAGGTCACCGTGATGGTCGGCCCGCGCGAGGCCCAGCTGTGGATCACCATGGACAGCCCGATCAGGGCCGCCACGATGGGCACCAGCCAGATCAGCGATACGCTCCAGCGACTGCGGCGTACCTCGGGGGTAGGCGCCAGGGCGTCGGGTTCATGCCTGTCCGTCATCGTTCACCTCTGCATCCCAGATCAAGCGGGGATCGAAACTCATCGCGGCGAGCATCGTCAGCACCACCACGAAACCAAAGAACACGATACCCAGGCGCGGCGCCGCCGAACTCAGGGCACCGAAGTGCACCAGCGCCGAGACCAGGGCCACCACGATCACGTCGAGCATCGACCAGTAGCCGATCAGCTCGACGAAGCGATAGAGCCGGGCACGCTGGGCGGTGGCCCAGTCGCTGCGGCGCTGGCAACTCACCAGCAGGGTACCGAGCACCAGAAACTTGATGGAGGGCACCGCCACGCTGGCGATGAAGATCACCAGGGCGACGCCCCAGGAGCCGTTCTCCCAGAATTCGATCACCCCTTCGAGGATGGTGCTTTCCGTGCCGCGGCCCAGGGTACCGGTGAACATCACCGGCAGGGTATTGGCCGGGATATAGAGGATCAGCGCGGCGAGCAGATAGGCCCAGGTCTTGGCATAGACATTGGGCTTGCGCCGGTGCAGCGCCGAGCCGCAGCGCGGGCAGCCGGCCTTGTGCCGGCGCGGCGCGGTGCAGACCTTGCCGCAGACGTGGCAGAGGCACAGGCCGAGTTCGTCGGCGCGCGGCGGCAACTGCGGCGCGCTCAAGACTCGCGCTCCCCGACGGCGTCCCACAGCGGGTGCAGGTCGCGCTTGGCGATGATCAAGAGGACCACCATCAGCCCGACCATGCCGAACAGCCCCAGGCCCACCACCACGTGCAGCAGTCCGGCGAGCTTGATCACCGCCACCAGGGCGCCGAGCACGAAGACCTCGATCATGCTCCAGGGCCGCAGGTAGTGCAGGGTGACCATGGCCGTGGCGAAGCCGGGCGCGCGGCGGCCGAGCTGGGCGAAGCCGAGCACCCAGAGCAGCAGGACGATCTGCAGCAGCGGCACCACGAACAGGGTCATGGCCACCACCAGCGCCATGGGTCCGGCAAAGCCGCGACTCATGGCGACCACCGATTCCAGCAGGGTCGCCTCGCTGTGCAGGCCGCGAAAGCTGAGTTGCAGGATCGGCCCGACATTGGCGATCACGAACAGCACCGCCGCGGCGATCGCCAGCGCCAGCAGGCCCTGGATGTCCAGGCGGCTGGCGCGATAGAGCAAGGCGCCACAGCGCAGACAATGCGCCCGCTCGCCCACCGCGAGGGGTTCGAGGCGATGCACCGAATCGCAGTGCTCGCAGATCACCAGGCGCGTGCCGGCAGCAGGCGCGGAAGGGGACGGTGGCTGGACGGACATGGGTTACCCGGTGACGCTCCTGGAAGGGGGCTGCAGGTTGGACGCGCGAGTCTCGCGGTCGTTACCGCAACGCTGCGAAGACCGCTGAGCAAAAGGCCCCGGCATCTTACCTTCCTCGACGAAGGTATGCGCGGCCCGCTGCCGCGGACAAGTATCAAAACTTTTTGATGCTTTTCTTGCGAGGCCCGGGACGGGTCTCTAGACTAGCGCCCCATGAATCCGCTACGCGTGCCGGCGCTCGGCCAGGAACCAGGAGACACCCTCGCCGCCCTGTGCAAGGCCGGTGGCGATCCCCTGCGCCTGAACGTCCTGCGCGCCCTGCACAGCGCCTCCTTCGGCGTGCTGGAACTGGCGCAGATCTTCGCCACCGGCCAGTCCGGCATCAGCCACCACCTCAAGGTGCTGGCCCAGGCCCAGCTGGTGGCCACCCGCCGCGAGGGCAATGCCATCTTCTATCGCCGCGCCCTGCCGCGCCCCGGCAGCCTGGGAGGCGCCCTGCACGCCGCCCTGCTCGAAGAGGTGGACAGCCTGGCCCTGCCCGGCGCCGTGCAGGCGCGGATCGGCGAGGTGCATGCCCAGCGCGCGGCGGTGAGTCGCGACTTCTTCGCCCGGGTGGCGGAAAAATTCCAGGCCCAGCAGGACCTGATCGCCAGCCTGCCGCAGTATCGCGACGGCCTACTCAGCCTGCTGGACGCCCTGGCCCTGGATCCGCGCGGCTGCGCCCTGGAGGTGGGTCCGGGCGACGGTGCATTTTTGCCGGACCTGGCGCGGCGCTTCGCCCGGGTGGTGGCGGTGGACAACAGTCCGGCCATGCTCGAACTGGCGCGCCAGCGCTGCCAGCGCGACGGTCTCGGCCATGTCGAACTGCAACTGGCCGACGCCCTCGCCGAGCCGCTGCCAGCGGCCGACTGCGTGGTCCTCAACATGGTCCTGCACCATCTGGCCGCACCGGCGGAAGCCCTGCAGCAACTGGCCCGCCGCGTGGCGCCGGGCGGCAGCCTGGTGATCACCGACCTCTGCCCCCACGACCAGACCTGGGCGCGCGCGGCCTGTGGCGATCTCTGGCTGGGCTTCGACCAGGACGAACTGGCGCGTTGGGCCCAGGCCGCCGGCCTGCAGCCGGGCGAGAGCCTCTACCTCGGCCTGCGCAACGGCTTTCAGATCCAGGTGCGCCAGTTCGCGCGCCCGGATCAGGGAAACACCCCGTCATGAGGCCAACTGGCCAGTGGCGGGCGGACCCGACGCTCAAGGGCGTCATGTCCAGCAAGGAAACTGCTGTCTCGACCGGCCTGCGGGCCCCTACCCCTTGGTAATTTAGGAACCATTCGATGAGCGAATATTCCCTGTTCACCTCCGAGTCCGTGTCCGAAGGCCATCCGGACAAGATCGCCGACCAGATCTCCGATGCCGTGCTCGACGCCATCATCACCCAGGACAAGCACGCCCGCGTGGCCTGCGAGACCCTGGTCAAGACCGGTGTGGCCATCGTCGCCGGCGAGGTGACCACCTCCGCCTGGGTCGACCTGGAGCAACTGGTGCGCGACGTCATCGTCGACATCGGCTACGACAGCTCGGACGTGGGCTTCGACGGCGCCACCTGCGGCATCGTCAACATCATCGGCAAGCAGTCGGTGGACATCGCCCAGGGCGTCGATCGCAGCAAGCCGGAAGACCAGGGCGCCGGTGACCAGGGCCTGATGTTCGGCTATGCCTGTAACGAGACCGATGTGCTGATGCCCGCGCCCATCACCTTCTCCCACCGCCTGGTGGAACGTCAGGCCGAGGCGCGCAAGTCGGGCCTGCTGCCCTGGCTGCGTCCGGACGCCAAGTCCCAGGTGACCTGCCGCTACGAAGGCGGCAAGGTGGTCGGCATCGACGCCATCGTGCTGTCCACCCAGCACAATCCCGAGGTCAAGTACGCCGACCTGCGCGAAGCCGTGATGGAGCTGATCGTCAAGCACGTCATCCCCGCCGAGCTGCTGCACAAGGACACCCAGTTCCACATCAACCCGACCGGCCAGTTCATCATTGGCGGCCCGGTGGGTGACTGCGGCCTGACCGGCCGCAAGATCATCGTCGACAGCTACGGCGGCATGGCCCGTCACGGCGGTGGCGCCTTCTCCGGCAAGGACCCGTCCAAGGTCGACCGCAGCGCCGCCTATGCCGGTCGCTACGTGGCCAAGAACATCGTCGCCGCCGGCCTGGCCGATCGTTGCGAGATCCAGGTGTCCTACGCCATCGGCGTGGCCCAGCCCACCTCCATCTCGATCAATACCTTCGGCACCGCCAAGATCAGCGACGAGAAGATCGTGCAGCTGGTGCGCGAGCATTTCGACCTGCGCCCCTACGCCATCACTACCATGCTCGACCTGCTGCACCCGATGTACCAGGCCACCGCGGCCTATGGTCACTTCGGCCGCCACCCGCAGGAAGTCACCGTGGGCGACGACACCTTCACCACCTTCACCTGGGAACGCACCGACCGCGCCGCCGCCCTGCGCGCCGCCGCCGGCCTGTAACACGCCTCCCGGCAAACAGCCCCGCCACCTCCGGTGCCGGGGCTTTTTTCTGGGTCTGCAAGCGGGATCCCAGCGCTTTCTTGCGCCAGTCCACAGCCTGGCACGCGCGATGCAACCTCTGGGCGTCTGATGGTCAGAATGCCTCGTCTTCCCCAGGAGTCTGCTTATCCATGTGGCTGTTCATCACCAACTTCGGCGATTCTTCGGTGATGCTTCCCTGCGCCGTACTGATCGCACTCTGGCTGCTGGCCGGTCTGTCTGCACGGGCGGCGCTGCTCTGGTTGCTGCTGTTTGGTGCCGCCGGTCTCAGCGTTGCCCTGTCGAAGATCGCCTTCTTCGGCTGGGGCCTGGGCATCCCCCGCCTGGACTTCACCGGCTTCAGCGGCCACTCCATGCTGGTCGGCAGCGTGCTGCCAGTCCTCGGCTGGCTGCTGGCCAGCCGGGCGCGGCCGTCGCTGCAGCTGACCGCAGCCGCCCTCGGCGCGCTGTGCGCCCTGCTCATCGCCGTCTCGCGGGTGGTGCTGGGCTATCACTCGATCTCGGAAGTGGTGACCGGCCTGCCCATCGGCTACGCCGCCAGCGGCAGCCTGCTGTGGCTGCTGCGTGGCCAGGAGGTCAACCTCAAGCCGCGCCAGGCCGCGCTGGGCGCCAGCCTGCTGCTGTTGCCGCTGTTGCTGCTGCATGGCACCAACGCCCCGACGCAACGGGTGCTGGAACGTCTGGCGGTGAAATTCGCCGACGAGCAGAAGCCCTGGACCCGCGCCCATCAGCGTGCCGGGGTGGCACCGCTGCAGAATTGAGGGCTAGCACTCGGCGCGTGCAATAGACGGCACCGCGGCTGGCGAATACCCAGAGGACTCCTAGACTGGCAAGAGCCCCGACGTTCCCGGGGTGAACGCCAGGGCCTTTCGGCCCCTCCTAGTTAAGTCAGTCCTTGCCGCCGAGTCGTCCGCATGCGCTACTGCCTCCCCCTTGTCTGCAGCCTGGTGCTCACCGGGCTGCCCGCGTCACCCGTGGCGGCTGCCGAGTCCTTGCGGCTCTATACCTGGGAAGGCTACTTCAGCGACACCCTGCTGCAGCGCTGGGCCAAGGCCCATACCACCGTGCAGGAAATCCATTTCGACAGCAGTGACGTGCGCGACGCCACCCTGGCGCGCGGCGATGTCGATCTCGACCTGGTGGTGATCAACGAGGTCAGCGCCACCCGCCTCGGCCAGGACGGCCTGCTGATGCGCATCGATCCCCAGCGCCTGCCCCATCTGAGCGAGCTGGATCCGCGCTGGCGCCAGAGTTGCGGCGACTATGCCGTGCCCTACGTCTGGGGCACCCTGGGTCTGCTCTATCGCAGCGACCGCCTGACCCAGGCACCCTCGTCCTGGCAGCCGCTGCTGCAGCCGGAGCCGGCCCTGCACGGCCATATCGCCATGCTCGAAGACCATGACGATCTGCTGGTCGCCCCCCTGATCACCCTGGGCGCCGCCATCAACAGCGACGATCCCGAGCTGCTCCGACGCAGCTTCGCCCTGCTCAAGGCCCAGGCCCCGGCGGTGCTGACCTATCAGTACGTGGTCAGCGCCCTGCACAATCCGGCCTACAGCGATCGCATCGAGCTGGCCCTGGGCTATAGCGGCGACCAGCACCTGCTCAATGCCGCGACGCCCGGGCAGCCCTGGCGCTTCGTCACGCCCCGCGAGGGCAGCCTGCTGTGGGTGGACTGCGTGGCCCTGCTCAGCAGCTCCCGGCACCAGGCAGCCGCCTGGCGCTTCATCGATTTCCTCAATGAGCCGCGCAATGCCGCGCTGGCGACCGAGGAATTGCACCTGGCGACCCCCAATGCCGGTGCCCTGCGCCTGCTGTCGGCTGACCTGCGCCAGGACCCCAGCCTGTTCCCCCCCGACGACGTGCTCGCCCGCAGCCAGGTCTTTCGTGAAGGTCCGCCCGACACCTTCCAGACCCGGCAACGCATCGGCAGCGCTCTGGTAGGTCGCCATGACGCTCAATAGGCGCGCCCTGCTGCTGATCTTGCCGGTCGCCCTGCTCTGCAGCCTGACCCTGGTGGGGCTGGGCTACACGGTGCAGCGCGAGGCGGTGATCGGCCTCGAACGTTCGCGGCTCAACCACGACCTGGCGGCGCTGGAAACCACCTATCGCGAGTACGATCACTTCAGCCGCAACCTGCTCTATGCCCTGTCCAACAGCGCCGCCCTGGGCAACTTCCTGCGGCAGACCGAGGTGCCCTATCGCAACGAAGCCCTGGGGACCCAGCTGCAACTGGCGGTGCGCCAGCTGGCCGGCGACGATGCGCCCAGCCACATCTCCCTGGCCATCGCCCGCCCCGATCTCAGCCTGGCCTACTACTACGAGCGCAGCGGCGATCCCTTCGCCCAGCTGAGCGGCGTCCAGCGCCAGTTGCTCGCACGCCTGGCCAAGGAGCCGAACGGTCCGCTGGAGCGGCGCGACTATCTGCTCGACGAACAGGGACGCTCACTGCTGGTGGCGACCACCTCGCTGCTGCCGAGCACCGCCGGACCACCCCTGCCGGGCCAGCGCGGCCTGGCGATGACGCTGCAACTGGCGGTCAGCCCGGACCGGGTGGAGGCCCTGCGCCGCAGCCTGGAGCAGAGCTATGGCGCGCCCCTGGAATTCACCCGGACGCCGCCCGTCCGGACCAGCGACTTCACCGCCGTCGAGCGGCTATCGCCCGATCTCTATGTACGCCTGACCCCGGACCCGGGACGCCTGGATAAGGAGCTGCGTCGCCTGGCGATCGCCTACTTCAGCGGCGGTCTGCTGGTGACCCTGGCCTGCATCCTGGTGCTGATCGTGCTGATCCGCCGCTACATCACCCGGCCCATCGCCCGCCTGGACAGCCAGCTCACGGAGGTCCTGGAAGGCCAGCGCCAGGCGCTCGAAACCGGCGACGAACCCGGTGAGATCGGCCACCTGGGCGCCAACATGAAGCGCCTGCACGACAACAACCTGGCCATCCTGGCGCAATTGCGCACGGCCTTGCGTACCGATGTCCTCACCCAGATCGGCAACCGCCGCTATTTCCAGCTCATGGGCGAATCCTGGCTGGCGGGCAAGCCGGACGGTCGTCGTATCGCCCTGCTCTATTTCGGCCTGGACCACTTCAAGTCGGTGAACGACAGATTCAGCCACGAGGTGGGCGATGAACTGCTGCAGGCCGTGGCCCGGCAGACCCAGCACCTGCTCGAAGCCCATCAGGTGGACAACGAACTGGTGTTCACCCGCCTGGCGGGCGATGAATTCGCCATCCTGCTGCGCGGCCCGGCGGCGGCGACCGATGCCCTCGCCCTGGGCGAGCAGCTGCAGCAGAACTATGCCAACGGCACCCTGGTCGGCGAACGCCGCTATGCCGTGACCCTGAGCATCGGCCTGGCGGCCCCCGAGGCGCCGCTGGATCTGGCCGATCTGCTGGCCCAGGCCGACCTGGCCCTGGAGCGGGCCAAGAACGAAGGTGGCAATCGCCTGGTGCATTTCACCCCGGAACTGGCCGCGCGCCAGCGCCGCCAGGATATGCTCGACGAGCACCTGCGACGGATGAATCCGGACGAGGAATTCCATCTCGTCTACATGCCGGCGGTCGACAGCAACGACCAGGTGCGCTCCGCCGAAACCCTGCTGCGCTGGAATTCGCCACGTCTCGGCCCGGTATCACCGGCGGAATTCATCCCCATCGCCGAACGCCAGGGGCACTTCCGCTGGATCGATCGCTGGGTCGTGGACCAGGCCTGCCGCGAATATCCGGCGCTGCAGGAGGTGCTGGGCAACGAGCTAGTGCTGTCCGTCAACCTGTCGTCCGCGCAACTGGATCAGGCCGACATCGTCCCCTACCTGCGCGAACGGGTGCGCCACCATGGCGTCGATCCGGGCCGCCTGGAACTGGAATTCACCGAGACCTTCGCCGCCGAGCTGAACGAGCGGACCCTGGGACTGCTGCACGAATTGCGCGCCGAGGGCTTTCGCGTGGCCATCGACGACTTCGGCGTCGGCTACACCTCCATCCAGCAGGTCACCGACTATCCGGCCGACACCATCAAGTTCGACCGACTCATCGTCGAGCGCCTCAGCCAGCCCGGCAACCAGGCCAGCCTGGATGCGCTCATCGCCTTCTGCCATGCCCGCGACGCCCAGGTGATCGCCGAGGGGGTGGACACCGAACTCAAGCAGCTCTGCCTGCAACAGGCCGGCTGCGATCTCCTGCAGGGCTTCCTGGTCTGCCCGCCGCGGCGCCTGGACGAACTGCGCGACTGGCAGCGCCAGCGCCTGGGCGATCCCAGCCGGGTCTAGCGGCGCTACCCACTGACACGCCATCAGTGGGTAGCGCCCGTACCGTTGCGCTTAGAAGTCCAGCGACAGGCCCAGGCCCACACCCTGCTGATGGGTATCGCCCGCACCGGCATAGCTGTAGCCGCCGCGCAGGGTCAGTTCCGGGGTCAGCCGCTGGACCACGCCCAGGCTCAGCCGGGTGCGGTCGCTGTCGGGCTGGTAGCCGTCCAGGGTGTAGTCCAGGCCCGGGACACTGTTCAGGCGCATGGTCACGTCGCGGGTACCGTCGGAGAATTCCCGCTCGCGGCCCAGGTCGGCGAACAGCGCCGTGGCCGGGGCGAGTTGCCAGCGCCCCTGCAGGCCCAGCCCCAGCCGCCGCGAGGTGCTCGACTGGTCGTCGAATGCCAGCGCCGTGGCGTCGTTGCCGCGCTCCCGGTAGCCGTCCACCTGGACGCGGGCATAGTCGGCGCTGAGATAGGGACTCAGGTGCCAGGGACTGCCGGCCGCCGCCAGGTCATAGCCCAGCCGCGCCGAGAGGGCGCGCAGATCGCCGTCGGTGTCGCCCTGCTCGCTGCGGGTGGTCGGGCCGAGGGCGAAGCGACGGCTCAGGTCGTCGTAGTCCAGCCGGCCACCGGTGGCGGTGAGATCGCCCCAGAGACGCTCGCCCTGGTACTGGGCGAAGGCGCTGAGCAGATAGCTGTTGAGTCGATAGCTGGAATCGGCCGCGCCGGGCTCCAGGCGCTGGCGCGCGACACCGGCGGCCACGCCGAGGCGCCACTCCTCGCTGAGTCGATAGCTACCACCCAGGTCCAGGCTGTAGCCGTTGCCGTCGCCGCCGGCAGTGCTGCGCTGGTCGTCGACGTCCAGGCGCCGCGCGCTGGTATCCACATAGCCCTGCCAGCGCCCCACCGGCTGCCAGGCATGCCAGTCGCCCAGCCAGCGCTGGTGCAGGCCGTCCTGGTGCGCCCTGAGGGTGGACTGGGCCATCTCCGGCAGCAGGGTGACCTCCCAGGGCGCTGCCAGCAGCGAATAGGCGTAGTCGGCGATCAGCCGCTGGCCGGTGATGGTCGGGTGGACGCGATCGTTGAACAGCAGCTGGCTGGGATCGGCCGCCGCCGCACCCAGGCCATAGGTGGTGTTGCGGGTGCAGCTGTCGCCGCTGAAGCAGGTGCCGGTGAGATTCTGCCCGCTGGCCAGGCCATAGCGGCCCGGTTCGGCCACCACCTCGGCCAGCAGCTGGGGCACGTTGAGGCCGATGATCTCGGCGTCGATGCCGGCCAGACGCGCCACCAGCGCCTGGTTGTAGACCCGGCTCAGGGCCGAGCTGGCCGCCTGTTGCGGCGAACCGGCCAGGGCCGGGGTCTGGCCGATGTCGGGCAGCAGCCAGACCACCATATAGCGGGCGCCGGCCTGCTGCAGGGCAGCCACGCCGTCGCCCAGGCGATTGGCCGCCGCCGCCGCAGTGGCCGGCGAGGTGACCAGGCCCTGGAGGAAGTCGTTACCCCCGCCGCTGAGGTAGAACAGGGTGTTGGGATCCAGGCTCAGTCCCTGGCTGGCGAGTCCGGGCAGGTAGCCATCACGGCTGCGCAGGGTCAGGCCTCCTACCGCCACCACCGAGCCGTTGCGAGCGGTGATGGAATCGCGGATCTGCGCCGTGGTGTAGCCACCCGTGGCCCAGTTGTCGCCATCGCTCAGGCCGATCCGCTGGTTGATCAGCGAGGTCGAGGCGTCGAGGGTACGGACATCGAAGCCCAGTTGCTGGCCGAGCAGGATCGAGGACACCAGTCCGGTCACCGCACCGCTGGCCGGGCTGTAGCCGGGCCCAACGCGGTTGGTGAATCTGAGACTGGCGCCCGTGACCCCGGTGTCGGGAAATTGCCCGGCATCGAGCAGGCTGTCGCCGAACACGGTGAAGCCACTGTAGGGATTGGGAGCCGCCTGGACGGTTGCCGCGAGCGCCGTGGCCAGGGCGATGGCCAGCGGCAGGCGTTGCCTGAGGAAAGATGTCATGCCTGCATCCTTGGTTGTTGTTTTCGGAGCACACGTCAGGGCGTGTCGGCTCACGCTAGACGGTTTTTGTGACGTTGTATCTGGGTGTAAACAAAAAGGTGGAAGACGTTCATTCGGCCTGGACGGCATGCCAGACGGCTGTCGGCGATTCGACTGGAGGGGCGTGCCATGACTGTCGAGTCCGCTGATCAACCCATGGCAGCGCTTATCGGGGCGATGACGCTGAGCGCCCGTTCGGATAGCCCCCTCTCCCCCGGGGAGAGGGTTGGGATGAGGGAACGGCGAGATCCCTGTCCCGCCGGATACCTCACTGCCCCAGCTTGCCCGCTTCGCAACCGGTGCTGGCGCATTCGCGCAGGCGCTCCTTGAGCACCTCCAGGCGGCTGTCGGTCAGGCTGACGGCGCAGTCCAGGTTGACGAAGTAGCCATCGGCTTCCTCGCGGGCGCACTGGCTGTCGCGCTGCTTGATCCAGGCCAGCTGGCTCTGCTTGAGCACGGCCTGCTGATCGGCCGGCAGCTGCTTGCGCAACTCGCCATAGGTCTGGTTCAGCGACTTGTCGCTCTGGGCGAACAGGTTGCTGGCGCAGTAGACGGTATCGAAGGCATTGCGTGGCGTGCCGCAGCCGGCAGCCTGAGCAGTGGCGAAAACACAGAGACCGCTCAGGGTCAGGGCGGCGGCGAGGGTGGTCTTGAGCATGGCAGCATCCTGCAGAGGGGGCCGTCCCGAATGGCGCGGCCGTAGGGCAAACGCTAGCAGAGCCGCCAGTCATGCGCGCGGCATCAGCCGAAAAACGGGCAACAAAAAAGCGCCCGAAGGCGCTTTCCTGCATTACCGGAGCGGGATCAGACCTTGGAACGCTCGAAGCGCTTGCGGTCGTTCTCGTTCAGGTACTTCTTGCGCAGACGGATGGACTTCGGCGTCACTTCCACCAGTTCGTCGTCGGCGATGAATTCCAGCGCCTGCTCGAGGGTGAACTTGATCGGCGGCACCAGGGCGATGACTTCGTCCTTGCCCGAGGCGCGCATGTTGTCCAGCTTCTTGCCCTTGGTGGGGTTGAGCACCAGGTCGTTGTCACGGCTGTTGATGCCGCACAGCTGGCCTTCGTAGATCTCGTCGCCCGGCGCCAGGAACAGCTTGCCGCGGCTCTGCAGGGTTTCCAGCGAGTAGGTCAGGGCGGTACCGGTGGCCATGGACACCAGCACGCCGTTCTGACGGTTGGTCACTTCGCCGGCCTTGATCGGGCCGTAATGGCTGAAGGTCGAGGTCAGGATGCCGCTGCCCGAGGTCAGGGTCAGGAAGTTGTTACGGAAGCCGATCAGGCCACGCGCCGGGATGGTGTATTCCAGGCGGATACGGCCCTTGCCGTCGGGGATCATGTTGGTCAGATCGCCCTTGCGCAGACCCATCTGCTCCATCACCGAGCCCTGGTGCTGCTCTTCGATGTCGATGGAGACGTTCTCGTAGGGCTCCTGCTTCACGCCGTCCTTCTCGATGATCACCACTTCCGGACGGCCCACGGCCATCTCGAAGCCTTCGCGGCGCATGTTCTCGATCAGTACCGACAGGTGCAGCTCGCCACGGCCGGAGACCTTGAATTTCTCGGCCGACTCGCCCGGCTCGACGCGCAGGGCCACGTTGTGCAGCAGTTCCTTCTCCAGACGGTCCTTGATGTTGCGGCTGGTGACGAACTTGCCTTCACGACCGGCGAACGGCGAGTCGTTGACCTGGAAGGTCATGCTCACGGTGGGCTGGTCGACGGTCAGCGGCGGACGGGCTTCGACGTTCTGCGGATCGCACAGGGTGTCGGAGATGAACAGCTCGTCCATGCCCGAGACGCAGACGATGTCGCCGGCTTCGGCTTCGGCCACTTCCACGCGCTGCAGGCCGGAGTGGCCCATGATCTTGAGGATACGACCGTTGCGCTTGCTGCCGTCGTCGCTGATGGCCACGACCGGGGTGTTGGCCTTGATGCGGCCACGGGCGATGCGGCCGATGCCGATCACGCCGAGAAAGCTGTTGTAGTCCAGCTGGGAGATCTGCATCTGGAAGGGACCGTCCAGATCGACCTGGGGGGCCGGCACGTGGTCGACGATGGCCTGGAACAGGGCATCCATGTTGTCGTCCATCTTCTCGTGGTCCAGACCGGCGATGCCGTTCAGGGCGCTGGCGTAGACGATCGGGAAGTCCAGCTGCTCATCGGTGGCGCCGAGGTTGTCGAACAGGTCGAAGATCTGGTCGATGACCCAGTCCGGACGCGCGCCGGGACGGTCGATCTTGTTGACCACCACGATCGGACGCAGGCCGGCCTTGAAGGCCTTCTGGGTCACGAAGCGGGTCTGCGGCATGGGGCCGTCCTGGGCGTCGACCACCAGCAGCACGGAGTCGACCATGGACATCACGCGCTCCACCTCGCCACCGAAGTCGGCGTGGCCGGGGGTGTCGACGATGTTGATGTTGTAGTCGCCCCACTTGAGGGCGGTGTTCTTGGCCAGGATGGTGATGCCACGTTCCTTTTCCTGGTCGTTGCTGTCCATCACCCGCTCGTTTTCCGCTTCTTTGCGGTCCAGGGTGCCGGACAGGCGCAGCAGCTTGTCGACGAGGGTGGTCTTGCCATGGTCGACGTGCGCGATGATGGCGATGTTGCGTAGATTCTCGATCACAGTGGTGTTCTCGGTATAGAAATGAAGGAGCTTCAGCCAGCAGGCTGACAGCCGGAGATTGCAAAGGCGCGAAACGCGGCCGACCGGTACGCGGCCGGAGGGCTAGAAGAGGTCGGGAGGGCGGTGGCGGATACTGCCACCCAGCAGGCCCGGCTGCTTAGGCCGGACGATAAACGCGCACATTGGCGTGCCCTTCGGTGAGCAGGTGATGGGCGTGCAGCCGGCTCATCACCCCGCGGTCGCAATAGAGAAGGTACTGGCGATTCTCGTCCAGTTCCTTGAAACGGCTGTTGAGTGCGAAGAACGGCATGGTCTGCACCTCGATGCCGGGCAACTCCAGCGGCTGGTCTTCCTGGGCGTCGGGATGGCGAATGTCCACCACGACCTGCCCGGGCAGCGGCTGATCCACCTCTTCCACCTGCACGTCCTTGCCCAGCTCCTCGATCACCTTGTCGACGGTGATGAAGCGCGCGCGTTCCAGCGCGGCGTCGAGCACCGCCAGGTCGAACTTGCCTTCCTCGTGCTCCACCCGCAGGGCCTTGGCCTTGGTGGTGGGATTCACCGAGATGATGCCGCAGTACTCGGGCATGTGCTTGGCGAAGTCGGCGGTGCCGATGCGCTGGGCGGTGTCGATGATGTCCTGCTTGTGGCTGGCCAGCAGCGGGCGCAGCACCAGGGTATCGGTGGCCTTGTCGATCACCGCCAGGTTGGTCAGGGTCTGGCTGGAGACCTGGGAGACGGCCTCGCCGGTCACCAGCGCCTCGATCTGCAGCTGCTCGGCGATGCGACTGGCCGCGCGCAGCATCATGCGCTTGAGGATCACGCCCATGTGGCTGTCGTCGCACTGGGTGAGGATCTGCCCCACCACTTCCTCGAAGGGCACGCTGATGAACAGCACACGCTGGGAGCGCCCGTACTTCTCCCAGAGATAGTGGGCCACTTCCATCACGCCCAGTTCGTGGGCGCGCCCGCCGAGATTGAAGAAGCAGAAATGGCTGACCATCCCGCGTCTCATCATCTGGTAGGCGGCCACGGTGGAATCGAAACCACCGGACATCAGCACCAGCACCTGCTCCAGGGCGCCCAGCGGATAACCGCCCAGCCCTTCGTGGTGCTCGTCGATGATGAACAGCTGCTGGTCACGGATCTCCAGGCGGACGTTCACCTCGGGATTCTTCAGGGCGATGCCGGCGCCGCCGCAGCGTTCGCGCAGGCCACCACCGACATGGCGCTCGACGTCCATCGAGGAGAAGTCATGGCGACCGGCACGCTTGCAGCGCACCGAGAACACCTTGCCGCGCACCCGCTCGCCGAAGTGGCGGACGCACAACTCGAGAATCGAGTCGAAATCGCCCAGCGGATACTCGTGCACCTCGAGGAACTGGCCGATGCCGGGGGTGCAGGCCAGCCGCTGCTTCATCTCCGCCAGCAGCCGCGGCTCGTCGAGCGCGGTCTCCAGGGTGATGTTGTCCCAGACCCCTTCCACGCGGACATCCGGATCCAGATCGCGCAGCACGACACGAATGTTCTTCACCAGCTGGCGAATGAAATTCTTGCGCACCGGGCGACTCTTGATGGTGATTTCCGGAAAGACCTTGATGATGAGCTTCATGAGCGGGAAACGGGGGGCGGGTAACGCGAAAGAAAAGGGCGAATATCATACCTGAAAACCATCACGCACTCGAATCCAGCCGACAAAATCACCTGCGGCGCCATTTGAGTGCAGAGACGAATTTACAAGCACCAATTTGGTGCGTAGATACGCCGCCGATTGGCCTGAAAACGGCACGACTGGCGTCAGGATGGGCTTCCAGCCCATTTGAGGGCACTGGCATACAACTTGCTCTCTTGTGAGGCAGCCGCCCCTGGGCCAGCATAGGGCGCTTTTCGTGGAACGCCGGTCGCTGACCAGGCAGTACGGAAGCGCCCCTCAAGGGCACAGCTGATACCGGGAGTACCGCCAACCGCTCCCGGCCGAAATTCCTCTGGAGGAAACCATGTCGAAGGCTGTTCAACTGATCAAAGAAAACGACGTGAAGTGGGTAGACCTGCGCTTCACCGACACCAAAGGCAAGCAGCAACACGTCACCATGCCGGCGCGTGACGCGCTGGACGAAGACTTCTTCGCCCACGGCAAGATGTTCGACGGCTCCTCCATCGCCGGCTGGAAAGGCATCGAAGCCTCCGACATGATCCTGCTGCCCGACGACAGCACTGCCGTTCTGGATCCCTTCACCGAAGAGCCGACCCTGATCCTGGTCTGCGACATCATCGAACCCTCCACCATGCAGCCCTACGAGCGCGACCCCCGCGGTATCGCCCGTGCTGCCGAGGAATACCTGAAGTCCACCGGCATCGGCGACACCGTGTTCGTCGGCCCTGAGCCCGAGTTCTTCATCTTCGACGAAGTGAAGTTCAAGTCGGACATCTCCGGCTCCATGTTCAAGATCTTCTCCGAGCAGGCTTCCTGGAACACCGATGCCGACTTCGAGTCCGGCAACAAGGGTCACCGTCCGGGCGTCAAGGGCGGCTACTTCCCGGTACCGCCGGTCGATCACGACCATGAAATCCGTACCGCCATGTGCAACGCCCTGGAAGAGATGGGCTTGGTCGTGGAAGTCCACCACCACGAAGTGGCGACCGCTGGCCAGAACGAGATCGGTGTGCAGTTCAACACCCTGGTCAAGAAAGCCGACGAGACCCAGACCCTGAAGTACGTCGTGCACAACGTGGCCGATGCCTACGGCAAGACCGCCACCTTCATGCCCAAGCCCCTGTACGGCGACAACGGCTCCGGCATGCACGTGCACATGTCCATCTCCAAGGATGGCAAGAACACCTTCGCTGGCGAAGGCTATGCCGGCCTGTCCGATACCGCCCTGTACTTCATCGGCGGCATCATCAAGCACGGCAAGGCGCTGAACGGCTTCACCAACCCGTCCACCAACAGCTACAAGCGTCTGGTGCCCGGCTTCGAAGCCCCGGTCATGCTGGCCTACTCGGCTCGCAACCGTTCCGCCTCCATCCGTATCCCCTATGTGTCGAGCCCGAAAGCCCGTCGCATCGAAGCCCGCTTCCCGGATCCGGCTGCCAACCCCTACCTGTGCTTCGCCGCCCTGCTGATGGCCGGCCTGGACGGTATCCAGAACAAGATCCACCCCGGCGATGCCGCCGACAAGAACCTGTACGATCTGCCGCCGGAAGAAGGCAAGAAGATCCCGCAGGTCTGCGGCAGCCTGAAGGAAGCCCTGGAAGCCCTGGACGCCGGTCGCGCGTTCCTGACCAAGGGCGGCGTCTTCACCGACGAGTTCATCGATGCCTACATCGAGCTGAAGTCCGAGGAAGAGATCAAGGTGCGTACCTTCGTGCACCCGCTGGAATACGACCTGTACTACAGCGTCTGATCCCGCTGCGGTAACGCCAAGAGGCCTCCTTCGGGAGGCCTTTTCTTTTGCCTTGGGAAAACCGCTGCGACCGACGCCAGCGCGGAGCGGCCGAGCTGCCTACCTGCCCACACGACGCGCCTGCTACCCTTGATCTCCATCGCCCGGCCGAGATTCCGCCATGCCTCGCCTGCTTGCCTGCTGTCTGCTCTGCCTCGCCTGCTCCGCCCAGGCCGCGATCTACAAGTCGGTGGATGCCGAAGGCAACACGGTATTCAGCGACCAGCCCTCGGCCAACGCCAAGCCGGTGCAGGTGGCGCCCACCAATACCGTGGACAATCCACGGCCGGCGCCGCCCATCCCCAGTGCGCCTGCGGCGGCGACCCCTGCCGGTCCGGCCTTCAGCCGCCTGGAGGTCAACGTGCCCGACGATGAGGCCATCCGCGCCAACAACGGTACCTTCTCGGTGGGGGTAGCCGTGGAACCGGCCTTGGGTGCGGGGCAGTCGCTGCAATTGCTGGTGGACGGCGCCCCCTATGGCAGCCCCGGCCAGAGCACCCGCTTCGGCGTGGCCAATCTGGAGCGCGGCGAGCACCGCTTCGCGGCCCAGGTGCTGTCCGGCAACGGCGAGGTGATCCAGACCAGTGCCGAAAAGATCGTGACCGTGCAGCGCATCAGCGTCAACAGCCCGGCCCGCTGATGCGTCCGCTCCTGATCCTGCTGCTGCTCTGCCTGCTGCCGCCCGCCCAGGCGGCGGTCTACAGCTATGTCGACAAGGAGGGCAACCGCGTCTACACCGACCAGCCACCCAAGGGGGTCAAGGCGACCCAGGTGCCGATCACGGTGCCCAACAACCTCAACCAGCAGGGCCAGCCGACCCGCAAGCTGAGTCCGACCCCCGCCGCGCCGGTGGCCAGAACGCCCAAAGCAGCGCCCTTCCGCTACCAGATGCTGCGCATCCTGGTACCCGAGCCGGATGCCACGGTGATCGATCAGGAAGGGCAACTCATCGTCAGCCTGGTCAGCGAGCCGGCGTTGCAGCCGGGGCACAGCTACCGGCTGCTGCTGGACGACAAGGAAGCCGGTGCCGGTCGCAGTCCGGTGTTTCCCCTGGGCAACCTGGATCGCGGCACCCACAGCCTGGTGGCGGAGATCCTCGCCGCCGATGGCAACGTGCTGGAGCGGACGCCGGCGCAGCCCTTCCATCTGCGCCGCCCCTCGCTGGAGCAGAAACGCCTTGCCCATCCCTGCAGCGACAAGGATTGGGGCAAACGCCCGGAATGCCCGCTGGACATGAAACCGCCCGAACCCAAGAAATCCTGGCTACCCTTCCTCTAGCGCACCTATTTGGTGCGCTTTTTCATTGCGCACCATCTTGATACAAATCCGGTTTCGCTCCGCCAGTCGCGCGGCGGCTGTTAGTGCACGTTACAGCCATCTGCCCTAACTCGGGGCGTCTTGGTTTGCTTCTTGCATTTTCCTATCGTCCCTATAGCGCTGTGGCCCCTCATGCCTACCGACGTCATCCACCGACTCCTGCTCGACAACCTCACTACCGCGGTCATCCTGCTCGATGCGGAGTTGCGCCTGGAGTACATGAACCCGGCGGCCGAGATGCTGCTGGCCATCAGTGGCCAGCGCAGCCATGGCCAGTTCATCAGCGAGCTGTTCACTGAATCGCCCGAGGCCCTGCAGGCCCTGCGTCAGGCGGTGGACCATGCCCACCCCTTCACCAAGCGCGAGGCGCTGCTGATCTCCACCTCGGGCAACAGCCTCACGGTGGACTATGCGGTGACCCCGATCCTGGATCGCCACAACACCCTGCTGCTGCTGGAAGTCCATCCTCGCGACCGCCTGCTGCGCATCACCAAGGAAGAGGCGCAGATCTCCAAGCAGGAGACCACCAAGCTGCTGGTGCGCGGCCTGGCCCACGAGATCAAGAATCCCCTCGGCGGCATCCGCGGCGCGGCCCAGCTGCTGGCGCGCGAGTTGCCGGAAGAAGCGCTCAAGGACTACACCAACGTCATCATCGAGGAAGCCGACCGGCTGCGGAATCTGGTCGATCGCATGCTCGGCCCCAACAAGCTGCCGAAGCTCGCCATCACCAACGTCCACGAGGTACTCGAACGGGTCTGTAGCCTGGTGGAAGCGGAAAGCCAGGGCCTGATCAATCTGGTACGCGACTACGATCCGAGCATTCCCGACCTGCTGATCGACCGCGAGCAGATGATCCAGGCGGTGCTCAATATCGTGCGCAACGCCATGCAGGCCATCTCCCAGCAGAACGAACTGCGGCTGGGCCGGGTGACCCTGAGAACCCGCACCCTGCGCCAGTTCACCATCGGCCACCACCGCCATCGCCTGGTGTGCAAGGTGGAGATCACCGACAACGGCCCGGGCATCCCCCAGGACCTGCAGGAAACCATCTTCTATCCCATGGTCAGCGGTCGCCCCGACGGCACCGGCCTCGGGCTCGCCATCACCCAGAACATCATCACCCAGCACCAGGGGCTGATCGAGTGTGAAAGCCATCCTGGCCACACCGCCTTCAGCATCTTCCTGCCGCTGGAATAACGAGGAGTACGCATGAGCCGTCAGGAGACCGTCTGGATCGTCGACGACGACCGTTCCATCCGCTGGGTCCTGGAAAAAGCCCTGCAACAGGAGGGCATGACCACCGTCGCCTTCGACAGCGCCGACAGCGTCATGACCCGCCTCGGCCGCCAGCAGCCGGACGTGGTGATCTCGGACATCCGCATGCCGGGGACCAGTGGCCTGGACCTGCTGTCGCGCATCCGCGAGATGCACCCGCGCCTGCCGGTCATCATCATGACCGCCCACTCCGACCTGGACAGCGCCGTGGCCTCCTACCAGGGCGGCGCCTTCGAATACCTGCCCAAGCCGTTCGACGTCGACGAGGCCGTGGCCCTGGTCAAGCGCGCCGGGCAGCACGCCCAGGAGCAGCAGGGCTTCGCCGAGCCGGCGCACCTGACCCGCACCCCCGAGATCATCGGCGAGGCGCCGGCGATGCAGGAGGTGTTCCGCGCCATCGGCCGCCTCTCGCACTCCAACATCACGGTGCTGATCAACGGCGAATCCGGTACCGGCAAGGAGCTGGTCGCCCACGCCCTGCACCGCCATAGTCCGCGCGCCGCGGCGCCCTTCATCGCCCTGAACATGGCCGCCATCCCCAAGGACCTGATGGAGTCCGAGCTGTTCGGCCACGAGAAAGGCGCCTTTACCGGCGCCGCCGCCCAGCGTCGCGGCCGCTTCGAGCAGGCCGATGGCGGCACCCTGTTCCTCGACGAGATCGGCGATATGCCTGCCGACACCCAGACCCGGCTGCTGCGGGTGCTGGCCGATGGCGAGTTCTATCGCGTCGGCGGCCACACCCCGGTCAAGGTGGACGTGCGCATCATCGCCGCCACCCACCAGAATCTCGAAGGCCTGGTACGCGAGGGCAAGTTCCGCGAAGACCTCTTCCATCGCCTCAACGTCATCCGCATCCACATCCCGCGCCTGGCCGATCGCCGCGAGGACATCCCCGCCCTCGCCCGCCACTTCCTCGCTCGCGCCGCCCAGGAGCTGGCCGTGGAGCCCAAGACCCTGCGCGGCGAGACCGAGGAATACATGAAGGGCCTGCCCTGGCAGGGCAACGTGCGCCAGCTGGAGAACACCTGCCGCTGGATCACGGTGATGGCCTCCAGCCGCGAGGTGCTGATCGACGACCTGCCGCCGGAGCTGCTCAACCAGCCCCAGGACGCCGCCCCCGCCGCCAACTGGGAGCAGGCGCTGCGCCAGTGGGCCGACCAGGCCCTCACCCGCGGCCAGTCCAGCCTGCTGGACAATGCCGTGCCGGCCTTCGAACGCATCATGATCGAGACCGCCCTCAAGCACACCGCCGGTCGCCGCCGCGACGCCGCCGTCCTGCTGGGCTGGGGCCGCAACACCCTGACCCGCAAGATCAAGGAGCTGGGCATGAAGGTGGACGGGCCGGATGAAGAGGGGGAGGACTGAGGGTTCTCTACCGTGCCGTAGGTTGGGCTGAGCGTAAGCGAAGCCCAACGCTTTGGACTATTGGTGCCCTAGCCGGTTACCGAGTTTTGCTGGTACTTCTTGTTTCGCTCTCCCGAGCGACTCACTTTTGCCAGTCGCGGCTGCGCGCCCCGGACAAAAGTAAGCAAAAACGCTTGCCCCACCATCCGGCCCTCCGCTGCGCTCCGGGTCCGCTCGCACCAGCGCTGTTCCGGGGTCGGTCCAGATGGGCCGTCCGTGGCCCGTTAGGCCTCTCGCCTCATCCCTGCGGCTCGACCCACTCCACGGCACTGGCGCTCGCCCTCCTGAACGGGGCGATTCGCCAGCCTGAAAGTGTTGGTTGAAGAACACGTCACTAGTAGCCCGTAGCGTGGACAACGGCGAAGCCTTGTCCAAGGTGATCGGTCTTACGCGCCAATGGAAAACGCTGCGCGGTTTTCCATGCTACGAATCCTTTGAACAGCGAAGTCTCAGGCTTGAGCCCCGTCCCTGTCAGTGAGGCCGAGTTCCGGTGTCGTGGCGGGGGTTGCGAGGCAAAACGCCGAGCAAGGCGCGAGGGGCAGGAAGCCCCTTCGTGCCGTGCCTTGGAGCGGCGCCGGAGCGAGGCGACCCGGAGCGTAGCGAAGGGCCGAAACGTGGGGACAGCGTTTTTGGTTACTTTTGTCCGGGGCGCGCAGCCGCGATTGGCAAAAGTGACTCGCCCGGGTGGGCGAAATAAAACCATCAGCAAACCGCTGATAATTAGCTTAGGCAGTGACAAGCCCAAACCCGAGACGTTGGGCTTCGCCAGCGCTTAACCCAACCTACGAAATCCTTCAGCACCACCCAACTCCAAAACTTGGCACAGCTCCTGCAATGTCCTAGGTAACTACCCTTTTGGGGACCTCGGTACAGGCAGGCTGGGGAATCCCCTCTTTTCTTCTTGAGGCCATCACCCAGTGTGATGGCCTCTTTTTTTCGCCCGCGAAAAGCTGCAAACCCCAAGCTAGAGCGCCTCCTACCTGATAACCAGATAAACGGGCTTGGCAAAGGCAGACAAGGCGTCAGGGCAACCCGGCACCCTACCCCGTTCCGCTCTGGTGCAAACCAGCGGTCTTTTGCCTGATAACGGGGCATTTCAGGGTGTCAGCGGGACCTCGACGTGGAGCACCCAATCCTCGCCGGCTTCGACGATCCGATCACTGGCCTGCAAGGCGCCGCCGACGCCTACCAGCAGCACCTTCAGGTCCTGCCCCTCCTGCCGTACCGTCCAGGAAAAGCTGCCGCCCGGCCGCGTCACCCGTCCCTGGCGTTCGCCGCCGTCCCAGCGGGCGCGGGGCAGGCGCAGGCTGAGGGCGCCGTCGGGGCGATAGCGTTCGTAGAACAGCGAGCGGTCGGCGGTGATCAGCAATTCGAAGCGGCCGGCTTCCTGGCGACTGGCCACGTCCAGGATGACCGGGCGGCGGGCCTCGGCCGACCAGGGATCGGGATGGGTGCGCTGGTACACCAGCTGGCCGAGGATCATGCCGAACAGCCCGGCGCCCAGGGCGGCCGAGGCCAGCCAGAGGGTCAGGCGCTGGCGCTGGCCCCGCCATTCGGCCCTGAGCAGATCGGGATCTTCCACCCGCGCCAGTTCGTCCCGGCGCGCGCGCCGTTCGCGCAGCAGCCAGTTGACCAGCCGGCGCCAGCCTCTCATCGCCCTACCCCGTTCGCGACGCCGCGCCAGCGGCGCAGTACCATAGGCGCTTTGCCAGGCGCCCTGCCCTTCATGTTCGACATCATCCTCTACCAACCGGAAATTCCGCCCAATACCGGCAACGTCATCCGCCTGTGCGCCATCACCGGCTGCCGCCTGCACCTGATCGAGCCGCTGGGCTTTGCGCTGGACGACAAGAAATTGCGTCGTGCCGGCCTGGACTACCACGAGTGGTCCAGCGTGCGGACCCATGCCAGCCTCGCGGCCTGTATAGCAGATTTGCAGCCGCCCCGACTGCTGGCCTTCACCACCAAGGCCAGCCATCCCTTCACCGAGATCGCCTATGCACCGGGCGATGCCCTGCTGTTCGGTCCGGAAAGTCGCGGCCTGCCGGCCGAGGTGCTGGAGTCGCTGCCGCCCGAACAGCGGCTGCGCCTGCCGATGCTGCCCAATCGCCGCAGCCTCAATCTGTCCAACACCGTCGCCGTGGCAGTCTACGAGGGCTGGCGCCAGCTGGGCTTCGCCCCACCGCCGGGCTGACCGCCAGAACCTTCCCGCCAGACGCGTCGTCCCATGACCTACAGGCACATCGCCAGACAGTCACGTGAGGCGCACCATGAGCAAGATCGGCAAACCCAGGGTTGAACGCTATGACGCGCCTTCCGGGGGCTGGGGCTCGGCGCGCTCGGTGACCGAGATCGTCCTGCGTGAACGGGTGCCGCTCAAGTCCGGCGCCCTGCTGGCCCGGCAGAACAAGCACGGTGGCTTCGCCTGCGTGAGTTGCGCCTGGGCCAAGCCGGGCAAGCCCCATCCGCTGGAATTCTGCGAGAACGGCGCCAAGGCCACCGCCTGGGAGGTCACCAGCAAGAGATGCGGACCGGAATTCTTCGCCCAGCATTCGCTCAGCGAACTGCGGGGCTGGCGCGACTATGACCTGGAAGAAGTCGGCCGCCTGACCCATCCGCTGCGCTACGACGCCGCCAGCGACCGCTATCGTCCGGTGAGCTGGGCCGAGGCCTTCGCCGACATTGGCGCCGAACTCAAGGCACTGGAGCCGGATTCGGTGATCTTCTATGCCTCGGGTCGCGCGGCGCTGGAGACCTCCTACCTCTATCAGCTCTACGCCCGGCTGTACGGCACCAACAACCTGCCGGACAGTTCCAACATGTGCCACGAGAGCACCTCGGTCGCCCTGCCCAAGAGCATCGGCGTGACCGTGGGCACCGTGACCCTGAACGACTTCGATCAGGCCGACTGCCTGCTGTTCTTTGGCCAGAATCCGGGCAGCAACAGCCCGCGGATGCTGCATGACCTGCAGGAGGCGCGCAAACGCGGCGCGCCCATCATCACCTTCAACCCGCTGCGCGAACGCGGCCTGGAAACCTTCGTCAATCCGCAATCGCCGGTGGAGATGCTGACCGACCAGCCCACCCAGATCAGCACCCAGTACCACCAGCTCAAGCCCGGTGGCGACACGGCGGCCCTCGCGGGCATGTGCAAGGCCTTGCTGGCGGCCGATGATCTCGCTCGCGAACAGGGCCAGCCGGCCGTGCTCGACCATGCCTTCATCGCCGAGCATTGCCATGGCTTCGCCGACTTCTGCGAGTGGCTGCAGCGCCAGGAATGGCCGCAGCTGGAGCGCCAGTCGGGTCTGACCCGCAGCGCCCTGGAAGCGGCGGCGGCGGTCTATGGCCGTTGTCAGAAGGTCATCGGCATCTATGGCATGGGCCTGACCCAGCACCGCCACGGCGTGGAAACCATCCAGATGCTGGCCAACCTGCTGCTCATGCGCGGCAATATCGGCAAGCCCGGCGCCGGCATCTGCCCGGTGCGCGGTCATTCCAACGTCCAGGGACAGCGCACCGTGGGCATCACCGAGAAACCGGAGCTGGCGCCGCTCGATCAGCTCGGCGAGCGCTTCGGCTTCGCTCCGCCACGCGACAAGGGCCGTAATACCGTGGAGGCCTGCGAAGGCATCCTCGACGGTTCGGTGAAGGCCTTCCTCGGCCTGGGCGGCAACTTCCTGCGCGCCATTCCCGAGACCAGCCTGATGGAACCGGCCTGGCGTACCCTGCGCCTGTCGGTGCAGATCGCCACCAAGCTCAATCGCAACCACCTGGTACCGGCGGACAAGACCTATCTGCTGCCCTGCCTGGGACGTACCGAGATCGATCGCCAGAATGGCGTGGAGCAAGCCCACAGCACCGAGGACAGCACCGGCTGCGTCCACGGCTGGCGCGGCGTGGCCGAGCCGCCGGAAGGCGAGCTGCTGTCCGAGACGGCCATCGTCGCCGGGCTGGCCAAGGCCACCCTGCCGGACAATCCCCGGGTCACCTGGGATGCCTGGGTCGCCGACTATGCCCTGATCCGCAACGAGATCGCCCTCTCCTTCCCGGAGATCTTCCACGACTTTAATGCGCGGATGTGGGAGGTGGGTGGCTTCCATCGCCCGCTGCCGGCGGCCAAGCGCGAATGGAAGACCGAGACAGGCAAGGCCAATCTCATCGTGCCGCGCAGCTTGGAGGAAAATCCGGACATGCCGGCGACCGGCCGCGATGTGCTGACCCTGATGACGCTGCGCAGCAACGACCAGTTCAACACCACCATCTATGGCTATCACGACCGCTTTCGCGGGGTAAAGGGTACCCGCGCGGTGCTGCTGATGAATCGCAACGACATCGAACGCCTGGGCCTGGCCGAAGGCGACAAGGTGCAGGTGTCGACGGTGGCCGACGACGGCGTGCGTCGCGAAGTGGGTCCGCTGCGGGTCACGCCCTACAACATCCCGGAAGGGGCCTGCGGTGGCTACTACCCCGAATGCAACGCCCTGATCCCGCTCTGGCATCATGCCGAAGGCAGCAAGGTGCCGGCGGCCAAGGCCATCCCGGTACGCCTGAACAAGCTGATCGCGGCCAACGATGGCAGCTTTCCGGTGGAGCCGGAGGGGTATGGGGCGTCGTATTAGGTCCTGCTAGAGCCTCGCTTGGACGAGGCCATGGCCCGGTGGGGCTGACTGAGACAGCTCCATCGTCGAAGCCCAGCAGCAGAGCCTGCCTGTTGGGCTTCGCTGCGCTCAACCCAACCTACGAAAGCTCGTCGTAGGTTGGGTTTAGACGGCTCCCTCGTCGAAGTCCAACGGATACACGAATGGCGGGCTTCGCTGCATTCAGCTCAGCCCGACGTCTCCTCAGCCTATGGTCATCAGACTGGCATTGCCGCCGGCCGCTGCCGTGTTCACGCTCAGGGCGCGCTCGATGAGCAGGCGCTCCAGCGGAATAGCGGTCTCG
Organism: Pseudomonas sp. AS2.8; assembly: GCF_014190935.1. Taxonomy (NCBI): domain Bacteria; kingdom Pseudomonadati; phylum Pseudomonadota; class Gammaproteobacteria; order Pseudomonadales; family Pseudomonadaceae; genus Pseudomonas; species Pseudomonas sp. AS2.8. The sequence goes on from NZ_JACHVV010000003.1 coordinate 83,987, forward strand.
CCACGGGCCAGACCCTGGACACCGACGATGGGACCACTGCGCTTGGCCACCTGCTGGCAGACCTGGCGCAACTGATCGGAATCGCCGTGGTGCAGGACCGCTTCGAAGGCGACCTCGTCCTTGCGCCAATCGGCTGCCACCTGGACCCGCGTGCGCACGGCGTGCGGCAGACGCGTCAGGAGCGTCTTGTGCGCCTCCTCGACCAGCGCCGTGCTGCCCACCGCCATGACCGCCGCCAGTTGCAGCAGCAGATCGCTGTCGTCGGCCGCCAGGCACAGCACCCGGCTGCGCGGCAACAGGCTGTAGCTGTTGCGTTCACCGGTCGGGCCCGGCAGCAGGCGGGTCAGGCCGCTCAGGGATTCCTCGGCGAATCTCAGGCAGGCCTGTTCCAGCTCGCCCAGGCCTTGCTGCCTGGCCCAGTCGTGCAGGGCGCCCAGCGGATTGCCGGCCTGCTGCCGCAGGGCATCGCGCACCTGCCATTCGGCCTCGCCGGTGCTGCCCTTGGCCAGGGCCACGGCGGGATCGCCATCCGGACGGGTGCTGAGCAGGCGATAGAGATAGAGCGGGCCACCGGCCTTGGGACCGGTGCCCGAGAGGCCTTCACCGCCGAAGGGCTGCACCCCGACCACCGCGCCGACCATGTTGCGGTTGACGTAGAGGTTGCCGGCATGGGCGCGCTCGATCACCTTGGCGATGGTCTCGTCGATGCGGGTGTGCACGCCGAAGGTCAGGCCGTAGCCGGTGGCGTTGATCTGGTCGATGACCTTGTCCAGGTCCTTGCGGCCATAGCGCACCACGTGGAGCACCGGCCCGAAGACCTCGCGACCCAGTTCGGCCAGACTCTCCAGCTCGATCAGAGTGGGCATGACGAAGGTGCCGCGGTGGATGGCATCGCCTTCCACACGACCGCCCTGATGGACCCGGCGGCCTTTGCCTCTCAGGGTCTGGATGTGCTTGTCGATGGTGGTCTTGGCCTCGCCGTCGATCACCGGGCCGATGTCGATGGCCAGGTTCTCCGGGTTGCCCAGTCGGCATTCGGCCATGGCGCCCTTGAGCATTTCCAGCACGCGATCGGCCACGTCGTCCTGCACGCAGAGCACGCGCAGGGCCGAGCAGCGCTGACCGGCGCTGTCGAAGGCGGAAGCGACCACGTCGGTCACCACCTGCTCGGCCAGCGCCGAGGAGTCGACGATCATGGCGTTCTGGCCACCGGTCTCGGCGATCAGCGGGATCGGCCGGCCCTGGGCGTCCAGGCGTCCGGCGATGTTGCGCGCCAGGATCTGGGCCACCTCGGTGGAGCCGGTGAACATCACGCCCTTGACCCGCACATCGTTGACCAGGGCGGCGCCGATGGTGGAGCCCTCGCCCGGCAGCAGTTGCAGCACGCCTTCGGGGATGCCGGCCTCCATCAACAGGCGCACGGCCTGGGCGGCGATCAGCGGAGTCTGCTCGGCCGGCTTGGCCAGCACGGTGTTGCCGGCGGCCAGGGCCGCGGCGATCTGGCCGCTGAAGATGGCCAGGGGGAAGTTCCAGGGACTGATGCAGACCACCGGACCCAGGGGACGGTGGCTGTCGTTGGCGAAGTCACGACGCACCAGGGCGGCGTAGTAGCGCAGGAAGTCCACCGCCTCGCGCACCTCGGCGATGGCGTTGGCGTAGGTCTTGCCGGCTTCGCGCACCAGCAGGCCCATCAGCGGCTGCAGTTGCGCCTCCATCAGTTCGGCGGCGCGATCCAGGGCCGCGGCGCGCTGCTCGGGCGGGGTGGATTGCCAGATGGGCGCGGCGGCCAGGGCTTCTTCCAGGGCGATGTCGACATCGGCGCGAGTGGCGTTGCTGACCTGGCCGACGCGATCGCGGCGATCGGCCGGATTGAGCACCGGTTGCGGAATCGACGGCTCGCTGGCGCGACCCAGCAGCGGGCGGGCTTCCCAGGTGGTGTTGCCACTGGCCAGCAGCGCGGCCGACAGCGACCCCAGGCGGTGCTCGCTGGACAGGTCCAGACCGCTGGAATTGCAGCGCTCGGCACCGTACAGGGCGCTTGGGTGGGGAATGCGCGGATGCGGCAGGCCGATGGCGCCTTCGCTGGTGGACTGCTGCTCGATCTGCACCACCGGATCGGCCACCAGCTCGTCGAGGGAGATGGAGTGGTCGGCGATGCGGTTGACGAAGGAGGTGTTGGCGCCGTTTTCCAAGAGGCGGCGGACGAGATAGGCCAGCAGCGTCTCGTGGGTGCCCACCGGGGCATAGATGCGGCACGGCCGCGCCAGCTTGCCGTCCTTGACGCTGCCCACCACCTGCTCGTACAGCGGCTCGCCCATGCCGTGCAGGCACTGGAATTCATACTGGCCGGGGTAGTAGTTCTGCCCGCCGAGCTGGTAGATGGCCGCCAGGGTGTGGGCGTTGTGGGTGGCGAATTGCGGATAGATGGATTCCGGCGCCGCCAAGAGCTTGCGGGCGCAGGCCAGGTAGGCCACGTCGGTATAGACCTTGCGGGTATAGACCGGATAGCCCTCCAGGCCTTCCACCTGGGCGCGCTTGATCTCGCTGTCCCAGTAGGCGCCCTTGACCAGTCGGATCATCAGGCGGCGACGACTGCGCCGGGCCAGGTCGATCAGGTAGTCGATCACCAGCGGGCAGCGCTTCTGGTAGGCCTGGATGACGAAGCCGATGCCGTTCCAGCCGGCCAGTTGCGGTTCGAAGGACAGGCGCTCCAGCAGATCCAGGGAGATCTCCAGGCGGTCGGCTTCCTCGGCGTCGATGTTCAGGCCGATGTCGTAGCGCTTGGCCAGCAGGGTCAGCTCCAGCAGGCGCGGATAGAGCTCGCTCATCACCCGGTCGTACTGGGCGCGGCTGTAGCGCGGATGCAGCGCCGACAGCTTGATGGAGATGCCGGGGCCTTCGTAGATGCCGCGACCGTGGGAGGCCTTGCCGATGGAATGGATGGCCTGCTCGTAGGAGGCCAGGTAGCGACGGGCGTCGGCCTCGGTCAGGGCGGCTTCGCCAAGCATGTCGTAGCTGTAGCGGAAGCCCTTCGCCTCGAACTTGCTGGCGTTGGCCAGGGCTTCGGCGATGGTCTCGCCGGTGACGAACTGCTCGCCCATCAGGCGCATGGCCATGTCCACGCCCTTGCGGATCACCGGCTCGCCGCTCTTGCCGATGAGGCGATTGAGCGAACTGGTGAGGCCGGCCTCGTTGTGGGTCGACACCAGGCGCCCGGTCAGCAGCAGGCCCCAGGTGGCGGCATTGACGAACAGCGAGGGGCTGTTGCCCAGGTGCGGCTGCCAGTTGCCGGTGCTGATCTTGTCGCGGATCAGGGCATCACGGGTGCCCTTGTCCGGGATGCGCAGCAGGGCTTCGGCCAGGCACATCAGCGCGACGCCCTCCTGGGAGGACAGCGAGAATTCGCGGAGCAGACTCTGCACCATTCCGGAGCGCCCGGTTGCACCCTTGGCATTGCGCAGCTTCTCGGCGATGCGATGGGCCAGCTCGTGGGTGGCCTTGGCCTGAGCCACGGGCAGGCGCGCCTGCTCCAGCAGCAGCGGCAGCAGTTCTTCTTCCGGCCGGCGATAGGCGGCGGTGATGGCCGAGCGCAGCACGGACTGCGGCAGGATGCTCTCGGCGAATTCGAGGAACGGCTGATAGACCGGATCGGCCAGCGCCTCGACGGCTTCGTTGTCGCCTTCGGCCAGACGCTGGGCGATGCCCTGCAGATCGGCCAGGGTCGCACCGCTTTCCAGGGTTTCCAGATAGGTATAGATGGCCTGCTTGATCAGCCAGTGGGGCGTCCGATCGATACGGCGCGCGGCTTCCTTGAGGCGATCGCGGGTGGCTTCGTCGAGCTTTACGCCCAGGGTAGTGGTGGTGGCCATGCGCAGATCCTCAAGCAGAAGGCGTCGAAATTCGGCGCAGCTTAGCGCCGCCCGAAATAAAAGTGCAACTAGGTGCAACCTGCAAGGTTCTACCGTCGATCCGGTTGCACCAGCAACGGGGTAACAGAACGGAGAGCTATGCAGAGATCAGGCCAAGGGTTGCTACCGGGTTGAACCCCTGCCACCGGGGAGCTCGCCAGACGGAAAGGGACGAAGGCAGATCGTTAGCCTGGCAAGTGTTACCAGGCTTCACACCGACGCGAGGGCTTCAGGCCAGGGACGGAAAATGCGGCAATACGAATTCGCCCAGCTCCTGGACCACTTCGCTGGCTGGACGCCGTGAGGGCCGCAGGTTGAGGGCCAGGTGATTGACCCCTGCGTCCTGCAACTGCGAGAGGTAGTCCACCAGCGCCCGTCGCCCGCAGGACAGTCCTGCATGGATGGGCCGAGGCGGCTGGGCCGGATCGCTGGCCAGCTCGAAGAACAGCCCCTGGGCGAAGGGCTTGAACAACTCGCGCCCCCCGATCTCGTCCAGCGCCTCGCGCCAGACCCGCGTCAGGGCCGGGACGTGTTCGGCGGGCACGAAGTAGTAGAACCAGCCATCGGCCTTGGCGGCGATCCAGTCCACCGTCTGCCGACTGCGCCCGGTGACCAGCGCCGGGATGCGACCATGCACCGGTTTGGGTACCAGGTCGGCCAGCCCCTGCAGATCGCCGAAGCGGCGAAAGGCCCCGAGCGGGAAAGGGGTCTCGCCGGCCAGGCGAAACATCTCGAAGGCATCGCGAAAGCGCTCGCCCCGCCGCTCGAATTCGCTCTCCAGACCAAAGGCCGGGTACTCCACCGGACGATCGCCGGACGCCACGCCCAGCACCAGCCGGCCATCGCTCAACTGGTCGACCGAGGCCGCCATCTTCGCCAGGTGCAGCGGATGGCGCAGGGTGATGACGGCGCTGCCGGTGGCCAGCGTCAGGTGCTGGGTGATGCCCGCCAGATAACCCAGATAGGTGAAGGGCTCGAACACCTGGCCGGCATCGTTGAAGCCAGGGTCGTAGAAGGGCACGTCGCGCGCCCAGAGCGCCGCGAAGCCCAGCTGGTCGGCCAGCCGCGCCAGGCGCGCGTGGTCGCGCAAGGTCGGCATGGGATCGTCGGGATAGCCTTCCAGCGGCAGCAGAAAGCCCAGGGTCAGGCGACCCGGCGCGAACAGTCGCGAAAAGCCCGGATGCTGCAGAAAGGCGCGGCGACGCTCCGTGGTGGACATGGGGATTCCTTGCCGGAGAGGGAAAGCGGATGACCTTTCTATGGAGTCTAGCGCCCTTCCAGGGTTCGCCGGACAACCGATAGGAACGAAACACGGTTCATCCCTGCCATTGAAGGCTGCACCTGCCAGCTGTGAGGGGGTGACGCCTCCAGACAGCCTTCCTCGGCGGGTTCAAACCTGCAGAGCTTGATATTCGACCTTTGCCTCCAGAAGTAAAGAAAGACTAATAAAAAAGTAGCCTATCAAAAATAACACCACTTATTCACTCCAACTTCGAGTCGCACTTTGAAAAATCAATAGTCATCAAGGGCAGAAGTCAATAGTCAGCCAAATAATTGGAAATCTTCATATCCCCACAAATAGACTTACCATTACTTAAATATTGTAAATATAAGAATTTCCCGTATTACCCTCAGCTAGAATCCGACGCCTATCTTTTCTCTCTTCAAACCCCGGAACTTTCCGCCGAACATCGGGAATAGCCCCATGCAAATGAGCAACATGAGTGTTCGTACGAAGCTGTCTTACGGTTTTACCGCCCTGATCATCCTGACCCTGGCCATTGCCTATGCCGGCTGGGATGGCATCCAGGCCCTGGGACGACGTGGTAATCTCATCGAGCAGTTCACCCAGATCGGCCTGCTCACCCGTGACATGCGTAATGCCCGTACGGACTTCGCTCTGCTGCCGGAAGCGGATCAGGCCAATCGCTGGAAGCTGGCCATCGATGCCCTAGAACAGCAGCTGCAGGAAGCTCGCCCCCTGTTCAGACGCCCCCAGAGCCAGGCACTGCTGGCGCGTACCGAGCAGACCCTCAAGGAATATCGTGACCTCTATCAGCAGACGCTGAAGGTGACCCAGGATCGCACCACCACGGTGCAAGGTATCCGTGATACCGGCGACACCATGGACAAGCGCCTGCAGGAGGCTTCCACCGCACTGGACAGCGAGATCAACGATGGCGGTCTACAGCTGCCGCCCCTGCTGGCGGCGCTGCAAAAGCTGCGAATCGATCTGCGCGTCTACGTGCTCAAGCCTGCCGGTCAGCAGCAGGAGGCCCTGCAGGCTTCCTTGAGCCGGGTTGGCAACGTGCTCAAGGCCCTGCCAGCCAGCAACACCTCGACCTCGAGCTTGCAGCAGTTGCCAGGGCTCTACGACGACTATCAGCGTCAGGTGCAAAAGCTGTTCAGTATCCAGAAGCAGTATGAAGACGCGGATCAGGGTCTCTATCAGCGCATCCAGGCGCTGCTCAAGACCGCCGATGAGATGAAGCAGGTGCAGAACCAGTTCCGCCTCGGCGACATTCGCGACGCCAAGCTCATGCTCCTGGGCGGCCTGCTGCTGGCGGTGCTGCTCAGTCTGATCGCGGCCTGGATCATCACCCGCTCCATCGTGGCTCCGCTGCGCCAGACCCTGGCGACCGTGGAGCAGCTTGCCGCCGGTGATCTGACTGTCCAGACCCTGACGGATCGCAAGGACGAGCTCGGCCAGTTGCAGGCGGCCATGCACCGCATGATCGTCAATCTGAGCGATCTGATCCGCGAACAGAAGGATGGCATCGTCCAGGTGGCCAGCGCCGCCGAAGAACTCTCCGCCATCACCGAGCAGACACGCGCTGGCGCCTCGGCGCAGAAGATGGAGACCGAGCAGATCGCCACCGCCATGCAGCAGATGAGCGCCACCATCAATGAGGTGGCGCGCAATGCCGAACAGGCGTCGACGACCGCCCGCGAGGCTACCCTCAAGACCCGCGAGGGCGACGAGATGGTCAATCAGGTCGCCACCCAGATCCAGACCCTGGCCCAGGAAGTGGACAGCACCCAGGCCACCATGGAGTTGCTCAGGCAGGATGCCGACCGCATCGGCGGCGTGCTGGACGTGATCAAGGCGGTCGCCGAGCAGACCAATCTGCTGGCGCTCAACGCCGCCATCGAGGCCGCTCGCGCCGGTGAGGCCGGACGCGGCTTCGCCGTGGTCGCCGACGAGGTGCGCGGCCTGGCGCAGCGTACGCGCTCCTCCACCGACGAGATCGCCAGCCTCATCACCCGGCTGCACGGCAGCACCGACAAGATGAGCGCCGCCCTGGACCGCAATATCCAGCTGACCGGTGACAGCGTCGACCTGACCCGCCAGGCGGGCGTGGTCCTGGGCAGCGTCAGCAGTGCGGTGAGCGAGATCGAGGCCATGAACGAGCAGATCGCCACCGCGGTCGAGCAGCAGAGCGCGGCCAGTGAAAACATCGGCCGCAGCGTGGCCAAGGTCCACGAAGTCGCCGACCAGACCGCCGCCGCCACCGAGAAAACCGCCGGCTCCAGCACCGAACTGGCCAACCTGAGCCTGCAGTTGCAAGAGCTGACGGCGCGCTTCAAGGTCTGAGGCCTGTCCGGCTCTCGCTCCGCCGACGACGACAGAAACTCCTGGCCTGCCCTCGTCGTGGACAGAAACCCCCGGGCGTCGATGCCCGGGGCGCTCATTCAGGCATGGCGTCACAGGATGCCTTCCCTCTGCACTTCGGCGAAACTTCGACCAGGCAAAAGCCTAGAGCGAAAGAAGTCCTGCTATCGGGTGGATAACCAACTGCGAAGTTATGGGAGTAATGAATACTTCATCCTGACCGAAGTTCATCAGCGTTTGGACGAAGAGAATCTTCAACAGTCATAACGTGAAACAAGAGCGCCACGCCCCGCCATCCTTTAATCGGTTTAACGATATCCCTTATCTTCAGCTGATCGCTCCATCTGACATTCAGGTGTTTGTCACCGAACCGCTCTATAGAGCCTGCACAGGACTCTCGACGTCACTACCGCGGCAAGGCATGGCGTATTGCCGAGCACCTGCAACGAACGCTTTCCCAGCGCCGCTGCTGCTCAACCCTGGTCATCGTTCCGGTGATCCGCCCGCACCTGCAATCGCGGCCAGCGCCTGAGCCAGCCCTTGGTCGCGAGCCGCTGGCGAAAGGCAGCGGGCCGGGGCCGCCAGGGATTAAGCGTGACATGCAGGGCAAAGAGCCCTTCCTGGGCGAAGGGACTGACCACTTCGAGTTCGCCTTCGGCGGTCAGGCGCGCGGCCAGGGCAGACTCTACCTCGACCCAAAAACGCATGGCATCCAGGCTATCGCCATAGGGCACATCGTCATTGCGCAGGTGCATGGCGGCTTGATTGCGTACCGACCAGGGCCAACCCGGCGCCCGCTCCAACAGCAGCGTTTCGATCTCCCTGTCCCGCTCGGGTCGGCAGTCGGTCGCGTCGAAATAGATGACATCCAGATCCGCCAGCGGCGTCGACTCGGCATGGCCATGCAGCCGATCCCAGACCAGATTGCGCACGAAGCCCGCAGCCAGCCAGGCGTCGGGCAGGTGCAGGTCGGCGAGGACGCGCAGCAGGCGCAGACGCTCGGCATCGGCCTTCAACCAGGACCGGATCTGGGAACACATGGGGGTCATGGCAGGACTGGTCAGTCTTGAAATCCCGAAGATGACCGCCTGCACCGCCTTTCGCAACGCCCATCGCCAATAATCGCAATAACTTTTAGCTCTCTTAAGTTTTACCAGCAGATGTCGAAAATGTGACGGCTTCGCTTATTTACGTTTGCGAGGCCAACAGGACGTGGTGACCGGTCAGGACATGACCACTGGCAGCCCCCGCTGAAAAGAGGGCGCCGCACCTCGCTGCTCGCTACTGCCCAAGCTTTCCGAGGTGTGGATGTTTCGTAACCTGTCGCTGACGCTCAAGCTGTCGCTGCTGCCCGCGGCCGCTCTGCTGGGCCTGCTGCTCTACGTGGCCTATACCTCCGCCCAGCTGGCCGGCAACGATCAACGCCTCGACCAGCTGGAAAACCACAGCTATCCGCTGCTGGAAAAGGCCGACGCCGTACTCTTCCAGTTCTCCCGCTTGCCCGGCCTGTTCAACAGCGCGGTGACCGCCAGTGAGCTGGAAACCCTGGGCGAGGCGCGCAAGGTGGTCGACGACATCGACAGCCGCCTGCAGGAAATGGCCGACCTCACCCGCCAGACCTCGGCGCGCAACGACGAGATCTCCGGCTGGCGCCAGGGCATCCATCGCTATGCGGACAACGCCCTGGGCGCCTCCGAGCAGCTGATCAAGGGCAGCGGATCCTTCGACTCCCTGCGGCCCAATCTGGACCGCATGGCCACGGATCTCGCCGCTGCCCAGCAACTGGGCACCACCCTGCGCAGCCATGCCTATACCGACTTCCAGCAGACCCTGGCCCAGGCCCGCGACCAGAATGCCGACACCACCCGGGTCGGCATCTGGCTGAGTCTGCTGCTGGTGGTGATCCTGGCCGGCGCCGCCGTGCTGACCATCCGCAGCGTGCTCGGCAGCGTGCGTGAGGTGATCACCTCGCTGCGCGCCATCGCCGAGGGCGACGGTGACCTCACCCGCCGCCTGCAGGTCGGCTCGCGGGACGAGATCGGCCAGATGACCGCGCTGTTCAACGTCTTTCTCGATCAGCTGCAGGGCACCATCAAGGCCATCGTCGATGCCGCCCATCCGCTGGGCCAGGTGTCCGGCGAGCTGTATAGACTCACCCAGACGGTAGAGAACAACGCCCGTTCCCAGCAGGGTCACACCGAGTCCATCGGCCGTGACATCCAGACCATGAACACCAACCTGCACGAGGTGGCCGATCGCTCGCGCGAGGCCGCCGACCAGGCCTCCGCCGCGGCCGAGCAGTCCGCCGCCGCCCGTACCAGCATCGGCCAGCTGTCGCGCAACATGGGCGAACTGGACGACAGCGTGCGCCAGTCGGCCGAGTCCATGCAGCAGCTGGAACAGGAAACCCGCCAGGTCGGGCTGGTGCTGGACGTGATCAAGTCCATTGCCGAGCAGACCAATCTGCTGGCGCTCAACGCCGCCATCGAGGCCGCGCGCGCCGGTGAACAGGGCCGCGGCTTTGCCGTGGTGGCCGACGAGGTGCGCAATCTGGCGCAGAAGACCGCGCGCTCCACCGCCGAGATCCAGCAGATCATCGAACGCCTGCAGGGCAACGCCCAGCGCGTGCTGCAGGCCATGCAGGGCAGCCATACCCAGGCGCAGGTCAGCGCCAGCAGCTCCCAGGCCGCCACCGCCATGCTCGAAGGCATCGCCCAGGCCGTGGCACGCATCAACGACTACAACGCTCAGATCGCCCTGCTCACCGGCGAGCAGCTGAGTCTTTCCGATTCGATCAGCAGCGACACCCGCCGCCTGCAGAGCGATACCCAGTCCAGCGCGGACAGCACCACCGCAACCGCCCGCATGGGCGAGCAGCTGGTGGTGGTCGACACCGATCTCCGGCAGGCGACCTCGCGCTTCCGCATCTAGCTATCCCTTTACCGCCTTTCCCTATACCGAGAAACCTCTAGGAGCATTTCCATGGCTTTTGCACGTCTGCTCGCCTTCGGCGCGGCCCTCACCTGCGCGGGATCCGCGCTCGCCCTCGATCAGGGTGACTATCGCTTCAACGGCTTCGGCACCGCCGGCATCACCCACCTGGGCGGCGAAGACGACGGCCGCAGCTTCGGCATCAATGGCCAGACCAACGACCACTGGCGCGGCGATCAGCTGAGCAAGCTGGGCGGCCAGTTCCAGTACGGCCTGACCGACAAGCTGGATGCCACCGTGCAGGTCACCGCCAAGGCCGAGCAGGACCAGTGGAAGGCCAACCTGGAATGGGCCTACCTGGCCTTCCACGCCACCGACAACCTGACCTTCCGCGCCGGCCGCCTGCGCACGCCGGTGTTCATGTATTCCGAGACCCTGGACGTGGGTATCACCTACCCCTGGCTGCGCCTGCCCGACGAGGTCTACAGCCAGGTGCAGGTCTCCAACTACGAAGGCGCCGATGCCCTCTGGAGTCTGCCGGTCGCCTTCGGCACCCTGAACTTCCAGGTGAGCGGAGGCCAGGCGGTCAATCGCAACTACTTCGTCAACGACGACCTCTACGACATCGACTACAAGCGCATCGCTGCCGCCAACGTCAGCCTGGCGACCAACGAGTACGGCACCGTGCGCCTGGCCTACACCGAGTCCAGCATCGACCTGCACTATCCGCTGCTGACCTTGGACGATCAGAAGGGCAAGTTCACCTCGCTCGGCTACCAGTACGACAACGGCACCTGGCTGACCAGCAACGAATGGACCCGCCGCGTCATCGAGGGTGACAACCAGGGCAGCAGCAACGCCTTCTACCTGATGGCCGGGCGCCGCTTCGGTGACTTCCTGGCCCACGTGACCTATGCCCAGCTAGACGAGGAACGCGCCGGTCGCCAGAGCTCCTGGACCTACGGCCTGAACTACAACATCACCCCCAGCCTGGTGCTCAAGAGCGAATACAAGCGCGTCGACACCACCGGCGGCTACAGCGGCACCTTCGTCAAGACCGACAACGAGAGCATCGCCAATGCCGTCTACGACCGCAGCGGTGGTCGCTTCGGCGCGCCGGCGCGCAACTTCGACGGCGACATCATCAGCGTCGGCCTCGACTTCATCTTCTAAGGAATCCGCCCATGAGTTCTCTCCGCCTGCTCACCGGCGCCGCCCTGCTGTTCAGCGCCAGCCTGGTCCACGCCGAAGTCGCCGTGATCGTCAATCCGGCCGCTGCCAAGACACCCGGCCAGGATGAAGTGGCCAACATCTTCCTCGGCAAGGACAAGTCGCTAAAGGGCGTCGACCAGAAGGACTGGTCGGCCACCAAGGAGACCTTCTATGCCAAGGTCGCCAACAAGAACGAAGCCCAACTGAAGTCCTACTGGTCGGGCCTGGTGTTCACCGGCAAGGGCCAACCGCTGCCCAGCGTGGCCGGCGACGCCGCCGTGGTCGCCCAGGTGGCCGGCGAAGCCGACGCCATCGGCTACGTGGACAAGGCCGCGGTCACCGACAAGGTGAAGGTCCTCTTCACCCTGCAGTGATGGCCGCACCATGAAAAAAGCCGTCTCGCGACGGCTTTTTTCATTTCTACACCGGCCTCAGGCCACCGAGGCGATGCGGTTGCCGGCGCTGGCTTTCTCGACCTTGATGGCGACGAACTTGGAGGTGGGCGTGAAGCTGCCCTCGCCGTAGCTCTCCAGGGGCACCAGCGGATTGGTCTCCGGATAGTAGCCGGCGGCCTGGCCGACCGGGATGTCGAATGGCAAGGCGGTGAAGCCGCGGACTCGGCGCTCGATACCGTCGTCCCACAGGGCGACCAGATCCACCTTCTCGCCGGCGGCCACGCCCAGGCGATCCAGATCGGCCTGGTTGACGAAGACCACGTCGCGCTGGCCCTTCACGCCGCGATAGCGGTCGTCGAGGCTGTAGATGGTGGTGTTGTACTGGTCGTGGGATCTCATCGTCTGCAGGATCAGGTCGGGCTTGATGCCCTGGCGGCGGACCGCGTCCGGCAGCAGGTCATGCAGCAGGGCATTGGCGGCGAAGTTGGCCTTGCCGGTGGGGGTGTTCCACTCCCGGCGCCCGGCCTTGTTGCCCAGGTAGAAGCCACCGGGTGCGGCCAGCCGGGCATTGAAGTCCTGGAAGCCGGGGATGACGTCGGCAATCAGATCGCGGATGCGGTCGTAGTCCTCGATCAGCCAGTCCCAGTCCACCGGGTGGTTGCCCAGGGTGGCCTTGGCCAGCCCGGCGACGATAGCCGGCTCGGACTTCATCTGCGACGACAGCGGCCGCAGGATGCCGGCCGAGGCGTGCACCATGCTGAAGCTGTCTTCCACGGTGATGGCCTGCTTGCCGCCCTTCTGTACGTCCGTCTCGGTGCGACCCAGGCACGGCAGGATCAGCGCCTGCTGGCCGGTCACCAGATGGCTGCGGTTGAGCTTGGTGGCGATGTGCACGGTCAGCCGGCACTTGCGCAGCGCCTTGTGGGTGCGCGGGGTATCCGGGGTGGCCTGGGCGAAGTTGCCGCCCAGGGCGATGAAGACCTTGGCCTGGCCCTGCTCCATGGCGGCGATGGCCTCCACGGTGTTGTGCCCGCGCTGGCGCGGCGGCTCGAAGGCGAAGCGCTTGGCCAGGGCGTCGCTGAGCCAGGCCGGGGCCTTCTCGTCGATGCCCATGGTGCGGTCGCCCTGGACGTTGCTGTGGCCGCGCACCGGGCAGAGACCGGCGCCGGGTCGGCCGATGTGGCCGCAGAGCAGCTGCAGGTTGGCGATCTCCTGCACCGTGGCCACCGAGTGGCGATGCTGGGTGATGCCCATGGCCCAGCAGATGATGACCTTCTCGGCGCGGGCATACATGCGCGCGGCCTGCTCGATCTCGTGCAGCGACAGCCCCGACTGGCGCTCGATCAGCTCCCAGGAAGTGGCGTCGACCTGGGCCAGGTAGTCGTCCATGCCGAGGGTATGGGCAGCGATGAAGTCATGGTCGAAGACGCGCTTGCCACCCTTGGCGGCGGCTTCGCGCTCCCACTGCAGCAGGTACTTGGCGATGCCGCGCAGCGCCGCCATGTCGCCACCCAGGGCCGGGCGGAAGTAGGCGGTGTTGGTCGGCCGCGAGTCGTTGGTCAGCATCTCCAGCGGATTCTGCGGATGCTGGAAGCGCTCCAGGCCGCGCTCCTTGAGCGGGTTGAAGCAGACCACCTGAGCACCGCGCTTCACCGCGTTGCGCAGGGTCTCGATCATGCGCGGATGGTTGGTGCCCGGATTCTGGCCGATCACGAAGATGGCGTCCGCCTCGTCCAGGTCGTGATAGGTCACGGTGCCCTTGCCGACGCCGATGCTGCGGCCCAGGCCGACGCCACTGGCCTCGTGGCACATGTTCGAGCAGTCGGGGAAGTTGTTGGTGCCGTAGGCGCGGACGAACAGCTGATAGAGGAAGGCCGCCTCGTTGCTGGCGCGCCCCGAGGTGTAGAACTCGGCTTCGTCGGGGCTGGCCAGGGCCTTGAGCTCCTTGGCGATCAACGCGAAGGCGGCGTCCCAGGCGATGGGCACATAGCGATCGGTGGCCGCGTCATAGCGCAGCGGCTCGGTCAGCCGGCCCTGGTATTCGAGCCAGTAGTCGCTCTGCTCCAGCAGCGAGGTCACGCTGTGGCGGGCGAAGAAGGCGGCATCGACGCGGCGCTTGGTGGCCTCCCAGTTGACCGCCTTGGCGCCGTTCTCGCAGAACTTCACCAGGCCGTTTTCCGGGGCCTCGCCCCAGGCACAGCCGGGGCAGTCGAAGCCATGGTCCTGGTTGGTCTTGAGCAGCGTGCGCAGATTCTTGAAGGCGTTGCCGCTGTCGAGCCAGAAGTGCACCACGCTCTTCAGGGCGCCCCAGCCGGCGGCGGGGCCTTGATAGGGTTTGAAGGACTGCTGAGGTTTGTTCATGGCGATTCCCGTGGGATCAAGGGGCCACCGGCGCCGGGGCATAGACCCGCGGAGGCGACCGGTGTGGCAGATGGATCAGATTGAGACGATGGCGACGCGCCCACTCCACCGCCAGCCCGGTGGGGGCCGACAGGGTGATGAGGGTGGCGAGTCCGGCCCGCACCGCCTTGTGGATGAGTTCGAGGCTGCAGCGACTGGTGACCACCACGCAGCCCTCGCGCACCGGCTGGCGCTGGCGCAACAGGGCGCCGATCAGCTTGTCCAGCGCGTTGTGGCGGCCGATGTCCTCGCGGCACAGGGTCAGTTCGCCCTGGCCATTGATGAACAGCGCGGCATGCACCGCGCCGCTGCGCTGGCCCAGGTCCTGGGCGGCATCGATGCGCTGGCGCAGGTCGTGCAGGTGAGCGGCCGGCGGCAGCGGCACCTTGCGCAGGCGATCCAGCTGCGGCAGCGCCTGTTCCAGGGCCTCGACCCCGCACAGGCCGCAGCCGCTGGTCCCGGCCAGCTGGCGACGCTGCTGCTTGAGCGCCCAGAAGGTACGGCTGCTGATCTCGACGTCGACATTGAGGGCCTCGCCCACGCGCCGCACCTGGATGCCATAGATGTCGTCGATGGCATCGACGATGCCGGCGCTGAGGCTGAAACCGACCACGTAGTCTTCCACGTCGGCCGGAGTCGCCATCATCACCGCATGGCTGATGCCGTTGTAGGCGATGGCCAGCGCTACCTCCTCGGCCAGCAGCTGTTCACCCCCTACGGCAGGCTGCTCCAGCTCGGCGAAGGCATAGCCGGCGGGGGACGCGGCAACGAGGTCTGGCGATTCCTGGGACATGGGCAAAAACGACCTGCGGCGGTTTGACACAGATCAAAGATTAACCAGCACATCCCGGGGCGTCTAATCGCTATGACCGATGCCTTGATAAACGCTATCTATCACTCCCAGCGTAGAGCGCCTTGACCGCCTGGAAACAGGCATCGGCGACCGCCAGTCGGGGTTCGGTCCGACGAATGAGCAGGCCCAGGGGGGTCAGGGTACGGGCCGTGTCGATGGGGATCAGCCGCGCATGAGGGGTGAGACGATCGAAACCGCCGGCCAGGGGCACCACGGCGCAGCAGAGACCGGCATTGACCGCCTGCAAGAGCAGGTAGACCGCATCGGTCTCCAGCACCGGCTGCGGCGTCAGCCCCAGGCTGCGAAAGCCGTGGTCCACCGACTGGCGGAAATGCATGGCGCCGGTCAGCAGGCCGAGCGGCAATCCGGCCACCGCCTGCCAGTCCAGCGCGGCCTGGTCGAAGCTGAAATGCCGCTCGTCATAGAGCAGGCCCATGCGCGTCTCGGTCAGGGTCAGACTGTCGAAGCGCGCCGGATCCAGGTGCTCCAGGTAGGAGATGCCCAGCTCCAGGCGATTGCTGGCCACGGCTTCGAGGATGCGCTCGGTGCTCAGCACCTGCAGCTGGAAATGCAGCTTGGGGTGCAGCAGGCGCAGGTGCTGCAGCAGCGGCATGGGATCGAAGCTGGCCAGCGGCACCAGGCCGACCCGCAGGGTGCCCACCAGTTGCCCCTGGAAGGCCTGGGCCTCGGCATAGAGACCGTCGTGGGCGGCCATCAGGGTACGCGCCCAGGCGAGGATGCGCTGACCGGCCTCGGTGAAGCCCTCGAAGCGCTGCCCGCGACGCACCAGCTCCACCCCCAGCTCGTCTTCCAGGCCACGCAGGCGCATGGACAGGGTCGGCTGGGTGACGTGACAGCGCGCCGCGGCCTGACCGAAGTGACGCGTCTCGTCCAGGGCGATGAGAAAGCGCAGTTGCTTGATATCCACTGATTACCTCCGGGCGCTCTGCCCCTTCTCCCCCGGGGAGAGAGCCGGGGTGAGGGTAGCCAGGACCGCGGCAGTCCTCACTGCGGCAACAACTCCCGATAGTCCCGCACCGCCTCGAACTCCTCGCTGTCCTTGGGTCCGCGCCGGCTGTCCGGCTCATGGATCGCTAAGAGGTGAGCGACGCCATAGTCGCGGGCGCTGCGCAGGATCGGCAGGTTGTCGTCGATGAACAGGGTGCGCGCCGGATCGAAGGCGAAGTCGGCCTGCAGGGCGTGCCAGAACTGCTGCTCTTCCTTGGGGAAGCCATAGTCGTGGGAGCTGATCAACCGGTCGAAATAGGGCGCCAGCTCGATGCGCTCCAGCTTCAGCGACAGGGAATCGCGGTGCGCGTTGGTGATCAGCGCCACCCGCTTGCCGGCGCGCTGCAGGGCGGCCAGGAAGGTGTCGGCGTCCGGACGCAGGGCGATCAGGTGGGCGATCTCTTCCTTGAGTTCGCGCATGGAAAAGCCCAGCTCGGCGCTCCAGAAGTCCAGGCAGTACCAGGTCAGCTTGCCCTGGTGACTGAGGAACAACGGCTCCAGCTCGGCCTTGGCCAGCGCCAGGGACTGGCCGTGGCGCTCGGCATAGCGCTGCGGCAGGTACTCCAGCCAGAAATGGTTGTCGAAATGCAGATCGAGCAGGGTGCCGTCCATGTCCAGCAACACGGTATCGATACGGCTCCAGTCGAGAGGGGTCATGGTGACTCCGGATCATGTAACAGGCGGGTTATCATACCCGTCCGCCCAGCCCAGGAGCCGTCCATGCGCCAGAAACCCACTGTTCTCGCCCGACAGATCGTGGCCAAGAGCCGTCTGTTCACCGTCGAGGAGATGCAGTTGCGCTTCGCCAACGGCGAGGAGCGCACCTATGAGCGCCTGGCCAACAAGGGCACCGGTCATGGTGCGGTGATGGTGGTGGCCCTGCAGGACGCCACCCGCGCCCTGCTCATCGAGGAATACTGCGGCGGCGTGGAAGACTACGAACTGTCGCTGCCCAAGGGCCTGGTGGAACCGGGCGAGGAGATCCTCGACGCCGCCAATCGCGAACTCAAGGAAGAGGCGGGTTTCGGCGCCCACCAGCTGGAATACCTCACCGCGCTGTCGCTGAGCCCGGGCTACATGAGCCAGCGCATCCACGTGGTGCTGGCCCGCGACCTCTATCCCGAGCAACTGCCGGGCGATGAACCCGAGCCCCTCGAAGTCAGCAGCGTCGACCTGCGCGAACTGTCGCAGCTGGTGCAGAATCCGCGCTTTTCCGAAGGCCGCGCCCTGGCCGCCCTCTACCTGGTGCGCGACCTGCTCACCCAACGCGGAGAACTGCCGGCATGATGGCGCCCGTTTCCATTACCGCTCCGCTGGTGCTCAACGTCATCGACCTGGTGCGCCAGGCCGGCGCGGCCATCCTGCCCCATTGGCGCCAGGGCGTGGCGGTGCGCCAGAAGAGCGACGACTCGCCGGTGACCGCCGCCGACCTCGCCGCCCACCGGGTGCTGGCCGACGGCCTGGCGCGGCTGACCCCGGACGTGCCGGTGCTGTCGGAAGAAGCCTGTGACATTCCCTACGCGGCGCGCAGCGCCTGGGACGTCTGGTGGGTGGTCGATCCCCTGGACGGCACCAAGGAATTCATCGACGGCAGCGAGGAGTTCACCGTCAACGTGGCCCTGGTCGAACGCGGCCAGGTGATCTTCGGCGTGGTCGGCATCCCCACCCGTGACGTCTGCTTCAGCGGCGGCCGCGAACTGGGCGCCTTCCGCATCCAGGGCGAAGACGGCCTCGAGATCGGCGTGCGCACCCAACCGGAAGAGGCCTTCACCGTGGTCGCCAGCCGCCGCCACGGCAGCCCGGCGCAGCAGCGCCTGCTGGAAGAACTGGGCACCACCTTGGGCGAACCCAAGCTGGTCAGCGTCGGCAGCTCGCTCAAGTTCTGCCTCCTGGCCGAAGGCCTGGCCGACTTCTATCCCCGGCTCGCCCCCACCTCCCAGTGGGATACCGCCGCTGCCCAGGGCGTGCTGGAAGGCGCCGGCGGCGAGGTCCTGACCCTTGACGGCCAGCCCCTCACCTACGAGATGCGCGAGTCCTTTCTCAATCCGCACTTCCTCGCCCTGCCCCGCGAGGCTGCCTGGCGGCAGCGGGTGCTGGAGCTGGCCGGGTCGTTGAACGACGCCTGAGGCCGTCAGGCCACCACCTTGGCCAGTTCCGGCACATCGCCGGACAGGCCCAGGGCGCGGCGGACGAACAGCGCCTTGGCTTCGAAATGGCGATCAACCTGCTTGAGCGCGGCGTTGCGCAGCCAGCGCAGCGGCAGGCGGTCGTCCTGGAACAGCCGCTGGAAGCCTTCCATCGCCGCCATCATCGCCAGGTTGTGCGGCATGCGGCGGCGCTCGTAGCGTTCCAGTACCCGCTGTTCGGCGATGGATTCGCCGCGCGCCTGGGCATGGCGCAGTTCCTCGGCCAGCACCGCGGCATCGAGAAAGCCCAGGTTGACGCCCTGGCCAGCCAGCGGGTGGATGACGTGGGCGGCATCGCCGATCAGGGCCAGACCGGGTTCCACATAGCGCTTGGCATGGCGCTGGCGCAGCGGGATGCACAGCCGTGTGTCGCTGCATTCCACCTTGCCCAGGCGCTGCTCGAAGGCCTCGCCCAGGGCCTGGCAGAAGGCGGCGTCGTCCATGGCCATCAGCCGCTCGCCCTGCTTGGGCGTGCAGGACCAGACGATGGAGCACCAGCGGGTATCGCCACCGCGGTCCAGTGGCAGGAAGGCCAGCGGGCCGTCGTCGGTGAATCTCTGCCAGGCGGTGCGCTGGTGCGATTCGGCGCAGCGCACGCTGGTGACGATGGCATGGTGCAGATAGTCCCACTCGCGGGTTTCCAGCCCGGCCAGGCGGCGCACGGCGGAGGTGGCGCCATCGGCGGCCACTACCAGCGGGGCGCGGATCTGGCGGTCGCCGGCCAGTTGCACCAGCCACTGATCGCCTGAGCGGCGCAGCAATTCCAGGCGCGCCTCGGGCAGCAGCAGGACGTTGGCCTCGGCCAGGCGTTCGAGCAGGGCGTCCTGCACCACACGATTCTCGACGATGTGGCCGAGCACCTCGGCATGCACGCTGGCGGCATCGAAATGCACGGCGCCGGTGCCGGAGCCGTCCCAGACGTGCATCGCCTGGTAGGGGCTGACACGCCGCGCCAGGATGCCGTCCCAGGCGCCGAGGCGCTGCAGGATGCGCTGACTGGCCAGCGACAGGGCGCTGACCCGGGGTTCGAAGGGCAGGTCGCTTTCGACCGCGCCGGGGGTGAGCGGGCCGCGGTCGAGCAGCACCACCGACAGGCCGCTGTCGGCCAGGGCCAGGGCCAGGGCGCTGCCGACCATGCCGGCACCGACGATCACCAGATCCGCATGGGTCAGCATGCTCGTTTCTCCTCGCAGGTCAGGGACGGGTACCCAGGCCCATGGCCTGGCGGGCGAAGGCACTCTTGGCCGGCGGGCACAGCTCCAGGCCGACCAGGCCCAGGTTGCGTCCGGCACTGAGCCAGGGCCGGCTGTTGGAAAACAGCCGGGTGATGCGATCGGAAAAGCCGATGGTCAGCTGCTGGTCCAGGCGCTGGCGCTGCAGGTAGTCCTGCAGGGTGGCGAAATCGCCGGGCACCGCGGCGCTTTCCAGCAGGCACTCGGCCAGGCTGTCGACGTCGCGCAGGGACAGGTTGAAGCCCTGGCCGGCGATGGGGTGCAGGCTGTGGGCGGCGTTGCCCAGCACCACCAGGTGCGGGCGGACCTGCTCGTTGGCTTCCAGCAGGGTCAGCGGATAGGCATGGCGGGTACCGACCTGGGTGAAGCTGCCCAGGCGATAGCCCACCGCCTGCTGCAATTCGGCGAGAAAGATGGCAGCGGGCGCCTGTTGCAGTCGCAGGGCCTCGCCGTCCGGCTGGGTCCAGACCAGGGCGCTGCGCTGGCCCGGCAGGGGCAGCAGCGCCAGGGGGCCGTGGGGGGTGAAGCGCTCGAAGGCGCGACCGCCATGCCCGAGGTTGGTCGAGACGTTGGCGATCAGCGCGGTCTGCTCGTAGACCGTCCGCCGCACCTCGATACCCAGGGACTCGCGCAGCGCCGAGCGCCCGCCGTCGGCCAGCACCGCCAGGCCGCACTCCAGGGTCGCGCCGTCGTCCAGCTCCAGGCGATAGCCGTCGGGGATGGGGGTGAGCGTGCGCACCTCGGCCGGGCAGCGCCAATCCACCACCTCGCGATCCAGCGCCTGCCAGAGCACCTGGCCGATCCAGGCGTTCTCCACCACATAGCCCAGCGCCGGCAGATTCTCGTCGCGGGCGAGCAGTTGGGTCACGCCGAAGCGGCCCTGGTCGGAGACCTGGATCTCGCGGATCGCCTCGGCATGCTCGGCCAGGGCGTCCCAGACGCCGAGGCGCTGGTAGATCAGCCGCGAGCCATAGGAGAGCGCCGAAGAGCGGGCATCGTAGCTGGGCTGATAGGTGTCGCCGGGAGCGAAGGGCTCCACCAGCAGGATGCGCCAGCCGCGCGCCTTGGCGCCGGCCTGCAGGGCCAGGGCCAGACTGGCACCCACCAAGCCGCCACCGATGATGGCGATATCAGGACGTTGCATGAGCGTTCTCCCGGCGGTCGCGCGCGGCCGCCATCAAGCCTTCGATCTCCGCGGCCGCCTTGGGCAGGCCGGCGGTCAGCACCTCGCAACCACTGCGCGTCACCAGCACCTCGTCTTCGATGCGGATGCCCAGACCGCGCCATTTGCGCGGCACCTCGGCCTCCACCGGGATGTACAGTCCGGGCTCCACGGTCAGCACCATGCCCGGTTCCAGCATCCGCCACTGATCGCCGATGCGGTATTCGCCGACGTCATGGACGTCCAGCCCCAGCCAGTGACCGGCGCGGTGCATGTAGAACTGCCGACAGGCACCCGCCTCGATCAGGTCGTCCAGTTCGCCCTGGAGCAGGCCCAGGGCCAACAGCCCCTCGGTGATCACCCTGACCGTGGCTTCGTGGGGTTCGTTCCAGTGCCGGCCGGGCGCGACGCAGGCGATGGCGGCCTGGTTGGCGGCCAGCACGATGTCGTACAGCTGCCGCTGCTCCGGCGAGAAGCGGCCATTGACCGGAAAGGTACGGGTCACGTCGCTGGCATAGCATTCCAGCTCGCACCCGGCATCGATCAGCACCAGGTCGCCGTCGCGCAGGGGCGCATCGTTGGCCTGGTAGTGCATGACGCAGGCATTGGCCCCGGCAGCGACGATCGAGCCATAGGCCGCCAGGCGGGCACCGCCCTGGCGGAAGCAATAGTCCAGCTCCGCCTCCAGGTGATACTCGCGCAGCCCCGGTCGGCAGGCCTGGATGGCGCGCAGGTGGGCGGCGCAGGTCAATTCGGCGGCGGCCTTGAGCAGACGCACCTCGGCGGCCGACTTGTACAGCCGGCTGTCGTGCAACAGGGTATCCAGCGCCAGCAGCTCCCGCGGCGGCGAGGCGCCCTGGTCGGCCTTGGCGCGGATCAGTTCGATCCAGTTGAGCAACTGCCGCTCGAATTCCGGGTGGGCGCCCATGGCGTAGTAGACCCGCTCGCGCCCTTCCAGCAGCCCGGGCAGGATGTCGTCCAGATCGCCGATGGGAAAGGCATCGTCGGCGCCATAGTCGGCCAGGGCCCCTTCCTGACCGGCGCGCCGGCCTTCCCAGCGCTCCAGCTCCGCATCCCGCTCGCGGCAGAACAGCAGGTATTCACCGTGGGCCCGGCCGGGAATCAGCACGGCCAGGGCCTCGGGTTCTGGAAAGCCGGTGAGGTACTGGAAGTCGCTGTCCTGGCGATAGGGTTGTTCGATATCGCGATTGCGCAGGCACACCGGCGCGGCGGGCAGCAGGGCGATGCCGCCGTGGCCGATCTCGGCCATCAGGGCGCGGCGGCGACGGGCGAATTCGGCCTTGTGGATCCGCGGCATGGCCGCTCAGTGCACCACGGGCGCGGGTTCGGGAATGGGACCGCGGCCATATTCGCCATAGAGCAGCAGCGGGGCGACACGCAGGTATTCGGTGACTTCCATGAAGTCGTTCTCGCCCTCTTCGCCTTCCTCGGCGGGCTCCTGGATCTGGGCGATGGCCGCCAGGTCCTCGAGCACCTCGCGCGCCTCGCCGGAGACCTCGCCGGTGCGCCCGGAGAGGCCGAAACCGGCCAGGAAGCCCTGGCACCATTGGCCCAGGGCCGCGGTGCGCTCGGCGAGCGGCACCTCGTCCGGCGGCAGCATCAGCACCAGGGCTACCTGCTGGCCGGCGAATTCCTGCTGCACCATGCCCAGCAGACCCGACAGCGCCGCCTGCAGCCGCTCGCCGGGCGCGCCCCCGAGCAGCTCGCTGGCCGCGGCCAGCCAGTCGTTCTCGTCGAAACCCGCGCCCCCGCAGACCCGCCCGAGCAGGTGACCGTGGAGTTCGGCGGGCGAGACCGGCAGCGCGGCCTCGGCGAGCAGGGTTGAGAAGGCGGCGTAGGCGGATGCTGAGCTGGACATGGCGTCGAGGGGAGGCGCTGGCTAGAATGAAGCCTTATCCTACGCGCTGACCCCGCCGGCGGCCAATCTCGTTGCACCCTTCTGGAGCTGTAGCCCTCATGCGCGAGTCTCGCGACACGCCCCTCGACGCCGATCTGGAAGCCCTCGGTGACCGTGTGGAGCGCCTGCTCCTGCGTCTTGAGGAATTGCAGCGGCAGAATCGACAACTGCGCCAGGGCGAGCGCAACTGGCGCCAGGAGCGCGCCGAGTTGATCGAGAAGAACGAATTGGCCAGATCGAAGGTCGAAGCGATGATTTTACGCCTGAAAGCCTTGGAGCAGGACTCATGAGCATCGAGACCGTGACCGTCCAGATACTGGAAAAGGAATATCGCATCAGCTGCCCGGCTGACGAGCGCGCCAACCTGGAGAGCACCGCTCGCTACCTGGACGGCAAGATGCGCGAGATCCGCGGCAGCGGCAAGGTCATCGGCGCCGACCGCGTGGCCGTGATGGCCGCCCTCAACATCACCCACGAACTGCTGCACCGCCAGGACGACGTCAGCCTGGAAGTCAGCAGCACCCGCGAGCGGGTCCGCGACCTGCTGGATCGCGTCGACCGGGCGCTGATCACCGAACACGACACCACCGCCTGACAGCCGAGTGGAGATAGGTGGGGGTTTGCATCCCGGCTCAGGGGCGTATACTGGAGGTCACTCTCTGGTGTGTGCGCCAGTCGGTCATGTCCCCGAGCCGATAAGCAACACCCCGGGGGTTGCTCGTCAGACTGGTGTGCATGTCCGCTACGGCGGAAAGCCTAAAGGTCTACGACTTCTCCCACCTTGAACCAAGGGTTCAAGGGCTACACCGGCAGCGGCATTCCGGAGAGCTCATTTTTTCCATGACCACCCCGCCTTCTCCCGATCTCAGCAGGCCCGCGCTGCGCAAGCTCCTTCGCCAGCGACGTCGCGCCCTCACCCCCGTCCAGCAACGCCAGGCCGCCCGCCAACTCTATCGGCAACTCGCCCAGCATCCGCTTTTTCGCCGTGCCCGGCATATCGCCTTCTATCTGCCCAGCGACGGCGAGATCGATCCGCGTCCGCTGCTCGCAGAAGCCCAGCGTCGCGGCAAGGCCACCTACCTGCCGGTGCTCTCGCGCTGGCCGCGGACGGCGATGATCTTTCAGCGCGTCGGTCGTGGCGAATCCTGGGTGCGCAACCGCTTCGGCATCGCCGAGCCGCGCCCGGATCGGCGCCTGGGTCGGCCGACCTGGGCGCTGAATCTGATCCTGATGCCGCTGGTGGGCTTCGATCCCCAGGGCGGACGCCTGGGCATGGGCAAGGGCTTCTATGACCGCAACCTGGCCTACCTGGCGCGCCGGCGGCAATGGCACAGTCCGCAGCTGATCGGCTGCGCTCATGAATGTCAGAAGGTGGAACGACTGGCACTGGCGGCCTGGGACGTGCCCATGGCGGCCGTGGTGAGCGATGGCGACTGGTACGCTCAACGGATGGGAGAGACTTCCCGCGGCGGCTGAGGGTCGCTGGCATAGCGGGCGTACTGCTGCTGGCTCTGGCGCTGCTCCCAGAAACTCTGGGTGTACCCGGTGGTGACCACGCCCAGGGTAAAGATCAGGACCAGCACCCACAACAGATCAGGTTTGCGTTTCATCGAGCTGGGCCACCCCCTTGCTGGCACCTTTGGGCAGGACAGGACGTCGCCCTGTTATGCTCAGCGCGTACGATCAGACTACATCCGGAATGGGCGGCATTCTGCGACAAGCGGTCGCCCCTTGCAATCGACCAGACCCTTTCCTGGAAGCTCCCGAGCCTCCATTCGTCAGGAGACGAACCGTGGCCTGCTGGCTGTTGAAATCCGAGCCCGATGAATTCTCGCTCACCGACCTGGAACGCCTGGGCCAGGCGCGCTGGGACGGGGTACGCAATTACCAGGCGCGCAACTTCCTGCGCGCCATGGCACCCGACGAGCTGTTCTTCTTTCATCATTCGAGTTGCGCCGAACCAGGCATCGCCGGCATTGGCCGCATCGTCGGCGAGGCCTTCGCGGATCCCACCGCCCTGGACCCCGAAAGCCCCTACCATGCGCCCAAGGCGAGTGCCGCAGACAATCCTTGGACGGCGCGCCAGGTGGCCTTCGTCGAAGCCTTTCCGCGGGTGCTGACCCTGCCGCGTCTGCGCCAGGTGCCGGCGCTCGCCGAGTTCGCCCTGCTGCGCAAGGGCAACCGCCTCTCGGTGATGCCGGTCAGCCCGGCGGAATGGGCGGCGATCGTCGCCGCGGCGCGCGGCTGAGCACTGGCCTCAGGGCTGGATGATCAGGTTGTTGAACAGCAGGTCTTCCACCAGCGGCTTGCCCTCCTCCTGGGTCAGGACGCTCTGCACCTGCTTGAGGGCCTCCTGGCGCAGCTTCTCGCGTGCTTCGACACCGGCCAGGGTCTCGTCGGTCTGCTGGGCGAAGAGCATCACCAGCTGATTGCGAATCAGCGGCTCGTGGAACTCGACCTTATCCTTGGCTTCCTTGCCGGTCATCATCAGGGCGATGTCGGCCTTGTAGTACTTGAGCTTGGGGCCGCTGCCATAGTTGCCGACCAGCGCCGGGGTCAGGTTGTAGAACTCGGTCTTGGGCGCCTCCCCTTCCTTCTTCTCTTCGTTCGCCCAGGCATTGAAGGCCAGGCAGAAGGACAGCAAAACGGCAGC
Organism: Pseudomonas sp. AS2.8; assembly: GCF_014190935.1. NCBI lineage: Bacteria > Pseudomonadati > Pseudomonadota > Gammaproteobacteria > Pseudomonadales > Pseudomonadaceae > Pseudomonas > Pseudomonas sp. AS2.8. Next base: position 109,458 of record NZ_JACHVV010000003.1, read on the forward strand.
GACGGCTTTCACGGCGAATCCTCTAGAAGTGAATGGCTGCAGCATAGCCAGCAGGATTCAAGGGGTCACCTCGAACCTGAGGGTTCCGATCACCTGGCCGACGTCCGTCACCACTTGCACCTGCCAACGGCCGGTTACGTCGCCGGGGAAGTTCTGCTTGTGGGTCCAGGCGCGATAACCGGCCTCGCGACCGCCGCTGATATCCAGCGGAATCCGATCCACCTCCTGACCCGCATGGCGCCAGACATGGTAGATGCGCTCGTTGAGGCCGCGCGGCGCATTGATGGCGGTGAAGGCATAGAGTCCCTGGGCGCGCAGCTGGGCGATGCTCAGGCTCTTCACCGCATCGCCGGGCTGGCGCTTGAGGCTGTCGAAGTTGGTGCTCATGCCCATGTCGGTCAGCCACAGGGTGGCCGGCGGCACCCAGGCGCGACCCAGCCAGCCGAAGGCGCCGATGGCCAGGCACAGACCCAGCAGCCCCAGCCAGCGCCAGCCCAGGCGTACCCGGAAGGCCACCGCCAGACTGGGAAAGGACAGCAGCACGGCGACGCCCAGGGCCAGTTCGTAGCTCTGGGTGGTGGTCAGGTGCAGGATGATCGGCAGGGCGGTGAGCAGCACCGCGAACAGCGTCAGGGTGTGGTAGCTGAGGAACACCCAGCGCCGCGGCGCCAGGGCCTTGTAGTAGAGCGGATCGATGATGGAGACCAAGGCGGCTGCGCCGAGCAGCCCGGTGAACAGCGCCTGGCCACTGTTCCAGGCCGTGGTGATGGCAAAGAACGGCAGGCAGAAGAACAGGCTTTCCTGGTGGATCAGCTGGGTGGCGTAGCGCAGCAGCGGCGGCGGCAATTCCCAGCCGAAGCGCCGGCTGATCCAGCCCCGCAGCACGTTTTCCAGCATCAGCCAGACCCAACTCGCCAGCATGACCACGGCCATCACCGGGGCGAAGCCCTTCTGCCGGTCCACCAGCAGGAAACTGCAGATCCCCGAAATGAAGCCGGCCAGGGCGATCAGTCGCGGATAGCGTTCGAACAGGGCAGTGGCCAGGTTCAGGGCGCGGGAGGACAGGACTTTCCAGGCAGGCATGATGACTCGCGAAAACAACGGCAAAGACGCGCCACCCTAGGCGCGCAACCCCCGTAGATCAAGAGGGAATCCGGGCTGCCGTTGCCACAGGGCGGAAAAGCCTGGACCCGCTGTAATATCATTGTAATATTCGAAAACGAACCTGGAATGTTCGCTTTCGATTAATACCTATAACAATACCGAGGCTCCCATGCTTGGAATCTTCGCCCCTGCGGCCCATCGCACGCCGCTGCCCGCCGATCGCATCGACCCCGTCTACCGCCGTCTCCGCTGGCAGATCTTTGCCGGGATCTTCATCGGCTACGCCGGCTACTATCTGCTGCGCAAGAACTTCTCGCTGGCCATGCCCTACCTGGTGGAGCAAGGCTACAGCCGGGGTGAACTGGGGGTGGCGCTGTCCGCGGTGGCCATCGCCTACGGCCTGTCCAAGTTCCTCATGGGGCTGGTCTCGGACCGCTCCAATCCGCGCTACTTCCTGCCCTTCGGGCTGGTGATGTCGGCGCTGGTGATGTTGCTGTTCGGATTCGCGCCCTGGGCCACCTCCAGTGTCAGCATCATGTTCGTCCTGCTGTTCCTCAACGGCTGGTTCCAAGGCATGGGCTGGCCGCCCAGCGGTCGCACCATGGTGCACTGGTGGTCGCAGAAGGAGCGTGGCGGGGTGGTCTCGGTCTGGAACGTCGCCCACAACGTCGGCGGCGGCCTGATCGGCCCGCTGTTCCTGCTCGGCCTGGCCTGGTTCAACGACTGGCACGCCGCCTTCTATGTCCCGGCCGTGGTGGCCCTGGCAGTGGCGGCCTTCGCCTTCATCGCCATGCGCGACACCCCGCAGTCCTGCGGCCTGCCGTCGGTGGAACACTGGAAACAGGACTTCCCCGAGGGCTACAGCGAAGGTCACGAACGCGAATTCTCCACCAAGGAGATCTTCGTCGAGTACGTGCTGAAGAATCGCCTGCTCTGGTACATCGCCTTTGCCAACGTCTTCGTCTATCTGCTGCGCTATGGCGTGCTGGACTGGGCGCCCACCTACCTCAAGGAAGCCAAGCACTTCTCGGTGGACAAGACCTCCTGGGCCTACTTCTTCTACGAATGGGCCGGCATCCCCGGCACCCTGCTCTGCGGCTGGCTCTCGGACAAGCTGTTCCGCGGCAACCGCGGCGCCACCGGCGTGGTGTTCATGCTCGGCGTGCTGGTCGCCACCCTGGTCTACTGGCTCAACCCGGAAGGCAATCCCGGCATCGACCTGGCGGCCCTGGTATCCATCGGCTTCCTGATCTACGGGCCGGTGATGCTGATCGGCCTGCAGGCGCTGGAACTGGTCCCCAAGAAGGCCGCCGGCACCGCCGCGGGCTTCACCGGGCTGTTCGGCTACCTGGGTGGCTCGGTCGCGGCCAACGCCCTGGTCGGCTACACCGTGGACCACTTCGGCTGGGATGGCGGCTTCATGCTGCTGATCGGCTCTTGCGTCCTGGCCATCGTCTTCCTGGCGATGACCCTAAGACACACCGGCATGGTGGCCAAGTCGGCGCGCTGAGCCTGGCGGCGGCCTCGTAGGTTGGGCTGAGACGGCCTCATCGTCGAAGTCCAACGTGGTCGGTGCCCAGAGCAAGACCTGTTGGGCTTCGCTGCGCTCAACCCAACCCACGGCGGCACCTCGGCGGTCCGCTATCGCTGGCGAGCCGGGGGCATAGACATGCGGCCTCGTAGGTTGGGCTGAGACGGCCTCATCGTCGAAGCCCAACGTGGTCGGTGCCCAGGGCAAGACCTGTTGGGCTTCGCTGCGCTCAACCCAACCTACGGCGGCACCTCGGCGGTCCGCCATCGCCGCGACAGGCTCAGCTCCGCGGCGCGTAGGCGAAGACGTCGGCGCGCATCTGGTGCGCATCCATGCCTGCGTCCACCAGGGCATCCAGGGTGGCATAGACCATCGCTGGCGAGCCGCTGGCATAGACGTGCAGGCCGCTCAGGTCGGCGAAATCCGCGCGCACCACCTCGTGCAGCAGACCACAGCGCCCATCCCAGCCGCAGGCATCGCTCACCACCCGGTTCAGGGTGAGATTGGGCAACTCCGCCCAGGCGTCCCAGGCCTCGATGGCATAGAAGTCGTCCGGCGTCCGTACCCCCCAGTAAAGGTGCACCGGCTGGGCGAAGCCCCGGGTGCGGGCATCCTCGATCAGGCTGTGCATCTGCGCCATGCCGGTCCCGGCGGCGATCAGTACCAGGGGACCGTCGGGCAATTCGGCCAGGTGGGCGTCGCCATAGGGCAGCTCGACCTGGGCCATGCCCTTGCCTTCCAGTTGCGCCAGCAGCGCCTGGCTGCTGGCCTCGCGAGCCAGCACGTGCAATTCCAGTTCACGCCCCTGATGGGGCGCCGAGGCCAGGGAAAAGGCCGACTGCTTGCCGTCGTCGCGCTGGATCAGCAGGTACTGACCGGCGTGATAGCGTGGCGGCCGCCCGGCCGGAGCACGCAGGCGCACCCGGCGGACATCGCCACCCACATCGTCCAGCGCCACCACCTGACAGGCCAGTTGGCGCACCGGCAACTCGCCGGGCGCCAGGACGCCGTCCCACTGCAGCAGGCAATCGCTCAGGGGCACCGCCACGCAGACATAGATCTCGCCATGATCGACGCTCTGGCCGTGCTGGCTGACCTGGCCCTCCACCAGCAGCGCGGCGCAGAGCTGGCAATTGCCGTTGCGGCAGCTGTGCGGCCCGCTGTAGCCGAGGCGCTGCGCGGCGGCCAGGATGGCTTCGCCGGGCTGGGTTTCCAGTACCGCACCCGAGGGCTGCAGGGTGACCTTCATCGTCGTCTCCGTTAGTCGATCCCGAGACTGGACCACATCTCGTCCACCCGTTTGACCACCGCTTCGTCCTTGACGATCGCCCGCCCCCACTCGCGGGTGGTTTCACCCGGCCACTTGTGGGTGGCATCCAGGCCCATCTTCGAGCCCAGGCCGGAGATCGGCGAGGCGAAGTCCAGGTAGTCGATGGGGGTGTTGTCGATCATCACGGTGTCGCGCTTGGGATCCATGCGCGTGGTGACCGCCCAGATGACGTCGTTCCAGTCACGGGCATTGATGTCGTCGTCGGTGACGATCACGAACTTGGTGTACATGAACTGCCGCAGGAACGACCACACACCCAGCATCACCCGCTTGGCGTGGCCGGGGTACTGCTTCTTGATGGTCACCACCGCCATGCGGTAGGAGCAGCCTTCCGGCGGTAGGTAGAAGTCGACGATTTCCGGAAACTGCTTTTGCAGGATGGGCACGAAGACTTCGTTGAGCGCGACGCCAAGGATGGCCGGCTCGTCCGGCGGACGCCCGGTGTAGGTGCTGTGATAGATGGGATCGCGGCGCCGGGTGATGCGCTCCACGGTAAAGACCGGGAAGGTATCGACCTCGTTGTAGTAGCCGGTGTGATCGCCATAGGGCCCTTCCGGCGCGGTTTCGCCCGGATGGATGACCCCTTCCAGCACGATCTCGGCACTGGCCGGCACCTGCAGGTCATTGCCCACGCACTTGATCAGTTCGCTGCGACTGCCGCGCAACAGGCCGGCGAAGGCGTATTCGGACAGGGTGTCGGGTACCGGGGTGACCGCGCCGAGGATGGTGGCCGGATCGGCGCCCAGGGCCACGGCCACCGGATAGGGCTGCCCGGGATGCTTCTGGCACCACTCGCGGAAGTCCAGGGCACCGCCCCTGTGACTCAGCCAGCGCATGATCAGCTTGTTGCGGCCGATGACCTGCTGGCGATAGATACCGAGGTTCTGGCGTTCCTTGTTTGGTCCGCGGGTGACCGTCAGGCCCCAGGTGATCAGCGGCGCCACGTCGCCCGGCCAGCAGTGCTGGATCGGCAACTTGCCCAGGTCGACCGCCTCGCCCTCCTCGATCACCTCCTGGCAAGGCGCATCCTTGAGCACCTTGGGCGCCATGCTGATGACCTTCTTGTAGATCGGCAGCTTCGACCAGGCGTCCTTGAGGCCCTTGGGCGGCTCGGGCTCCTTGAGAAAGGCCAGCAGCTTGCCGATCTCGCGCAGGGCGCCGACGTCCTCGGCGCCCATGCCCAGGGCCACGCGCTGGGGCGTGCCGAACAGGTTGCCCAGCACGGGCATGGAGAAGCCCACGGGATTCTCGAACAGCAGCGCCGGGCCCTGCTTGCGCAGGGTCCGGTCGCAGATTTCGGTCATCTCGAGGATCGGCGAGACCGGGGCGGTCACGCGCTTCAGTTCACCACGCTGCTCCAGGCTGCGGATGAAGTCACGCAGATCTCGGTATTGCATGCGGCCTCTTGGCGCTGGGGAAAGTCTGGCAGTCTACCGCCTGAGTCGCGCATCGAGAAAGCACTGGCCCAGAAACGCCAAAGGCCGGGATTTCCCGGCCTTTGGCTGTGACTGCGCCTTACTTGCTGCGCTTCATCGAATCGAAGAACTCGTTGTTGGTCTTGGTCTGACGCAACTTGTCGAGGAGGAATTCGATGCCGGCGATCTCGTCCATCGGATGCAGGATCTTGCGCAGGATCCACATGCGCGACAGCTCTTCCTCGTCGGTGAGCAACTCTTCGCGGCGGGTGCCGGACTTGTTGATGTTGATGGCCGGGAAGACGCGCTTCTCGGCGATCCGACGCTCCAGGGGCAGCTCCATGTTGCCGGTGCCCTTGAATTCCTCGTAGATCACCTCATCCATCTTCGAGCCGGTTTCCACCAGCGCGGTAGCGATGATGGTCAGGCTGCCGCCTTCCTCGATGTTACGCGCGGCGCCGAAGAAGCGCTTGGGCTTCTCCAGGGCATGGGCGTCGACACCACCGGTGAGCACCTTGCCGGAGCTGGGGATCACGGTGTTGAAGGCCCGGGCCAGACGGGTGATGGAATCCAGCAGGATGACCACGTCCTTCTTGTGCTCGACCAGGCGCTTGGCCTTCTCGATCACCATGTCGGCGACCTGCACGTGGCGGGTCGGCGGCTCGTCGAAGGTGGAGGCCACCACTTCACCGCGCACGGTGCGCTGCATCTCGGTCACTTCCTCGGGACGCTCGTCGATGAGCAGCACGATGAGGTAGCACTCGGGATTGTTGCGGGTGATGTTGGCCGCGATGTTCTGCAGCATGATGGTCTTGCCGGCCTTGGGCGGCGCGACGATCAGCCCGCGCTGACCCTTGCCGATGGGGGCACAGAGGTCGATGACCCGACCGGTGAGGTCTTCGGTGGAGCCGTTGCCGGCTTCCATGGTCAGGCGCTTGTTGGGGAACAGGGGTGTGAGGTTCTCGAACAGCACCTTGTTCTTGGCGTTTTCCGGACGGTCGAAGTTGATGGTGTCGACCTTGAGCAGCGCGAAGTAGCGCTCGCCCTCTTTCGGCGGACGAATCTTGCCGATGATGGTGTCGCCGGTACGCAGGTTGAAGCGGCGGATCTGGCTGGGAGAGACATAGATGTCGTCGGGACCGGCCAGGTAGGAGGAGTCGGCGCTACGCAGGAAGCCGAAGCCGTCCTGCAGGATCTCCAGCACGCCATCCCCGGAAATCTCGTCGCCACCCTTGGCGTGCTTCTTGAGCAGCGCAAAGATGATGTCCTGCTTGCGGGACCGGGCCATGTTTTCCAAGCCCGCGGCATCCGCCATTTCCAACAGTTCCGTGATGGGCTTTTGCTTGAGTTCGGTCAGATTCATAGACGTATGTTGACGTGAGAAGAGGCGAAGGAGGGATTCGAGCTGAGCGGCCGGATGCGAGATTAGCTTCGCGGGATGCGTTCTGAAGAGGAGAACTGACGGCTACAGCAGATGAGAAGACGGCCCGCTGATGGGGTCGTGGCTGGAATCTAGCACCTGCATGGGTACTCGTCCAGCCGTCCAGGCATAAAAAAGCCCCGCACGGCGGGGCTTTCGACTGGCTGCCTCAGACGTTGGCGTCGAGGAAGGCGGCCAGTTGCGACTTGGACAGGGCGCCGACCTTGGTGGCCTCGACCGCGCCGTTCTTGAACAGCATCAGGGTCGGGATGCCACGCACGCCGTACTTCGGCGGGGTGTCCTGGTTTTCGTCGATGTTGAGTTTGCAGACCTTGAGCTTGCCCTGGTAGTCCTTGGCGATCTCGTCCAGGACCGGCGCAATCATCTTGCACGGACCGCACCATTCGGCCCAGTAGTCGACCAGCACGGGGCTGTCGGACTTCAGCACTTCCTGCTCGAAGCTGGCGTCGCTGACGTTGGTGATGTATTCGCTCATTGACTCTCTCCGAATTCGGGTGCGACTTGAAGTACGGCCATGATAGCCCTGCCGCCGTCACTTCGAAAGCATTCGAACATTGATGGTGGCTATGACCGGTATTGATGGCAGACGCGGTTCACGATCAGGCGAACGGGCGACCAGGGCTGGGAAAGCAGATTCATGCCTTTGCAACCCTGGTCGATCACCGTTCTGCCAATCGTGGCTCGCGGGTTAGACAGCAGGAACCGTAAAGGGGGTTCCACTGCGCAGCGCCGCATTGCGGATATGTTCGCGCATGGCCTTTTGCGCCGCCGCGGGCGAACGGCGGCTCAGGGCCCTGAGGATGCGCCGGTGTTCCTGCCAGGTTTCCAGGGCCCGCTCGGGGCGCACGAAGGGCAGCTTCTGGCTTTCGTGGAAGCGTTCGGGGCTGCTGGTGATCACCGCCAGCATGGCCGGGTTGTCCGCGGCCAGCAGCAGCTGGCGATGGAAGTCGAAGTCCAGCACGGCCGCCTCTTCCAGCTCGTTGGCGCGCAGCGCCCGGTGCAGCGCGGCCAGATTGACCTCCAGGCGATCCAGGTCGGCGGGCCCCAGGGTGACGGCGGCCAGCCCGGCGGCGAAGCCTTCCAGGGCGAATCTCAGCTGGAAGACATGGGCGGCCGTCACCTCGTCGGCGAAGGGCCAGTGTCCGTCCACCATCCCCGTCGCCTCCTGCACATAGACGCCGCGCCCGGGCTGGACGCTGACCAGGCCCAGGGCACTCAGGGTGGACAGTGCCTCGCGCAGGGAGGCACGACTCACCCCCAGCCGCTCGGCCAGCTCGCGCTGGGCGGGCAAGGCCGCGCCGGGGGCATAGCCTTCGGTCTCGATCAGTCGGCGAATGGCGTCGACGGCATATTGGGGTACGGCGCGGGTGGCAGCGAGGGGCATGGCGTGGTCAGGCCAGTCAGTCCGGAAGCTTGCCTTTTATGCCCTATTCCCGGGGACTTCAAGTGCGGCCCCAAGGCGGAGCACGCTGCGATAGCCGCGCACCAAAGCGGCTCACGGCAAGCGCCAGCGCGGATGGGTGCGCCGCGCAACTGTTCAGACCAGTAAGACCAATCTTCAGGCCTGACGGCCCTTGCGCCCCTCTGGCAGGCGGCTGGCACATGAAATGCACTGGGCAGAGCCATCCCATCCTGCTTCCGGAGTTTCGTCATGCTCAAGCGCTGGACCGCCCTCTCCCTGCTCGCCCTGGGCCTGACCGCCCTGCACACCTCCGCCCAGGCCGATCAACTGGCCGATATCCAGCAGCGCGACGTGCTGAGGGTCGCCGTTCCGCAGGACTTCCCGCCCTTCGGCTCGATCGGTCCGGATCTCAAGCCGCGCGGCCTGGATATCGACACCGCGCAACTGATGGCGGACAAGCTGAACGTGAAGCTGGAAGTCACCCCGGTCAACAGCACCAACCGCATTCCCTTCCTGACCACCGGCAAGGTCGACCTGGTCATCTCCAGCCTGGGCAAGAATCCCGACCGGGAAAAGGTCATCGACTTCAGCAAGCCCTATGCGCCCTTCTACCTCGGCGTCTTCGGTCCCAAGGATGCCGCCATCAGCACACCCGAGCAGCTGGCCGGCAAGGTGATCTCGGTCACGCGCGGCTCCATCGAAGACCTGGCGCTCACCGACGTGGCGCCGAAGGACAGCGTGATCAAGCGCTTCGAGGACAACAACTCCACCATCGCCGCCTACCTGGCCGGGCAGTCCGAGCTGATCGCCAGCGGCAGCGTGGTGATGAAGGTGATCGGCGCCCGCAACCCGGCCAAGGAACCGGTGCTCAAGGTCAAGCTCAAGGACTCGCCAGTGTACGTGGGCATCAACAAGAACGAGCCGGCGCTCAAGGCCAAGGTCGACGCCATTCTCGATGCGGCCCGCGCCGACGGCAGCCTGAGCAAGAACTCCGAAAAATGGCTGGGTGATCCCCTGCCGGCCGCTCTCTGAGGATCGACGCGCCATGGCGTATCAGTTCGACTTCCAGCCCGTGCTCGCGCAGAGCGACCTGCTGCTAAAGGGAGCGCTCTACACCCTTGAGCTGACGATGATCGGTGGCTTCTTCGGCATCCTCATCGGCATCGTCGGCGCCACCTGCCGCGCCTGGCGCCTGAAACCCTTCGCCCAGGCCTTCGGGCTCTACGTCGAGCTGATCCGCAACACGCCCTTCCTGATCCAGCTGTTCTTCATCTTCTTCGGCCTGCCCTCCATCGGGGTGCGGATCGAAGCCGGCCAGGCGGCGGTGCTGGCCATGGTCATCAACCTCGGCGCCTACTCCACCGAGATCATCCGCGCCGGCATCCAGGCGATACCGCGCGGCCAGCTGGAAGCGGCGGCGGCCCTGGCCATGACCCGCTTCGAAACCCTGCGCTACGTGATCCTGCGGCCGGCCCTGGCCAAGGTCTGGCCGGCACTGTCGAGCCAGCTGGTGATCGTGATGCTGGGCTCGGCGGTGTGCTCGCAGATTTCCACCGAGGAGCTGACCTTTGCCGCCAACTTCATCCAGTCGCGCAACTTCCGCGCCTTCGAAACCTATCTGCTGACCACCCTCATCTATCTGCTCATGGCCATAGGCGTGCGTCAGGCGCTGCATTGGCTGGGCGTCTTCTTCATCGTCAGGAGGCGTTGATGGACTTCACTCTCGCCGACATCCTGCGCAGCCTGGCCAGTGGCCTGGGCCTGACCCTGGTGCTGTCCCTGGCGGCCTTCCTCTTCGGCGGCCTGGCCAGCGCACTGGTCCTGCTGGCGCGCAACTCGACGCTCCGGCCGCTACGCCTGCTGGCGCGCGGCTACATCGAGCTGTTCCAGGGTACCCCGCTGCTGATGCAGCTGTTCCTGACCTTCTTCGGGCTGTCGCTGCTGGGTCTGGAAGTCCCCGCCTGGCTGGCCGCCGGCCTGGCCCTGACGCTGTTCACCAGCGCCTATCTCGCCGAGATCTGGCGCGGCTGCGTCGAAGCCATTCCCCATGGTCAGTGGGAAGCCTCGGAAAGCCTGGCGCTGACCCGCTTCGAGCAGTTGCGCCACGTGATCCTGCCGCAGGCCCTGCGCATCGCCGTGGCGCCCACCGTCGGCTTCTCGGTGCAGGTGGTCAAGGGCACCGCGGTGACCTCCATCATCGGTTTCACCGAGCTGACCAAGATCGGCGGCATGCTCGCCAATGCCACCTTTCAGCCCTTCACCGTCTACGGCCTCGCCGCCCTGGGCTATTTCATCCTCTGTTATCCGCTGTCGCTGGCCGCGCGCTGGCTGGAAAGGAGACTGCATGCCGCTGCTTAGAGTGACCGCCCTGCACAAACACTATGGCAACCACCATGTGCTCAAGGGCATCGACCTGACCGTCGAGGAAGGCCAGGTGGTGGCCATCATCGGCAAGAGCGGTTCGGGCAAAAGCACCCTGCTGCGCACCCTGAACGGCCTGGAATCCATCAACGACGGCGTCATCGAGGTGGATGGCGAATACCTGGACGCCGCGCGGGTCAATCTCCGATCGCTGCGGCAGAAGGTCGGCATGGTCTTCCAGCAGTTCAACCTCTTTCCGCACCTGACCGTGGGCGAGAACGTGATGCTGGCGCCCCAGGTGGTCAAGAAGACCAGCAAGGACGAGGCCCGCGCCCTGGCGCGGCAGATGCTCGACCGGGTCGGCCTGGCGGAGAAATTCGACAGTTACCCGGACCGCCTTTCCGGCGGTCAGCAGCAGCGGGTAGCCATCGCCCGCGCCCTGGCCATGTCCCCCAAGGTGCTGCTGTGCGACGAGATCACCTCGGCGCTGGATCCGGAACTGGTCAACGAGGTGCTGGCGGTGGTCAAGCAGCTGGCCCGCGAGGGCATGACGCTGATCATGGTCACCCACGAGATGAGATTCGCCCGCGAGGTCGGCGACAAGCTGGTGTTCATGCACCAGGGCAAGGTCCACGAAAGCGGTCATCCCCAGGAGCTGTTCGCCCGTCCGCAGACGCCGGAACTGGCCCAGTTCATCGGTCAGGTGGCTTCCTGAGGCGGAAAAACCCTATTTTTTCTGCCACTTTGCGCAACCGTAACCGCTGTGCGCTTGAAGCCGTCACCGGCTAGCTGGCACGATGGCGCGGTTTATCGCCGAGAGCCTCCAGATGCAGCCTTCGCCAGCCGAACCCCACGAACTGATCGCCGCCATCGACCTGGGCTCGAACAGCTTTCACATCGTCCGGGCGCGCCATTCCCATGGGGAGATCCGCATCCTTGAGCGGCTGGGCGAAAAGATCCAGCTGGCCGCCGGCCTGGACGAGTCGCGCCTGCTCAGCGAAGAGGCCATCCAGCGCGGCCTCGACTGCCTGCGCCGCTTCGCCCAGCTGATCGCCGGCATGCCGCGCGGCGCCGTGCGGGTGGTGGGCACCAACGCCCTGCGCGAAGCACGCAACCGCGGCGAATTCATCCAGCGCGCCGAAGCCGTGCTCGGCCATGCGGTCGAGGTCATCTCCGGTCGCGAAGAGGCCCGCCTCATCTATCTGGGCGTGTCCCACTCCATGCCCGATGTACCCGGACGCCGCCTGGTGACCGACATCGGCGGTGGCAGCACCGAATTCATCATCGGCCAGCGCTTCGAGACCCTGCAGCGCGAGAGTCTGCAGATGGGCTGCGTCAGCTTCACCAAGAGATTCTTCGCCGACGGCAAGATCACCGCCGCCCAGTACGCCCGCGCCTATACCGCCGCCCGCCTGGAGCTGATGAACATCGACCAGGGCCTTCGCGAGATGGGCTGGCACCAGGCCCTCGGCGCCTCCGGCACCATCCGCGCGGTGGCCCTGGCGATCCAGGCCGCCGGCCGCGGCAATGGCGAGATCACCCCGGATGGCATCGAGTGGCTCAAGCGCAAGCTGCTCAAGCAGGGTGACATCAACCTGCTCAACATCGACGGCGTGAAGCCGGATCGACGCGCCATCCTGCCGGGCGGCCTGGCCATCCTCGAAGCCCTGTTCAAGGCCCTGGAACTGCAGGAGATGCACCTCTCCGAAGGCGCCCTGCGCGAAGGGGTGCTCTACGACATGATCGGCCGGCACAGCCACGAGGACGTCCGCGAACGCACCCTCAACGCCCTGGCCGAGCGCTACCACGTCGACCAGCGCCATGCCGAGCGGGTGGAAAAGCGCGCCCTGAAGTCCCTGGCACAGGTCGCCGAGGCCTGGGCCCTGACCGACGAGAATCATGCCGAATTGCTGCGCTGGGCGGCGCGCCTGCACGGCGTCGGCCTGGACATCGCCCACTACCAGTACCACAAGCACGGCGCCTACCTGATCGAGCACTCGGACCTGCCCGGCTTCTCCCGCCGCGATCAGCAGGCCCTGGCCCTGCTGGTGCGCGGCCATCGCCGCAACATCCCGGTGGAGCGCCTGCAGGAGCTGGGCCCGGAAGGCGAGCCGCTGCTGCGCCTGACCCTGCTGTTGCGCTACGCCATCCTTTTCCACCACATCCGCCACAAGAGCATTCCGGACGTCCAGCTCAGCGCCGGCGAGCGCAGCCTGGACGTGCAATTCCCCGATGGCTGGCTGGCGGAGAATCCCCTGACCCAGGCGGATTTCGAGCAGGAGGCCCAGTGGCTGGAGCGGGTGGGGTATCGGTTGAGCGTACGCTGAGGTGATTTTTCGGAGGTTGGGTTGAGCGGGAGCGAAGCCCAACGCCCTGGGTTTTGGCCTTTCACGGCACCAGCTGATTATCGTGTTCTGCTGATAGCTCTTGTTTCGCCCAACCCGGGCGACTCACTTTTTTCAAACGCGGCTGCGCGCCCCGGAAAAAAGTAAGCAAAAACGCTTGCCCCGACCATCCGGCCCTTCGCTGCGCTGCGGGTCCGCCCACGCCAGCGCCGTTCCGGGCTCGGTCCAGATGGGCCGTCCATGGCCCACTGGACCTCTCGCCGCATCCATGCGGCTCGACCCACTCCACGACACTGGCGTTCGCCCTGCTGAACGGGGCGATTCGCCAGCCTGAAAGTGTTGGTTGAAGAGCCCGTAACCCGTAGCGTGGACAACGGCGCAGCCTTGTCCACTGATGGCGTCGGTGCCCACCAGTGGAAAACGCTATGCGGTTTTCCACGCTACAGATCCTGTGAACACCCAAGCCTCAGGCTTGCGCCCCGTCCCCGTTAGTGAGGCCGAGTGTAGGTACCGCAGAGGGGGATGCGAGGCAGGACGCCGAGCAAGGCGCGAGGGGCAGGAGGCCCCTTCGTGCCGTGCCCCCAAAGCGGCGCCGGAGCGAGGGAGACGTAGCGAAGCGCAGTAACAGCCACAGGCTGGCCCGAAGGGTGAGCGAAGCGAATCACCCGGAGCGTAGCGGAGGGCCGAAACGTTGGGGCGCGCTTTCTTTTGCTTACTTTTCTTTGCGCAAACAAAGAAAAGTGAGTCGCTGACCAGGCGAAACAAGATCTATCAGCAGAACACGATAATCAACTAGGGCACCCATACACCCAAAGCGCACAGTTGAAACTCCGCAGCATTGGGCTTCGCTACCGCTCAACCCAACCTACGAAACTACGAAGCCGCCAGGGCACATGGCGGCATGGGCCCAAGTCCTTCAGCGCGTATTCACCACCGGACTGGCCAACCGCTCCAGCAGCGTCGCCTGCACGCTACGGGCATTCTGGTTGCCGGTCGGCGATTGCCGGATGTAGCTGCCGTCTTCCTGCAGCACCCAGGCCTGGGTGTTGTCGGTGAGGTAGCCTTCCAGCTCCTTCTTGACCCGGGTGATGAGCTTCTTGCCTTCCACCGGGAAGCAGGTCTCGACGCGCATGTCGAGGTTGCGCTCCATCCAGTCGGCGCTGGAGAGATAGAGCTTCTCGTCACCACCGTTGAGGAAGTAGTAGATGCGGCTGTGCTCCAGGAAGCGGCCGATGATGGAGCGCACCTGGATGTTGTGGGACACGCCCGGGACACCGGGGCGCAGGCAGCACATGCCGCGCACCACCAGGTCGATCTTCACCCCGGCCTGGCTGGCCTTGTAGAGCGCGCGGATGACCTTGGGATCAGTGAGGCCATTGACCTTGGCCATGATCTGCGCCGGCCGTCCCTCGCTGGCCGCCACCGCTTCGCGGTTGATCATCTCCAGCAGGTTCTTTTTCAGGGTGAAGGGCGCGTGCAGCAGCTTCTTCATGCGCAGGGTCTTGCCCATGCCGATCAGCTGGTTGAACAGCTTGTGCACGTCCTCGGTCAGGGCCACGTCGGCGGTCAGCAGGCTGTAGTCGGTATACAGCTTGGCGTTGCCGGCGTGGTAGTTGCCGGTGCCCAGGTGGGCATAGCGGCGCAGCTCGCCGTTCTCCCGGCGCAGGATCAGCATCATCTTGGCGTGGGTCTTGAAGCCCACCACGCCATAGATGACCACGGCGCCGGCCTGCTGCAGGCGGCTGGCCAGTTGCAGGTTGGACTCCTCGTCGAAGCGCGCGCGCAATTCGATGACCGCGGTCACCTCCTTGCCGCTGCGTGCCGCATCCACCAGGGCGTCGACGATCTCGGAGTTGGCGCCGCTGCGGTACAGCGTCTGCTTGATCGCCAGGACGTTGGGGTCCTTGGCGGCCTGGCGCATCAGGTCGATCACCGGGGTGAAGGACTCGAAGGGGTGCAGCAGCAGCACGTCGAGCTTGCCCAGCACGTTGAAGAGGTTGTCCTTCTTCTGCAGCAGCTTGGGAATGGTCGGCGTGAAGGGCGCGCTCTGCAGCTCCGGATGGCTGTCCAGCCCGGTGATGGAGAACAACCGGGTCAGGTTGACCGGGCCGTTGACCTTGTACAGCTCGCTCTCGCCCAGATTGAACTGCTTGAGCAGGTAGTCGGTGAGGTGTTTCGGGCAGATGTCCACCACCTCGACCCGCACCGCATCACCGTAGCGACGGGAGAACAGCTCGCCGCGCAGGGCACGCGCCAGGTCTTCGACATCCTCGGTGTCCACCGAGAGATCGGCGTTGCGGGTCAGGCGAAACTGGAAGCAGCCCTTGACCTTCATGCCGGGAAAGAGATCGTCGGCGTGGGCGTGGATCATCGAGGACAGGAAGACGTAGTTGTCTCCGGGGCCCGCGACCTCCTCCGGCACCCGGATGATCCGCGGCAGCAGGCGTGGCGCCGGGATGATGGCCAGACCCGAGTCGCGACCAAAGGCGTCCATGCCCTCCAGCTCGACGATGAAGTTGAGACTCTTGTTCACCAGCAGCGGGAAGGGATGGGTCGGGTCCAGGCCGATGGGGGTGATAATGGGCGCGATCTCGTCGCGGAAGAACTTGCGCACCCAGGCCTTGATCTTGACGTCCCAGTAACGCCGGCGGATGAAGCGGATCCGCTGCTCGGCCAGGGCCGGCAAGAGGACATCGTTGAGGATGGCGTACTGCCGGTCCACCTGGCCGTGGACGATGTCGCTGATGCGCGCCAGTGCCTGGTGCGGCAGCAGGCCATCGGCCCCGGCCTGCTCGCGGGCGAAGGCGATCTGCTTCTTCAAGCCCGCCACGCGGATCTCGAAGAATTCGTCCAGGTTGCTGGAAAAGATCAGCAGGAACTTGAGGCGCTCGAGCAGCGGATAGGATTCGTCGAGGGCCTGCTCCAGCACCCGGATGTTGAACTGCAGCTGCGACAGCTCGCGGTGGATGTAGAGGCTGCTGTCGTCCACGTTGGCTGCCGGCGCGCTGGGCGCGGCGGGCACCTCGGCGACGGGCGCCGGTACTTCGGCGTCCAGCGCCAGCGTCTCTTCCGCAGTCTCCAGGGACTCGGCGGTGACGGGCTGTTGCAGATCGGTTTCGACGAAACCCTGGCTACTCATTGAAGCTCCTTAGGAACGCGAAGGCCCCTGGCGAAGTTGTTGGGCGGCGCGTTTGGCGAAATAGGTGAGGATGCCGTTGGCCCCGGCACGCTTGAAGGCCAAGAGCGATTCGAGGATCACGGCGTCGGACAGCCAGCCATTCTGGATCGCGGCCATGTGCATGGCGTACTCGCCACTCACTTGGTACACGAAGGTCGGCACGCGGAATTCCTCGCGGACCCGGCGGACGATGTCCAGGTAGGGCATGCCCGGCTTGACCATCACCGAGTCGGCGCCCTCGGCCAGGTCGCCGGCGATCTCGTGCAAGGCCTCGTCGCTGTTGCCCGGATCCATCTGGTAGGTGGCCTTGTTGCCCTTGCCCAGATTGGCGGCCGAGCCGACGGCATCGCGGAACGGCCCATAGTAGGCGCTGGCGTACTTGGCCGAGTAGGCCATGATCTGCACGTTGTGATAGCCGGCGTCTTCCAGGGCGGCGCGGATGGCACCGATGCGACCGTCCATCATGTCCGACGGCGCGATCACCTGGGCCCCGGCGGCGGCGTGGGACAGCGCCTGCTTGACCAGCACCTCGACCGAGATGTCGTTGAGCACGTAGCCGCGCTCGTCGAGGATGCCGTCCTGGCCGTGGGTGGTGAAGGGATCCAGGGCCACGTCGGTGATCACCCCCAGTTCGGGGAAATGCTCGCGCAGGGCCCGGGTGGCGCGCTGGGCGATGCCGTCGGGGTTGTAGGCCTCGGCGCCGTCCAGCGACTTGCGCTCGGTGGGCGTGACCGGGAACAGCGCGACCGCGGGAATCCCCAGCGCCACCAGTTCGGCGGCCTCTTCCAGCAGCAGGTCGATGGACAGCCGCTCGACGCCGGGCATCGAGGGAATGGCCTCGCGGCGGCCTTCGCCATCGAGCACGAATACCGGCAGGATCAGGTCATCCACCGTCAGCACATGCTCGCGCATCAGGCGACGGGAAAACTCGTCGCGGCGCTGACGGCGCATGCGAGTGGCAGGGTAGCTACGGTTGATGGGGGTAAAACTCACGATCGACTCCCAGACCCGGATCACGGGTCAGTGTGATGGGTTATAGGCCACAATCATGACCGATTGGTAACAGCAGATGACAATATGGTGTGCCTATAGGTCCTATCCAAGGCAGACGCCGGCTGGACCCGGCGTGACACAGGGTCGCAGCGAAATCCCTGCCTGACCGTCTGGCGCCCGGCGGACGGAAGTCCGTCACACTTTCTTTCCAGACGCCAACCGGGGTAGGCTGCGCCATCTCCATCCACCTCGTGTAGCGCCGAATGCTCCAACAATTCCTCCACGATTTCGGCTATTTCGCCCTTTTTCTCGGCACCTTTTTCGAGGGCGAAACCATTCTGGTGCTGGCCGGCTTTCTTGCCTTTCGCGACTACATGAACATCCAGACCGTCATCCTGGTCGCCTTCTGCGGCAGCTATGCCGGCGATCAGCTCTGGTATTTCCTCGGCCGGCGCCACGGGCGCAAGCTGCTGGCGCGCAAACCCAAGTGGGAAGCCGCGGGCGAGAAGGCGCTGGCGCACATCCGGCGTCACCCGGATCTCTGGGTGCTGAGCTTTCGCTTCGTCTACGGCCTGCGCACGGTGATGCCGGTGGCGATCGGCCTGTCGGGCTATCCGCCGGCGCGCTATCTGATCCTCAACGGCATCGGCGCCATCGTCTGGGCCACGGTGCTGGGCTATGCCGCCTATCATTTCGGCGCCGTCCTCGAAGGGGTGCTGGGCAATCTCAAGCGGTACGAACTGATGGTGCTGGGTGGTCTGGTGGTACTCGGCCTGCTGCTCTGGCTGTGGCGACGCAGCCGGACGCCCAAGGCCTGACGGCCGGACAGCCCGTTACCCGCTACGTCCATCGAACGGATTAAAGGCGCGGCTGCCGCTGCCGATGCCCTGAGCATCACCCTCTCCCGACCTCTCCATGCACGCTGGCGCTTGAGCATGCTGAACTTCTCCACCTTGCTGCCCCCCGGCCATCAGATCCTGGCTGCCAACGAGTACGAAAGCCTGCTCGTGGTCCTGGCGTACCTGATCGCCAGCGCCGCAGGCTACACCGCCCTGGCCATGGCCGACTGGGTGACCAACAGTCGCTCCCGTCGCGGCAGCGAGCTGGCCAAGCTGATCGGCGCCATCGCCCTGGGCGGCGGCATCTGGTCGATGCACTTCCTGGCCATGCTGTCGTTCAAGATCGGCATCCATGTGCACTATGCGCCCCTGCAGACCCTGGCCTCGCTGCTGATCGCCATCGCCGTGTCCTATACGGTCATGCACCTGATCGGGCGCGAATCCCTGACCGCACCGCAATACGGGCTCGCGGCCCTGGCCGCCGGCCTGGGCATCGCGACCATGCACTACACCGGCATGCTGGCGATGCAGTCGGTCGCCGTGCAGCTCTATGATCCGCTGCTGGTGGTGATCTCGGTGGTGATCGCCAGCCTGGCGTCCCTGGGTGCCCTGCTGCTGGCCTTCCGCCTGCGCGGCAGGACTGGCCTCAGGACCCTCTGGCTGCGCCTGCTGGGCAGCCTGGTGCTGGGCTTCGCCATCGTTTCCATGCACTTCACCGGCATGGCCGCGCTGACCCTCGCCGTGCCCATCGGCTTCGAACCCGACGGCCTGGTGGAGGTGAATCAGCACCTTGAGCTGGGCATGGGCATCGCCCTTGGCACCCTGTTCATCATCATGGTCGGCCTGCTCGCCGCCTGGGCCGGCGAACGCTTCCATGCCCAGCGCCTGCGGCTGGAGCGGGTCTCGACCACCCTCGATCAGATCACCCTGCACGATCCCCTCACCCACCTGCTCAACGGCGGCAGCTTCATCCAGACCGTCGACCGGGCCATCGGCCAGGCGCGCACCGGTGAGCAGTTCGCCCTGCTGATGCTGGACATCGATCACTTCAAGCGCATCAATGACAGCCTCGGCCACGCCCTCGGCGATGAATTGCTGATCCAGATGGCGCAGCGGATCCGCGCGGTGCTCGACAACGACCTGCCACTGGCCCGCTATGCCGGCGACGAATTCAGCCTGTTGCTGCCGCTCGGCCAGCGCGGCGACAGCCAGCCCCTGGCCATGCGCCTGCTGGAACAGTTGCGCCCGCCCTTCGAGCTGGCCGGACAGCGCATCGCCATGACCTTCAGCCTGGGCATCGCCCACTATCCCCAGGACGGCGCCAATGCCGGCCAGTTGCTGCGCAGTGCGGGCCTGGCGGTCGGCCACTGCAAGCGCAGCGGACGCAATCGCAGCCAGAGATTCACCACCGATCTCCAGCGCGACGCCGACGACCTGCTCAGCCTGGAGATGGACCTGCGCCAGGCCCTGGCCCAGGGCGGCCTGCACGTCGCCTATCAGCCCATCGTCGATCCCTGCGGTGCGCCGGTGGCCCTGGAAGCGCTGGTGCGCTGGCAGCATCCGGTGCTGGGCCCGCTGAGCCCCGAACGCTTCGTCCGCGTCGCCGAGGAAACCGGACTGATCGCCGACCTGGATGGCTGGGTCATGCGCCAGGCCTGCGCCGATCTCGCCCAACTGCACCGCGAGGGTCATGCGGAGCTGCGCGTTTCGGTGAATTGCTCGGCCCTGAATCTGAGCGATCGTCTGCTGCCCCAATCCATCGCCCGGGCCCTGCAGGCCGAGGACCTGCCGGCGTCGGCGCTGATCCTCGAGGTGACCGAGAACGCCCTGATGCACAGCCTCAACGTGGCCGTCGAGGTGCTCGGCGAGATCCGCACCCTGGGCGTGCGGGTGTCCATCGACGACTTCGGCAGCGGCTATTCGTCGCTGGCCTATCTGAGCCGACTGCCGGTGGATTCGCTCAAGGTCGATCGCGCCTTCGTCCGCACCATTCCCAAGCAGAGCAACGACATGGCCATCGCCGCGGCGATCATCGCCATGGCGCACAAGCTGGGCCTCAACGTGGTCGCCGAAGGGGTGGAAACCAGCGAGCAGCGCCAGTTCTTGCAGGCCAACGGCTGCAACTTTATGCAGGGCTATCTGTTCGGCCGGCCCATGCCGTTGCCGCAACTGCGCACCTGGCTGCAGCAACCCGCCCTCGCCGCCGTCCCGGCCTAGCCGACGCCTCGTTCCTAGCCAGCGGCGCTGCGCTGGAGACGGGTGATCAGCCGATCCAGGGCATTGGCGAAGGCCTGGCGATCACGCTCGCCGTAGCCGGCCTGGCCTCCGCCCATCTGGCCCTGGTCGCGCAGGTCGGTCATCAGATTGCGCATGGCCAGGCGCTGGCCCATGTTGCGCTCGTCGAATTCCTGGCCACGCGGATCGAGGGCGACCACGCCCTTCTTCACCAGCCGGTCGGCCAGGGGAATGTCGCTGCAGATCACCAGGTCACCGGGCTGCGCCTGCTCGACCAGATGGTCGTCGGCGGCATCGGGGCCACTGGGCACCACCACCAGACGCACACAGGCGAAGGGCGGCTTGATCTGCGGCTGGCCGGCCACCAGCACCACCTCCAGCTTGCGCTTGAGGGCGAACTTGCAGACCAGCTCCTTGGCGGCGCGCGGACAGGCATCGGCATCGATCCACAGGATCACGGGGATTTCTCCGGCAAAAGCCCAGGATACCGCGCCGCCGCGGCGCACCCCAGCGCAGCGGTGCGGTCCGACAGGGATAGCGAGCTGACGGGAGTCTCCCATGACCTTCTGGCAACGCCTGGAGCAACCCGCCCAGGTCCTGGTGTATGGCGCCACTGGCGGCCTCGGTCTGGCCCTGTGCGAACGGCTGCTGGCCCGCGACGACGTCGCGCGGGTCTGGGCCGGGGCCCGTCAGGCCGAGGGGCATGCCGGTCTGGCCGCACTGGCGCGCCGCCATGGCCCGCGTCTGCGCTGCCTCGACGTCGATCCGCTGGCCGAGCCCGACCTGGCGGCCCGCCTGGCTGACGAGACGCCCCGCCTGGACCTGCTGCTGTGCGCCTCGGGGCTGCTGCTGGGCTCGCGGGCGCGCGCCGAGAAGAGTCTGGCGCAGGTGGACCAGGCGGGGCTGGTGGAAAGCTATCTGGCCAATGCCGTGCTGCCGCTGCTGCTGATCCGCCAGCTGACACCGCTGCTCAAGGGCCAGCACCCCTGTCAGATCGCCGCGCTCTCGGCGCGGGTCGGCTCCATCGGCGACAACCAGCTGGGCGGCTGGTACGGCTACCGGATGGCCAAGGCCGCGCTCAACCAGGGCTTGCGCTGTGCCAGCATCGAACTCGCCCGGCTCAATCCCCAGAGTTGCGTGCTGGCCCTGCACCCCGGCACCACCGACACCGCGCTGTCCCGGCCCTTCCAGGCCCGGGTACCGGCCGACAAGCTGTTCACTCCTGCCTATGCGGCAGAACGTCTGCTGGAGGTACTGGCCGCACGCGTGCCGGCCGAGACCGGCAGCTTCTGGGACTGGCAGGGCCAGCCGGTGGTCTGGTAGCGCCCGGCTTCAGACTGCGGCGCGGCGCACCGTGGACAGCAGTGCGGCGGCGGCGAGGAACAGGCTGGCGAACACCCGGTTGGTGATGCGCTGCTGCCGGGGCGTGCGCAGCAGGGTCAGCACCTGGGCAGCCAGACCGGTGTAGCCGGCCATCACGATCAGGTCGACGGTGACCATGGTCACCCCGATGATCAGATACTGCGCGGCCAGAGGCGCATGGGGATCGACGAATTGCGGCAACACCGCGAGCAGGAAGATCAGCGCCTTGGGATTGCTCACGTTGACCAGGAAGCCGCGCATGACCAGGGCACCGATCCGCGGCGGCAGACGTTCGCCGACCACCTGCTCACCCAGGTCCAGCGGCGCCGCGCGCCACTGGCGGATGGCCAGGTAGGCGAGATAGGCCACGCCAAACCATTTGATCAGGGTGAAGGCCAGCTGCGAGGTCGCCAGCAAGGCGCCGACGCCCACGGCGACCACGGCGATCTGCAGCGCCAGTCCCAGCTGCAGGCCGAGCGCCGTCCAGTAGCCGCGCCGGAAACCGTGGTTGACGCCCGCGCTCATGGAGGCGACGGCGCCCGCCCCCGGCGAGAGGCTGATCATCCAGCAGGCAATGAAGAAACCGGTCCAGACCTGCAGACTCATGGATTCACCTGTCGAGATGGAAATCGAAGGAGCCGTCGGCATCGCGCCAGCGCCGGACCGACTTCTGGAAGAACTGGGTATTGGGGATCTGCACCAGGGCGCCTTCCTGGTTGTCGTCCAACTCCTGCAGGGTCACGAAGAGCATGTTGATGGCCACCACCCGGCCCTTGATGCCCGGCTTGTCCGAGGCGTCCAGCACCTCGATGCGATCCCCCAGGCGAAAGGGCCCGACGGTAAAGATCAGCACCGCGCAGAACAGGTTGGAGAGCACGCTCCAGATGGCGAAGAAGGCCACCGCGGCCACTGCGACGAAACCGGAAATGGCCGTCCAGAGCACCGCCGCGGAGACCCCGAAGCGCTCCAGCGCCATGAGGATGGCACTGCCCATGATCAGCCAGCGCAGGACGCCGCGCAGCCCGAGGACGATCTGCGGCGGCAGCGGATAGCGTTCGCCCAGGCCGGTGACGGCGCGGGCCACGATACGCTGCAGCACGTAGCCGATCAGCAGCACCAGAGCGACCTGGCCGGCTACCAGCAGGTAGTCCGCCCACCCCGGCAGCCAGGTGTGCAGCCACTCGATCATCAGGCCCCCTCGAGTTCGGCTTGCAGACCTTCCAGACGCTCCAGAGCCTCCAGCCACTGCTCTTCCAGCTCGGCTTCGCGGGTCTTGGCCGTGGCCTGATCGGCCAGCGCCTGGCGCAGCTCCTCCTTGCGGGCCGCGTCGTAGAGTCCGCTGTCACCCAGGCGGGCTTCCAGGGTGGCGAGTTTTTCCTGCAGCTTGCCTAGCTCGGCTTCCAGTTTATCGGCGGCCTTTTTCAGCGGCGCCAGCTGCTGGCGCAGGGCGGCGGCGGCCTGGCGCTGGGCCTTGCGATCGGTCTTGTCGACCGCCGTCGCGTCGCCGTCCGACACGGACTCCTGCCGGGCGCGGAAATCCACCAGCCAGCGGCTGTAGTCGTCCAGGTCGCCGTCGAAGGCCTGCACCTTGCCATCGGCCACCAGCAGGAATTCGTCGGTGGTGCTCTTGAGCAGATGACGATCGTGGGAGACCACCAGCACCGCCCCGGCGAATTCCTGCAGCGCCAGGGTCAGCGCCAGGCGCATGTCCAGGTCCAGGTGGTTGGTGGGTTCGTCCAGCAGCAGCAGGTTGGGCTTCTGCCAGGCGATCAGCGCCAGGGCCAGTCGGGCCTTCTCGCCACCGGAGAAATTCAGCACCACCTCGTCGCAGCGCGGACCGCGGAAGTCGAAGCCGCCGAGGAAGTCGCGCAGACCCTGCTCGCGTTCGCCGGGAGCGATGCGCTGCAGGTGCAGCAGCGGACTGGCCTTGGCGTCCAGGGAATCGAGCTGGTGCTGGGCGAAGTAGCCGATGGCCAGGTTCTCGCCGCGCTGCAGCCGACCGCCGAGGGGTTCGAGTTCGGCAGCCAGGGTCTTGATCAGGGTCGACTTGCCGGCGCCGTTGGGGCCGAGCAGGCCGATGCGCGCCCCCGGCGTCAGCTGCAGCTTGACCGGGTGCAGGATGGTGGTGTCGCCGTAGCCGAGTCGGCCTTCAGCCAGGTCGAGCAACGGACTGGACAGCTTGTCCGCTTCGCGGAAGACGAATTCGAAGGGCGAGTCGACATGGGCCGGCGCCAGCTCTTCCAGGCGCTCCAGAGCCTTGATCCGGCTCTGCGCCTGGCGCGCCTTGGTGGCCTGAGCCTTGAAGCGGGCGATGTACTTCTCCATGTGCGCGCGCTGGGCCTGCTGCTTGTCGTAGGCCTGCTGCTGCTGCGCCAGGCGTTCGGCGCGGGTACGCTCGAAGCTGGAATAGCCGCCGCGATAGAGCACCAGCTTCTGCTGGTCCAGGTGCACCACATGATCGACCACGGCATCGAGGAAGTCGCGGTCGTGGGAGATCAGGATCAGGGTGCCGGGATAGCCCTTGAGCCAGTCTTCCAGCCAGAGGATGGCGTCCAGATCCAGGTGGTTGGTGGGTTCGTCGAGCAGCAGCAGGTCCGAGGGGCACATCAGCGCCTGGGCCAGGTTCAGGCGCATCCGCCAGCCACCAGAGAAATCACCGACCTGGCGTTCCATCTGCGCGGCGGTGAAACCCAGACCGGCCAGCAGCTTGCGTGCCCGGGCATCGGCGGTATAGCCGTCGGCGGCCTCGAAGTCGGCGTGCAGCCGGCCGAGGGCGTTGCCGTCCTGGGCCGCTTCGGCCGCTGCCAGCTCGCGCTGGATGCGGCGCAGGTCGATGTCGCCGTCGAGCACGTAGTCCACCGCCAGCCGCTCCAGGGTATCCACCTCCTGGCGCATGTGGGCGATGCGCCAGGCCGCCGGGATGTGGCAGTCGCCGGCATCGGCACCGAGCTGGCCACGCAGCAGGGCGAAGAGACTGGATTTGCCGGCACCATTGGCACCGATCAGACCGGCTTTCTGGCCGGGATGCAGGGTCAGCTCAGCGCTTTCGAGCAGGCGCTGGGGACCACGCTGTAGAGTAAGGTTCTGTAGTCGGATCATGGCGGCGGAGTGTAGCAGCTCCACCACCCACGAATGGGGAGGCGGACATGCAAGAGGACCTGTGGGAATTCGCGTTGGCAGTATACGCCCGGCCCGGCGTGGAAGGCGCCTGTTTGCGTCTGCAGGAAGCCGGCGCCGATGTCTGCCTGGTGCTGACGGCGCTCTGGCTGGATCGGCGTGCCTGCGCCCTGGACAGCGCAGGCCTGGCGCGACTGCAGCACGCCTCGCAGCTCTGGCAGGACACCGTGGTACGTCCACTGCGCCAGCTCCGCCAGGCCTGGAAGGCGGCGTCCAGCGCGGACGAGAGCCTGGCGGCCCTGCGCGAGCAGCTCAAGGGACTGGAATTGGCCGCGGAACGTGAACAGCTCGCGCGTCTGGCGCGACTCGCGGGCCACTGGCCGTGCCGCGAGGCACAGGGCCCCGGGGACTGGCTGCACGCGCTGGCACCGCGCGAGGCAGCCGCAGCGGACCTCGACCTGCTGGCCGAGGCGGCGCGGATGATCCGGGTCTAGACCGAAGCCAGACGCGGTTGCTGGTGCGAGGTGTGCAGCACCTCGATGAGGCAGTCTTCCAGCTCGAAGCGCTCGCGCAGGGTTTCGCCCAGCAGCTTGAGTTCGATGGTCAGCAGACCCGGGTCCCGGTAGGCGCCGCGCTCGAATCTG
This sequence comes from Pseudomonas sp. AS2.8, assembly GCF_014190935.1. Lineage (NCBI taxonomy): Bacteria > Pseudomonadati > Pseudomonadota > Gammaproteobacteria > Pseudomonadales > Pseudomonadaceae > Pseudomonas > Pseudomonas sp. AS2.8. Next base: position 134,755 of record NZ_JACHVV010000003.1, read on the forward strand.
TCGTTGAAGTTCAGGGCGGCGTCGGTCAGGGCCTGCAGGCGCGGATAGACGCTGTCAGCGAACTCGATGGCGCGCTCGTCCTGGAATTCCCGGGCTTCGGCCACCAGCTGCTCGTAGATCTCGAAATGCGCGGTGGACATGTAGTCGACCAGCATGTCGCAGAGTCGCTCCAGTTCACTGACCTCGCGCACCGGTCCCAGCAGGGGCTCCATGTCCAGGGTTTCGTAAGCGGTCACCAGCTCGCGGCGGGCAATCAGCCAGCGGTCGATCAGCTGGTGGACCCCACCCCAGCGTTCCTGGGCATTGCGGCAGGTTTCTAGCATGACGGCAGCTCTCTATACGGGCGAGACGGTCCGGGCGCGGGCGCCCGGGTGTTATCAGGAACTATACCGACATCGCCTCGCCAGGCGAGTGCCGTTGCTCGGAGAAAGCTCAGCGACGGCGGAAGACCTTGACCAGGCTCAGGGCCATGAGCAGCACGAAGGCCAGCAGGCTCCATTCCGGGATGCTCAGACCGAACAGCGTCCAGTTGACCTCGGCGCAGTCGGCGGTGCCGTGCAGGACCAGGCGGATGATCTCCTGGAAGGGCAGCGCCTGCATCATGTAGTCCAGGCTCGGCAGGCAGGCCGCCAGCTCTTCCGCCGGGACCGTCTGCAGATAGACCTGGCGGCCGGCGGTGGCGGCACCAGCGGCGGCCAGCAGCAGCAGGACCACGCCATAGATGCGCCGCCCGCGCTTGCCCGGTGCCTGGATGCCGGCGATCAGCGCCACCACCCCGACCAGGATGAAGAAGATCCGTTGCATGACGCACAGCGGGCACGGCTCGAGGCCGACCACGTGTTCGAGATAGAGACCGACGCCCATGAGCACCGCGCAGGTGGCGGCCATGAACAGGAAGATGAAGCGGGGACTAGTCACGGACGCGCCGTCTCCAACAGGGAATTGGGACGTTACGGTAGTGAAAGCCCGGGCACCTTTCAAGGACCCGGGCAGAGGAGGCGCCCCGTCAGACCCTGGGCGTCGGCAGCGAAGTGGTGTCGGACTCGCGCCATTGGCTCTGCAGAAGCTGCTGGCTGCGGTTCACATCGCCCAGCTGGATGGCCACCCGGGCCAGTTCGCCGGCGGTGACCGCGGACGGCCGCTGCGCCAGGCTGCGCTCCAGATATTCGCGCGCCTTGCCCCACAGCTGGTTGTTCATGCACAGCCGGCCCAGGGCCAGCAGCAGCACCGCATCCTGGGGTCTGTCCTTGAGCCAGCCCTCAGCGTGGTGCAGCGGGCGACTGGCGTCGCGCGGACGCAACTGACCATAGAGCTCGACCAGACGCTCGTCCCACTGGCGATTGAGGGTGATGTGCAGCACCTCTTCGGCCAGATCGTCGCGGCCGATGGCGCGCAGCTGACGGGCATAGGCCAGCACCACCGAGGCGTCGCCCTTGAGCGCCGTGGGCACCTGCTGCCACTGGGCGTCCACCGCCGATTCCGCGCCCTGGGCGGGCACCTCGTCGAGGGTGGCGATCCAGACCTTGCGCTCCAGATCATCCTGCTCCTGGGGTCGCAGTACCTGCTGCTTGCGCAATTGCGGCAGCAAGGCGATCAGCGCCGGCCAGTCGCGCAGGGTCACCTGCAGCCGCTGCAGTTGCAGCAACACCTCGCCATTCTTCGGATACTTGGCTTGCAACGGCGCCAGGCTGTCGCGGGCCTCCAGGTACTGGCCACGGTCGATCTGCAGCCGGGCCTGTTGCAGACCGATGGCCAGCTCGGCCTGGGGCTCACGCTCACGGGCCTGGCGCAGCAAGCGGTCGCGTTCTTCCAGGTCACCCAGTTCATTGGCGGCGCGGGCGGCGCCCAGCAGCACGAACAGCGGCTGGTCGGCGTGCTCGGCGGCGCCTTTCAGGTGCTTGAGGGCACCGCTCCAGTTGCCTTCGGCCAGCTCCAGCTGACCCTTGTGGCGAGCCTGCTCCAGGCGGCGCTGGCGATTGTGCCGCGACCAGGGGTTGAGCACCTTGCCGGTCAGGCCCAGAGCGCCCAGCACCAGCTTGAGGATGTAGAGCGCCAGCCAGACGGCCACCAGCATGGCCAGGAAGGCCCAGAGACTCGATTCGTAGCGGAAGTTGCTGTAGGACAGCAGCACGTAGCCCGGCTCCTTGGCCAGCACCACGGCGACGCCCAGGCCGACGAGCAGGGCGAACAGGAACAGCAGGTACAGGCGCTTCATGGGCGATTCTCCTGAGCCGCGCCGGCGGCGGCATTGTTCGGCTGGATTTGCTGACGCTGGGCGATGTAGGCCTGCAGCGCGGTCAGGGCCGGCGTCAGGTCAGGTGCCTCGAAGGTGACCGGACGCTCGGCCAGCTCCTGCAGGCGCAGCTTGACCGCACGGCTATCGGGATTCTGGTTGTTGAAGTGAGCGGCGAGGACGTCTTCGGCCTGCTCAATGGAGAGCCGATAGACCTCCTGATTGCCGTTGAGCACGGCCCATTGCGCCTGCTCCAGCGCCAGGCTCATGGCCAGGCGCACCTGGGCGAGGGATTCCTCGGCCAGCAGCGGACGAATCGGCTGATCGGCGGAAAAGTCGATGCGGAAGTAGCTGGAGATGCGCTGGCGGAAATCCTGCCACCACTGCTGCAGCGCATTGCTCGGCGGGACCGCGGCCTTTTCCACGCCGGGTTGGTCGGCCACCGTGGTAGAGAAGCGCGGCGGCAGGGGCTCCAGGCTCTGCACCTGATTGCGCAGCGAAGCCAGCTGGACGAATTGCCCGGTACGATCCAGGTCCGGCAGCTGACGCAGGGTCTGCTGGACATTGGCCAGCTGCTGGCGGGCGGCAAAGGCCGCCGGGTCGTTCTGCGCCTTGAGGATGTCATCGACGCCCTGCAACAGATTCTGGGCGCTGGGCACGTCCTGCAACGCGGTCATGCGCAGGGTGGCCATGCGCAGCAGGTGCTCGGCTTCGGTCAGGCGCCAGGCCTGGCGACTCTGGCCGACCACCTCCTTGAACTGTTCGGCGAGGTGCTGCTGGTCGCCCTGCAGCTCACCGAGCTGACGGCGGCGCTCTTCCAGCTCGTTGGCCGAGGGCAGGCGGCCCAGATCGGCACTCAACGCCTGGTTGCGATTTTCCAGCTGGCGCAGCTGGCTGCGCAGATCCTCGGCCTGGGCGGCCTGGCTCTGCTCGGCCTGACGCACCTGCTGCAGTTGCCAGACGCTCCAGCCGCCGACACCCAGGCCACCGGCGGCTACCAGCAGGGCCAGCAGCGCGAGGCCAGATCCCTTGCCCGAACCCCTGCGGCGCACGCCTGCCGGTGGCGGTGCCGGCGGCGGCGAGGCGGGAGTCACGACTGGATCGGGAGAGACGTCGTCGGCGCGGGGGGCTTGAGTTTCGCTCACGGGAATTCCTTGTAGGGTCAATCCGGATGGTGATGGGCAAGCGCGGCGATCAAGGCGCTGGCGCTGGCGCCCTGGCACTCGATGATGAATTCGCAGCCGCTGGCGCGAGCCAGTTCGGCCACACGGGCGCTGGGTACCAGCAGGGGATAACGGCGCACCGCGGGCCAATCCGCACCCGCACAGGCCTGCAGATGCGCGAAACCCTGCCCACTGCTGACCATGATGGCATTCAGGCGTTCCGCTGCCAGGGTCTCTAGGACCTGCCCTGCGGGGTACTCCGGGCACTGGCGGCGATAGAGTTCGAGCACCTCGACGCGGGCACCGCGGGCGGTGAGGGTTTCGACCAGCAGGTCGCGGCCGCCCTCGCCGCGCAGGAGCAGCACCTCGGGCTCCGGGCGCTGCAGGGCTTCCTGCAAGGCCGGCAGGGCCAGCAGGCCTTCGCTGTCCTCACGCTGGGGATGGTGCACGGGCAGTCCATAGTCTTCGAGTACCGCAGCGGTGGCCGCACCCACGGCGAACCAGGCCTGCAGCGGCGGTTGCGGCCAGTACCGATCGAGAGCGGCGAGGCCCAGGCGGGCCGCCGGCTTGCTCACCACCAGCACGGCGGCATAGCGATCGAGATCGAGCCAGAGCGAGCGCTGTTCGGGCGTTTCCGCCAGCGGCTGCAAGTCCAGCAAGGGCAGCCTGGCGGTGGCGATGCCCGCCTGGTCCAGGACGGCGGCAAGCGGTGGATTTTCCTCCGCCGGCCGGGTCAGCAGCAGCCGCCAGCCGCTCATGATGCGCCGCTGGTCCCGTAGACGGCATCGAGGATGTCCTGGGCGCCCTGGGCGAGCAGGTCCTCGGCCACCGCCACGCCAAGGGTGGCGGGGTCGTTCAGCGGGCCGCGGGCCTCGGCGCGCAGCAGCAGGCCGCCATCGGGCTGGCCGACCAGACCGCGCAGCCAGAGCAGATCGCCCTGCTGCACGGCATAGCAGGCGATGGGCACCTGGCAGCCGCCATTGAGACGGCGATTCAGGGCGCGCTCGGCAGCGACCCGGCGTTCGGTGTCGAAATGGTGCAGGGGTTCGAGCAGCGCATGGACCTCGGCATCGTCGGTCCGGCACTCGATGCCCACGGCGCCCTGGCCACCGGCCGGCAGGCTGTCTTCGACGGTCAGGTATTCGCGGATGCGCGCGGCGAAGCCCAGGCGGATCAATCCGGCGGCGGCCAGGATGATGGCGTCGTAGCTGTCGGCATCGAGCTTGGCCAGGCGGGTGTTGACGTTGCCGCGCAGGAAGCGGATCTCCAGATCCGGGCGCAGGGCCAGCAACTGGGCCTGGCGTCTCAGGCTGGAGGTGCCCACCACGCTGCCCCGGGGCAATTCGGCAAGACCGCTGTAGCGATTGGAGACGAAGGCGTCGCGTGGGTCTTCCCGCTCGCAGATGGCGTACAGGCCGAGGCCTGCGGGAAACTCCATGGGTACGTCCTTCATGGAGTGCACGGCGATGTCGGCGCTGCCGTCGAGCAGGGCGTTTTCCAGTTCCTTGACGAACAGGCCTTTGCCACCGATCTTGGCCAGTGGCGCGTCGAGCAGCTTGTCGCCGCGACTGATCATCGGCAGCAGGCTCACCCGCAGACCCGGATGGGCCGCTTCGAGGCGATCCTTGACAAAGTTGGCTTGCCAGAGCGCCAGGGCACTCTGGCGCGTGGCGATACGAATTTCGCGGGGCATGGGCATTACCGGCACGTCAGGACGTCAGATTGCCGGCCATGATAGCAAATCGACCGGCGCCGCTTTCGCGCTACGCGCCGGTCGTCGGCCCAGGCGCGCGTCAGATGCTGTGCATCAGGCGGCGCACACCGGCCACATGGCGGCGGCTGACGGTCAGGGCGTCGCCGTTCATGCCCTTGAGGAACAGCTGGAAGTGACCCAGGGGCGTCCGCTGCAACCGCTCAATGCGCTCGCGGGAAACCAGCGCGTTGCGGTGGATGCGCACGAAGCGCTCGCCGAATTCGTCTTCCAGCGCCTTGAGCGGCTCGTCCAGCAGCACCTCGCCACCGGAATGCCGGAGGGTCACGTACTTGTGGTCGGCGATGAAGTAGACCACGTCGTCCAGCGGGATCAGTTCGATACCCTTGCGGGTCCGGGCGCTGATGTGGCTGCGCGGGCCCGGACCACCGCTGGCCGGCGGCTTGGTCAGGGCGGCCAGCTGCATCCGGTTGGGTCGCTGGGCCTTGCCCAGGGCGGCCGCCAGGTCCTCCTGTCGCACCGGCTTGACCAGATAGCCCACGGCGCTGACCTGGAAGGCGTCGAGCGCGTATTCGTCGTGGGCGGTCACGAAGATCACCGCGGGCGGCGATTCGCGTTCGCAGAGACGCGCTGCCACCTGCAGACCGTCCAGACCCGGCATGCGGATGTCGAGCAGGACGATATCGGGCTTGAGGTTTTCAACCAAAGCGAGGGCTTCCTCACCGTTGGTGGCTGTTGGCTCCAGGGCGGTATAACCGTCCAGTTGCCCCACCAGACGGGCCAGACGCTCGCGCGCCAAGGGTTCGTCATCGACGATCAGGACATTCATAAGCTCAGGCTTCCCGCATGAGTCGCTCGCATGGATAGCGAAGAGACGTTGTATGCCGCTGGTCGCGGCGTTCGATTTTGAGACTCGCAGCTGGTCCGAAAAGTGCCGTCAATCGCGCCTCGATATTGCTTAAAGCTTGACGGGTGCCCTTGGGTGGGCGTGGCTGCTGCTCTACCTCCGGGTCATAGGGGTTGCTGATGACCAGTTCGAACACCCCGTCCCGGTAGGTGGCGAAGATGGTGACCAGCCCCCCTTCGATGCGTGGCGCGACGCCATAGATCAGGGCGTTTTCCAGCAGCGGCTGCAACGTCAGCTGGGGAATCGGCAGGTCGGCCGGTACCCCGTCCACGTCCCATTGCAGTTGCAGGCGATCGCCCAGGCGTAGGCGCTCGATCTCCAGATAGCGCCGTGACAGCTCCAGCTCCTGGGACCAGCGTACCTTGGTGCCGGGCTGGGCCAGGCTGGCGCGGAACAAGGCCGAAAGGTCCAGTACCGCGCGCTCGGCCTTGTCCGCATCCAGGGCGATGAGACTGGCGATGCTGTTCAGGCTGTTGAACAGGAAATGCGGGCGGATGCGCGCCTGCAGGGACTCGATACGTGCGTGCAGTTCGGCCTGCTGCTGGCGGCGCCACTGGCTCTGCAGCCAGAAGTAGCGCAGCAGCAGCATGGACATGATCAGGGCGATCAGCGCGTGTCTCATGTACAGCCGCACCTCGCCGACCCGCTGCAGCGGTCCGGCCAGCTGCAGCCAGTCGGCCACCAGGGTGCAGAGCAGCGTCAGGGCCACCACGATGGCGCAGCAGAAGCCGCCCGCCACCACCGGTCTATGGCGTGCCAGCCAGGGCCGCAGGCGGCAGAGCAGCGCCGCTGACAGCAGCACGATCCACTGCACGAACAGCGACACCAGCGCCAGGCGGATCCAGTTGAACTGCAGAGTAAAGGGTTCTGCCAGCACCAGCACGAGGACCAGCAGCTCGGCCAGCACCACCAGCACGAGCAGGGCTTCCGGTTCGCAGAGCGCCGGGACGAAGAAGTCGTCGACCTTGACCGGTCGGGGAGTTTTGCGGCGTTCGAGTATCATGGAGGCAGTGTGGGTCAGATACCACTCGTCGGCAAGTCGGCTCCGTTGAATCGGGCCGGCACCCCCTCGGGACTGCTATCATCGGCCCTCTCCTATCCTTACCGACAAGCCCAGCAGCAGGCCGATCCATGAGCAGCGAAAAAACCAACCAGTCCTGGGGCGGACGCTTCAGCGAACCCGTCGACGCCTTCGTCGCCCGCTTCACCGCCTCGGTGGACTTCGACAAGCGCCTCTACCGCCACGACATCCTCGGCAGCCAGGCCCATGCGCGCATGCTGACCCAGGCCGGAGTGCTCAGCGAAGCCGAGCGCGACGCCATCGTCGCCGGGCTGGACGAGATCCGCGGCGAGATCGAGGCCGGCACTTTCGAGTGGCGCGTCGACCTGGAAGACGTGCACATGAACATCGAGGCGCGCCTGACCGAGCGCCTGGGCGTGGTCGGCAAGAAGCTGCACACCGGCCGCAGCCGCAACGACCAGGTGGCCACCGACATCCGCCTGTGGCTGCGCGACGAGATCGACGCCATCCTCGTCGAGCTCAACCGCCTGCAGGCAGGCCTGCTGCAACTGGCCGAGACGGAAGCCGACACCATCATGCCCGGCTTCACCCACCTGCAGACCGCGCAACCGGTGACCTTCGGCCACCACCTGCTGGCCTGGTTCGAGATGCTCTCCCGCGACCACGAGCGCCTGGTCGACTGTCGCAAGCGCGTCAACCGCATGCCCCTGGGCAGCGCCGCGCTGGCCGGCACCACCTACCCGATCCAGCGCCAGGTCACCTGCGAACTGCTGGGCTTCGAGGCCATCGGCGGCAACTCCCTGGACGGCGTCTCGGATCGCGACTTCGCCATCGAATTCTGCGCCGCAGCCTCCCTGGCGATGATGCACCTGTCGCGCTTTTCCGAAGAGCTGGTGCTCTGGACCAGCGCCCAGTTCCAGTTCATCGACCTGCCCGATCGCTTCTGCACCGGCTCCTCGATCATGCCGCAGAAGAAGAATCCCGACGTGCCCGAGCTGGTACGCGGCAAGACCGGCCGGGTATTCGGCGCCCTCACCGGCCTGCTGACCCTGATGAAGGGCCAGCCGCTGGCCTACAACAAGGACAACCAGGAAGACAAGGAACCGCTGTTCGACGCCGCAGACACCCTGCGCGACTCCCTGCGCGCCTTCGCCGACATGGTCCCGGCCATCAAGCCCAAGCGCGAGATCATGCGCGAGGCGGCCCGCCGCGGCTTCTCCACCGCCACCGACCTCGCCGACTACCTGGTGCGCAAGGGCCTGCCCTTCCGGGACTGCCATGAGATCGTCGGCCACGCGGTCAAGTACGGCGTGGACAGCGGCAAGGACCTGGCCGAGATGAGCCTGGAGGAACTGCGGCGCTTCAGCGACCAGATCGAGCAGGACGTCTTCGCCGTCCTGACCCTGGAAGGTTCGGTCAACGCCCGCGACCATATCGGCGGCACCGCCCCGGCCCAGGTCCGTGCCGCCGTGCAGCGCGGCCGCGAGCTGCTGGCCCGGCGCTAACGCCCGCCACTGCGCTTGCTCGCCCACCCCGCCGCGGTGCGGGTGAGCAAGCCGCCTGTCAAAGACCCACCCTTGCCGCTCATCGGCAGCGCGAACAAGCGCGAGTGCTCGCTCCACCGTGCCGCAGACGCCTGGTCCGACGGCAAGGGCTCTAGGCCGGGATTCTTTGCGCAAGGAGCCTGAAAGCCTGTCCGACAAGCGCCGACCAGCCGTTGATAGGTACGACGACTGGTGCTCAGGAAGGAGACCCGGCAGCCGATACTGGAGACTTGACCAGCCGTCCGAGTCAAGTCTCATGCGCCTTTCAGCCTGTTCCATCCTGCTTTGCGGACTGTTCGCCGCGGCTTCCAGCCAGGCCGACCTGCCGCCGCCGCTGCCACAGACGCTCACCTGGCATGTCCAGTTGAACGGCGTGCTGCAAAAGCCTAATCGCACCCTTTACGACATCGATCTCTATGACACCAGCAAGGCGGTGATCGCCAACCTGAAGGGCAATGGGAAGACGGTGATCTGCTATTTCAGCGCCGGCACCTGGGAAGACTGGCGGCCCGACGCCGCGCTCTATCCCAAGGCCGCCCTGGGCAAGGCGCTGGACGCCTGGCCGGGCGAACGCTGGCTGGACATTCGCCGCACCGACGTCCGCGCCTTGCTGGCCAAGCGGCTGGACCTGGCGGTGCAGAAGGGCTGCCAGGGGGTGGACCCGGACAACGTCGACGGCTTCAGCAATCCCAATGGCCTCAAGCTGACCCGGGCCCAGCAACTGGACTTCCTCAACTGGCTGGCCGACGAAGCGCACAGGCGCAGTCTGCTGGTGGGCCTGAAGAACGCCGTGGACCTGGTGCCGAGCCTCTACACCAAGTTCGACTTCGCCCTCAACGAGAGTTGCTACGACTACGCCGAGTGCAACGCCTACAGCTACTTCCGCACCCAGAAGAAGCCGGTGATGATCATCGACTACGGCCTCTACAGCACCAAGCGCTGCAGCCAGGCCAAGACCTCGGGCTACAACCTGCAATTCTACCCGCTGTCGCTGGCGGCGCTGGGCACCGCCTGCAAGTAGGGCGGCGCTCAGTCGAGACCGGCCTTCTTGTGCGATCTCTGCCCCAGCGCGATCCAGTCCAGATCGCCTTCGCCCTGGGCGACGGCCTCCAGCAGGTTGTCTCTCAGGACGCTGGCGAAGGGTAGCGGCACCGCCTTTTCCTGACCGGCCGCCAGGGCCAGGCCGACGTCCTTGAGTCCCAGGCTGAGCTTGAAGGCCGCCGGCGAGAACTTGCGCTCGGTCAGCAGGCGCCCGTAGTTCTGGTACACCGGCGCGGCGAACAGGGTGCTGGTAAGGATCTCCAGCAGCGCCGCCGGCTCCACGCCATAGCTGCGCGCCAGGGCGGTGCTTTCGCCCATGGTCTCGATGGCGCTGGCGATCATGAAGTTGCCGGCGATCTTGACCACATTGGCCTGCCGCGGCTCCACGCCCACCGGCCAGGTCTTGCGCCCCAGCACATCGAGCAGCGGCTGGACCCGCGCGATCGCTTGCGGATCCCCCGCCACCACGATGTTGAGCTGGCCACTGGCGGCCACGTCGGTGCGCCCGAACACCGGCGCCGCCACGTAGCCCACGCCGGCCTCGGCATGGCGCGCGACCAGTTCGTCGACCAGGGCCACCGACAGGGTGGCCATGCTGACGTGAACCAGCCCGGCCCGCGCCCGCCGCAGGGCGCCGCTGTCGAGGATCACCTCGCGAGTGGCGGCGTCATTGGCCAGGATGCTGAAGACCACCTCGGTCTCGAAGGCCTCCGCGGGCGACGCCGCCGCGCGGGCGCCCTGCCCGACCAAGGCCTGGACCGGTTCCGGGGAGCGATTCCAGACCACCACCTCATGACGGGCCTTGAGCAGATTGGCCGCCATGCCCTGGCCCATGCCGCCCAGGCCGATGAATCCGATACGCATAGCTTTGCCTCCTCGAGATGCGATGGATGCCGCCGGCTACAGCCAGCGGCGAAATTTGAACCAGGCATAGGGAATCAGCGCCGAGACCACCATGGCGCCCAGCGCCAGCGGATAGCCGAAATGCCAGTCCAGCTCCGGCATGACCTTGAAGTTCATGCCGTAGATGGTGCCCACCAGGGTCGGCGGCAGGAACAGCACCGAGGCGATGGTGAACACCTTGACGATGTTGTTCTGCTCCACGCTGATCAGGCCCAGGGTGGCGTCGAGCAGAAAGCCGATCTCGCCGTTCATCTTGGCCTGGTAGTCGCTCAGCGAGCGGACGTCGCGCTCCAGCGTCTTGAACCAGGTCTTGGCCGTGCCGGAGATCCAGGTGGCGCCCGCGCGTCGCAGGTAGGAGACGATGCGATTGATGCCCAGCAGACTCTCGCTGAGCTGGGCCAGCAGCTGGTTGCTGCGCCCCAGCTGCTTGACGATGGATTGCAGGTCGGTCTTGGGCTGCTGCTTTTCCTGATGGGGATCCAGGGGTTCGCGAAACACCGCCTTGGCCAGGCGATTGAGGTGCGCCTGCACCGATTCGAGGATGTCGGCCACCCGATCCACCAGGCTGTCCAGCAGGGAGGCGAAGATGACGTCGCTGCGACAGTGCTGCCGTGCCTGCTGCTGGGCCTTGCCGAGAAAGGCCTTGAAGGCGGCCAGCTCGGCGTAGCGCACCGTCACCAGCCACTCGGGCGTCAGCACGAAATTGACCACCGAGGCCTGCGGCTGGTGTTCACTGAAGCCGCTGACCACCGTGGTGGTAAGGTGCAGGGCCTGGTCGGTCTGGTAGAGTCGCGAGGACTCCTCGATCTCGGCGATCTCTTCCCGGGTGGGGATGTCCATCGCCAGCGCCTGTTCGAGATAGCGTTCCTCTGCCTCGCTGGGGTCGAGCAGATCGACCCAGAGCAGATCCACGGGCAGCGGGTCTCCCGGCGACAAGGGCTGCGCGACCAGCTCGTCGGCGGACAGGCGATAGCAGGTGATCATCGAGAAGACTCCAGGCCGGCATCGGGGGTCGCACTGTAACAAAAGGTATCCAGACATGATTGACCACGCCGATGACGAAGAATCCTTTGTCTCCTCCCATCTAATCGAAGCGGTGGAGAATCAGCTCGCCGCCGGCGAGCCGGACTATGTCCAGGCCGTACTCAACAAGCTGACCCTGGTCGGCTATGACCGCGAGGAAGCGGTGCTGCTGATGGCCCAGGCGCTGTCCTTTGAGATCGCCGCCATGCTCGACGCCGACCGCCCCTTCGACGGCGCCCACTACGAGCGCCTGCTGCGGGCCCTGCCGGACCTGCCCGAGGTCGCGGACGACTAGGCCTCGGCCGGCTCCAGCGCCAGCAGCTCCACCTGCTGCTCCTTGCCACCCGGCACCGGCCAGCTGAGGTGCTCGCCGGGCGTCGCACCGAGCAGCGCGCTGCCGGCCGGCGCCAGCACCGAGACCCGGCCCTCGCCACCGGCGTCCTCCGGATAGACCAGCACCACCTGGTACTCCTTGCCGGTATCGGTCTCGCGGCAGCGTACGCGCGAATTCATGGTGACCACCGCGCCGATCTCCTCGGGCGCCATCACCCGCGCCTGGGCCAGCTCCTCGTCCAGGGCCTCGGCCACCGGCCCGAATTCGGGCAGGGCGTCGAGCAGGCGTTCGAGACGGGGCAGATCGACGGCGGAAACGGTAATGGGCGATGCATGGCGCATGGCGGACTCCTGGAGGACGAGACGGTGCGATCCCAGCCGCGAGCGGCAGTGGACCACCGGGATGACGGGCGACGAGGGCCCAGCGGGAAGCCGCATGGAGGCGGCAAAAGAAAACGGCGCTCGAAAGGCGCCGTCGGGTCACGCTAGCACAGGGGTCTTGGCAGGGGTCAAGCCGCACCGACCGCAGGTCGTCAGAGCCCGGGCAGGGCCACGCTCTCGCCGGTCTGCTCCAGGGTCACCCGCACCAGCAGCGCACCGAGGGTCTCGGACGAAGTGTCGCAGATCCAGCTCTGGCCATCCCAGTCGAAGTGATAGCCACCCGACCGCGCCGCCACCCAGAGCTGCACCAGTGGTGGCTGGCGGCTGAGAATGACCTGGCTGCCGTTGTCGAACTTGATCGTCAGCACGCCGCCGGCATTTTCCAGATCGAGGTCCAGACCGCTGTCGTCATAGGCGTCTTCGACCTGGCGCTGGGTCTGGTCGACGAGGTGATGGAATTGCGCTTCGCTGAGCCGGCTCATGACGATCCTCGAAAGAAGGGAAAGAATCGCCGCACGGTAGCGGGCCGCCCAGATGACGTCCAGTCGCGGCTGCTTCAGGCAGCTGCGCTTCAGCCATCCGGGCGTGTCAAAGAGTCGCTCAACCCCGTTATACTCGGTGCAATATTATCTTTTCGCATAGGTTTAGCGTCATGAAGCGCCTGTCTCTCCTCTTCATCGCCTGCGCCTGCCTGCTGGCCGGCTGCGGTCAGAAAGGCCCGCTGTACCTGCCCGACGACCAGAAAGCCGCCAAAGAACACCGCCACGACGTGTTCTAAGGAGCCACCATGGAAGTCTTTGCTGTCCGTGCAGGTGAACTGCATGCGGAAGGGGTAGCCCTGAGCGCCGTGGCGCAGAAATTCGGCACCCCCGCCTACGTTTATTCGCGAGCGCACATCGAGGGCCAGTACCGCGCCTATACCGATGCGCTGGCCGGTCTGCCACACCTGGTCTGCTTTGCCGTCAAGGCCAACTCCAACCTCGGCGTGCTCAATGTCCTGGCCCGCCTCGGCGCCGGCTTCGACATCGTTTCCCGCGGTGAACTGGAGCGCGTCCTGGCCGCCGGTGGCGATCCGCACCGGGTGGTGTTCTCCGGGGTCGGCAAGACCCGTGACGACATGCGCCGCGCCCTGGACGTCGGCGTGCACTGCTTCAACGTCGAGTCCACCGACGAGCTGGAACGGCTGCAACAGGTGGCCGCGGAGCGGGGTGTGGTCGCGCCGATCTCGCTGCGGGTCAATCCCGACGTCGATGCCGGTACCCACCCCTACATCTCCACCGGCCTCAAGGAAAACAAGTTCGGCATCGACATCGCCGACGCCGAGGCGGTCTACGCCCGCGCCGCCGAGCTGCCGAATCTGCGGATCCTCGGGGTGGATTGCCACATCGGCTCCCAGCTCACCACCCTGCCGCCCTTCCTCGACGCCCTCGACCGCCTGCTGGCGCTGATCGATCGCCTCGCCGAGCGCGGTATCGTCCTGCGCCATCTGGATCTCGGTGGCGGCCTGGGCGTGCGCTATCGCGACGAGCAGCCGCCGCTGGCGGGCGACTACATCCAGGCCATCCGCGAACGCATCGCCGGGCGCAACCTGACCCTGGTGTTCGAACCCGGCCGCTTCATCGTCGCCAACGCCGGCATCCTGCTGACCCGCGTGGAATACCTCAAGCACACCGCCCACAAGGACTTCGCCATCGTCGACGCGGCGATGAATGACCTGATCCGTCCGGCGCTGTACCAGGCCTGGATGGCGGTGGAACCGGTGGCCGCGCGCCAGGGCGACGCCCGCCGCTACGACCTGGTCGGCCCCATCTGCGAGACCGGCGACTTCCTCGCCAAGGACCGCGAGCTGGTCCTGGCCGAAGGCGATCTGCTGGCCATCCGCTCCGCCGGGGCCTATGGCTTCACCATGAGTTCCAACTACAACACCCGTGGCCGTGCGGCCGAGGTGATGGTGGATGGCGACCAGGCGCACCTGGTCCGTCGGCGCGAGACGCTGGAAGAACTCTTCGCAGGCGAGAGCCGGCTGCCGGCCTGAGGGGAGCTCCATGCAACTGCGCTTCACCAAGATGCACGGTCTGGGCAACGACTTCATGGTCCTCGACCTGATCAGCCAGCACGCGCACATCCAACCCAAGCACGTCCGTCTGTGGGGTGACCGCAAGACCGGGGTCGGCTTCGACCAGCTGCTGATCGTCGAGACCCCCAGCACCCCGGACGTGGACTTTCGCTATCGCATCTTCAACGCCGATGGCTCCGAGGTCGAACAGTGCGGCAACGGTGCCCGCTGCTTCGCCCGCTTCGTCTTCGACAAGCGCCTGACGGTCAAGAAGCAGATCCGCGTCGAAACCCGTGGCGGCATCATCGAGCTGCTGCTCAAGGGTGATGGCCAGGTCCGCGTCGACATGGGCGCACCGCGCCTGCAGGCGGCCGAGATCCCCTTCATCGCCGAGGCGGAGACCCTGAGTCATGCCGTCCAGGTCGAGGGCGAGACGGTCGAGCTGGCGGTGGTCTCCATGGGCAATCCCCATGGCGTGCTGCGGGTCGCCGACGTCGACCAGGCGCCGGTACTGACCCTCGGCCCCAAGCTGGAGTGCCATCCGCGCTTTCCGCAAAAGGCCAACATCGGCTTCCTGCAGATCATCGATGCCCAGCGCGCCCGCCTGCGGGTCTGGGAACGTGGCGTCGGCGAGACCCGCGCCTGCGGCACCGGCGCCTGCGCCGCCGCGGTAGCCGGTATCCGCCAGGGCTGGCTGAAATCGCCGGTCAGCATCGAACTGCCGGGCGGCCTGCTCAACATCGAGTGGGACGGCGTCGGTCAACCGGTGCTCATGACCGGTCCGGCCACCCGTGTCTACGAAGGCCAGGTAAGAGTATGAGCGACACCCCCGAACTGACCGCGGACCAGATCGCCGACTGGCTGCTGGACCATCCGCACTTCTTCGCCGATCGCGAAGAGCTGCTGGCGGAGATGCGCGTGCCCCACCAGCGGGGCACCGCCATCTCCCTGGTCGAGCGGCAACTCGGCCTGCTGCGCGATCGCAACGGCGAGATGCGCCATCGCCTGACCCACCTGATGGACGTGGCGCGGGACAACGACCGGCTGTTCGACAAGACCCGTCGGCTGATCATCGGCCTGCTCGACGCCAACAGCCTCGAAGAGGTGATAGGCACCGTCGAGGACAGCCTGCGCCATGAATTCAAGGTCCCCTACGTCGGCCTCATCCTGTTCCACGAGCATCCCCTGCCGGTCGGCCGCAGCGTCACGCCCGCCGAGGCACAAAAGGTGATCGGCGGCCTGCTGGGCGGCGAGAAGACCACCAGCGGTGTCCTGCGCGCCCACGAACTGGCCTTCCTGTTCGGCGACTCGGCCAAGGAAGAGGTCGGTTCCGCGGCCGTCGCCGCCCTCTCCCACCAGGGTCTGCATGGCGTCCTGGCGATCGGCAGCCCCGATCCCCAGCACTATCGCAGCAGCCTGGGCACGCTGTTCCTGAGCCACGTGGCGGAAGTCCTGGCGCGGGTACTGCCGCGCTTTCCCGTCCCCTTGCGTACGGTGCGCTGAGCCCGGGAGCGGAGCATGCAGGTCCAGCTCGATGCCTATCTCGACCACCTGCGGCTGGAGCGCCAGGTTTCGCCACACACGCTCGACGGCTACCGGCGCGACCTGCGCAAGCTGCTGACCTTCGTCGAAGCCGAAGGCCTGAGCGACTGGGGCAGCCTGGACAGTCGCCGCCTGCGCGCCCTGATCGCCCAGCTGCATCGGGCCGGCGCCTCCAGTCGCAGCCTGGCGCGGCTGCTATCGGCCTGCCGCGGCTTCTATCTCTACCTGATCCGTGAAGGCCACTGCAGCCAGGATCCGGCTCATGGACTCACGCCCCCCAAGGCGCAGAAGGCCCTGCCCAAGGTGCTCGACGTCGACCGCTCCATGCAGCTGCTCGATGGCGCCGTGGAGGACGACTTCCTCGGCCTGCGTGATCAGGCGCTGCTGGAGCTCTTCTACAGCTCCGGGCTGCGCCTCTCCGAGCTGGTGGGGCTGGACCTCGCGGATGTGGACCTGGCCCAGGGGCTGGTCCAGGTGCGCGGCAAGGGCAACAAGGAGCGGGTGCTGCCCATCGGCAGCAAGGCCCGGGACGCCCTGGAAGCCTGGCTCAAGGTCCGGCTCCAGGCCGCACCACGCGACGACGCCCTGTTCATCGGTCAGCGCGGTCTGCGCCTGACGCCCCGCGCGGTACAGCTGCGGGTGCGCGAGGCCGGCGTGCGCGAACTGGGCCAGCACCTGCATCCGCACATGCTCAGGCACAGCTTCGCCAGCCACATGCTCAGCGCCTCCGGCGATCTGCGCGCGGTCCAGGAGCTGCTCGGCCATGCCGACATCGCCACCACCCAGATCTACACCCACTTGGACTTCGGCCAGCTCGCCGAGGTCTATGACAAGGCGCACCCCCGCGCCAAGCGCAAGGCCAGCCGATGACGATTCGCCTCGTGACCTTCGACCTCGACGACACCCTCTGGGAAATCGCGCCGGTCATCCACTCCGCCGAAGCCCTGCTGCGCGACTGGTTCGCCGCCTCCGCGCCGCGGCTGGGCAACGTGCCGGTCGAGCACCTCTGGGCGATCCGCGATCGCCTGCTGCAGCAGGACGCCGGTCTCAAGCACCGGGTCAGCGAGATGCGCCGCCGGGTCATCCATCAGGCGCTGCTCGATGCCGGCTATGGCGAACCCGAGGCCGCCCAGCTGGCCGAAGCGGGCTTCGCGGTCTATCTGGCCGCTCGCCAGCAGGTCACCCTGTTCGACGACGTCCACCCCACCCTGGAACGCCTCGCCGATCGCTATACCCTGGGGGTGCTGACCAATGGCAATGCGGACGTCCAGACCATCGGCCTGGCCGACTACTTTCGCTTCGCCCTGAATGCCGAGCAGCTGGGCGTCGGCAAACCCGACCCCACGCCCTTCCGCGAGGCCCTGCGCCTCACCGGCATCGCCGCCGATGCCACCGTGCACGTGGGCGATAACCCCGTGGACGATGTCGCCGGTGCCCAGCGCGCTGGCATCCGCGCCGTCTGGTTCAATCCCTTGCAGAACCCCTGGCAGGGTCCTGGCAAGCCGGATGCGGAGATCCGCAGTCTGAGCGAACTTCCTTCCCTGCTGGAAGGTTGGTCGGGCACGCCGGGAAATCAGTAATACCCAATACCGAAAGGCTGATTTTTTTGTGCTCGCCGGCCGTCTACTAGGTCCCTGGGTTCTGTTAACCAATCGCCAAAATATTCGTCACACTTGTCGACCTCGACGGCAGAAGCTTTGCGACTCCCTTCACCAAAAGCCGCCGGGCCGGATGATTTTTTGCCAAGCACACCTCATTTGGCCGGCGATTCCTCGATAACAACGGCGTTAATAGCCGCCTCGCTGGCCAAATTTCCCCTCCGGACCTCGCGTTGACAGTCCTAACCCTTTTGACAATCATTGCCCCACGTTCGAAGTAGCGCTGGGATTGCGCGCTGAACCAGCCGCCGTTCAGGTCAGGGAAGACAGCATTACCTCCCCCCTCCTCTGCGTCTCGCCGATGACTTCTCAAGTGCCTGACCAAGCATTGTCAGGTCTTGATATCGGTAAATAACCCTCTGTTCATCCCGTCCAGGTGCAAACCCGTGCGGTAGCCATGTCCCGACCGGACCGGTTGCCACCCAAGTCACGGCAAACCTGTGCGGTAGCCATGCCCGGCGCTGGACAGAAGGGGACGATCACCGTGCCAGCGAGCACCTGCAGGACTACAGGGATGTCACCCGAGCGGGACTTAATTCTTTTCGCCCATGCAATTTCAGCCGTGCCCGCACCAGGCCGGCGAGTGGCTCAGCCAGCCCCACTTCAGCCCGCTTCCGTCACCGGCATCCCGGCCCTGGTTAGTTCGGAAAGTGCGCGACAGACAGCCTTGGGAAAGTTCGCCTATTTCCACTGCCGAATCCTGCGGATTAATTACCGGCAACGGTGCAAAAGGGTACTGACCGACGTTCATCAGACGGTCATTAACTCAATAAAGATTAAAACGATCCGCTGCATTTTTTGTTGACTGCCGGGCACTGTGAAAGCCAGTTTCAATCACGTTAATTGCGCCCTGAATGCGCACAGAGAGGATGCCCCGATGGCAAGGAATGATCTATCGGAATCGACATTAGGATGTCTAATTGGCGGCGCCGGTCCGGCAGGCCTGGGATTCCTGTTCAATGCCATCAAGCGCGGCGCCCTGGAGCAACTCGCCCAGGCCGGCACCATCATCGTCGATGCCGGGACCGAACTCGGCGCCGGCAAGCTGGGTGACTACCAGATCATCGCCAACTCGGTCAGCGACGTCTTTCTGGACTGCCTGCGCGATCCGCTGCTGGCGCCCATCCTGGCCCCGCTGCAAGCGTCCCCGACCTTTCGCCACCTCAAGCTGAATTCCCAGGAAGCACCGGCGCTGCCCATCGTCGGCCAGCTCTTCCAGCAGGCCGCCGGCCTGGTCCTGCCCTGGCTCGAACGCCAGTACGGCATCCCCACCTGGCGCCAGACCCGCATCACCGAAGTGACCTGCGAAGGCTCGAGCTATGTCGTCTGGCTGGAACAGGCCGGTGCCATCCGCCGCGTCCGCACCTCCAGCCTGGTGCTGAACCTGGGCGGCAAGCAGACCCGCCACAGCTTCGAAGAAAGCATCCAGGCCATGGGCCTGCAGCTGCCCCAGAGCGCCTCGATCGACAGCTCCGACAACCTGCTGCGCCTGCAACCCGAAGCCCTGCGCCAGCGCTATCGGGCCCGCCTCAAGGATGGCGGCCCGATCTGCGTGGTCGGCGGCTCCCACAGTGCCTTCTCCGCCCTGGACAACCTGGCCAGCGCCCTGCACCACGACGGTCTGCGCGAACTGACCCTGGTCCATCGCTCGCCGATCCGGCTGTTCTACGAGACCGCCGCCGAAGCCCTGGCCGCCGGCTACGCCTTCGATCCGCTGCAGGACATATGCCCCATTTCCAAGCGGGTCAACCGCTCCGGCGGACTGCGCTACCGCGCCCACGAGATCGGCCGCCAGGTCCTGGCCGGTCAGGGCATCGGCGGTACCCCGGTCAAGGTCAGGACGCTGCAACTGGATGGCAGCGCCGGGCAACTCGCCAGCGCCCAGACGCTGTTCGACAGCGCCGCCCTGCTGGTACAGGGCATGGGTTACCAGCCCATAGTGCCCGAGCTGCGCTGCCAGGACGGTCGTCCGCTGACCCTGCGCACCCTGCGCGGCGGCCTGGACTCCGACGCCGCCGGCAGCCCGCTGGACCAGCATGGCCAGCGCCTCAAGGGCCTGCACCTGTTCGGCCTGGGCTCGGGATTGGCAGTGGATCCCCGCCTGGGGAGCGAGGCGTCCTTTTCCGGACGCATCTACGGGGTCTGGCAGTTCCACAACGATGCCAGTCGCGAGGCCCTGGAGTCGGTTCTGGAGCGTCTGGACAAGCCCGGCGCCGCCTTCCGGCAACCGGCCAGCCCGGTCGCCGAACACGCTTGACCGAACCGACACGTATCAAGGACTCGATAAGCAGGTACCGGATCATGATCAATGTGACCAAGCCCTACCTTGGCGATAAGGAACGCTTCAAGGCGTATATCGACAAGATCTACGCCAACAACTGGATCACCAACCAGGGACCTCTGCACGCTCAGCTCGAAGAGCGCCTGCGCGACTATCTGGGCGTCAGAAACATCATCCTGGTCAACAACGGTACCCTGGCCCTGCAGGTCGCCTATCGCGCCCTGGGCCTGACCGGCAGCGCCATCACCACGCCGTTCAGCTTCGTCGCCACCACCAGCACCCTGCACTGGGAAGGGATCCGGCCGGTCTTCGCGGACATCCATCCGGAAACCTGGAACCTGGACCCGGCCAACGTCGAAGCCGCCATCGAGCATGACACCTCGGCCATCGTCGCCACCCACGTGTTCGGCAATCCCTGCGATGTGCGCGGCCTGCAGCAGGTCGCCAACCGCCACGGCCTGAAGGTCGTCTACGACGGTGCCCACGCCTTCGGCACCCTGTTCGAAGGCCGCTCGGTACTGCAGTGGGGCGACATCACCACCGTCAGCTTCCACGCCACCAAGCTGTTCCACACCATCGAAGGCGGCGCGATCATCACCGAGGACGACGAGCTCGCCGAGCGCGTCCGCCGCATGATCAACTTCGGCATCGTCGATGCCGAACGCATCGAAGGCGTGGGCATCAACGCCAAGCTCAACGAGGTCTCCGCGGCCATGGGCCTGTGCATCCTCGACGAGCTGGAAGACATCCTGGCCCGCCGCGCCGTCATCGGTCAGCACTATGAAAGACGCCTGCAAGGCGCCTTCGACCTGCAGCGTCCCACCTACGGCACCCAGCTGAACTACAGCTACTTCCCGGTGGCCCTGCGCGACGAGCCGAGTCTGCTGGACACCAAGAAGGCGCTGAACGCCGTCGGCATCAATCCGCGCCGCTACTTCTATCCGTCGCTGGAAACCCTGGATTACCTGCAGCCCCAGGCGATCAAGCCGGTCTCGCGCAAGCTGAGTCACCGCATCCTCTGCGTGCCGCTCTATCCGGACCTGCCGCAGGCGACCCAGGACCTGCTGATCGACACCCTGCTCCTCGCGCAGCAGAAAAAGACCAGCATGGAATCCCTGCGGGCGCTCATCACTCCGGCACAGCTGCTGCCGAGCTGGGATTTTCCCGGCGACTCCTCTCCTGTTCTAACTTGACCCTGGCCCGCTATCTCCCATGACCAGTCCCGCGAAAGTGTCGGTGTTGCGCAACACCCTGATCAACTATGCCGGCCAAGCCTATGCGCTGCTGATCGGCATCTTGATCCAGCCGATGTATCTCGGTCATCTGGGTGCCGAAACCTATGGTCTGATCGGCTTCTTCGCCGTGCTGCAGACCTGGCTGCAACTCCTCGACGTCGGCATTTCCGCCTCCCTGGTGCGCGACGTCGCCCATGGCCGCGGCCAGACCGGCGCCGGGCGTACCCGCGGCCAGCTGCTGCGCTCGCTGGAATTCATCTTCATCCCCCTGGCGACCCTGGCCTTTGTCGCCATCGAGCTGAATTCGGAGTGGATGGCGGGTCACTGGCTCAACGTCCAGGGCCTGCCCACCGAGACCGTGGCCCACTGCATCGGCCTGATGGGGCTGATGATCGCCTTCCGGCTGCTGTCGACGCTGTACAAGAGCGGCGTCCAGGGGGTCGAGCTGCACGGTTGGCTGAATCTGGTCAATGTGCTGATCGCCACGGTGCGCTACTTCGGCGGCCTGATCCTGGTGATGTGGATCTCCCAGGAGCCGCTGGACTTCTTTGTGTTCCAGGCCTTCGTCGCCGTCTTCGAGATGCTGGTCTATGCACTAAAGGCCTATCGCCTGCTGCCCAACCCCACCTGGTGGAGTGGCTTCGACTGGCAGCGGGTGAAGCCCATCGTGCCCTTCGCCCTGAGCATGTCCTTTACCTCGATCCTGTGGATCGCCCTGACCCAGCTCGACAAGCTGGTGCTGTCCAAGGCGCTGCCGCTGGCCGAGTACGGCTACTTCAGCCTGGTGGCGCTGATCTCCACCGGCATCGTCACCCTGACCAACCCGCTGGTGCAGGCGCTGCTGCCGCGCATGACGGTGCTGGTGTCCCAGGACAAACCGCTCGAACTGGAACGGCTCTACCGCAACGCGGCGCGCTTCGCCTTCGCCATCCTGCTGCCGCTGGCGGCCATGGTGGCCTTCCATGGCGAGGCGCTGGTCTTCGCCTGGACCGGTGACAAGGTCTCCGCCCACTGGAGCGAGCCGATCCTGTTCTGGTACGCCCTGGGCTCGGCGCTGCTCGCCCTGAGCCAGTTCCAGTTCTATCTGCAGTACGCCTACGGCAAGTTGCGCCTGCACGTCTGGTACAGCCTGGTATCCGCGGCCATCTCGGTGCCCATCGTGATCCTGGTGGTCCTGCACTACGGCGCCTATGGCGCGGCGCTGGCCTGGTTCTTCATGCGCCTGATCCCCTTCGTGATCTGGCCGATGATCGTCCACGGCCGCTTCGCGCCGACGCTGCAGCGCTACTGGAACCAGGATCTGCTGGTGGCCGTGGTGGTGACCGCCATCGGCGTGGGCCTGAGCAAGCTGCTGTACCAAGAGATTCAACCGCAGGAGCGGTTCTCCATCCTGGCCACCCTCGCCCTGGGCGGTGGCCTGACCCTGGTGCTGATGGCGCTGAGCTACGTGCTCTGTTCTCCGAAACAGACCCGCTCGCGCCTGTTTTCCCAACTCTACAAAGCAGGTATCTGACATGGACGCTCGGACCGAAGCAGAGATCATGAAGCACTGGCCGACGGATTGCAGTCGGCCGGTCGCCAGCATCGTCTGCCTGACCTTCAATCATCGTGACTACATCGGCCAGGCCATCGACGGCTTCCTGCGCCAGCAGACCGATTTCCCCTTCGAGATCATCGTCAACGACGACGCCTCGACCGATGGCACCCGGGAAATCCTCCAGGACTACGAGCGCCGCTACCCCCGGCTGATCCGCCTGATCCTGCAAAAGGAAAACCAGTACAGCCAGGGCAAGCCCTATGGCATGCCGGTGTTCCAGCACGCCCGCGGCGACTACATCGCCTACTGCGAAGGCGACGACTACTGGAACGATCCACGCAAGCTGCAGCTGCAGGTGGACTTCCTGGAGAACAACAGGGACTACGCCCTGACCTTCCACGCGTCCTATGCCTTCAATGACAAGGGGATCGTCAATCCGCAGCGCTTCAGTGGCCAGGATCACTACGATCGCAGCGAAACCGACCTGAAGAAGGCGCTGCCGCTGTCCACCTTGACCGCCTGCTTCCGCAACGTCCTGCGCGAATTGCCGCCGGAGCTGGAAACCGCCGCGCTCATGGACATCGTCTGGTGGTCGCTGCTCGGCGCCCACGGCAAGGGCAAGTTCATGGACGAGATCCGCCCCGCCGCCTATCGCGTGCACGAAAACGGGATCTTTTCCATGCGCGCCAGCCAGAAGCGGCTGCAGATGGACCTCCACACCCAGTACTGCCTGGCCAACTACTACTACCGGCTGGGCGAGCGCGACCTGCATGTCTTCTTCCTGCGCCAGGTCCTGAGTCTTTCGCTGTCCTCGATTCCACCGACGCAGAAGGTCAAGGCGCTTCTGCGGGCGGTAAGCAACATCACCCTCAACATCGGCCGACGCTTCGCCCCCAAACGCGTCACCTACTGAACTTGCACAGCGCAGCTTTCCGGCTGCCATGTATCCAGCTAAAAGGAAGGGACCCCAATGACCGTCATGCAGCGCTCTTCGTTCGAACAACACGAAGAACAACATCTGGATCTCAAGACGATGGCCCTCACGCTTCTTGACCACAAGAAGCTGATCGCGGGCATCACCGCGGGCTTTCTGGCCGTGGGCATCGCCTACGCCGTGCTGTCCACCCCGCAGTACGTCGCCGGGGCGATGATCCAGATCGAACCCAAGAAGAATGCGCTCACGGCGGTCGCCGAGACCGTGGTGCGACCCAATTCCGCCTCGCCGGCCGTGGCCGAGATCGAGCTGCTGAAGTCGCGTGCGGTGCTGACCAAGACCGTGGAGAACCTGCGCCTGGACATCGAGGCCAAGCCGCGCTTCTTCCCGCTGATCGGCCACTACCTGTGGCGCCACTACGAAGCCGAAAAGCCGGGTCAGCTGGCGGACAGCTGGCCGCAACTGCGCGGCTTCGCCTGGGGCGGCGAGCAGATCGACGTCTTCCAGTTCGACGTGCCGGACGACATGTACGGCGAGACCCTGACGGTGGTCGCCGGCAGCAACGGTCGCTATCGCCTGCTGGACAAGGACAAGCAGCCGCTGCTCGACGGCCAGGTCGGCCAGATGGCCGCCGGTAACGGCTATCGCATGCAGATCAAGACCCTGACCGCGCGCCCCGGCACCGAATTCAAGGTAACCCGCAATCGCGTCATCACCACCGCGCAGCTCTATCAGACGCGCATCAAGACCAGCGAAGCCGGCAAGGAATCGGGGATCATCTATCTGTCGCTGGCGGACGAGAATCCCGACCTGGCCAAGAGCGTCCTGTCCGAGATCAGCCGCCTGTACGTCATGCAGAACGTCGAGCGCAGCTCGGCGGAAGCCGCCCAGCGCCTGGACTTCCTGCGCGGCCAGCTGCCGGCGGTGCGCAAGGACCTGGAAAGCGCCGAAGCGGCCCTGAACAGCTACCAGACCAACAGCCGCTCCGTGGACATCAGCCTGGAAACCAAGGCCGTCCTGGACAAGATCGTCACCCTCGACACCTCCATCTCCCAGCTCAAGCTCAAGCAGGCCGAATACGATCGCCTCTATACCCGCGATCACCCCAGCTACAAGACCCTGCTGAACCAGCTCGCCCAGCTGGAAGTGGAAAAACGCAGCCTGCAGCGCAAGGTGGAAGCCCTGCCCAGCACCCAGCAGGAACTGCTGCGCCTGAACCGCGACATGAAGGTCACCAACCAGACCTATCAGCTGCTGCTGAACCAGGCCCAGGAACAGGACATCATCCGCGCCGGCACCATCGGCAACGTGCGCCTGGTCGACAACGCTGACGTCAACCTCGACGAGCCGGCCACCAACCGCAAGATCGCGCTGATCCTGTCGCTGCTGCTGGGTCTGGTGACCTCGGTGGTGGTGGTGTTCGTCCGCCAGGCCTTCCAGAAGGGCATCGAGAATCCCGACACCGTCGAGCAGATCGGCCTGCCGGTCTATTCCACCCTGCCCTTCACCAAGGACCAGGAGCGCCTGAATCGTCGCCTGAAGAAGAAGACCCGTACCGGCGAACCCAATCTGCTGAGCGTGGTGCAGCCGGCCAACCTGGCGGTGGAGTCCCTGCGCAGCCTGAGATCCAGCCTGCACTTCGCCATGCTGGAAGCCAAGAACCGGGTGATCATGATTTCCAGCCCGACCCCGGGCGTCGGCAAATCCTTCGTCTCCAGCAACCTCGCGGCGGTGGTCGCCCAGTCGGGTCAGCGCGTGCTGCTGATCGACGCCGACATGCGCAAGGGCTATCTGCACCGCGTGTTCGGCCTGCAACCGCAAGCCGGCCTGTCCGAACTGCTGACCGGTCGCAGCAAGCTGCGTGAAACCATCGTGCCGAGCGGTATCGCCCAGCTGGACATCATCAGCTGTGGTCAGTCCGCGCCGAATCCCTCGGAGCTGCTGATGCACGCCAACTTCTCCCGCCTGCTGGACGAAGTGGGCAGCCTCTACGACCTGGTGATCATCGATACCCCGCCGATCCTGGCGGTGACCGATGCCGCCCTGGTGGGTCGCCTCGCCGGCACCACCCTGCTGGTTACCCGTTTCGGTCAGAGCACCCTCAAGGCGGTGGAGAACTCCCGTCGTCGCTTCGCCCAGAACGGCATCACCATCAAGGGCGCCATCCTCAACGGCGTGCAGCGCAAGGCCTCGACGTCCATGGAAGACGATGGCGTCTATGGCTACTACGAATACGGCCCCCGTACCTGATACGCCGCTCCGCCGCGCCTGACTGCCCCTAGAGAAGGAACTCGCCCATGACGCTCGCCCATCCCGCCGGTCACTGGTACCTGGTGCAGACCAAGCCCAATCAGGAAGTCCGCGCCGAAGAAAACCTGAGCAGACAGGGTTATGTCTGCTTCCGGCCCCAGCGCGAGCGCAAGGCCTCCGGCAGAAGTCGCGCGAGCGGCAGCGAGTCGCTGTTCCCGGGGTATCTGTTCATTCAGCTCAACGACGTGAACGACAACTGGTACCCCATTCGCTCGACGCGCGGCGTCAATCGGATCGTCAGTTTCGGCACCCAGCCGACGGCCGTGAGCGAAGGCATCATCGACGACATCCGCCAGCGCCTCGCCGCGCTGGCGGAGCCTGCACCCAGCCATCAGCCCGGTGAGACCGTGCGGGTCCAGTACAGCCAGGAGCTGGAAATGGACGCCGTGTTCCTGAGTGCCGATGGCAACGAGCGGGCCATCATCCTGCTGCGCATCCTGCAGCGCGAACAACGGGTCAGCGTCGCTCTTGATCAACTGTCGGCAGTCGCCACCGTCAACCAGCGGCTGCGCGCCTGACCAAGAACTGTAAGGCCCTTTGGAGGAATCTGTTCATGCAATGCAAGACCACGGTCGTTACCGTCACCTACGGCAATCGCCTCGGCTACCTGGAGCAGCTGGTCACCCGCGCCCTGGCCGAACGCACCATTCACCAGGTCGTCGTGGTGAGCAATGCGGCGACGGTGTCGCTGGATAGCCTCGAAACCCGCTGGCCCGGTCAGGTCAAGGTGATCGCCCTGAGCGAGAACACCGGTTCCGCCAACGGTTACGCCGTGGCCCTGGAAGCGGCCCTGGCCACCGATACCACCCACATCTGGATGATGGACGACGACAACGCGCCGCTGGGCGATGCCCTCGACGTGCTGCACCGTCGCCTCGACGAACTCGGCGCCGTCCACGGTCGCGACAAGGTCGCCGTGCTCGGCTACCGGCCGACCCAGCAGGCCGACATCGCCCAGTGCATCCCGACCCGGATGATCACCCAGCCGCGTTCGAGCTACTTCGGCTTCCACGTGGCGCGCATCCCCTACAAGATCTGGCGCCGCCTGCCCTGGGGCCGTCCGCGCGGTGGCCAGCCGGAAGCCCTGGTCGAGCTGCCCTTCGCCCCCTATGGCGGCATGCTCGCCCACCGCAGCCTCTATGAGCGCATCGGCCTGCCGCTGCGCGAGCTGGTGCTCTACTCCGACGACACCGAGTACACCTACCGCATCACCCAGGCCGGCGGAAAGCTGTTCATGGTCACCGAGGCGGAGCTCGAAGAACTGGAGCATTCCTGGAACATCAAGGAAGGCACCAGCAACGTCTACCAGAACTACCTGCAGGCCGGCTCGGACTTCCGCGCCTACTACGCCGCGCGCAACCAGGCCTGGTTCGACAAGAACGTCTGGGCCAGCTCCCGGCCGATGTACAGCCTCAACCGCTACGTCTTCCACACCCTGCTCAAGCTGTTCGCCCGTGACGACAAGAGCCGTCAGCGCCTGGCGCTGATCCGGCAGGCGGTCCAGGACGGCGAAACCGGCGCGCTGGGGATAAACCGCAGCTATCCGCTATGAAACTGCTCTTTCTCAACAGCTTCTATCCGCCCCACGTGGGCGGTGGCGCGGAGCTCATCCTGCAACGCAGTGTGGAAGGCTTCCAGCAGCGCGGTCACGACGTGGCCGTGCTGGTGACCGGTCCCGAGCAGGGTGTGCGGCAGGAGACGGTGAACGACGTTCGCGTCTATCGCGCCGGGCTGAAGAACTTCTACTGGCCCCTGACCCAGCAGCGCCCCGGTCCGCTGGCGCGCTTCGGCTGGCACTTTCGCGACCAGTACAACAGCGCGATGCGAGCGCCCCTGCGCCAGGTGCTGCAACAGGAAAAGCCGGACCTGGTGGTGTGCCACAACCTGTCCGGCTGGTCGGTCGCGGCCTGGGACGAGATCCGCGCCAGCGGCGTCCCCATCGTGCAGGTGCTGCACGACATGTACCTGCTGTGCCCGAAGAACACCCTGTTCAAGAAGGGCCAGAGCTGCCAGAAACTCTGTGGCAGCTGCGCGGCGCTGCGCCGGCCCCACGCCGAGCAGTCCGCCAAGGTGGATGCCGTCGTCGGCGTCAGTCGCTACCTGCTGGACACCATCGTGAACAAGGGTTACTTCGGCGGCGTTCCGCGCCAGGTCATCCATAACGCCAGCCTGATCGCCGGCAGCAATGCCGAGACCGCGCCCCCCAATCCGGACGGCGTCGTCCGCTTTGGCTACATGGGCACCCTGTCGGAGAACAAGGGCGTGGGCTGGCTGATCGAGCAGTTCCAGCGGCTGTCGCTCAACGCGACCCTGACCATCGCCGGCAAGGGCCAGCTGGATTACGAAACCCAGCTCAAGGCCATGGCCGATCCGCAAAGGGTCAGCTTCGTCGGCTACCAGAAGCCCGAGGCCTTCTATCGGAGCATCGACGTCTTCGTCGCGCCGTCGCTGTGGGCCGAGCCCTTCGGCATGGTCGCCGTCGAGGCCTGCGCCTTCCAGAAACCGGTCATCGCCAGCCGCATGGGCGGCCTGCCGGAGATCGTCCGCGATGGCGTCAACGGCCTGCTCTGCAACCCCGACGATCGCGACTCCCTGGGCCGCGCCCTGCAGTGCCTGCACGACGACGCCGAGTTGCGCCAGCGGCTGAGTCTGCTGAGTCGTACCGCGGTGGCCGATCTGCTGAGCATGGACACCATGCTCGACCAGTACCTGGCGCTCTTCGAGGACGTCCTGGGCAAGGCGCAACACGGCTCCACCAAACCGCTTCACGTACCTCACACACAGCTTTCCAACTGATCCACCCCAGGTCACGGCAACGGGCAGAATCATGATCATCGTCAATTCCCGCTTCATCACCCAGGATCTTCGCGGCGTCCAGCGCTTCGCGGAATGCATCTCGCTGGAGCTGGCGAAGCTGCGATCCGACCTGCGCTTCGTCGCGCCGCCCGGCGTCGTCAGGCCCGACGTGGCCAAGCGGCTGAACATCGAGATCATCGGCACCCGCCAGGGCCAGCGCTGGGAGCAATGGGACCTGCCGAACTGGCTGAAGAGTCAGGGCAGCCCCCTGCTGCTGTCGCTGTGCAGCACGGCGCCGCTGCTCTACACCAACCAGATCGCCACCCACCACGACATCAACTACGTGCGCTTCCCCGAGAGTTACTCGTGGAAATTCCGCACCTCGTACCGCTGCCTGATCCCCATGCTGCTCAAGCGCTCGAATGCCCTGATCACCGTGAGTGAATTCTCCCGGGACGAGATCTCGCGCTTCTATCGCTATCCAAGCGACTCGATCACGGTCGTGCCCAACGCCGTCGCCGACGCCTTCACCCTGGAGTCGCGGATCGACAGCGCTGACACCCCCTATCTGCTGGCGGTGTCCTCGCCCAGCTACCACAAGAATTTCTCGCGGATGCTGGAAGCCTTCGCCGCCCTGCCGCGGGACCTCAAGGTCGAATTGCGCATCGTCGGCGACAGCCACGCCGTGTTCGGCCAGAGCGATCTGGCGACCCTGGCCGCCCGGGATCCGCGGGTCAAGCTGCTCGGTCGCATCGACGATGCCGAGCTGGCGCGCCAGTATCGCCAGGCCACCGCCTTCGTCTTTCCGTCGCTCTACGAGGGTTTCGGCATTCCGCCCCTCGAAGCCCAGGCCTGCGGCTGCCCGGTGATCTCGGCCAATACCGCCTCCATGCCGGAAGTGCTGCAGGACAGCGTCCTCTACTTCGACCCCTACGAGACGGCCAGCATCACCCAGGCGATGCGCACCATCCTCCAGGACGCACCGCTCAGGGAGGCGCTCCGCGCCAAGGGCCTGGCCAACATCCAGCGCTTCAACTGGCAGACCTCCGCGAGCAAGGTCTCCGACCTGCTGGACAACGCCCTGGCGAGCTCCTCGAAGGCCACGGCCAGGGCCGCCTGAAACGACCACAGAACAATAATTCAGCGATCAAGAACTCATGGAAGAGACAAGCAACGCCATGGCAGGCCAGAGCCGTTCCTCTATACCCCTGACGCTCGACCACGATACGAGAGCGTCCGGGCGCGCCCTTCAGGTCGCTGAATGCCACCTTCTGCAAGAAGGCTCGGACGCCACCGCGGCAGAGACCGCGGAATGTCCGGCTAACGCCGATGCTTGCGAAACGCCTGCAACAGACACCGTCTTTGCACAAAGCCCAACCATCAAGTTGCACGAGCTCGACAGCCCTTCGGACAGCATCGAGATAACCCGGCTGCCCTGGGGATATGCAGTGACCAGAAAGACCAGCACTCCATGAATCAGCACCAGCACTTGATTTCATTTCACGCTTAAGGAAGACGACATGAAAATCGCCATCGTTCACGATTGGTTGGTAACCTTTGCTGGCGCCGAACGCGTGCTTGCCGAACTGCTCGACATCTGGCCGGAGGCGGACCTGTTCAGCGTGATCGACTTCCTCTCGGACGAGGATCGGGCGCAGTTGCAGGGCAAGCAGGCGACCACCACCTTCATCCAGCGCCTGCCCCAGGCCAAGAAGCGCTATCAGACCTACCTGCCGCTGATGCCGCACGCCATCGAGCAACTCGACCTGTCCGGCTACGACCTGATCATCTCCAGCAGCCATGCGGTGGCCAAGGGCGTCCTGACCGGTCCGGACCAGCTGCACATCAGCTATGTCCACTCGCCCATCCGTTACGCCTGGGACCTGCAGCACCAGTACCTCAAGGAAGCCGGTCTCGACCGCGGCCTCAAGGGCAAGCTGGCGCGGGTCATCCTGCACTACGTGCGCATCTGGGATCAGCGCACCGCCGCCGGCGTGGACGCCTTCGTCGCCAACTCCCACTTCATCGCCCGGCGCATCAGCAAGGCCTATCGCCGCGAAGCCAAGGTCATCTATCCGCCGGTCGACATCAGTCGCTTCACCCCCAGTGGCGGCAAGGAAGACTTCTATCTCACGGCCTCGCGCATGGTCCCCTACAAGCGCATGCCGATGATCGTCGAAGCCTTCAGCTCGATGCCCGACAAGAAGCTGGTGGTGATCGGCGCCGGCCCCGAATTCGAGAAGGCCAAGGAAGTCGCCGGCCCCAACGTCACCATGCTGGGCTACCAGGACTTCGACTGCCTGCTGGACCACATGCGCAGAGCGCGGGCCTTCGTCTTTGCCGCCGAGGAAGATTTCGGCATCACCCCCATCGAAGCCCAGGCTTGCGGTACCCCCGTCATCGCCTATGGCCGGGGTGGCGTCCTGGAAACCGTGCGCGGCCTCGATACGCCCCATCCCACCGGCGTCTTCTATCCGCAGCAGACCGCTGCCTCGCTATGCGCCGCCGTACGCCAGTTCGAGGCCCTGGAAACGCCGATCAGCCAGCAGGCGTGCCGGCAGAATGCCGAGCGCTTCGCCACCAAGCGCTTCCGTCAGGAAATGCGGGCCTTCGTCGAAGCCCGGGTCGCCGCCCTGCACCTGCCCGCCGACCTGGATCTGGACATCGTGACGCCCTTTCCCAGCAAGGGCCTGCAGCCGAGTTCGCTGAGCACGGCCTGAGGGTTATTCCTTCACGTCCATGAATTCCCGCGCCCAGACTCGATACTCCTGCAGTGTCGAGTACTTGGTGGAGAGTTCCGACGCGGACAGGTCGGACGCGGTGATGTCGCGCTGCTCCCTGAGGCAGTCATAGGTCGCCTTGATCGCCGCGAAGTAGGCGGCATGCCCGTTCACCACGACCCGCACCCCGGCCTTGGCCAGGCGGGTGTTGTCACGCAACTGGGGATTGCCGTAGGTCACCAGCATCACCGGCACGCTCAGGTGCTGGGTGATCTCTTCCAGGTGAGCGAAGTCGCGAATGCCGACCATGCAGATACCGTCCGCACCCGCGGCCTCGTAGGCCTTGGTGCGGGAGATGACTTCCTCGGTGCTCAGTTCGGTGGCATTGGTCCGGGCAAAGATGCTCAAGGCCTCGTCGATACGGGCTTCCAGCGCGCCCTTGATCTTGCCGATGCCTTCTTCGACGCTGACCAGGTCGGTGGACTTGCGGCCATAGCCGGCCGGCAGCACGGTGTCCTCGATGGTCAGGGCAGCCACCCCGGCGCGTTCGAGCTCGGTGATGGTGCGCATTACGTTCAGCGCATTGCCGTAGCCGTGATCGGCGTCGGCGATGATGGGCAGCCGGGCGACCCGGCCGATGCGCGTGGCCTGCTCGACGAACTCGCTCAGGGTGATCAGGGCGAAGTCCGGCGCGGCCAGCACCTGCAGGGAAGCCACCGACCCGCCGAGGATGCCCATTTCGAAACCGAGATCATTGGCGATGCGCGCCGACATGGGATCGAAGACGGACGCCGTGTGGTAGCAGCTGTCCGATTTCAGCAGGGATCTGAACGCTAGACGCAGCTTGTGCGGGGAGGTTGGCTTCATAGGATTTTCCTTCTGGGATATACCGAACAGACAATGTTAGCGCGACAAGTAGTGGTGACACGACCAGATGTCCGGCTTTGAGATAAATCGATTCATCAAGCTGACTCACGGTCACCGCTCGGCCTCGCGCTCTTCAGGTAGCGGAAGCCAGGGTCCGAAACTCATCGAGCGGCAATCGGCCGGTGCAGCCAGGCGCCGGAAATTTCGATACCCAAGCATGCCCGGGCGACGTGACAATAGTGGCCAGGCCCTGCCTTCCTGCCAATCCCGTCATTGCCCAATGCCATCATGCTCGCCGCCGACTTCCTAGACCGCTTCACCGCCCTGGATCTGTTTCTGACCCGGCATCAGCACCTGTGGCGGCCCAGACCCTTCGTCGAGCGGGAGCTGGCCTGGGAATCGAGTCATCCGGACTTGGCCCGCTGGCTGCGGGCCCGCAGCCTGGAAGAAGCCGAGGCGGCCCATAATACGCCCCAGCTGCTGGATGCACCGGAACCCTTCCGCTCGCTGGCCGCCACCTCGCTGGCGCTGAGCCGGGTCGACGAACGCC
The DNA here is from genome assembly GCF_014190935.1 of Pseudomonas sp. AS2.8. NCBI lineage: Bacteria > Pseudomonadati > Pseudomonadota > Gammaproteobacteria > Pseudomonadales > Pseudomonadaceae > Pseudomonas > Pseudomonas sp. AS2.8. Next base: position 167,501 of record NZ_JACHVV010000003.1, read on the forward strand.
AGGCGCAACCCGGCCGCGATCTGCCTGGCAAGCAGGAAGTCGACGTGCCCGGACGCAAATGGCTGCAGATTGAAGCCTTCGCCCGCACGCTGGATTTCCAGCAACCCGTGCAGCGCTGGGTCGACTGGTGCGCGGGCAAGGGCCACCTCGCCAGGCACCTGACCCATCAGGGTGCGCCGGCTGTCTGCCTGGAGGTCGATACGGCCCTCGTCGAGGCAGGCGAAAGGCTCAGCCACCGGGCTCGAACCCCGGTGCACCATTATCAGGCCGATGTGCTCCAGCCGCTGGCAGGGGAACCGCTCGGCAGTCGCGACACACCCGTCGCCCTGCACGCCTGCGGCGACCTGCATGTCCAGCTGCTCAGGGTGACCGCGGAACGTGGCTGTCGGCAGCTGGCCCTGGCGCCCTGCTGCTATGACCGCATCGCCGCCGCGGCCTATGGCCCGCTGTCGGTGCCGGCCAAGGCCTCGGCGCTGCGCCTGGACCGGGAAGCCCTGCGCCTGGCGCTCTGTGAAACCGTCACCGGCGGGCAGCGGGTGCGGCGCGACAGAGACCTGTCCATGGCCCGCCGGCTGGGCTTCGATCTCCTGCAACGCGAGATCAGCGGGTGCGACGCCTATCTCAGTACGCCGCCGCTGCCCAGTCACTGGCTGCGCCAGCCCTTCTCGGCCTTCGGTGCGGAACTGGCGCTGCGCAAGGGATTGCCACTGCCCGCGGGGATCGACTGGCCATTCTGGGAACAACAGGGCTTCCAGCGGCTGGCAGAAGTTCGTAATCTCGAACTGCTGCCCGGTCTGTTCCGGCGCCCTCTGGAGCTCTGGCTGGTGCTGGACCAGGCGCTGTTCCTACAGGAGCAAGGTTACAGTGTGAGGTTGGGGACCTTCTGTCCCGCCAGCCTGACCCCGCGAAACCTGCTGCTGACCGCGGAAAAACGCCACTCGGCATAGGCCTACAGCCGCTCTACCCTGCACGTTTGTCGGAATTTGAGCGGAGGATTGTAAAAAATACCTTTTGGTGATGGACTTCTCACAAAGTCTGCACAATAGTTAGGTTGCAATCTCGCAAAAAAAGCAGGAATAACAAAAATGCGCTACTACCTGCCCGTTTGGACCGGCGTTGCCGGTTGCCTCGTCTTCGCCCAAGCCCAGCTGCCCTGGCTTGCGGTGGCCTCCCTCCTTGTCAGCTGGTCTTTCCTGCTGTTCTCGCACGACAACACGAGAAATTCGGCCTGGCATTCCAAGATCTCCAGTCTCCCCGTCAACTCCCCCCTGAGTTTTCAGTCCCATCATCGCCATTGAGGCGTGTTCCAGGCCAGGGACTGGCCTACACCCGACCTGACCGGTCTGGCTGTCTCATTGTTTGGTGAAGCAGCTCACAATTCCCGCATCCCGCATTAAAGTCCGACGGAACGTTTTAGCCCCTTCCGCTGCCCAGGCAAGCCACTCATCGCACCCTGATGCGAGAGAAGTGTGCCAGCCGTCCGCCCGCGCTGTGACGCACTCCGCCCTTCTTCACTTCCCCTCCCCTGCCGCAGCCCGAGTGGCGTGCTATTTGCCCTGATCTGGGGCAACTCGACAGCATCGTCCGGCCTTTCTACCGTGTGAACCTCTTAATCAGTGCCGAGTCCTAACGTCGCTACAGCCATCATGGCCTTTAGCGATCGGTGGTCAGTCATCGGTCCTAGAGCGCCATAGTGAACATTTCATACGCTGGTAGCTGCCTCGCCCAGTTGAAAGTTCGTGCACGGTATACGCACAAGGATGGAACCATGAATTTGAAAGAACGCGGCATTTTGCATACGAATTCCTCGGCAATCTCGCTCGCACACCGCCTGCTCGATCTCGCCGTGATCACGCTGAGCGCCTACGTGGCAGGTACCTGGGCGTCGGACACCGGCATGCGTCCCGAGCATTGGGTCGTCATCTTCCTGTCCTTGCTGATCTTCCACTTCCTCACCGAGCTGAACCACGTCTATGGTTCCTGGCGCGGCGAGCGCATCACCGATGAACTGCTCAAGATCGCCACCTACTGGGTGCTGACCTTCGCGACCGTGTTCATGGTGGACTACTTCTTCTTCGATCAGTCCTATCTGACGCCTGGCGTGATGCAGGGCTGGCTGGGCCTGACGCTGGGCACCCTGTGCGGTTATCGCGTGCTGCTGCGCTCGATCATGCATTCCCTGCGCAAGGCCGGCATCAATACCCGCAACGTCGCCATCGCCGGCAACGGCATGGTCGCCCAGCGCCTGGCGCACACCATCAGCACGGCGCCCTGGATGGGCCTGCGCATCGCCGGCTTCTATAGCGACAACCAGGACACCGGTGAAGAAGGCGTGCCCAGCCCGGCACTGAATGGCGGCCTCGACCAGCTCATGCAGGACGTCCGCTCCGGTCGGGTCGACAAGGTCTACATCACCCTGGGCATGGCCGATCAGAGCAAGATCAACTGGCTGGTCCAGGAGCTGAGCGACACCACGGCCTCGGTGTACATCATTCCGGACATCTTCATGTTCCACCTGCTGCACGCCCGCAGCGAAAGCCTGGACGGCCTGCCCAGCATCAGCATCTTCGATACCCCGATGGATGGCGCCAGCCATATCGTCAAGCGTATCGAGGACATCGTGCTGTCTTCGATCATCCTCGCCATGATCTCGCTGCCCATGCTGGCCATCGCCATCGGCATCAAGATCACCTCGCCCGGCCCGATCTTCTTCAAGCAGAAGCGCTACGGCATGGACGGCAAGCCGATCGAAGTGTGGAAATTCCGCAGCATGAAGGTCATGGAAAACGGGGCCAAGGTCACCCAGGCCACCAAGAATGACTCCCGCATCACCCCGTTTGGTGCATTTTTACGACGTACGTCTCTCGATGAATTGCCTCAATTCATTAATGTACTCCGCGGCGAAATGTCCATCGTCGGTCCCCGCCCCCACGCCGTCGCTCACAACGAGCAGTACCGCAAGCTGGTGCAGGGCTACATGCTCCGCCACAAGATGAAGCCCGGCATTACCGGTTGGGCTCAGGTCAACGGCTGGCGCGGCGAGACCGACACCCTGGACAAGATGCAGAAACGCGTCGAGTTCGATCTGGACTACATCCACCACTGGTCCTTCTGGTGGGACGTCAAGATCATCTTCCTCACGCTGTTCAAAGGCTTCATCAATAAGAACGCATACTGAGTCTGGCCGGGGCCGCTGGCCCCACTGCTCAGCACGACGATCTGGAGCCTGGACTCCTGACTCTAATTACATCGGCAGCGAGCAACTCCCGAGGGGATTGCTGGGCTATCTGCCGTCGATACCTGTTGTCCGGACAACAGGAAGGTTTTGAAGAATGATCAAGTCGATATTGGTTGTATGCGAAGGGAACATCTGCCGTAGCCCGGTCGCAGAAGCACTACTGGCCAAGGCCCTGGAAGGCCGTGACGTCCAGGTCGGCTCGGCCGGCATCAGGGCGCTGGTCGGCCATGGCATCGAGAAGACCGCTCAGGAGGTACTACTACGGGAGAACGGCATCGATTTCACGACCCACAAAGCTCGCCAGGCGGATGCAGAGATGCTGCGCAAGGCGGATTTGATTTTGACCATGGAAGAGTTTCACTCACGCTCCGTCGAAAGTATTGCTCCTGAAGTCAGGGGTAAGGTTTTTCTGATCGGGAAATGGTTGAGCAATCAAGAAGTACCAGACCCTTATCGCCTTTCTAAAGAGATGTTTCAAAATGTCCAAATACTTTTGACGCGCTGTGTAGACAGTTGGCTTCCATACATCAAATAGGGAAGAAGGAATTTCATGACCACGATGCCTCGCTTTACTCCCGAAGTTAAGAATGAGTCGGATATCAACTTCTCCGCACTCTTCGGTATGTTGATCGATTACAAATGGCAACTCCTGTCGGTAATCGGCATTTTCGCTGCGCTCGGCATTGGCTATGCCATCCTTGCCACGCCGATGTATTCGTCCAACGCCATGATCCAGATCGAAATGGAGAAGAAGGGCGTTACCCGACTGACCGACCAGTCCAGCGGCATGCCGCCGCCCATGCCCGAGGCGGTGACCGAGATCGAGCTGCTCAAGTCGCGCTCCGTGATCGGCAAGGCGATCGAGAACCTCAAGCTGGATATCGAGGTCAAGCCGCGCTATTTCCCGCTGATCGGCAACTTCGTCGCGCGCCGTTTCGAGCCGCAGAATGAAACCGACGTCGCCTCTCCCCTGCTCGGCCTGAACAGCTTTGCCTGGGGCGGCGAGAAGCTGGTCATCGACCAGCTGGAAGTACCGGACAGCAATCTCGACAAGCCGATGAAGCTGAAGGTCGAGGACAACCAGAACTTCACCGTCTTCAACGCCGACGACGAAGTGGTCCTGCACGGTGGCCTCGGCCAGCCGGTGAGCAATGCCGGTTACCAGATCAAGGTGACTACGCTGCAGGCTCGCCCCGGCACCGAATTCACCATCATGAAGAAGCGTTTCTCCAAGACCATCCAGGAATACCAGGGTCGCATCGTCGCCGGTGAACGCGGCAAGATGTCGGGCATCATCGGTGTCGGTCTGCAAGACGCGGATCCGCTGAAGGCCCAGGCCATCGTCCAGGAAGTCGCGGACATCTATGTTCAGCAGAACATCGATCGCAACGCCGCCGAGTCCACCCAGAGCCTGGAATTCCTGCGTGCCCAGATCCCGGTCGTGAAATCCGACCTGGAAAAGGCCCAGTCCGCGCTGAACTACTACCAGACCAACAAGAAGTCGGTTGATATCGACAGCGAGACCAAGGGTGTCCTGGAACAGACCGTTGCCCTGGACAACCAGATCTCCGAGCTGAACCTGAAGCGCACCGAGATGGATCGCAAGTTCACTCGCCAGCACCCGGCCTACCAGGCGCTGATGAGCCAGCTGGGCCAACTCCAGGCCGAGCGCGCCAAGCTGCAGAAGCGCGTCGAAGTGCTGCCGGAAACCCAGCAGGAACTGCTGCGTCTGAACCGCGACATCGAAGTGACCGGCCAGACCTATGCACTGATGCTGAACAAGGCCCAGGAACTGGAAGTCATTCGCGCCGGTACCGTGGGTAGCGTCCGCATCATCGACAACGCCAACGCCAACGTCGACGATCCGTCCGCCCCCAACAAGCCGCTGATCATCGCCGTCGCCATCATCCTCGGCGCCATCGTCGGCCTGGCCATCGTCTACACCCGCCACACCCTGCGTCGCGGCGTCGAGACCCCGGAAGCCATCGAGCAGATCGGTCTGCCGGTCTATGCCTCGATCCCCTACAGCAAGAACCAGGCGGACACCACCAAGGTACTGGGCACCAAGCAGCCGGGCGAATCCTCGCTGACCGCCATCACCCATCCGACCGATCTGAGCACCGAGGCGCTGCGCAGCCTGCGTACCAGCCTGCACTTCGCCATGATCGAGGCCAAGAACAACATCCTGATGATCTCCGGTCCCAGCCCGGGCGTCGGCAAGTCATTCGTGTCCTCGAACCTGGCCGCGGTGATCGCCGAATCCGGTCAACGTGTCCTGCTGATCGACGGCGACATGCGCAAGGGCTATCTGCACAAGCTGATGAACACCAAGCAGCAGGACGGTCTGTCCGATCTGCTGAGTGGCCGCATCGCCCTGAACGACGCCATCAAGAAGACCGAAGTCGGCAGCCTGGATTTCGTCTCCTGCGGCCAGTTCCCGCCGAATCCGTCGGAACTGCTGATGAGCCTGAGATTCACCACCGTGCTGAAGAAATTCAGCGAGCTGTACGACATCGTGATCATCGACACCCCGCCGATCCTGGCGGTGACCGAGGCCGGCATCATCGGCAGCCACGCCGGTACCAGCCTGATCGTCGCACGTTTCGGCGTGAACAGTGTCAAGGAGCTTGAGGCGACCAAGCGCCGCTTCGACCTCAATGGCATTCCGCTCAAGGGCGTGATCTTCAACGCCGTCGAACGCAAGGCCAGTAACTACGGCTCCTATGGCAACTACCACTACTCGTACGAGCAGGACGCCAAGAGCTGAGGCACTCCCCCGGCTGGACGGCTTGAACGCCGTCCGGCCAATCCCTTCAGGGATCGCGGCAGTATTCGTACAGGCGCGTCGAACAAGAAACTACCTCACACAGCGATTTCGAAGGGTTCGCTCTGAACCCGGCCACGCTTGGCAGCCTTGGATCTCGACGCTGTACCGGATTGATGATTCTGAAGAATAGGAACACGCCAATGAACGTAGTCATGGTGCTCAACTACAAGGCCCCCAACGAAACCATCAGTTGTGTGGAGAGCATCCTCAAGCACTGCCCGTCCATCGATCACACGGTGGTGGTGGACAATGATTCCCAGGACGGTTCCATCGACGTCCTGCAACGCTGGCAGGCCGAAAACGGCCTGAGCCAGGTCACCGTGCTCGCCAGTCCGCGCAACGACGGCTATGCCGGTGGCAACAACTACGGCATGCGCTGGGCGCTGGACAATCTGGCGGTCAAGCATTTCTGGGTCGTCAACAACGACGCCTACGTCAAGGACGATGCCTTCGCGCCGCTGCTGGCCGAACTGCAGCGCGCCCCCAAGACCATCGTCGGCTCGGTGATCCTGAGCTCCCAGACCGGTCGCCTGGAGTGCTATGGCGGCGGCATCCTCTATCCGCTGCTGGGCAAGTCCAAGCTGCTGGGCAAGGACATCGAGGTCAGCGAGATCTCCAAACTTGACCGTGAACCCGACTACATCATGGGCTGCAGCATGGCCTTCTGCGCCAGCCTGCTGACCGAGATCGGCTTCATGGACGAAGCCTACTTCATGTATTCCGAAGAGGTGGACTGGCAGCACCAGGCCAAGCGCAAGGGCGTCGCCCTTAAGGTTTCGCGCGAGAGCCAGCTCTATCATTACGGCTCCATGAGCTCGGGTGGACGCAGCGCCTTCTATCACTACTTCCGCAACCGCGCGGCGACCCGTTTCAATCGCAAGTTCCACGGTACCCCCTACGCACTGGTCTCCGCCGTGCTGCTGTCCGGCATCACCGTGCTCAAGGAATTCAAGAATCCGAAACTGGCCTGGTCCGGCGTCAAGGGCGCCTTCAAGGGAGCGACGATGCATGTCTAACCTACGCACCCAAGCCTTTGGTATCGACTTCTTCACCGGTACCAAGGACGAGTTGCTGAGCTCGATCAGCCAGGACATCCATCGGCCCTACAGCTACATCGTCACGCCGAACATCGACCATGTCGTGCAGCTGCAGAGCAATGCCGACCTGCGCGAGTCCTATCAGCGCGCCGGCAAGCGCATCTGCGACAGCCGGATCCTGATGCCGATCCTCAAGTCGCTCGGCGTCGCCGTGCCCGAGGTCATCACCGGCAGCGATCTGACCCTGAGCATCCTGCGCAAGGCCAACGACGAGCGCCTGTCGGTGGTGCTGATCGGTTCCAGCGAGACTGACGTCGGCAAGCTGCGCCGGATGTATCCGCACATCCAGCTGGCGCACTACAACCCGCCGATGGGCTTTATCAACGATCCGCTGGAGACGCAGAAATGCGTCGACTTCGTGATGCAGAATCCGTCGGAATTCATCCTCTACGCCGTAGGGGCGCCGCGTCAGGAAAAGCTCGCGCGGCAGATCGACAGCAGCAAGCGTACCGGCGTCGGCCTGTGCATCGGCGCCTCCATCCTGTTCGCCGTGGGCACCGTCAAGCGTGCACCGCGCTGGATGCAGAAAGCCAGGTTGGAATGGCTGCACCGGCTGTGCTCGGAGCCCAAGCGGCTGGCCAAGCGTTACGTGCACGATGCGCTGAGCATCCTGCCCATCTATCTCAAGGAACGCAGCAGTCGACGCACCTGAGTGGCTGCCCCGCAGCGTTCTCAGCCGCAAGGAAGATGACCACCGGACAAGCAGTCCGGTGGTCCCGTCTGGATGGGTAGGTCTATGAGCATTCTCCGTAAAAGTACCGTTTCCTTCGTTCTCCTGATCCCGTTGCTGATCCTGCACCTGGACGTGTTCGGCGAAAGCCCGCACAACCCGGTCGGCATCCTCTATCTGAACGAGCTGTATCTGGCCATCTGCATGGCCTTCACCTTCTTCTACCTGCTGACCAGCATTGGCACCCAGCAGCGCGAATTCAAAATCCTGATGACCTACGCCGTCTATTCGTCGGTGGTCTTCATTGGCTTGCCGGCGGTCTTTTCCTTCCTGTTCTACGGTCAGCCGCTGGTCTATGGCCTGATCGAGGAGCGGCGGATCCTGTTCTGCTTCGGCTTCGCCACCCTGATGTTCCTCGGTCGCAACATGACCGCCTCGCAATTCGAGAAGGCCCTGCTGATCACGGCGCTGCTGGCCGCCGTCATGGCCTGGATGTTCAAGTTCGGCGTGCTGCCGGACCTGCGTGACAAGCAGTCCTCCTTCGACCGCCCGGACCGTTCTTCCATCGGTGCGCCGGCGCTGTGCCTGGCCTACTTCTACTGCATCCAGACCTGGAACAAGGGCATCTCGCCGATCGATGGCTCGGCGCGCAGCAAGACCGTCCACATCGTGCTGGCCATGTTCTTCCTGCTGACCCTGGTGTTCGGTACCCAGACCCGTCAGCTGATCGTGCTGGCGCTGTGCTTCACCGTGTTCTGCCTGAAGAGCAAGTCGATCGTCTGGATCTGCGTGGCGGGGCTGCTGCTGTCGCCCTTCTTCATCTTCCCCGACCTGATGAAGGTGCTGGGGCTGAATCTGGACTTCTATGCCCAGTCGGTGCAGGACGGTCCTACCGACGGCGTGCGCGAGCAGACCCTCGGCTTCATCTTCTCGCACCTCAGCCAGAACCACTGGTTGCCGAGCGGCTCGCTGTCGCTGATGTGGAACAACGGCTTCATCCCCTATTTCGGCGAGTACTTCTTCCTCTCCGACGTCGGGGTGTTCGGCACGCTGTTCCGCTTCGGCTTCCTGGCCTTCATCATCATCCCGGTGTCGCTGTTCCTCTACTATCGCTGGGCGAAGATGCTGCACCCCGATACCGGTTTCGTGGTGACCGCCACCCTGGCCCAGCTGGTGATCTGGCCGCTGGCCGGCTTCTTCGAGTACCTCCAGGCCACCATCTGCTACCTGCTGGTGATCCAGGCGCTGCGCACGCTGCACCACTACAGCTCCGCGTCCGCCCAGGAGACCTACGTCAGCAGTCCCTACCCGCGCCCGAGCAGCCAGCTGGCTCGCCCGGTCTGATCCCTCGTGCCGCCCGGCGTCCGCCGGGCGGCCCCAAGGAGTTTTCACCCCCACGATGTCGATGATCAAAAACAGCACCTGGAACATCCTGGGTGTCGTCATTCCCAGTGCCATCGCGCTGCCCACCATGGGCGTGCTGTCGCGCCTGCTCGGTGTCGAGCAATTCGGCCTGTTCACCCTGGCCTTCGCCATTGTCGGCTACGCCACCCTGTTCGATGCCGGCCTGTCGCGCGCGGTGATCCGCGCCGTCGCCATGCACCACGGCGACAAGGGGCTCAACCGGCTGGTGATGGGCACGGCCACCGGCGCCGTCATCGGCCTGAGTCTGCTGGCGACGCTGCTGCTGTGGTTCGGCGCGGGCAAGGTGGTGAGCCTGCTGCACGTCTCGCCCGAGCATTTCGACAATGCCGTGGCCGGCTTTCGCTGGCTGAGCCTGTGCGTCCCGCCCTTCCTGCTGGCGACGGTCTGGTTCGCCTACCTCGAAGGCAACGAGCGCTTCGGCGAATTCAACATCCTGCGGACCTTCTCCAACAGTCTGCTGGCGATCGCGCCGCTGATCGCGGTGCTGATCGAACCGAGCTTTTCCGCCACCGTGATCGGCCTGGTGCTGGCCCGGGTGGTCTCCATGGCGCTGGCCTACTGGCCGCTGCACAAGGATTTCCCGGAAGGCATCCGCACCTTCAAGGTCGAGGTGTTCAAGGAGCTGCTGAAATTCGGCAGCTGGATGACGGTGAGCAACATCATCAGTCCGCTGATGGTCTATTTCGACCGCTTCGTGCTGTCGCACATGGTCGGTGCCAGCCGCGTATCCTTCTACACCGCCCCGGCCGAGGCGGTCTCGCGGATGCTGATCATCCCCAATGCCGTGGCCCGGGTGGTGTTCCCGCTGCTGAGCAAGAGCGGCGAGGACGCCGCGCGCCAAGCCAACAAGGCCTTCTGGGGCCTGTTGCTGATCAGCCTGGCGATGGTGCTGCCGATCCTGGCGCTGGCGCCCTGGATCATGACCGTGTGGATGGGCCCGGAGTACGGCGGCGATGCCGCGCAGATCCTGCGCATCCTGGTGGTAGGCTTCATCTTCAACGCCCTGGCGCAGATTCCCTTCGCCAAGATCCAGGCCCGCGGCCATTCGCGGACCACCGCGATGATCCATCTCGCCGAACTGCTGCCCTACCTGGGTCTGCTGGTGGTCTGCATCCAGCATTTCTCCATCATGGGCGCCGCCATCGCCTGGACCATCCGGGTGACCGTGGACTACCTGGCGCTGGAATACTTCGCCCGGCGCACGCCGCCGCTGCAACCCACGCCGGTCTATCAGCAGAGCTCCTGATAGGGAGCCCTGTCCAGACGAACTTACGCAACACACGAGAGGTGCTGTCCGTGTCACGAGTGAAACGTCGTATCGGTGGTGGCCTGCTGGCCACCGTCTTGTTGTCCGCGGCGCTTTATGGCCAGGCTCAGCCCGAGTCGGCGACAGCCAAGGTGGACCTCATCGGCATCAACATGTCGGCCGCCGGCTTCGCCGGCCAGGTCCTGCCCGGCGTGGAAGGCACCAACTACTTCTACCCCACCGAAGACTACTTCCGCCGCTATGCGGACAAGGGCATCCGCTTCATCCGCTTCCCCTTCCTCTGGGAGCGGGTGCAGCCCCAGCTCGGCGGTGAACTTGACCAGGCCCAGGTGGCGCTGCTGCAGCGGACCCTGGATTTCGCCGACAAGTACGGCATCCGCGTGATCCTGGACATGCACAACTACGCGCGCTATCGCGGTCAGCTGATCGGCTCGTACCAAGTGCCCTACGCCAGCTACGCCGATGCCTGGAAACGCCTGGCCCTGACCTTCCAGAAGCATCCGGCGCTGTACGGCTACGATGTCATGAACGAGCCCCACGACACCCAGGGCCTCTGGCCGCGGGCGGCGCAGACGGCCGTGGACAGCATCCGCAGCGTCGACATGAAGACGCCGATCTTCATCGCCGGCGACAGCTGGTCCAGTGCCCAGCGCTGGCCCCAGGTGAATGGCGACCTGCTGATCAAGGATCCGGCGGACAACCTGATCTACGAAGCCCACATCTATTTCGACGACGATTCCAGCGGCAATTACGCCTCGGGCATGAAGGGCGTCCACCCCATGATCGGCGTGGAAAGAACCCGCCCCTTCATCGAGTGGCTGAAAAAGCACAATTTGCGTGGCTTCGTTGGCGAATATGGGATACCTGCACACCCACAGTGGCTGGAAGCCATGGACAATCTGCTGAGCTATCTGGGCGAGCAGTGCGTACCCAGCGCCTATTGGGCGGCCGGTCCGGGCTGGGGCGACTATCCTCTGTCCATCGAACCGAAGAACGGCGCGGAAAAGCCGCAGACGGCCCTGCTGCAAAAACACCTGAGCAAGCATGACTGCCAAGTCATAGGACCTCGTTAGCGGAGATGTGACAGATTTCGAACGGCGTCACCTTTTTCCGCTCCCGAGGCGCTGAACTCGATGGCTAAAGGCCAGTCCTAGACCAGCAGACTCAGGTGCTCATACAACTAAAAGCTGAGACCTCGAGTTCTCTCGCACGCTGGACAGACGGGTCATGGGAACCCGGTCCACCGTCGAGGCTCGCCGCGTCTTGCGAAGGAACACCATGAATAACCGGCTCGTTGCTTCTACCTTCCGATTTATTCCTCTTGCTTACACTCAATCAGCAATCAAGGACGAATGACATGAAAACCAAATTTACCGCTCTGGCCTTGCTGTCCGGCATCGTCCTGCAGGGTTGCGCCTATTCCCCGGGTCAGTACCTGGACCAGGACGACCTGAAGAGCGATCCGAGCATCCAGGGCACCAAGGTCCAGCTGATCCCGATCACCAGCTCGCTGCTGATGAGCCAGGATTCCGCGGCCCTGTCCAAGGCTCCCGACCTCAAGCCCCTGCTGGACTACAAGCCGCAGGCTTACCGCGTCGGTGCGAGCGACCTGCTCTACATCACCGTCTGGGATCACCCCGAACTGACCGCTCCGTCCGGCGCCCAGCAGCAGCTGGAAGCCAACGGTCGCCTGGTACGTCCGGATGGCACCCTGTTCTACCCCTACGTCGGCACCGTGCGCGCCGCCGGCAAGACCCTGGAAGAGATCCGCACCGATATCTCCCGCCGTCTGGCCACCTTCATCGACAATCCCCAGGTCGACGTCAGCGTGCTGAAGTTCGGCAGCCAGAAGGTCACCATCTCCGGTGCCGTGAACAAGGGCGACGCCATTCCCCTGACCACCAAGCCCATCACCCTGGTGGAAGCCCTGGGTCAGGCCGGCGTGGCCAACGGCGGTGGCGCCGACCTGACTGGCGTGACCCTGGTCCGCGACGGCAAGGAATACCGCCTGGATACCGACAGCCTGAACCGCAAGGATTCCAAGCTGTACGGCATCTACCTGAAGGACGGTGACAGCCTCCACCTGCCCTACAACGATGCCCGCAAGGTCTACGTGGTCGGTGAAGTCCGCTCCCCGGCAGCGGTCAGCTACAAGATCACCAACCTGAACCTGATGGAAGCCCTGAGCCAGGCCGGCGGCATCCAGCAGGAAACCGCCAACGCCGATGCCGTCTACGTCATCCGTGGTCCGGAAGACCTGAAGGCTCCGGGCGCCACTGCCCAGGTCTTCCACCTGGCGGCCAAGAACCCCACCGCCTATGTGCTGGCGCAGAACTTCCATCTGCAGCCGCAGGACGTGGTCTTCGTTGGCCCGGCCGGTATCACCCGCTGGAACCGTTTCGTCAGCCAACTGCTGGGTTCCACCAACATCCTGTCCTCCAGCGCCAGCCTGAACAGCAGCTTCAAGTAAGGCCGCCTGTTGCCGTCATGCCGGTTACCGCCGTGCATGACGGCAATTCCTCTGACGTATCGCCACATCCCCCGCCTGCCTTCCCCGCTTCACCTCCTCCCTCAAAACGCTTGAAATCCGCTGCCTAGACGGCCTTGGCCGTGAACCGTTAGTTATTTCGATACCTGTTAGCACCTTAATTACTGCCGCTCGGCTTGGCGCAGGCAGTTTTTCGTCACGCTTTTGCGTAATGTAGCTAACCTGATACCGAAGTTGGGCACGTTTAAGGACTGGGTGTGGCGTCAGGCAAGGCAATTAGAGCAAGGTCCCGCTTCGGTTGGTGGCGCAAGCTGACAGTAGGGCTACTGGGCTACCTGTCCCTCCTGGGGACGGCCCTGGCGGCGCCCGCCAGCGTGGCATTCTGGTACGCGGAAAAACCGCCGGTAGCCGAACTCGCCCAGTTCGACTGGGTGGTGCTCGAACCCGGCCATGCCAGCGCCGCCGATGTCCGCGCCCTGCACGAGGCCGGTGCCCAGCCCTTCGCCTATCTGTCCATTGGCGAATTCGCCGGAGACGCGGCGGCCCTGGAAAAGGCCGGCCTCGGCGCGGGTGCCAGCCCGGTGGCCAACAAGGCCTGGGGCAGTCAGGTGATGAACCTGGCGTCGCCGGTCTGGCGTGCCCATCTGCTCGAACGCGCTGCCCAGCTGGCCCAGGCCGGTTACACCGGGCTGTTCCTCGATACCCTCGACAGTTTCCAGCTGGTGGCCGGAGACCAGCGGGAAAGCCAGCGCCTGGCGCTCAAGAGCCTGCTGGCCGACCTGCACCGCCGTCAGCCGTCGCTCAAGCTGTTCTTCAATCGCGGCTTCGAGGTGCAACCCGAATTGCCCGGTGTCGCCGCCGCCATGGCGGTCGAATCCCTCTACGCGGGCTGGGATGCCGGCAAGAAGACCTATCGCCCGGTCAGCGAGCAGGACCGCGAATGGCTGAAGCCGCGGATCGAGGCGGCGCGCAGTGCCGGCCTCCCGGTCGTCGCCATCGAGTACCTGCCGCCGGAGCAGCGCGACGAAGCCCGGCGCCTGGCCAAGCGGTTGCGCGACGAAGGCTATGTACCCTATATCACCACCCCCGACCTCAACACCCTGGGCATCAGCTCGGTAGCCCTGCAGCCGCGACGGCTGGCGCTGCTCTACGATGGCCGCGAAGGCGCCCTGCGCCAGTCGGCGGTGCACCGCTTCCTGGGCAGCGCCCTGGAGTACCAGGGCTATCGCCTGGACTATTTCGATGCCTCCAAGCCGCTGCCCACGGCCTGGCCTGGTGCGCTCTACGCCGGGGTCGTGGTGTGGATGACCAGCGGTCCGCCACCCCATTCGCGGGAATTCGGCGACTGGATCGGCCAGCGCCTGGATGAAAGGACGCCGCTGCTGATCCTCGGCGGGCTGCCGCTGGACAACGAGGCCCTGCTCAAGCGGCTGGGTCTGGGCGTCAGTCGCAAGCCGCTGCCCGACAACCTGACCCTCAAGGTGCTGGACCCTGCCCTCGCCGGCAACTTCGAGGCACCGGTGAAGTTGCGGACGCGTGACCTGCCCGCCGTGCAGACGCTGCCGGGTGGGCCGACCCCGGTGGTCAGCCTGAGCGGTCCGGGCGGGACCTTCGTACCCATGGGCGTGGCCTCCTGGGGCGGCTTCGCCTTCGGCCCCTATGTCATGGAAGACGGTCCCGAAGCCAGTCGCTGGATCATCGACCCCTTCCTCTTCACGGCGAAGACCCTGCAACTGCCGCCCATGCCGGTGCCCGATCCGACCACGGAGAACGGCCGGCGCATCGCCACCGTGCACATCGACGGCGACGCCTTCGCCTCCAAGGCGGAGATTCCGGGCGCGCCCTTTTCCGGCCAGGTGGTGCTGGAGCAGTTCATCCAGCCGCACCCCTTTCTGACCTCGGCCTCGATCATCGAAGGCGAGGTCGGCCCCAAGGGCCGCTATCCGGAGCTGACCGCGCAACTGGAGCCCATCGCCCGCCGCCTGTTCGCCGATCCCAAGGTCGAGGTCGCCACCCATACCTTCAGCCATCCGTTCTTCTGGCAACCGGCGGTCTCCGAGCAGAGCGAGAACTTCGAAGCCCAGTACGGGTACATGATGCAGATTCCCGGCTACGACAAGGTGGATTTCACCCGGGAGATCGTGGGCTCGACGCGCTATATCAACGAGCGCCTGACCACCCCGCAGAAGCCGGTGAAGATGGTCTTCTGGTCCGGTGATGCCCAGCCCGACGCGGCCACCCTCAAGCTCGCCTACGACAACGGCCTGCTCAACGTGAACGGTGGCAACTCGCACATCACCCGGTCGCAGCCCTCGGTGAGTGGTCTCTATCCCTTCATCCGCCCCACCCCGGGCGGTCTGCAGTTCTATGCGCCCATCATCAATGAGAACGTCTACACCAATCTCTGGCGCGGTCCCTATTACGGCTTTCGCGATCTGCTCTATACCTTCGAGCGCACCGAGCATCCCCGGCGGCTGCGCGGGCTGAATCTCTACTACCACTTCTACTCGGGCACCAAGCAGGCCTCGCTCAAGGTCATGGAAGAGATCTACCAGGGCATGGCCGCCGAGCATCCGCTGTCGCTGTGGATGAGCGACTACCTGGGTCGCCTGCGGGGCTTCTATACCGCCAGTCTGGCCCGGGAAGACGACGGCAGCTGGTCGATCAAGGCCCTCGCCGGTCTGCGTACCCTGCGCCTGGATCCGCGCCTGGGCTGGCCGGATCTGCAGCGCTCGAAGGGCATCGCCGGGGTCCGCGACCTGCCGCAGGGACGCTATGTCCACCTGGCCGGCGATCAGGCGCGGCTGGTCCTGCGCGACAGCCGCGATCCCACCCCCGCCCTCGAAGAGGCCAACATCCCGCTGCAGCAATGGGACTACCTGTCGCCGACGCGTATCCGCTTCGCCTTCGCCGGGCAATTTCCGCTGGAGATGACCTTGCGCGCGCCCTCGGCCTGCGAGGTGCGGGTCGGTCGCGAGCGCTACAAGGGCCAATCAGGCCAGGCCGGACTGCTGACGTTCAAACTTCCGCTAACACGAGTGAGTGACGGTGAGATCGTCTGCGGCTAAGAAAACCCGGCTCCTGAGCGGTTGGACACTGCTGGGGGTCGCGCTCCTCACCGCGCTGGTGCTGGTGCTGACCTTTCACGGCAAGCAGGTCTTCCTGCCCGGCGAAGAGCCGGCCGATCAGGTCTCCATCAGCTACGCCCAGGTGCTGCTCAAGGCGACGCCGGACGATACCGGGCTGCGCATGAAGCTGATCGACCAGCTGATCGCCCTGGGGCGCATCGACGAGGCGCGGCGTCAGTTGCAACTGCTGCCCGAGCCCCTGGCATCGACGCCCTTCTATGCCCTGGAACTGGACATCCTGCAGGCGGAAGCCCAGCCGCAAGGCCTGGCCGACGCCGATCGCGACCGCCTGGCGCAACGGCTGAGCGCCCTGGACGTGGCGACCCTGAGCACGCCCCAGCTGCAACGGGTGGCCGAGCGCGCCCTGCAACTGGCGGATCCGGCCACGGCGGCGCAGCGTTATGTCGAACTGGCCCGCCGCGATCCGCCCCGGCGCCAGCAGTGGTTGGAACAGGCGGCGCGCTGGAGCCTGGCCGGTGGCCGTCAGCAGGAGGCCGCGCGCCTCTATCTGCGCCTGGCCGATCTCGCCGACTCGGCCGAACAGCGCCAGGGCTACCGGCATCAGGCCTTCGATGCCTGGCTCGCCGCCGGCCAGGGTGCCGAAGCCGCCGCCCTGCTGGAACAGGAACTGCCGCGTCTGCAAGCCGATGCCAGCGGTCTGGCCTGGCTGCAGGCCGGGGTGGCCGCCGCCCAGGGCAGCGGGCGCCTGGATCTGGCCCAGCGCCTGATCGATCGCTGGCGCGAGTGGCAACCGGACGACCCGGCCGCCCTGGAGGCCGCCTACCGGCTGGCCCTGGGCCGAGGCGACACCGAACGCGCCTGGGAAGAGGGTCATCAGCTGCTGGCCCTGCGTCCGGACGATGAAAAATTGCTCGCGGAACTGGCCCAGCTGGGCGAATGGACCGGGCATATGGACGAAGCCCTCGACCTCTGGTTGCGCCTGCTGGCACGCCAGGACGATCCGGCCCGCCGCGACCACGCCTGGAAGCTGGCCGCCCGGGCGTTTCGCTTCGATGCCGTGGTCGAGTTGCTGGCCGAGGCGTCGCGGCAGCGCCCGCTGGACAAGACCGAACTGGATGCGCTGATCTTCGCCTACGAGTCCCTGGGCGATCCCGCCGCCGAGGAGCGCTGGCTGCGGGACTACATCAGGCGTCAGCCCAAGCAGCGCCTGGCCTGGGAGCGGCTGCAGCAGCTGCTGGCCCGTACCGAGCAGGGCGCTGCCGAAGCCGAAGGCTGGGCAGCGTTCGGCAAGCGATTCCCGCTGACCAACGCGGAGTATCTGACCTGGGCCGGCACCCTCTGGGAGCTGTTCAAGCCCGAAGAGGCCTGGAAGGTGCTAGAGGGCATGCCGGCCAAGCAGCAGCAGGGCGTCGACTACTGGCGCCTGCGGGCGGAACTGGCCTGGGAACTGGAGCGCGACGGCGAGGCCCAGCTGGCCTTCGAACGCCTGGCCGCCAGCGACAAGGGCCTGGCCGCCAACGACGAGGACCGGCTGCTGGCGATCTATCTGCGCACGGCGCCGCGCAAGGCCCTGGCCTTGCTGGAAAAGAGCTGGGAAAAGAGCAAGAGCCAGAGGCGCCTGACCGACGCCCTGCAATGGGCCGAGCAACTCAAGGACACGGCGGCGCTGGAGCGGCTGCTGGCCAGTGCCGCGCGCGAGCCGGCCTCGGCCGACAATCCCGCCGTCTGGCTGGCGCGCTCGGGTCTGGACTTCCAGCGTGGCCGCGTCGCCCAGGCCGAAGAAGGCTATCGCCAGGCGCTGCGGCGCTTCCCGGACGACGACAGATTCCGCGAACGGCTGCTGTGGCTGCTCATCGACCAGAATCGCCAGACCGAACTGGCCACCCTGTTGCGCGACTGGAAGGGCCGGGCCCGGGACAGCGACGTGCTCTGGCTGCCGTTCGGCAGTGGCCTGGTGCTGCTGGGTCAGGCGGAAGAAGCGCTCGGCTGGTATCGCCGCTACCTGGACGCCCATCCCCAGGACTGGCTGGTGCAGGCCGCCTACGCCGATGCCCTGGACGCCGCCGGTCACCAGGACGCGGCGCTGCGGCTGCGCAAGGCGGTCACGCCGCACCTGGCCAACGACGAGGTGCCGGCCACCCCCGAGCGCTATGCCACCTACCTGCGCCTGCTTTCCAGCCTGCGCGGCCCCCAGGCGGCGCTGGCCCAGGCGCGCGCCTGGCAGGATGGCTCGCCGAGCATGCTGCAACTCTGGTTCGACCAGTGGCTAGACGCCCTCAGCCAGAACAACGACGACGGCCTCAAGAGCGAATGGCTGGCCTGGGCCAAGGGTCGTGGCCTGAAGGTGCGCCAGTACGAGCAGTTGCAGGAGGTCCTGCGCAAGCAGAATCGCGGCGAACTGGAGAAGCTGCTGGCGGCCGGCGACCTGGATCCGGCGCAGCGCGTCGAGGTGCTGCAGCGCCTCGGCCATGCCGGCGACGCCCAGGCCGCGGCCCTGACGGCGGCCGGCGACGAGCCGCCGGAGGTCATCCAGCGGCAGCTGCTGCGCCAGGCCACCGAACAGGCCGAGCGCACGCCCAACGGCGTCCAGGCCGGCTGGGAGCGCCGCGACTATGGCGGCCTTATCGAACAGGGCACCGAGGTGCGCGCCGCCCGGCGACTCAGCGATGACGTCTACGCCGATGTCCAGCTCAAGCAGAATCGCGTGGAGAGCAGTGGCCTTAAGTCCGATGCCCTGGGCAACGAACACCAGATGCTGCTCAAGGTGCTGAAGAATCTGGCCGACGGCGGTCTGGAAACCACCGTCGACGCCAGCCAGCGTTCGGACAGCAATCGCCTCGGCCTGGGCGTCGCCCGCACCTGGCGTATCGACGGCAACACCGAGATCGAAGCGGCCCTGGACTGGCACCGGCAACCCGACGAGAGCGGCTATCTGCGCGCCCTGGGCCGGCGTGACAGCGTCAGCCTGGCGGGTCGCCACAACCTCACGCCACGCGACCAGCTGAGCTGGCGGGCGGCGCACAATCGCTATTCCAGCCGGGACGGCGATACTCTGGGCAGCGGCTTCGCCTTCAACCTGGAGCTGAGCCACATGATCTTCTTCGAAGGTCCCACCTGGCAGGTGCGCAGCGGCATCACCTACCAGCAGAACAGTGCGCGCAGCACCCTCCCCGCCAGCGTCACCCGCTACCTGCAGCCGCTGGCCGGCAGTGGCGAGAACGGCGAGGTCACCGCGGCCGACCTGGAGGCCCTGGGCGGCACCCAGCTCCTGCAGGATCGCTATGGCCAGCTCTATGTCGGCAGCAGCTGGCGCCGCGGCATTCCCGGTTCGCTCAACCGCACCCATCCGCAGTACAGCTGGCTGGTGGACACCCTGGTCGGCTGGCAGTGGACCGAGCGCGAATTCAACTACGGTTTGAATGTCGGCCTGGGCATGGTAGTGCTCGGCGACGACGAACTGGCGTTCACCGCCGGCTACCAGTCCGCGCCCCAGGGCAGCGGCGGTCAGGCCGGCAGCACCCTGGGCATTCAATACAGCAATCGAATCGGTCGCTAGGCCGCTTCAAGGGAGAGACCTCATGAACATCACGCGTCTGCTCGTCGCCAGTGTCGCCACCGTGCTCCTGGCCGGCTGCTCGAGCTTTACCCGTCCCAGCGGCGAGGCCCTGCCCAAGGATGCGCGCTGGGGCCTGGTGCCCCTGGCCAACTATGCCCAGGCGCCGATGGCCGGCGACCGCGCCGCGCAGATCCTGGTCAGCGTGCTCGGCGAGCGCGGCATCCGCCCGCAGGTCTACGACGACAGCCAGGGCGGCAATCCCACCGACGACGAGAAGGCCCGCCAGCGCGCGGCCCTGGACTGGGCGCGGCAGCAGAATCTGCAATACGTGCTCACCGGCAGCGTCGACGAGTGGCAGTACAAGAACGGCCTGGACGGCGAACCGGCGGTGGGCGTGACCCTCCAGGTCGTCGAGCCGGCCAGCGGCCGGGTGGTCTGGAGCAACAGCGGCGCCCGCTCCGGCTGGTCGCGCGAGAGTCTGGCGGCCACCGCGCAAAAGGTCCTGCGCGGCACCGTGCAAGAGCTGCAGTTGCGCTGATGGCCCTGCAATCCGTCCACAAGGACTACACCCTGGCGCCCCGCGCCAGTGGCCGCCTGTCCTGGCTGGAAACCCTGCTGGTCACGGCGGCCGCCCTGGGGCTGGGCTTCTGGCTGGTGCCGGAAGATCCCTTAATGGTCGGCCTGGCCTTTCCCTGGGTGGTCTTCGCGCCCATCCTGATGGGCGTGCGCTATGGCTTCATGCGCGGCCTGGTCAGTGCCAGCCTGCTGGTGGGGGCGCTGCTCTATCTGCATCGCCAGGGCTATCCGGCCTACGAGGAGATCCCGCCGTCCTTTATCGTCGGCGTGCTGCTCAGCGCCATGCTGGTGGGTGAATTCCGCGACCTCTGGAATCGCCGGCTGGAACGCCTGGACCTGGCCAACGACTATCGCCAGCTGCGCCTGGACGAATTCACCCGCGCCCATCACCTCTTGCGCATCTCCCACGACCGCCTGGAACAGCGCGTCGCCGGCAACGACCTCAGCCTGCGCAGCTCCCTGCTGGACCTGCGCCGCCAGCTGCGCGAGGTGCCCCGCGAGCAGGACGCCCTGCAGGCCCTGGCCGAACCCATCGTCGGCCTGCTGACCCAGTACGGCTCGCTGCGGGTGGCCGGGCTGTACCGGGTCGACGGCAATGGCCGGGTGGATCGGCGCGCCCTCGCCAGCCAGGGCGAGATGCCCGGCATCGATCCCGATGACCTGCTGGTGCGCCTCACCCTTGAGCGCGGCGAGACCCTGAGCATCCGCCAGGCGCTGCTGGAGCGCGGCGAGACCCAGCATTCGGCGCTGCAGGCCTGCGTACCGCTGCTGGACACCGAGGAGCGGCTGCTGGCGGTACTGGCCATCGAACAGATGCCGTTCTTTTCCTTCAACGAACGCACCCTCAATCTGCTGACCATCCTCGCCGGCCATATCGCCGACCTGCTGGGCAGCGATCACCAGGCGCTGGCCCTGGCCGACGACGATGCCCAGCAATTCTCCCAGCATCTCAAGCGTTCGCTGCGCGATGCCCAGCAGCACGCCCTGCCCGCCTGCCTGTTCTGCTTCGAGATGACCGAAGCCGACGGCGGCGAACGGGCCCTGGCGCTGCTGGAGGGCAGTCGCCGCGGTCTCGACCTGCAACTGCGCCTGACCAACCAGGCGGGCCACCCCTGCCTGCTTGTGCTCCTGCCGCTGACTTCCTCCGACGGTCTGGAAGGCTATCGCCGCCGGCTGCGCCAGCTGCTGGCCGAGCGCCATGGCCAGGACAGCACCCTGGAAAGCCTGGGCGTGCGCAGCCACGAACACGAGCTGCTGCCCAAGACCCGCGCCCAGGAGCTGCGCGTCTTCCTGTTCAACGAGTGTGGCCTGCATGAACAGCAAGTGGCTGTTTAGCGGCGCCTTCGCCTTCGAGGCCAGCAGCTGGGCGCTGCTGTTCGCCAACCTGCCGGTGGCGGCGGCGGCCCTGGCCTTCGTCACCGCCCATGCCGCTGGCAGTGCCCTGCTGGCGGGTGGCGTCTGGCTGCTGCTGCCCCGGCGCTATCAGCGCCCGCTGCCCTGGAGCCCGCTGTTCCTCTTCGCCCTGGCCTTCTTCATTCCGCTGGTGGGCGCGGCCGGGGTGATCGCCGCGGTCTTTCCGGCGCTCTACCTGCCGCGCAAGCGCCGCGAGATCGCCTGGGAAGCGCGCAGCGTGCCCAATCTGCCGTTCCGCCCGCTGGAGCGCCGCGAGGAGATGCTGTTTAGCGATGGCGGCCTGCAGGACGTCCTGCGCCATGCGCCCAGCACCGACAAGCGGCTGACCGCGCTGTTCGCCACCCGCCGCATGCCGGGTCGCGACGCCATTCCCATCCTCAAGCTGGCCCTGCGCGATCCGGCCGACGACGTGCGCCTGCTCGCCTATTCGATGCTCGACCAGCAGGAAAGCCAGATCAACCAGCGCATCGAGACCCAGCTCGGCGAACTGGCCAGCACGCCCGCGGAACGCCAGCCGGCGCTGCACGGCACCCTGGCCCGCGGCTACTGGGAGCTGGCCTATCTGGGCCTGGCCCAGGGCAGCGTGCTGCGCCACGTGCTCGGCCAGGCGCGGGAACACATCGAGCTGGCCCTGGCCGGTGAAGAAAACGAAGAGCTGCGCATCCTCGCCGGGCGCATCGCCCTGGAACAGGGCGAGCCGGAGCGGGCCCTGGAATTCTTCCAGGCCGCCGAGGCGGCGGGCGTGCCCCTGGCCCAGCTGGCGCCCTTCCGCGCCGAAATCGCCTTTCTGCGCCGCGATTACGCGGTCATCCCGGCACTGCTCGACAGCCTGCCGGCGGATCTCAAGAAGCGGCCGCCGTTCGCCGCCCTGGTGAAGTACTGGTTATGAAAGACGCCCCCGCCGCGACCGTGACGCCCGATGTCTGCCTGCTCCTGGAGGGCACCTGGCCCTATGTACGCGGCGGGGTGTCGAGCTGGGTCAACCAGCTGATCCTCGGCCTGCCGGAGCTGACCTTCTCGGTGTTCTTCATCGGCGGTCAGCGCGAGAACTACGAGAAGCGCCACTACGCCATCCCGCCCAACGTGGTGCACATCGAGGAGCACTTCCTCGCCGGCTCCTGGGTGCCCAAGGGCGCGCCCATCAGTCCGCGGCGCCAGGCGCCGGTGCAGCTGCTGCGCGATCTGCACGCCTTCCTGCACCACCCGGACGAACCCAGCGCCGCCCAGGGCGATGCCCTGGTGGACGCCTTCGCCCAGGGCAGCGTGACCCTGGACGACTTCATGTACAGCCGCGCCAGCTGGGAAGCCATCACCGAGGGCTACGAGCGCTATTGCACCGACCCCTCCTTCGTCGACTACCTCTGGACCCTGCGCGCCATGCAGGCGCCGCTGCTGATGCTGGCCGAGGCCGCGCGACGCCTGCCGCGGCCGCGAATGATCCACTCCATTTCCACCGGCTATGCCGGCATGCTCGGCGCCATCCTGCAGCGGCGCTGGGGCTGCAACTTCCTGCTCAGCGAGCACGGCATCTACACCAAGGAGCGCAAGATCGACCTGGCCCAGGCCAAGTGGATCGCCGAAGGCCCGGACGAGGCCCTGCGCACCGGGCTGGATGTGGACGTCAGCTACATCCGCCGGCTGTGGATCCGCTTCTTCGAGCGCATCGGCCTGCTCACCTACAAGGCCGCCGATCCGATCATCTCGCTCTATGACGGCAACCGCCGCCGGCAGATCCAGGACGGGGCCGAGCCGAGCCGCTGCCGGGTGATTCCCAACGGCATCAGCCTCACCCAGTGGCAGGACGCCCTGGAGCGCCGGCCCGAGGGGGTGCCGCCGGTGGTCGGGCTGCTCGGCCGGGTGGTGCCGATCAAGGACGTCAAGACCTTCATCCGCGCCATGCGCGGGGTGATCAGCGCCATGCCCGAGGCCGAGGCCTGGGTGGTCGGTCCGGAAGACGAAGATGAGGAATACGCCGCCGAATGCCACAGCCTGGTCACCAGCCTGGGCCTGGAGGGCAAGGTGAAATTCCTCGGCTTCCAGAAGATCGGCGACATCCTGCCCAAGCTCGGCCTCATGGTGCTGACCTCCATCAGCGAGGCCCAGCCGCTGGTGATCCTCGAAGGCTGGGCCGCCGGCGTGCCGGTGGTGAGCAGCGACGTGGGTTCCTGCCGCGAACTGATCGAAGGCTCCATCCCCGAGGACCGCGCCCTGGGCACCGGCGGCAGCGTGGTCGCCATCGCCGATCCCCAGGCCACCGCCCGCGCCATCCTCGCCCTGCTGCGCAATCCCGGTCGCTGGCAGGCCGCGCAGCGCACCGGCCTCGCCCGGGTCAATCGCTACTACACCGAGCCGCTGATGCTGGAACGCTATCGCGAGCTCTACCAGGACGCCATCGGGAGGGTCGTCTGACATGGCCGGCATCGGCTTCGAACTGCGCAAGATCCTCGCGCGCGACTCCTACACCGCCACCCTGCGCGCCTATGTCTACGCCGGCCTGATCAGTTCGGGCCCCTGGGTGCTGTCGATCATCAGCGTCATGCTGATCGGCGTGCTGGCCACCGGCATCGTCACCCCCAACGTGCTGATCCGCCAGTTCCTGGTCACGGTGACCTACCTCATGGCCAGCTCGCTGATCCTCACCGGCGGCCTGCAGCTGTATTTCACCCGCTTCGTCTCCGACCGGCTGTTCGAGGAGAAACAGACCAGCATCCTGCCGAATCTGGTGGGCATCCTGCTGCTGGTCACCCTGGTCGCCGGTGGCCTGGGCTTCCTGCTGCTGGCGACCCTGTTCGACCAGCCCTTCGCCTACCGGCTGCTGGTCCTGGCCAACTTCGTCACCCTCTGCGATCTCTGGCTGGTGATCATCTTCCTGTCGGGGATGAAGGCCTACAACCGCATCCTGGTGGTGATGACGCTGGGCTACGCGATCATGATCGCCGCCGCCTTCGTGCTGCGCTTCCTCGGCATGAACGGCCTGCTGATGGCCCTGCTGCTGGGTCATGCCGCGCTGCTGTTCATGTTTCTCTACGACATCATCCGCGAGTACCCGGCCGACCGCCTGGTGGCCTTCGACTTCCTCGACCGCAAGCAGATCTTCCTCAGCCTGCTGGTCACCGGGCTGTTCTACAACCTGGGCATCTGGGTCGACAAATTCGTCTTCTGGTTCAATCCGCTGACCTCCGACGCCGTCATCGGCCCCCTGCGCGCCTCCATCCTCTACGACCTGCCGATCTTTCTCGCCTACCTGGCCATCATCCCCGGCATGGCGGTGTTCCTGGTGCGCATCGAGACCGACTTCGCCGAATGGTACGAGCGGGTGTTCAACGCCGTGCGCGGCGGCGAGACCCTGCAGCACATCAGTCAGCTCAAGGAACAGATGATCCTGGCCATCCGCCAGGGCCTGCTGGAGATCTGCAAGGTCCAGGGCCTGACCCTGGTGCTGGTGTTCCTCCTGGCGCCGCAGCTCTTGGCCTGGCTCGGCATGTCGCACTACTACCTGCCGCTGTTCTACATCGACGTGGTGGGCGTGAGCATCCAGGTGGTGTTCATGGCCCTGCTCAACGTCTTCTTCTACCTGGACCGGCGCGACACCGTGCTGATGCTCTGCACCCTGTTTCTCGGCCTCAACCTGGCGCTGACCCTGCTCAGCATCGAACTCGGCCCGAGCTTCT
This sequence comes from Pseudomonas sp. AS2.8, assembly GCF_014190935.1. Classification (NCBI taxonomy): domain Bacteria; kingdom Pseudomonadati; phylum Pseudomonadota; class Gammaproteobacteria; order Pseudomonadales; family Pseudomonadaceae; genus Pseudomonas; species Pseudomonas sp. AS2.8. Next base: position 192,818 of record NZ_JACHVV010000003.1, read on the forward strand.
TCGGCTACGGCTTCACCGTCTCCCTGGCCTGTTGCGTGCTGCTCGGCCTGCACCGCCTGGACCGGGTGCTGGACGACCTGGAGTACGACACCTTCATGCTCCGGCACTGAAGGCCGCCGGCACCGGACGAACGGTGTGACCCGCCCACCCTGGAGGCGTCCAACACAGCTCACCCCTGCAGGACCCTGCCATGAATACCGCCGCCTTGCGCCTCGTGATCCAGACCACCCAGGTGCGCGCTCGGGACAGTGGCGAGGCCAGCCGCACCTTTGCCGACCAGGCGGCGCGCACCGCCAGCGCCGATGCCACCCGCGGTCCGGCCCTGGAGCGCTTCGCCAGTGCCTATGTCGACAAGGTGCCCGACGCCCTCGAAGCCCTGCTGCTGCAGGCGCGGGCGGTGGCCTTCGAGGCGCCGCTGGCCGGGGTACTCGAACGCGCCCTGGCCGGTTTCGCCCCGGCGGCGCTGGCCCAGGCGCCTTCCGCCAGCCTGGCGCTGCTGGCCGCGGCCTATCGCCTCCACCGCCTGCTCGAAGGCCTTCAGCAGCGCCTGGCCGCCTGGTGGGGCGCCACCGGCGAATCCACCGCGCCCAGCCTGGGCAATCTCATCGCCCACCAGGTGCTGGGGCAGCTCACCGTCGCCGCCCTGGAAGACGCCGTGGAAGGCTGGCTCGATGACCTGGACGCCAGCGTCGAGGCGCCGCTCACCCAGCAGTGCTTCCAGCCCCGGCAACGGCGCGGCGCCCTGGCCACGGCCCGCCCGGCCCTGACCCTGAGTCGCCAACGCCAGCGCAGCGTTCGATAAAACGCACGTTTCCGTGCCTTTCGCGGCCGACTGTCAAATATATTGATAACCCTTCCGGCCCTGGTTTAGGGTGGCTGCTCACCGCCATTAGCGAGGAGTCACCCATGAGCTTGCCCAGCCGCGCCGAGTGGGAGCAGCGCTTCCAAGGTCTCACCCTGGAAGGTCGCGCCTTCATCGACGGCGCCTATGTCGACGCCGCCGCCGGCGCCACCTTCGATTGCCTGAGTCCGGTGGACGGACGCTTCCTCGCCAAGGTCGCCAGCTGTGACGCCGCCGACGCCGACCTGGCCGTGGCCGCCGCCCGCGCCGCCTTCCAGAAGGGCACCTGGGCGCACCTGGCGCCGGCCCAGCGCAAGCGCGTGCTGATCCGCTTCGCCGACCTGCTGCTGGCCAACGCCGAAGAGCTGGCGCTGCTGGAAACCCTGGACATGGGCAAGCCCATCGGCGATTCCCTCACCATCGACGTGCCCGCCTCGGCCAATGCCATCCGCTGGAGCGCCGAGGCCATCGACAAGCTCTACGACGAGGTCGCGCCCACGCCCCATGACCAGCTCGGCCTGGTGACCCGCGAGCCGGTCGGCGTGGTCGCCGCCGTGGTGCCCTGGAATTTCCCGCTGATGATGGCCTGCTGGAAACTCGGCCCGGCGCTGGCCACCGGCAACTCGGTGGTGCTCAAGCCCTCGGAGAAGTCGCCGCTGACCGCCATCCGCGTCGCCCAGCTGGCGCAGCAGGCCGGTATCCCGGCCGGGGTGTTCAACGTGCTGCCCGGTTACGGCCACAGCGTCGGCAAGGCCCTGGGCCTGCATGCGGACGTCGACACCATCGTCTTCACCGGCTCCACCCGGGTCGCCAAGCAGCTGCTGGCCTACTCAGGCGAATCCAACATGAAGCGCGTCTGGCTGGAAGCCGGTGGCAAGAGCCCCAACATCGTCTTCGCCGACGCACCCGACCTCAAGGACGCCGCCGCGGCGGCCGCCAGCGGCATCGCCTTCAACCAGGGCGAGGTCTGCACCGCCGGTTCGCGCCTGCTGGTGGAGCGCTCCATCAAGGAGGAATTCCTGCCGCTGGTGGTCGAGGCCCTCAAGGGCTGGAAGCCCGGCCATGCGCTGGACCCCGAGACCAACGTCGGCGCCCTGGTGGACACCACCCAGCTGGAAACCGTGCTGCGCTACATCGAGGCCGGCCATGCCGAAGGCGCCACCCTGGTGGCCGGTGGCAAGCGCACCCTGGAAGAGACCGGCGGCGTCTATGTCGAGCCGACCATCTTCGACGGCGTGAGCAACGCCATGAAGATCGCCCGGGAGGAGATCTTCGGCCCGGTGCTCTCGGTGATCACCTTCGACACCGCCGAGGAAGCCGTGCAGATCGCCAACGACACCCCCTACGGCCTGGCCGCCGCGGTCTGGACCCGCGACCTCTCCAAGGCCCACAAGACCGCCCGCGCCCTGCGCGCCGGCAGCGTCTGGGTCAACCAGTACGACGGTGGCGACATGACCGCGCCCTTCGGCGGCTTCAAGCAGTCCGGCAACGGCCGCGACAAGTCGCTGCACGCCTTCGACAAGTACACCGAGCTCAAGGCGACCTGGATCAAGCTGTAAGGCGATGCCCTCCTGGCGGTGCCCGGCAGGCACCGCCAACCCTTACACTCAGCCCAGCAGATCCACCAGCAGGTCGTCGTGGCGGCGCTGCTGGCGATCCAGGCGCAGCTGGCGGGTGCGGAAGATCGACTTGAGGTCTTCCAGGGCGCTGGCGAAATCGTCGTTGATGATCAGGTAGTCGTACTCGACATAGTGGCTCATCTCGCTCACCGCCTCGCGCATGCGGCGCTCGATGATCTCGGCGCTGTCCTGGCCGCGGTTGTCCAGGCGCTGGCGCAGGGCGGCCTGGCTCGGCGGCAGGATGAAGATCGACTGGGCGTGGGGCAGCTTGCGGCGGACCTGCTGGGCACCCTGCCAGTCGATTTCCAGGATCAGGTCGTGGCCTTCGGCGAGGGTGCGTTCCAGGGCCGCCTGGGAGGTGCCGTAGTAGTTGCCGAACACCTCGGCGTGCTCGAGGAAGTCGCCGTGCTCGAGCAGGTTGGTAAAGGTCGCGCAATCGACGAAGTGGTAGTTCACCCCGTCGGTTTCACCCGGACGCATGGCGCGGGTAGTGTGGGAGACCGACACGCGGATGTCGGGCAGGGCATCCAGCAAGGCCTTGACCAGGCTGGTCTTGCCGGCGCCGGAAGGCGCGGAAACGATGTAGAGGGTGCCGGGAAGGGCTGTCATGAAGGTCCGCCTATTCGATGTTCTGCACTTGCTCACGCATCTGTTCGATGAGCACCTTGAGATTGATGGCCGCCTGGGAGGCCCGGGCGTCGATGGCCTTGGAACCCAGGGTATTGGCCTCGCGATTGAGTTCCTGCATGAGGAAATCCAGCCGCCGTCCGGCCGCGCCGCTGCCCGCCAGGACCCGCCGTACCTCGGCCACATGGGTTTCCAGACGATCCAGTTCCTCGGCGACGTCGCTCTTTTGCGCCAGCAGCACCAGTTCCTGCTCCAGCCGGGACGGTTCGAACTCGACGCCCGCCTCGGCGCAGCGCTCTAGGATACGGCGCCGCTGCAGGGCCAGCAGCTCGGGAAGCAGCGCGCGCAGCGTCGCCACCTCCGCCAGCACCTGGGCCAGGCGTTCCTCGATCAGTCGCGCCAGTTCGCGCCCCTCGCGCTGCCGGCCGTCGAGCAATTCATCCAGCGCCGCCTCGAACAGTGCCAGGGTCTGGGCCTTGAGTTCGGCGCCATCCACCTCGGCACCTGCCAACACCCCGGGCCAGGACAGTACGGCCAGGGGATCGAGCTTGGCCGGGCGCGCGATCAGCGCGGCGATGTCTTCGGCAACGGCCACCAGCTGCGCGGCCCGGCGAGCATCGATGCGCAGGGCCACGCTCTCGTCGCGCTCCTCGCGCAACACGCACTCCAGCTTGCCCCGCGACAGGCGTCGGCGTAGCGCCTCGCGCACGCCGGACTCCAGATCGCGAAAGGTCTCCGGCAGCCGCAGGTGGGGCTCCAGGTAGCGGTGATTGACCGAGCGCAACTCCCAGCTCAGGGTGCCCTGGGGCCCCGGCCGCTCGACCCGGGCGAACGCCGTCATGCTGTGCACCATGGCAGGATCCTCGTCTGACGATGCGCGGACCTGGGGCGATCCAGAGCGACCACGCATGTAAAACGCACGATTCTAGCGCACCTGATCGGAGCGACCCAATGCATCCGTGTCGCATGAGCCGGACGCTCTCTATACTATGGACCTGATACCTACGCCTTACAGGAAGCCCGCAATGAAGCGTCCCAGTGGCCGCGCCGCCGATCAGCTGCGCCCCATCCGCATCACCCGTCAGTACACCAAGCACGCCGAGGGTTCGGTTCTGGTGGAATTCGGCGATACCAAGGTGATCTGCACCGCCAGCGTCGAGGCCGGGGTGCCGCGCTTTCTCAAGGGCAAGGGCCAGGGCTGGCTCACCGCCGAATACGGCATGCTGCCGCGCGCGACCGGCGAGCGGAACCAGCGTGAAGCCGCCAAGGGCAAGCAGGGCGGTCGGACCCTGGAGATCCAGCGGCTGATCGGTCGTTCGCTGCGCGCCGCCGTCGACCTGTCCAAGCTGGGCGAGAACACCATCTACATCGACTGCGACGTCATTCAGGCCGACGGCGGTACCCGCACCGCCTCGGTGACCGGTGCCTGCGTGGCCCTGGTCGACGCCCTGGGCGCGCTCAAGCGCCGTGGCAATCTCAAGGGCAATCCGCTCAAGCAGATGGTGGCCGCCATCTCCGTGGGCATCTACCAGGGCACCCCGGTGCTCGACCTGGATTACCTGGAAGATTCCGCCGCCGAGACCGATCTCAACGTGATCATGACCGACGCCGGTGGCTTCATCGAGGTGCAGGGCACCGCCGAAGGCGCACCCTTCCAGCCGGCCGAACTCAACGCCATGCTCGAACTGGCCCAGGGTGGCCTGCGCGACCTGTTCGAGCTCCAGCAAGCCGCCCTGCGCGGCGAGTAAGGAACCCCAGCCCATGCACGATCTCGTCCCCGCCCCCAGCGCCGAAGCCCGGCGCTGGGCCATGCTCTGCCACTACGCCGCCTTCCTGGGCTTCGTGGTGCCCTTCATCGGTAACGTGATAGGTCCGCTGGTGGTCTGGCAGTTCAAGCGCGAGGACGACCCCTTCATCGACCGCCAGGGCAAGGAGGCGCTGAACTTCCAGCTCACCGTCACCCTGCTGCACATGATCTGCTGGCTGCTGGTGTGGGTGCTGATCGGTTTTCCGCTGATGCTGCTGGTGGCCTGCGTGGCCTTCGTGCTGACGGTGATCGCCGGCATCAAGGCCAACCAGGGCCGCGACTACCGCTACCCCCTGACCTGGCGGATGGTCAATTAGCGGGCTTTTTGTGGCCTGCTTCTGATATCCGCGCTGAGGATTTCCAGTCGGCCCGGCGTCGTTTGACAGGCGCCGGAAGCCCTCCGCTATCATCCCTTCGGCTTACATCTCACGCCCTCGCCGCGACCGGTTTCGGTAGTCGCTGGCGGTAGCGTGCCCGCCTTTGCGCTTTTGCGTCAGCAGTCCGTCGATAACGCCAAGGTGGCGTGCCCCGACGGTCCTCGCTTCTTACGTCAGGACTGGTGGCCTCCGGCGCCATCGGCATCAAGACAGGGATGATCATCATGTCGGTTGCAACCGCCACCCCCTCCCCCTTCCAGCGTGTGCTCGAATGGCGCTATTCCACCCTCATGGTGTGGACCGCCATCGGCCTGCTGGTCGTCGAGACCTTTTCCGGCTTTCTGCGCTATGCCCTGGACATGGTCGGCGCCTCGGCGCTGGTCTATCTGCCCAAGATCGCCTGTCTGGCGCTGTTCGCCCTGCAGGTGGCGACGGTCAAGCTGCCCCGGGTGATCTGGGTCGGCCTGTTCGCCGGGCTGGCCTACGCCGCCCTCGCCCTGCTGCATGGCGGGACCTTCAACAACGTGCTGTTCTCGCTGTTCGTCTACAGCCCGCTGCTGTTCGGCCTGGTCTGCGGCCGCGAATTACTCAAGCAGCGGCGCCTGCTGGGCCGCGCCATGTTCCTGCTGCTGCTCGCCAGCCTGGTCGGCATCGCCCTGGACAAGTACACCTCGGTGCCCTGGAAAGGCTACAGCTACAACCTCGGCGGCAACGACATCGCCGGCAATACCCAGTGGGTCGCCGGTGAAGAGGACCGGATCGCCGGCTTCGCCCGGGTATCCAACGTGCTGGCGGCGCTGATCGCGGTCTACTGCCTGTTCCTCGCGCAATTCGCCCGGTCCAGGACGCTCTGGCTGGTGGTCGCCCTGGTCGGCTTCTTCGGCATCCTGCTCACCACCAGCAAGGCGCCGGCGGCGGCCTTTGCCTTTACCCTGGCGCTGATGATGACCCGCCGCTTCCAGTGGCCGACCTATGCGCTGATCCTGCTGGCGGTGGTAGGTGGCATGCTGCTGCCGGTGCTGAGCCTGGTCCGCGACTTCGATCCCCTGGTGGTGACGAGCGACAGCGGCCTGGCCTCCTTCTACGATCGCCTGGTCAACACCTGGCCGAATGTCGTCGCGGAGATGAGCCGTCATGGCTGGACCGTGGAAGGTGCCGGCTTCGGTCTGTTCGGCAGTTCCATGGCCGCCTTCCCCGTGCCGGGGATCGACCTCTTCGTCACCAGCGACAGCAGCGTGGTCTATCTCTGGTGCGTGTTCGGTGTGGTCGGCATCCTCGGCTATGCCATGCAGCTGCCGGTGTTCATCCGCCTGCACACCGCGCCCGACCGCCTCAGCCACACCCTGCTGGCCATCGCCTTCTGCCTCTGCCTGATCGGCTGGACCACCGACCTCTTCGATATCGGCGTCGGCAATCTCTTCGTCGGCATCATCCTCGGCTACGTGCTGATGCGTGATCCGGAAGACGACGGCCAGCAGCGCCTGCGGCCGGTCAGCGCAAGCGCCCTCGCCGACTGAGCGCGCCGCGACGCGACAGCCTGACCTCGCCACGCAAAAAAGGGCCGACCCCATTGGGATCGGCCCTTTTTCATTGCCGCCGGGATCAGGTCACCGGCGCCGGATTGAACAGCGCCAGGTCGTTGTGCAGGCGATGGCGCTCGGCCCAGGTCTGGCGGCGACCGCTGGCCACGTCCAGATAGCACTGGAAGATTTCCCAGCCCATCTCCTCCAGCGACAACCGCCCGCTCACCACCCGACCGGCATCGATGTCGATCAGGTCCGGCCAGCGCTCGGCCAGCTGGGTGCGGGTCGAGACCTTGATCACCGGCACCATGGACAGTCCGTAGGGGGTGCCGCGACCGGTGGTGAAGATGTGCAGATTCATGCCCGCGGCCAGTTGCAGGGTGCCGCAGATGAAATCGCTGGCCGGGGTGGCGGCGAAGTACAGGCCCTTGCCACGGATCTTCTCGCCAGGCGCGATGACCCCGGCGATGGGGCTAGTACCCGACTTGGCGATCGACCCCATGGCCTTTTCGACGATGTTGTTCAGCCCGCCCTTCTTGTTACCAGGGGTGGTATTGGCACTGCGATCGGCCATACCCCGCTCCAGGTAGCGGTCGTACCAGTCCATCTCGCGAATCAGGGCGTCGGCCACCTCGGGGGTGGCGGCGCGCGGGGTCAGCAGGTGGATGCCATCGCGCACCTCGGTGTTCTCGGAAAACATCACTGTGGCACCGGCCCGCACCAGCAGATCGGCGGCCACGCCCAGGGCCGGATTGGCGGTGATGCCGGAGAAGGCGTCGCTGCCGCCGCACTGCATGCCCACCACCAGTTCGGACGCCGGCACCGTCTCCCGGCGGCGCCCATCGAGCACCTGCAGACGCGCCTCGATCAGCCCCATGATCTGCTCGACCATGCCGGCGAAGCCGTTGGCCGAATCCTGCAGGCGGAACAGCCAGTCCTCTTCGTTCTGCCCGGCGGTGAGGTCATCGCCCGGCATCAGCTGGCTGGCCTGCAGCTTCTCGCAGCCCAGGCCGATGACCAGCGCCTGGCCGCCGAAGTTGGGGTTGCGGCTGATGTTGTGCAGGGTACGGATGGGGATCACCGCGTCCGGGGCGTTGATGGCCACACCGCAGCCATAGCTGTGGGACAACGGCACCACGTCGTCGACATTGGGGTAGCGCGGCAGGATCTCCTTGCGCACCCGCTCCACGCAGTGGTCCAGCACCCCCACCACGCACTGCACGGTGGTGGTCACCGCCAGGATGTTGCGGGTGCCGACGCTGCCGTCCGGATTGCGGAAACCCTCGAAGGTGTAGCCTTCCAAGGGTTCGCCGACCTGGCCGGGCGCGGTGGCCTTGGGCAGGTTGTCCAGTGCCGGCGGCTCCGGCATGCGCAACAGGGCTTCGGTGATCCAGCTGCCGGCGGGAACGTCCTGCAGGGCGTAGCCGATGACCTCGCCATAGCGCACCACCGCGGCGCCCGCCGCGAGAGCCACCAGGGAGACCTTGTGACTCTGGGGAATGGCCTCGACCGTGGTCAGGCCATCGGCGAAGGCGGTGCCGGCGGCCACGCCGGGTTCGTTGACCACCACCCCGACGTTGTCCTGGGGGTGGAGCTTGATGTAGCGCGGCGAATCACGGTGATCGATCAGGTTCATGTTCTTATCCTCTGCCGGGGCTCAGGCCCGGGCCGGGTCAGGCTGGGTCGCGCCCAGGATCTCGCCGTCGGCGGTACGCAGCTCGACGCGCTGGATGCGACCGACGATGAACAGGTAGCTGAACACCGCCACCAGGGCATTGGCGCCGACATAGACCAGCGCCCACTTGAAGGAACCGGTGGCGGCGATGATGTAGCCGATGACGATGGGGGTGGTGATGGAAGCCAGGTTGCCGAAGGTGTTGAATAGGCCACCGGAGAGCCCGGCGATCTGCTTGGGTGAGGTGTCCGCCACCACCGCCCAGCCGAGCGCACCGATGCCCTTGCCAAAGAAGGCCAGGGTCATGAAGCCCACCACCATCCAGTCGGCGTCGACGTAGTTGCAGAAGATCATGCTGGTGGAGAGCAGCAGGCCACAGACGATGGGCAGCTTGCGGGCGAAGGTCAGGGAATGGCCGCGCCGCAGCAGGTAGTCGGAGATCACCCCGCCGAGCACCCCGCCGATGAAGCCGCAGATCGCCGGCAGCGAGGCGATGAAACCGGCCTTGAGGATGGTCATGCCGCGCTCCTGCACCAGGTACACCGGGAACCAGGTCAGGAAGAAATAGGTGATGGCGTTGATGCAGTACTGGCCCAGGTAGACGCCGAGCATCATGCGATTGGTCAGCAACTGGGTGATGTAGTGCCACTTGGGGCCGCCGCCCTGCTGGCGGGCGCCGTTGTCCATGTCCACCAGGCCGCCGTTGTCGCGGATGTGTGCCAGCTCCGCGGCGTTGATGCGCGGATGTTCCTTGGGATTGTGGATGTACTTCAGCCAGACCCCGGAGAACAGGATGCCCAGGGCGCCCATGATGACGAAGACGTGCTCCCAGCCGAAGTGGAAGACGATACCACCCATGATCGGCGCGAACAGCGCGGTGGCGAAATACTGCGCCGAGTTGAAGATCGCCGAGGCGGTACCGCGTTCGGCGGTGGGGAACCAGGCGGCGACGATGCGCGCGTTACCCGGGAAGGACGGCGCCTCGGCCAGCCCGACCAGGAATCTCAGCATGAACAGGGTGGTGACCGCCCAGGCCACCGGCAGACCGCCGACCAGCCCCTGCAGCAGGGTGAAGAACGACCAGAAGAAGATGCTGCCGGCATAGACCTTCTTCGAACCGAAGCGATCCAGCAGCCAGCCGCCGGGAATCTGCCCGGCCACATAGGCCCAACCGAAGGCGGAGAAGATATAGCCGAGGGTGACGGCGCTGATGCCGAGGTCTTTCTGCAGGCTGGAGCCGGCGATGGCGATGGTGGCGCGGTCGGCGTAGTTGATGGTGGTCACGACGAACAGCATCAACAGGATCAGGTAGCGCACCCGGGTGGGTCTTGTGGCATCCATGGGGATCCCTCTTGCGTGATTATTTTTATTGAAGGCTTGGACCGGCGAATGATTGCGCAATCATAGCTGACTGCGACAATCGGCCTCAGCCCTTGCGTTTGCCCAAGACTAAGCCATGATTGCGCAACCATACAAGTACGACGTCTAACAAGATTAGGACCGGCGGTCAGGTCGTGGCGCGGTCGATAATGTGGAAACCGGTGTCGATGCGCAGCGCTTTCGAGGCCTGGTCGCCCTCGTTGAAACGCTGCAGCAGCGCCTCTGCCGCCAGGGTGCCCATGCGATCGCCCTCGACACTGACCGACGACAGCGCCGGGTGCATCTGGGCGGCGCTGGAGAGATTGCCGAAGCCCAGCACCGCGAGGTCCTCGGGCAGGCGCAGACCGCGACTGGCGGCTTCCGCCATGACGCCCTGGGCGACGGTGTCCGAGCTGCAGACCACCACGTCGAAGGCCTCGTCGCGGGCCAGCAACTGGCGCAAGCCCGCCCGCCCGGATTCCACCAGCGCGGGGGCTGGCAGGATCTCCAGCGGCGGCTCCGCCACGCCCAGCTCGGCCAGCCGCGCGACCAGGCTGCGACAGCGCCGCAGGGCGCGGGGGTCATCCACCGAGACCACGGCGAAGCGCCGATAGCCGCGGGCATGCAGATGCTCGGCCTGGGCGCGCCCCACGGCTTCATGGGAAAAGCCCACCTGCATGTCCAGCGGGTCTTCGCCCAGGTCCCAGGACTCCACCACCGGGATGCCGGCCTGGGCCAGGCGCTGGCGACTGGCGGCGGTGTGCAGGGTACCGGTCAGCACGATGCCATCGGGCTTGCGCCCCAGCACCGCGGCCAGCAGCTGCTCTTCCTGTTCGGCGCTGTAGCCGGTCAGGCCGAGCAGGGTCTGGTAGCCGGCCTGGGACAGCCGCGCCATCAAGGCCTGGACGGTCTCGGCGAAGATGGAGTGGACGATGGTCGGCACGAACAGCGCCACCAGGCGACTGCGATTTGAAGCCAGGCCGCCGGCCAGCAGATTGGGCACGTAGCCGGTGGCCTGCACCGCCGCCAGCACCTTCTCCCGCGCCGCCTCGCTGACGATCTCCGGTCGATTCAGCGCCCGCGAGACGGTGATCGGCGACACCCCGGCGACCCGGGCCACGTCGATGAGCGTGGGGGCAGCGGAATTGACCGCGGCAGAGAGGGCTTTGCTGGACTTCTTGGCCATGAATCGCAGGGGACGAGGGAGAGATCGGCCATGGTAACGGTTGGGGCGGGCGGCGTCCCCGATGAACACCGTCGCGTGGAAAACCGCGCAGCGTTTTCCACAACGAGCGGCATGGCGGCGGTGGATGAGGCTGTGCCCCTCATCCACCCTACGCATTCGCTTATCACGGCAACGAGGGTCCGCCAATGCGGCCGCTCTCACGAGCCGCCGTAGGTTGGGTTGAGCGCAGCGAAGCCCAACAGGTTTTGCTCGGGACCGGCCATGTTGGGCTTCGACGATAGAGCCGTCTCAACCCAACCTACAGCCTATCGCCACCCTGGCCGTGATACGCCCTACCCGCCCATCGCCGTCCGAATATCCGCCGCCAGCTCCAGCACCCGTGCCTCTTCGGTATCCCAGGAGCACATGAAACGCGCCCCGCCGCTGCCGATGAAGGTGTAGAAGCGCCAGCCGCGGCCGCGCAGGAATTCCAGCGCCGGTTCCGACAACTGCAGGAACACCGAGTTGGCTTCCACCGGGAACATGAAGTCCACGCCGGGCACCCCGCGCACCCGCTCGGCGAGCAATTGGGCCATGGCGTTGGCATGGCGGGCATGGCGCAACCAGGTGTCGTTTTCCAGCACGCCGAGCCAGGGCGCGGAGAGGAATCTCATCTTGGACGCCAGCTGGCCGGCCTGCTTGCAGCGGTATTCGAAGTCCTCGGCCAGGTCGCGGTTGAAGAAGAGGATCGCCTCCCCCACCGCCATGCCGCTCTTGGTGCCGCCAAAGCAGAGCACGTCGACGCCGGCCTTCCAGGTCACCTCGGCCGGAGTGCAGCCCAGGCCGGCCACGGCGTTGGAAAAGCGCGAGCCGTCCATGTGCAGGTGCAGGCCGAGGTCGCGGCAGGTGGCGCTGATGGCCTGCAATTCGTTGAGGCCATATAGGGTGCCCACCTCGGTGGCCTGGGTGACGGTCACCGCCCGCGGCTTGGGAAAGTGGATGTCGGCACGCTTGGTGGCGATCTGCTGGATGGCGCCCGGGGTCAGCTTGCCCTGGTGCGCCGGCGCCAGCAGCAGCTTGGAGCCGTTGGAAAAGAATTCCGGTGCACCGCATTCGTCGGTCTCGACGTGGGCGGTGTCGGAGCAGATCACGCTGTGGTAGCTCTGGCACAGCGCCGCCAGGGCCAGGGAGTTGGCCGCGGTGCCGTTGAAGGCGAAGAACACCTCGCAATCGGTCTCGAAGAGCTGGCGAAAGCGATCGGCGGCACGCGCCGTCCAGGTGTCGTTGCCGTAGGCGGTCTCGTGGCCGACATTGGCCGCGGCCATGGCCGCCCAGGCTTCCGGGCAGATGCCGGAATAGTTGTCACTGGCGAATTGCTGGGCGTTGCTGCTCATCGGGCAGTCCTCGCGACGGGTTCGGTGCGGGCCAGCAGCCAGTCGCGCGCGGCGCCCTCGACCAGCGGCAGCACGCGGCGGCGGACCTCGGCATGATAGTCATCCAGCCAGTCCAGCTCGTCGCTGCGCAGCAGCGCCAGATCCAGGCAGCGGGTGTCCAGCGGACAGAGGGTCAGGGTCTCGAAGGCCAGGAAATCGCCGAACTCGGTGGTTTCCGCGCGGGTGCACAGGAGCAGGTTCTCCAGCCGCACGCCCCACTGGCCGGGGCGATAGATGCCCGGTTCGTTGGAGGTGATCATGCCCTCGCGCAGGACATGGTGCGGGGTGACCGTGGCATAGAAGGAAATCGACTGCGGCCCCTCGTGCACATTGAGGAAGTAGCCCACGCCATGCCCGGTGCCGTGGCCGTAGTCGATGCCGGCGGCCCAGATCGGCTCGCGCGCCAGGGCATCGAGCATGGGCGCGGCGACGCCGGCCGGAAAGCGCGCCCGCGACAGCGCCAGCATGCCCTTGAGCACCAGGGTGAAGTCGCGGCGCTGGGCGGCGCTGGGGGTGCCGATGGGCACCACCCGGGTGATGTCGGTGGTACCGCCCAGGTACTGGCCGCCGCTGTCGATCAGCAGCAGGCCGTCGCCCTGGAGTTCGGCATGGGCCTCTTCGGTCGCCCGGTAGTGCGGCAGGGCGCCGCCGGCATTGAAGCCGGCGATGGTGGCGAAGCTCAGGGAGACGAAGTTCGGCCGGGCGGCGCGGGCCTCGCTGAGCCAGTCGTCCACGGTCAGCTCGGTGAGGCGCTCGCCGCGGGCCAGGGCCGCCTCGAAACGGGCGAAGAAGACGCACAGGGCCGCGCCATCCTCTTCCATGGCGGTACGCACCTGGGCCACTTCCGCGGCGGTCTTGCAGGCCTTGAGCAGGGTCGAGGGATTGATCTGCTCGCGCCGCTCGACGCCCTGGGGCGCCGCCTCGGCCAGCCCCAGGGTGACCCGCGCCGGGTCCACCAGCAGGCGACTGCCGGCCGGCAGCCGGGCCAGTTCGGCGGCGGCCTGAGGGTAGTCGGCCAGGGTCACGCCGTCCGCCACCAGGGCCGCGCGGAGCTCCGCCGGCACCTTGGCCGGATCGATGAACAGCTGGCAGCTGTCCTTGCCCAGCAGCAGATGGGCGAGGAACACCGGGTTGTAGGGCACATCCGCCCCGCGCAGGTTGAGCAGCCAAGCGATGTCGTCCAGCGAAGAGATGAAATGCCAGGCGGTGTCGGCCTCGGCCATTGCCTGGCGCACCTGGGCGAGCTTGGCGCTGCGCGGCTGGGGCGCATGGGGCGCCGCATGGGCGTAGACCGGCGCAGCCGGCAGCGCGGGACGCCCGTTCCAGATCGTCGCCAGCGGATCGAGGTCGGTCCGCAGCTGGATACCCTTGGGTTCCAGCACCCGGCGCAGAGCCGCCGCGGCGCCAAGCGACAGCACCTGGCCGTCCACCAGTACCGTGCCGCCCGCGGGCACCTGCTCGGCCAGCCACTGCAGGTGGGCCTGGGGCTGGCTGGCGACCTGCTTCATCAGGTCGATGCCACTGCCCGCCAGCTCCTGGGTGGCCTGCTCCCAGTAGCGGCTGTCGGTCCAGACGCCAGCGGCCTGGCGGGTCACCAGCAACAGCCCGGCGGAACCGGTGAAACCGGACAGCCAGGCACGGCCCTGCCAGTGTTCCGGCAGGTATTCGGACAGATGGGGATCGGCGCTGGGGATCAGGCAGGCATCGGCGCCCTGCTCGGCCAGGAAGGCCCGCAGGTCGGCAAGTCGTTGAGCGGAAGTGGCGGTCATGAGCACCTCGACAAGGTCAGGGGCTCAGTGTGCCGCAGATATAAAAAAGCCGCACCCGAAGGGTGCGGCGGAGAAAGACCAAAGGAGCAAAGAGGGGTGGTCTTTCGAAAGCGGAGCGGCTCAGCGACGCGCGTCGGCGGCGGGAGCGGCCTGATCGCCGTAGTGCTGCATGGCGGCATGATTCTGATCGACCAGCTTGTATCTCAGGCTGGGATTGTCGTCGGCAGCGGCGAACTGGGCGGCGGTCAGGGTGGCAAGGGTCAGCATCAGGGCGGACAGAGAACGTTTCATGGCGAACTCCTGAAAGGTCGTGTTCATCGGGGTACGGGACCATTCTAGGTAAATAACGCAGCCTAATAAATAGCATGCTAACTAAATCACTGTTACAGAACCTGCAACAAGCTCGGCCCTAGTCCTTGGCCCAGTAACGCTGGTCTTCCAGCACCCGATTCTCCAGTTGCAGGCGCTCGGGCAATTCTTCCTTGAGGAAGTCGATCCAGGTCTTGATCTTGGCGTCGAGAAAGCGCCGCGAGGGATAGAGCGCATGGATGTTGCGTTCGCGCAGGCGGAAGTTGGGCAGCAGCCGTACCAGACTGCCATCGCGCAGGTAGTTGACCGCGATGTAGCTGGGCAGCAGGCAGATGCCCATGCCCTGGCGGGCCACGCTGGCCAGGGCCTCGGCGACGTTGACCTGGAAGACGTAGCGCGGCGCGACCTGCTGCTCGCCGTCTTCGCCGGCGAAGACCCAGCGTTCGGAGAAATTCGGATCCAGCAGGCGCAGGCAGTCGTGCTCGGCGAGATCGGCCGGCACCTTGGGCGCCGGCCGCTGCGCCAGGTAGCTGGGCGCCGCGCAGACCACGCTGTAGACGCCACCGAGGCGCTGGGCGACGAAATCCGAATCGGCCAGTTCGGTGTCCAGGGTGATGGCGATGTCATGCCCATCCTCCAGCAGCGCCGGATGGTTCTGCGAGAGCGTCATGACGATCTCGACATGGGGATAGCGCGCGCAGAAGCGTGACACCAGGGGCGCCAGCAACTGGGTGCCGAGGCCGGTCATGGAATGCAGGCGCAGATGCCCATGGGGCTTGAGATGGGCACCGCTGGCTTCGGCTTCGGCCTCGCCGACATCCTGCAGGATGCGGCGGCAGCGTTCGAGGTAGCGCTCGCCCGCCTCGGTCAGCGCCAGGCGCCGGGTGGTGCGGTGCAGCAGGCGGGTCTGCAGGTGGCTTTCCAGTTCCGCCAGCAGGCGCGAGACCTGGGCGGTAGACAGGGCGAGGGTGTGGGCGGCAGCCGTGAGACTGCCCAGATCCACCACCCGGACGAAGATGCGCATGCCTTGGAAAATATCCATTATTGCCTTTTTCGCAATGGAGTTTCGTCAAGCCGTCACTTTATTGAAAAAGTAGCACGCACGATAGTGGTGCGGTGAGCTGCTGTGGATTCGACATTCTGACCGCGCGAATCCTTCCCTCCGGCAGTGGCTCCTTGGATAGCTCCTTGCGGCCTTCCGGCAGATGTCTCCCCTGGAGACCTCCGCCAGAGGGCCGTTTTTTTGCCCGGCCCTTTTCCCTCATCGCCCCTCGCGCCCCGGCTCGCGAATGCGATAGCTGGCGATGTACAGCGCCGGCAGGAACAGCAGGGTCAACAGGGTCGCCGCGACGATACCGCCGATCATGGCGTAGGCCATGGGTCCCCAGAACACCTCGCGGGCGATGGGAATCATGCCCAGGCTGGCCGCCGCAGCGGTCAGCAGGATCGGGCGGCGGCGGTGCCGGGTGGCTTCCACCACGGCGTCCCAGGGGGAGCGACCGGCCTGTTCGAAGGCATCGATCTGGGTCACCAGGATCACCGAGTTGCGGATGATGATGCCGATCAGCGCCAGCACCCCGAGGATGGCGACGAAGCCCAGCGGCTGGCCGAAGGGGATCAAGCCCAGCACCACGCCGATCAGGCCGAGGGGCGCCACGCTCGCCACCAGGAACAGCTTGCGGATGCTGTGCAACTGGATCATCAGGAAGGTGGCCATGAGGAACAGCATCAGCGGCACCACCTCGGCGATCGGGCCCTGGGCCTTGCTGCTCTCCTCCACCGTGCCGCCCACGGCCACCTGGTAGCGCGGCGGCAGTTTGGCGATGAAGGCATCCACGTCCGGCTGCAGCTGCTTGACCAGATCCGGCGCCTGGATCTCGCTGAGGATCGAGGCCTTGAGGGTGATGGTGGGCAACCGGTCGCGGCGCCACACCAGCGGCTGCTCCAGGGCATAGTCGATACGGGCGAAGGCCTTGAGCGGCACCGCGACGCCCTGGGGCGTCATGATCTGCAGATTCTCCAGGGTCTCCACCGAGCGCCGCTCGGCCTCGCTGGCGCGGGCCACCACGTTGACCAGGTAGATGTCGTCGCGCACCTGGGTCACCGGGGTACCGGTCACCACGCCATTGAGGATCTGCGCCACATCCTGGGACGAGAAGCCCAGCTGCCGCGCCTTGTCTTGGTTGACCTCGACCTTGAGCATCCGCGCCGGCTCGTTCCAGTCGTAGAGGAAGTCCCCCAGCTGCGGACTCTTGCCCAGCACGCTGGCCAGCGCCAGCGCCTGGCGGCGCACCTCGGCGACGTCCGGGCCGCTGATACGGTACTGGATCGGCCGGCCCACTGGCGGGCCCATCTCCAGCGGCTGGACGTAGCCGGACAGGCCGACGAAGTCCTGGCGCAGTCGCTGCTTGAGCTTGGGCAGGAGGCGATTGCGCGCCTCCAGGTCCTTGGCCACCAGGATCACCTGGCCGTAGAAGGGATTCTCCAGCTGCTGGTCCAGCGGCAGATAGAAGCGCACCGCACCCTGGCCGACATAGGAACTCCAGTGGGCCACGTCCGGATCGTCGGCCAGGGTCTTCTCGAATCTGTCCATCTGCGCGCGGGTGGCGTCGAGGGAGGCGTTCTGCGGCAGGTTGAAGTCGATCAGCAGTTCGGGGCGATCCGAGGACGGGAAGAACTGGTTCTGCACGAACTTCATGGCGAACAGCGCCGCGGCGAACAACAGCACCGTGAGGCTGATGGTCAGCCAGCGGTGGCGCATGGCGCCCAGCAGGAGGCCGTCGGACCAGCGCGCCAGGCGGCCGGGCTGGTCATGATCCTTCTGCTTCACCTTCTTCGGCAGGATGTGCACGCCGATCACCGGTGAAAAGAACACCGCGACGATCCAGGACAGCAGCAGCGCCACAGCGATCACCGCGAACAGGGTGAAGGTGTACTGGCCGGCGCTGCTGGAGTTGAGGCCGATGGGCACGAAGCCGGCCACCGTCACCAGGGTGCCGGTGAGCATGGGAAAGGCGGTCGACTCGTAGGCGAAGGTCGCCGAGCGGTGCAGCGACTCGCCCTCCTCGCGCTTGGTCACCATCATCTCCACGGTGATCATGGCGTCGTCCACCAGCAGGCCGAGGGCGATGATCAGGGCGCCCAGGGAGATCCGCTGCATGGTGATGCCGCTGTATTCCATGAAGACGAACACCAGCGCCAGGGTCAGGGGGATCGACAGCGCCACTACCAGCCCGGCGCGCACGCCGAGGCTGATGAAGCTCACCACCAGCACGATGATCACCGCCTCGAACAGCGCCCGGGTAAAGCCGCCGACGGCCTTTTCCACCACCTGCGCCTGGTTGGAGACCACGTGCACGCCGATGCCCACCGGCAGGGCGCCGGTCAGCTCCTGCATCTTCTCGGTCAGGGCGGCGCCAAAGGTCTGGATGTTGCCGCCGCTGCTCATGGCGATGGCCAGGCCGATCGCCGGCTGGCCGTTGTAGCGAAACAGCGAACTGGGCGGATCGGCGTAGCCGCTGCGGATGTCGGCCAGGTCGGTGAGGCGATAGAAGCGGTCGTCGATGCGCAGATTGACCGCGGCCAGATCGGCGGTGGAGCGGAATTCGCCGCTGGTGCGCACGCTGATGCGCTCGGCGCCGGATTCAATGGTGCCCGAGGGGGTCACCGCATTCTGCTGTTGCAGACTCTGCATCACCTGGCGCTGGTCGATGCCCAGGGCCGCCAGCTTGCGGGTGGAGAAGTCCAGGTAGATGACCTCGTTTTCCGCGCCGATCAGCTGTACCTTGCCGATGCCCGGCACGCTGCGGATCTCGCGGCGCACCTGCTCCACCTGGTCGCGCAGCTGGCGCATGCTGAAGCCGTCGCCGGTGAAGGCGTAGATGCTGCCGAAGACGTCGCCGAATTCGTCGTTGAAGGCCGGCCCCTGGATGCCCTGGGGGAATTCACCCTGGATGTCCGAGACCTTCTTGCGCACCTGGTACCAGATGTCGGGAATCGCCTTGGCCGGCGTGGTGTCGCGCAAGTAGACGAACACCGTGGACTGCCCTGGCCGGGTAAAGCTCTTGGTGTAGTCGAGGGAATCCAGTTCTTCGAGCTTCTTTTCCACCCGCTCGGTGACCTGGCGCAGGGTCTCCTCGGTGGTCGCCCCCGGCCAGCGGGTCTGGATGACCATGGTCTTGATGGCAAAGGACGGATCTTCCTCGCGCCCCAGCTTCATGTAGGAGAAGACGCCCATCAGCAGGGCGACGAACATCAGGTACCAGACGAAGGATTGGTGGCGCAGCGCCCAGTCCGACAGGTTGAAGCCTTTCATGGCCGCGCGCCCTCCTGATCCTTCACCCGCTGTCCCTCCTCGAGACTGTTCACTCCTGCCGTCACCACTCGCTCACCCACCTTCAGGCCCTTGCCGATCCACGCCAGGCCATCGGCCTCGCGCAGCACCTCGACCGGACGCTGGCGCACCTGCGCCTGCTCGCCCTGGCCTTCCACCACCCACACCGAGGTCCGGCCATCCTGACGCCGCAGCGCCTGGGTCGGCAGCGGCAGGCCCGCGGCCGGTGGCGACTCCAGCTCGCCCTGCACCAGGCTGCCGATGCGCAGCGCGGCCGGCGGCTCGTCCAGGGTCAGCCGTACCCGCCGGGTGCGGGTGGTGGCATCGGCCTGGGGCTCGATCTCGCGCACCCGGCCCTGAACCGCCACCTCGGGATCCAGGGCCATGCGCACGGTCAGGACGCGTCCCGGGGTCAGCTGGCCGATGGCCTGGGCCGGCAGGTCCAGGACCGCCTCGCGGACGTCCGGGCGGGCGACCCGCACCACCGGCTGACCGGCGGAGACCACCTGGCCAACCTCGGCCTGCCAGGCGGTGATCACCCCGTCGAAATCGCTCTGGAGTTCGGCATAGTTGCGCTGGTCGCGGGCCTGGCGCTCGGCGCTCCGGGCCTGCTCGCGGGAAGCTTCCAGGGTATGCAGCCGGGTCAGGGCCTGGTCCAGCTGGGAGCGCGAGCCGACCCCCTGGTCGAACAGCTGCTGCTGGCGCCGTGCATCGTTGCGCGCATCGCGCCACTGGGCCTCGGCATCGGCGGTCTGGCCCTGGCGACTGCGCAGGGCATTGTCCTGATCGGTGGGATCCAGCGCCGCCAGCAATTGGCCGCGACGCACCGGCTGACCCACGTCCAGCAGCCGGCGGGTCATGCGACCGCCGACGCGAAAGCCCAGCACGCTCTCGTAGCGCGCCTGGATGCTGCCGGCGAAGACCTCGCGCCCGGGTGGCGGGGCACCGAGGGTCAGGGTCGCCACCGGCCGGATCGGCGGCGGCGAGGCCTCGTCGTCGGAACAGCCGGCAAGGACCAGCAGCAGGCAGAGCGGCAACAGGGGCTTCATGGCCGCACCTCGTTGAAGGCGGAGCGCTCGGCGAGTTCGACCTTCTGCCCGGGACTGAGCGCCTGGCCACCGGCGACCACGATGCGGTCACCGGCCTTGAGTCCTGCGCTGACGATGATGCTGTCACGGGTGTAGCGCTCGATGCGCAGCGGCTGCAGGCTGACCCGGCCATCGTCATTGAGGCGCCAGGCGGCGGGCTGGTCGGTGGTGCCGTTCAGCGCCGTCCAGGGCAAGGCGAAGCCCTGCTCGGCCACGCCCTCCAGCTGGGCATTGACCACCGCGCCCAGGGTCATGGCCGCTGGCGGCCGATCGAGTTGCACCTTGATGCGTACCGTGCCGCTGCTGGCCACCGTCGGGGCGATTTCGCGCAGGGTGCCCTGGGTCGCGATCGCCGGTTGCGCCTGCAGGGTGACGGGCAGGGTCTGGCCGACCTTGAGTTCGCGGGCCAGGGATTCGTAGAGATCGAAGACGGCGTCGAGGTCGCCGCTCACCGCCAGGTCGAAGATCGCCGCCCCGGCCTGCACCACCTGCCCGGCTTCGGCGTGGCGGGCGGTCAGCACCCCGGCCGCGCTGGCGCGCAATTCGGTGTAGCCGAGCTGCTTGCGCGCATCGTCGCGCTGGGCCATGGCCGCCTGCAGGGCGCTGCGCGCACCGTCGAGGGTCGCCTGGGCCTGGTCGTACTGGCTGCGACTGGTGTAGCCCTTGGGCAGCAGCGCGGCCTGGCGCTCGAAATCGACGCGGGCCAGCCGCGTGCGGGCTTCCTGGGCCTCCACCTGGGCCTGGGCGGCGGCCAGGTTGTTGCGCAGATCCTGGGGATCGAGCCGGGCCAGCACCTGGCCCTCGCGCACGCGATCACCGACGTCCGCCAGCCGCTCGCTGATCTTGCCGCTTACCCGAAAGCCGAGCGGCGCCTGGACGCGCGCCTGGATATCTCCGGTGAAGGGGATGCGCTGGCTGTCCCGTATCGGACTCAGCTGCGCCACCACCACCCGTGCCAGTTCCTCGGTGGGGGGTTGCTCCTGGGAGCAGCCCGGTAACAGCGTTACCAGGGTCAGAGCAGCCGTTACCTGGCAGAGGCGAGCAAGGCGGAGAGCCCTCATGATTATCCTTGTCGGTGGAAGGGGCGCGATCTGCGAACTGACCACGCGCGCCGCAGGGGGTTCGTCTGACGAATTGTCAGGTGCCTGACGCCACTTGGGAAGCGTTACGCCGAGGGCTGGGTGCAAACGCCCGCGACCGGAGCGGCCACTCGCCCACAAATGTTCACAAATGCCCTGGAACCCGGCATTCCGGGCGGCAGTCAACTGAGACGTGCGCTGTGGACCTGTCCGTCTGCAGCTGATGCCCGCTGCCCCTCCGGCGCGGGCCCCATCAGATTCACAGGTTCATTTCGACGAGGCCGAACTCATGAAAAAGCTGCTGATCACCTCTACCGCTGCTGTGATGCTGTCGATGGCCACGGGTGTCTTCGCGGCCGATCCCTCCAAGAGCGCCACGGCCGTCAACGGCTCCGCCACCACCGAGGTGCCGGGCAAGACTACCGTCAAGGGGGGTGCCGACGGCGCCGCCGAGGTGCCCTTCAAGAGCGACAAGCCCAACAAGGTCGACGCCCGCAACCAGAACAACATGCAGTAACCGCCCACCTCTGGCGGTAACGAAAAGCCCCGGCATGCCGGGGCTTTTTGCTGTCTGCCGCGCAGACGGCAGACAAAACAAACCCCGCCGAAGCGGGGTCTGTGGAAACTGTGCAGCTGCCGGGCTTAGCGCCAGAACGGCTTGTGCATTTCCTGGTAGCGCTGGGCCTCGGTGATACCGGCGTCAGCCAGCATACGGGTATCCAGACGGGCCAGTTCATTGCGGCTGGCGATGCGACGCTGCCAGGTAGACAGGGTGGAGATAACGCGCAGGGCAGCGGGAACACGGGTGCTGGGCTTGGCGTTGTACAGCGAGGAACTGAAGGTGCGTTCCATGGTGGCTTTCCTTCCCGCTTGTGACGGGTACTGGTCATCGAATGGCGCCATTGTCTCGCCGGACGAGTGCTACCACCAGTAACAGTACAGGGAAAGGTTCGCGGATCACCTCAGGCACAATTGCAACTGTACTGCTGCAATTTGGGTCATTCTGTAACGTCTTGCACCATTGCAGTGCAAAATTTGGTTACCAGAGGGAACATCGCAAGAATCTGAGCTGTACAGTTGGCCGCTAGCCAACAAAACAGGAGTGCTGTTCTACCTGTTACCGCACCCGCTGTCCAGCCTGGGAACGCCCTCGTGCTCCAGAAAGAGGCGCTCCCGACGCCCGGCGACGTCGGAAGCCTCTCGCGATCAACGTACGGCGGCAGCCAGGCTCGGCGTGGCGGGCTGGCGACGGCCGACCCAGGTACCGATGGCCACGACCACCAGCGCCAGCAGACCGGTCGCCAGGATCTCGAAGCGATGGGCTTCGCTGAACAGCATCACGGTCAGGGCGCCGACGATGAAGACGATCACCGCCCAGGTCAGCCAGGGGAACAGCCACATGCGGAATTCCAGCTGCTCGCCACGGGCCATCAGCTTGCGTCTCAGGCGCAGCTGGGTCACGGCGATCACCAGGTAGACCAGCAGGGCCACGGCGCCGGAGGTGGACAGCAGGAAGCTGAACACCGCCTCGGGCATGGTGTAGTTGGCGATGGTGGTGAGGAAGCCCACGGCGGTACTGGCCAGCACCGCAGCCCGCGGTACACCGCTGCTGGAGGCCCGACCCAGCTTGGCCGGGGCATCGCCACGGCGAGCCAGGGAATAGAGCATGCGCGAGGCGGTATAGAGCGCCGAGTTCAGGCAGCTGGCCACGGCGACCAGCACCACGCAATCGACGATCAGCTTGGCGTTGGGGATCGACAGGACCTCCAGGGCACGCTGATAGGAACCCACCAGCGGCAGCTGGGCATCGTTCCAGGGCACCATGGACACCACCAGGAAGATGGAGACCAGATAGAACAGCGCG
This sequence comes from Pseudomonas sp. AS2.8, assembly GCF_014190935.1. NCBI lineage: Bacteria > Pseudomonadati > Pseudomonadota > Gammaproteobacteria > Pseudomonadales > Pseudomonadaceae > Pseudomonas > Pseudomonas sp. AS2.8. The sequence continues at coordinate 215,686 of NZ_JACHVV010000003.1, forward strand.
ATCCGCCAGATCACCGAGTTGGTGGCCTTGCTGATCTGCCGCGACGGATCCTTGGATTCGGCGGCGGCGATGGTGACGATCTCGGTGCCCATGAAGCTGAACATGGTGGTCAGCAGGGCGCCCAGCACCGCGCCGAAGCCATTGGGCATGAAGCCGCCGGTATGGGCCATCAGGTTGCTCAGGCCACTGACCTCGCGACCCGGCAGGGCGCCGACCAGGGCCGCCGCGCCCAGGGCGATGAAGGCGACGATGGCGATGACCTTGAGCAGGGCGAACCAGAATTCGAACTCGCCGTACTTGGCGACGCTGAACAGATTGGTCACGGTCAGGATGCCGGTGATGATCAGGGCGAACTGCCAGGTGGCGATCGCCGGGAACCAGGCACTGAGGATGGCAGCGGCGGCCACCGCCTCCAGCGGAATCACCAGCACCCAGAACCACCAGTACAGCCAGCCGATGGTGAAGCCGGCCCAGCGACCGATGCCCTGCTGCGCATAGGAAGAGAAGGACCCGGTATCGGGCGAGGCGACGGCCATTTCACCCAGCATGCGCATGACCAGCACCACCAGGGTACCGGCCAGGGCATAGGCCAGCAGTACGGCCGGGCCGGCCGCGGCGATGGCATGACCGGAGCCGACGAACAGACCGGCACCGATCACCCCGGCGATGGACAACATGGTCACATGGCGCGGTTTGAGCGCCGGAGAGAGGCTGCATTCTACGTTGGACATAAGGTGTTACCTGACAACGGAAAGCCTCCCAAGTGCAACTTGCGCGCCACCCGGGCTGAAATCGGCACAAATTGAACGCAAAGGGTGCAACGCCTCGCGGAAAGCGGCGAAAAAGCGGCACTCCAGCGAGCTATCGCGCTAACCATCTGATGTGCAAAGCGATTTCTTTTATGCACGCCAGCGCGTTCGGCCTGCTTCGTTAGGTATCACCTTGTGCAACTTGCACTCTTATGGTGCTCGCAAAGGTGGAACCTTAGGTAACCAGACAGAACATGCACGACAACGCCCGGCCTCGCAGGGTGAGGAATGCCGCCCACGGCGGAGAGATAGCCGCTCCTGGAGCGTCGCGACGGATTGTCTCCACCTCAGGACCACCCTGGGCCGCGACCTGCGCGCTTTTCCCCCTCGCGACGAGAGCGATGGAACTTGCCGGGCCGCGTGGCCTCTGCACACCTGCGACAAAATGTAACCGCGGCCAGTGGATGTTGGTAATATTCCAACATATTAGCTAGCTAACCATAAGCCCTGCGGTTTCACGTCGGGCACCTGATGAGACCCTGACCATGTCCGCAGACGATTCCGTCCCGGCCCGCCGCGACTTCCTGCGCAAGTCCCTGAGCCTGATCCCCGTGGTCGCCCTGGCGGGCGGTGCAACCTCGGGCCTGGCCCTCGCCACGCCCTCCCCGGAAAACAAGCCGGGCAGCAGTCCGCGCGCCGACCACTATCAGCCGGTGTTCTTTACCGCCGAGGAATGGGCCTTCGTGCAGGCCGCGGTGGCCCGGCTGATTCCGGCGGACGAACTCGGCCCGGGCGCGCTGGAAGCCGGTGCGCCGGAATTCATCGATCGGCAGATGCAGACCGCCTATGCGCGTGGCGGCCTCTGGTACATGCAGGGTCCCTTCGCCGCCGATGCCGCACCGGAGATGGGCTACCAGAGTCGCCTGGTACCCCAGGACCTCTATCGCCTGGGCATCGCCGCGGTGGATCGCTGGACCCGCCAGCAGCACGGCAAGGTCTTCGCCGAGCTGGCACCCGCCGAGCAGGACGCGGCCCTCAAGGCCCTGGAAAGCGGTGACGCCGCTCTCGAGGGCGTGCCGGCCAAGCTGTTCTTCGCCCAGCTGCTGCAGAACACCAAGGAAGGCTTCTATTGCGATCCGCTGCATGGCGGCAACAAGGAACTGGTCGGCTGGAAGCTGGTGAATTTTCCCGGCGCCCGTGCCGACTTCATGGACTGGGTGGAGCGCGACGAGCGCTATCCGCTGCCGCCGGTCTCCATTCGCGGGGAGCGCGGTTGATGAGCAAGGTATTGCCCAGCAAGCAGGTAGTGATCGTCGGCTTCGGCTGGACCGGCGCCATCATGGCCAAGGAACTGACCGAGGCCGGCCTGGACGTGGTGGCCCTGGAACGTGGCAGCTACCGCGACACCTATCCCGATGGCTCCTATCCCCAGGTGATCGACGAACTCACCTACAGCATCCGCAAGAAGCTGTTCGTCGATGTCTCCAAGGAAACCGTCACCATCCGCCACAGCGTCAACGACGTCGCCCTGCCCAATCGCCAGCTCGGCGTCTTCCTGCCCGGCGATGGCGTGGGCGGCGCCGGCCTGCACTGGTCGGGGGTGCACTTCCGCGTCGATCCGGTGGAGTTGCGCCTGCGCAGCCACTATGAAGAGCGCTACGGCAAGAAATTCATCCCCGACGGCATGACCATCCAGGACTTCGGCGTCAGCTACGGCGAGCTGGAGCCCTACTTCGACTTCGCCGAAAAGGTCTTTGGCACCTCGGGCACCGCCTGGAGCATCAAGGGCCAGGTGGTGGGCGACGGCAAGGGCGGCAACCCCTATGCCGCGGATCGCTCCAGCGACTTCCCGCTGCCGGCGCAAAAGAACACCGTCTCGGCGCAACTGTTCGAGAAGGCCGCGCGGGACGTGGGCTATCACCCCTACAACCTGCCCTCGGCCAACACCTCGGGGCCCTACACCAACCCCTACGGGTGCCAGATGGGTCCCTGCAACTTCTGCGGCTACTGCAGCGGCTACGTCTGCTACATGTATTCCAAGGCCTCGCCGAATCTCAACATCCTGCCGGCGCTCAAGCAGGAGCCGCGCTTCGAATTGCGCAGCCAGGCCCATGTGCTCAGGGTCAATCTCGACAGCACCGGCAAGCGGGCCACCGGGGTGACCTACCTGGACGCCCAGGGCCAGGAGCTGGAGCAGCCGGCCGACATCGTCATCCTCGCCGCCTTCCAGTTCAACAACGTGCGCCTGATGCTGCTGTCGGGCATCGGCCAGCCCTATGATCCCAGGACCGGCGAGGGTGTGGTCGGGCGCAACTTCGCCTACCAGAACATGGCCACCATCAAGGCCTTCTTCCGCCAGGACCAGCACCACACCAATCCCTTCATCGGCGCCGGCGGCAATGGCGTGGCGGTGGACGACTTCAACGCCGACAACTTCGACCACGGCCCCCACGGCTTCGTCGGTGGCTCGCCCATGTGGGTCAACCAGGCCGGCACCCGCCCCATCGCCGGCGCGGCCAATCCACCCGGTACGCCGCAGTGGGGCAGTGCCTGGAAGAAGGCCCAGGCCGGCTACTACAACCATCAGCTGTCGATGGACGCCCACGGCGCGCACCAGTCCTATCGCGACAACTACCTGGACCTCGACCCCACCTACCGCGACGCCTATGGCCAGCCGCTGCTGCGCATGACCTTCGACTGGAAGGACAACGACATCCGCATGACCCGCTTCATGGCCGCCAAGATGAAGAAGATCGCCGAGGCCATGAGCCCCGAGCACATCAGTGTCGCGGTCAAGGATTTCGGCGGTCACTTCAACACCGCCAGCTACCAGACCACCCACTTGAACGGTGGCGCCATCATGGGTACCGATCCCAAGACCAGCGCGGTCAATCGCTACCTGCAGAGCTGGGACGTGCACAACGTCTTCGTGCCGGGCGCCTCGGCCTTTCCCCAGGGCCTGGGCTACAACCCCACCGGCCTGGTGGCGGCCCTGACCTACTGGTCCGCGCGAGCCATCCGCGAGCAGTACCTGAAGAATCCCGGCCCGCTGGTGCAGGCATGAGAGGCGCGTCCATGATCCTCCGTACCCTCGCGACCCTGCTCCTGGGCAGCGGCCTGGCGCTGGCGGCCCAGGCCGCCGAAGACACTGACCCGGCGCTGGTCAAGAAAGGCGAATACCTGGCCCGCGCCGGCGATTGCGTGGCCTGCCACACGGCGCCGGGCGGCCAGCCCTTCGCCGGCGGCCTGCCCATGCAGACGCCCATCGGCACCCTCTATTCCACCAACATCACCCCGGATCGGCAGACCGGCATCGGCGCCTACAGCTATGCCGACTTCGACGCCGCCATCCGCCAGGGCATCGCCAAGGAGGGCCATACCCTCTATCCCGCCATGCCCTATCCCTCCTATGCCCGGGTCAGCGAGGGCGACATGCGCGCCCTCTATGCCTACTTCATGCACGGCGTGACGCCGGTCGAGCAGGCCAATCGCGACAGCGACATCGCCTGGCCGCTGTCCATGCGCTGGCCGCTGGCGATCTGGCGCCAGCTGTTCGCGCCCGAGGTGGTGCAATTCCAGCCCGCGCCGGACCAGGACCCGGTGGTGGCCCGCGGCGCCTACCTGGTGGAAGGCCTCGGCCACTGCGGCGCCTGCCACACCCCGCGCGCCCTGACCATGCAGGAGAAGGCGCTCTCCCCCGCCGACGGCAAGGATTTCCTCGCCGGCAGCGCGCCCCTGGAAGGCTGGATCGCCAAGAATCTGCGCGGCGACCAGCGCGACGGCCTGGGCCGCTGGAGCGAAGCTCAGCTGGTGCAATTCCTCAAGACCGGGCGCTCCGCCGACAGCGCCGTGTTCGGCGGCATGACCGAGGTGGTGCAGCACAGCCTGCAGTACCTGAGCGACGCCGATCTGCAGGCCATCGCCCGTTACCTCAAGACCTTGCCGGCCAAGGATCCGCACGATGCGCCCTTCCAGGCCGACGGACGCGCCGCCGCGGCGCTCTGGCGCGGCGATGACAGCGCCCGTGGCGCCCAGGTCTATGTGGACAACTGCGCCGCCTGCCACCGCACCGATGGCCAGGGCTACGACCGGGTGTTCCCGGCGCTGGCCGGCAATCCGGTGCTGCGCACGGCCGACGCCAGCTCGCTGATCAACATCGTGCTCAAGGGCGGCACCCTGCCCGGCCTGCACACCGCGCCGTCGATGATCGTCATGCCGCCCTTCGGCTGGCGCCTGAACGATGCCCAGGTGGCCGACGTGGTCAGCTTCATCCGCGCCAGCTGGGGCAACGCCGCCGCGCCGGTGAGCGCCGCCGAGGTCGCCAAGTGGCGCACCGACGATACGCGCACCACCTCCGGCGATGACCTGGGTCAGGCCTTTGGCCACGGCCAGCCGGAGCCGCGCGAGGCGGGCAAGTAGCGGACAAAGGGGCGCGACCTCGTCTATAAGGACGGGCCGTGCCCCGGAGATGCCAGGATGCCTTGCGTACTACACCTGCTCAACGCCAGCGGGCGCCTGGATCCCTGGTGCGCGGTCCTGGAAGAGACCTTTGCCCACGCCTCGACGCGGATTGCCGCGTACCTGCCCGAACAGCGGGTCGACGTGGTGGTACAGGCAGGCGCCTGGGTGATCCCGGAGCTCGGCCTGAATGGCTACAGTCCGGACGCCGAGCGGGTGTTTCTGACCCTGGATCCCGACAGTCCGCACCTGCAGCGCGCCTTGCCCGACACCTTCACCGCGCTGCTCGGCCATGAACTGCACCATTGCCTGCGGCATGCCGGCCCCGGATACGGCACCACGCTGGGGGAAGTCCTGGTCAGTGAAGGCCTGGCCTGCCAATTCGAACACGAACTGACAGGCCAGCTGCCCTTCTACGCCCAGGCCGCGCCCCAGGAAATGGCCGGATACTGGGACACCCTGAACGCTGCCTTGCAGCAACCGTACGACCACGCCCGCTGGTTCTTCGGCAGTGGCGACCTGCCTCGCCATCTCGGCTATGCCCTGGGCCGCTGGCGCGTCGAGCGCTACCTGCAACGGCACGGCCTGACGGCTGCCGCCTGCGGACAGCTCTCGGCGGCCGCCTTCCTCGCGGAGTGATCTCACTGCCTTAGCCAGGCCGGATCGACCGCGGCGAACACCTCCTCCAGCCACGCGACCCAGGCGCGTACCCGCGGTGAGGTCTGGCTGGCCAGCGGGTAGACCGCCGCCAGCGGCAAGTCCGGCGGTGGCTGGTCGGGCAGGACTTCGCACAGCCGGCCGGCCGCCAGGTCCGCCGCCACGTGATAGCGCGGCGCCTGGATCAGGCCCAGCCCGGCCAGGGCGGCACCGACATAGACGTCGGCGCCGCTTAGGGTCAGGCGTCCGGGCTGATCCAGACAGCGCAGCTCACCCTCGCGCCGGAATTCGAAGGGCAGCCGACGACCGCTACGCTGGGAGCGGTAGTGCACCAGCTGGTGCTGGGCGAGATCCGCGAGGCTGTCCGGCCGGCCCTGGTGCGCCAGATAGTCCGGACTGGCACAGGTCACCTGCACCAGCCCGCCCAGCGCCTGGGCGGCCAGGCCCTCGTCGAGCAGGGGTCCGCTGCGCAGCACGCAGTCGATGCCTTCGCCGATCACGTCCACCGGTCGATCGTCGGCGCTGACGACCAATTCCAGCTCCGGATAGCGGCGGCAGAATTCCGGCAGCGCCGGCATCACCAGAGCCCGCCCCAGGGCACCGGGCAGATCGACGCGCAGCCGCCCGCGTGGCTGCCGCCGCCGCTGGCTGAAGGCGCCCTCGATATCGTCCAGCTCGGCCAGCCAGCCGACGCAGCGCTCATAGTAGGCGGCGCCGTCCAGGGTCGGGCTGACCCGCCGGGTGGTGCGATGCAGCAAGGTCACCCCGAGGTGGGCTTCCAGCTGCTGCACCAGCAGCGTCGCCATCGCCGGCGACAGCCCGAGATCGGCGGCCGCCCGGCTGAAGGAGCGGCGCTCGACGATCCGCACGAAGCCGCGCATGGCTGCCAATCGGTCCAAGATTCTTCAACCCCATCGAATACTGCCTGCCTTGATAGCAGCTTTGTTCAAGCATGCTCAATAGCGAGACTGGGCCTGTCTTTCACGAAAGGAGCGAACGTCATGCTGCAACGACAACTGGGCCGTAATGGCCCGCAGGTATCCGCCCTGGGGCTGGGCTGCATGGGCATGAGCGAATTCTATGGCGCCACCGACGAGACCGAGGCCCTGGCCACCCTGGACCTGGCCTTGGAACGCGGCGTGACCCTGCTGGATACCGCCGATGCCTATGGTCCCCAGCGCAACGAGGAACTGCTGGGCCGGGCCCTGCGTGGCCGCCGCGAGCAGGTATTCCTGGCCAGCAAGTTCGGTCTGGTGCGCAGTGCCGATCCCACCGCTCGCGGGGTAAATGGCCGGCCCGAATACGTGCGTCAGGCGGTGGAAGGCAGCCTGCGCCGACTGGGCGTCGAGCACCTCGATCTCTATTACCAGCACCGGGTCGATCCGGAGGTGCCGATCGAGGAGACCGTGGGCGCCATGGCCGAGCTGGTGCAGGCCGGCAAGGTGCGTTACCTGGGACTGAGCGAGGCCTCCAGCGCGACCCTGATCCGTGCCCAGCGGATCCATCCCATCGCCGCCCTGCAGAGCGAATTCTCGCTGTGGTCGCGCGATCCCCAGGAGCACGGCGTGCTCGCCACCTGCCGCGAATTGGGAGTCGCCCTGGTGGCCTACAGCCCGCTCGGTCGTGGCTTTCTCACCGGCGCCCTGAAATCGCCGGCGGACTTCGCCGCGGACGACTATCGCCGCCTGAGTCCGCGCTTCCAGGGCGAGAACTTCCAGCGCAACCTGGAACTGGTGGAGCGGGTACGCGCCCTGGCCAGCGCCAAGGACGTCACGCCCGGCCAGCTCGCCCTGGCCTGGGTGCTGGCCCAGGGCGAGGACATCGTGCCCATCCCGGGGACCCGGCGGCGCGGTTATCTGCTGGAGAATCTCGCCGCGCTCGAGGTGCAATTGAGCGCAGCCGAGGGCGCCGAACTGGCTCGACTCTTCACCCCGGAACAGGTGGCCGGTACGCGCTATCCCGCCGCCTGGATGCAGCTCGTCGAGCGCTAGCGACCACCAAGCCCGTCACCGACCGACGGGCTTGCACGGTTGGCATCGATCCTGCTAGCTTGATCGGGTTAGTACCAAGCTGACCCCAATCGCTGGACGCCTTTCCGCTCGTTGTAGCAGCGCGAAATAAGCGTCATCCGGATCGAATCGATCCCTCGATTGCTCAGGATCTGCCGCCCTGGCCTCTGAATCTCGTGCCCGGCCGGTTGCCTGCCTTCCCAAGTACTTACCTGCATGCCTGGGCGTCTCGTCCACACGCTGCCTTCCTCCAGCCAGAGATTCAGCCGTCGGCCGTTATGGGTACGAGGTTGCTGGAGTTATTTCACCGCGCCGACTGAGCGTGGATCCCAAGGATAGTTAGATGAACATTCAAAATCAGGCCACTGCGGCCATGCAACACCTCCAGGCGGCCTTCGCGCCGTTTCAATGCATCACCACCCCGGCTTCGCGCAAGGGCGGCTTCAGTTTCACCGTGATCGACGAGCGCGGTGTCGCCTGTCGCAGTGAGCGCCTCTACCCCGAGCAGTACAACGCTGCCGACGGTCTGGAGCGGGTCATCGCCCGTACCCGCCGCGCCCTGGTGGCCTGAAGCGCCACCCGAGTGCCGGACGCATCACGGTTTCCGTGATGCCCATGCCGGCCGCCTCCATCTGCGGTATGTTTGGCACAGCTTCGCGTAGGCGTGAGCCAAACAATGAATCCCAAGATGGAGGTCGCATGTCGCAAGTCGTATTCATCCGCCATGGCCAGTCGGCGTGGAACCTGGAAAACCGCTTCAGTGGCTGGGCGGATGTGGATCTGACCGAACAGGGGATCCGCGAGGCCCACGAGGGCGGTCAGGCGCTCAAGGACGCCGGCTTTCTCTTCGACGTGGCCCACGTCTCGGTGCTCAAGCGCGCCGTGCGGACCCTCTGGCACGTGCAGGAAGGCATGGACCAGATGTGGCTGCCGGTGGTGAGCGACTGGCGCCTCAACGAGCGCCACTACGGTGGCCTGACCGGCCTCAACAAGTCCGAGACCGCTGCCAAGTACGGTGAAGAGCAGGTACTGGTCTGGCGCCGCAGCTATGACGTGCCGCCGCCCGAGCAGAGTGTCGAGGAGCAGCAGGCCCTGGCCGCCGACCCGCGCTATGCCGGTCTGTCGCTGGACCAGGTGCCGCGCACCGAGTGCCTCAAGGATTGCGTCGAGCGCGTGCTGCCCTACTGGAACGAAGTCCTGGCGCCGGCCATCCGCAGCGGCCAGCGCGTGCTGGTGGTCGCCCATGGCAACTCCATGCGTGCCCTGATCAAGTACCTGGACAACATCTCCGACAGCGACATCGTCAGCCTCAACATCCCCAACGGCGTGCCGCTGGTGTACGAGTTCGACGAAAACCTGAAGCCCACCAAGCACTACTACCTGGCCGATCCGGACGAGGTCGCCGCCAAGATGGCCGCCGTGGCCAATCAGGGCAAGGCGAAGTAAGGCGTTTTCTTCCTGGTTCAATCGCGGTCATGGGGCGCCGTAGGTTGGGTTGAGCGTAGCGAAGCCCAACAGGCCTGACCTCGGAGTGGCGGCACTGTTGGGCTTCGACGATGAAGCTGTCTCAGCCCAACCTACGGTCCATTGCGACCATGACCGCGACAGTCCGCAAGCCCCGGCCTGCAGCGTGGAAAACTGCCTGGCGTTTTCCACAACCAGGTTCGCCGGTGAGCGGTGGATAAGGCTGGCGCCGTTATCCACCCTACGGCCTCAGGTGCGACGCTCCGGGCGCTTCACCACCCGCGCCTCGCCCAGCACGCCCTCTTCTCCCGCCTGGGCCGCCTGGATATCCTCGTCGCCTTCCACGCCGCCGTCACCGGGCGTCTTCTCGCCCTTTTCCTTGCCGTCGTCGCTATGGTGCTCGATCACCGCATTGATCTCCGCGCCAAACAGCAGTACCGCCGATGACAGGTAGAAATACAGCAACAGCACGATGATGGCGCCGATGCTGCCGTAGGTGGCGTTGTAGTTGGCGAAGTTCTGCACGTAGTAGCCAAAGCCCAGGGACGCCAGGATCCAGACCACCACCGCCAGCACCGAACCGGGGGTGATGAAGCGGAAGTCCTGCTTCACGTCCGGGGTGACGTAGTAGAGCGCCGCCACGGCGATCATCAGCAGGGCCACCGCCAGCGGCCAGCGGATCAGCGCCCAGAGGGTCACCATGTAGTCTTCCAGCCCCACGTAGGCAGCTAGCCAGTTCATCACCTGGGGCCCCAGCACCATGAGGGCGGCGGCGCTGAGCAGGATTCCGGCGAGGCCGATGGTATGCAGCACCGACAGCGGAATGCGCTTCCAGGCCGGACGGCTTTCCACCACGTCATAGGCGCTGTTCATGGCGGTCATCAGCGAGCGGAAGCCACCGGAGGCGGACCAGAGCGCGACGATGATACTGAAGGACAGCAACCCGCCCTTCTGCGTCTGCAACTGGTCGATGATGGGATTGACGGTGTCCAGCGCCGTGACCGGCAGCAGGTAGGCGGCCTGTTCGCGCAGGAAGGTGAAGAAGTCCGGCAGGTGCAGGAAGCCGATCAGGGCGATCAGGAACAGCAGGAAGGGAAACAGCGAAAACAGCATCTGGTAGGCCAGTGCCGCAGCATAGGTAGGCATGTCGTCGGCCACGAATTCCTGGACGGCACGCTTGATGAGGGTGAACGGCGAAACGCCGCGCAGGCTGAAGGCAAACAAGGACATAACGGCTCCTGACGAACGTTCCTCACGAAGGATTCCTGGCGCGGACCTGCACGGTCCGCACCCGGCGGCTTTGCAGGTCCGCCCTACCTTCAGAGTGGCAGCAGCCGGGTTGGTTGCGCCCCGCTGTCAGAAGCCGGAGCCCGAGGCATCCCGGCAGGCGGCGACCTCGGCGGCCGTGGGCGTCCTGAGTTCCTCTATCCCGCGGCTTTCATCGAAACGGATGAAGCCGGCGGCGGCGAATTCGCGCAGCCAGCCATCCATGGGCCACACCCCCCAGCGCGCCTGGAAGCGCCGGGCGTTCTCCAGAATGCTGGCGAAATGGTTGAGCGGAGGGTGATAGGTCGGGTGGTACTGGTGGAAGGCGCGCGCCTCGGCCTGATAGACAGGCACCCCCGTCTCGCGGGCGCGAAAGGCGAAGTCGGTGTCCTCGCCGCCATAGCCGCGATAACCCTCGTCGAAGCCGCCGATACGGCCGAAGGTGGCGCGGGTACAGGCGAAGTTGAGCGACCAGAACAGTGGATGGGGTATCGCTTCGCCAGGCGGACGCTCCCGGTGCAGGGGATGGACGACGCCGCAGGCGAGCAGCTCCTCCGGGGTCCAGGCACCTTCCGCGACGCCTGCGGGCAGGTAGTGGACGAAGCCCTGGTGCAGGGCCGCGGGGCGCGCGATCAGCGCCTGGCGATAGGCATGGAGCAATCCGGGCGCGGGGATGCAGTCCACGTCGAGAAACACCAACTCCTCGCCTGGCGCGGCGGCTACGGCGGCATTGCGCGCGGCGGCCAGGGGCAGGATGCCGTCGCCTTCCACGCCAAGCACCTGGATCGGAAAGCCTGGGCTGTGCAGCGCACGCGGCGGCTCGTTCATCTGCACCACCACCAAGGCCGCCGGCGGCGTCGGTGCCAATTCCAGTCCGCGGATGAGATTGGCCAGTTGCCGCTCGCGGCCTTTGACCAGGGTCAGGACGATCATGCCAGCACCTCCTGGGCGACCTGCCGGATACAGGCGGCGGCGCGCCGGGCGCCTTCGCCGGCGCTTATCGCCCTCCAGCGTCCGGGATCGAGGCCGCGGGTCCTGGCCAGCAATTCCGGCCAGGCATCGTCGGCGGGCCAGCTTTCGCAGGTGATCGCCAGGCCTTGGGCGGCCAGCAGGCGGCCGGTGGACAGTTGCTCGTCGAAGGGTCGGGCATCCGGCAGACAGAGGAAACGACAGCGCAGGTCGGCCAGTTCCGCCACCAGGCTGTCACCCGCCGAGCCGACCACCAGCTCGGCGCGGGTCAGCCAGGGCGCGGGATCGGCGACGCTGCCCAGGAAACTCAGATTGGCCGGTGCCTCGGTGGCGTCGTCCAGCACCGGACCCAGTACCGTCCAGTGCCAGTCGGGACAGGCCCGGGCCGCCGCGACCAGCCGCGCGCGACCGAAGGCGGTGCCGCCATGGCCGGCGATGACGGTGACCGTGCCGGGCTCGCGGATGCGGTCGGACTGCTGCCCGGCATAGCGCGACAGGCTGTCAACATAGCAAGTCTTGGCCCGCCAGGGAGCCGGGGTGGCAGGCTCTTCCAGGCCTTCCGGATAGGGCGCGAGCAGCCGGCTGGCACTGGCGTAGGCCAGTTCGTGGGCGGCATCGAAGCGACTGCCACGCTGGCGCAGGTAGATCGTCGGCACGCCGCACAACCGGGCCAGCAGCGCCACCTCCACCGAGACGTCGACCACCAGCAGGCAGGGCCAGGCGCGGCGGAACCAGTCCACCAGCAGGCCCATGCGCTCGCGCAGTCCTGCCACGCCCAGCGGTGCATAGTGCAGGCAGGCGAAGGCTTCGCCCTCGACACCCGGGGCGACGTCGGGCGGCAGCGGGCAGAGCCGGACGTTGGGCAGCGCCACCTGCTCGGGCAGGCGACTGCCGAACAGCGTCAGGGGGCCGTCGAAGGCCGCGGCGATGGCCAGGGCGCGGGTCACGTGGCCGGCGCCATGATGGTGGGCGTAATAACCGATGTTCAGCTCAGTCACGGGCAGTCTAGCCACAGGCCACCCGGCCGGCGGCGACATCGGCGAGCAGGCGCTCGTAGCGGTCGATCATCAACTGGTGACTCCACTGCGCCTCGGCCCGTGCCCGGCAGGCGTCGCGGGACAGCGACAGGGCTTCGCGCAGGGCCGCCGCCAGGGCCGGCACGTCGCCCGGCGGGGCCAGGGCGCCGGTCTCGGCGGTGAGGAGTTCCGGCAGGGCGCCGCGGGCAAAGGCGGCGACCGGCGTGCCACAGGCCAGGGCCTCGGCGACGATCAGGCCGAAGGGTTCATCCCAGCAGGGCGTGACCAGGCAGGCGCGGGCCTGGGCGACTTCGGCCGCCAGGGCGGTACGGTCCAGGTGACCGAGGTAGACGGCCTGCTCGCCCAGGCGCGGCTCGATCTCCTGGCGGAAATAGCGCTCGTCGGTGGCCTGCCCGGCCAGGCGCAGGGGCACGCCGGCCTCGCGCGCGGCATCCAGCGCCAGGTGCGGCCCCTTGTCCGGCACTAGGCGGCCGAACCAGAGGGCATGGTCGCCGATCGGCGTATCACGTGGGCGCCAGGCGTCGAGGTCGATGCCATTGGGAATCACGTGGCAGGCCGGCGCGAGGTGCGCCCAGTTGTCGGCATTGGCCTGGGAGACGGTGCAGTAATGGCCGCCACCGCGCCTGTGCAATTCGCCGATGGCGTTGATCAGCTCGAAGAACGGCGGGGTATGCAGCACCGTGAGCATGGGCGTGCGGATCAGCCCGGACATGGTCACCGGCACATAGTGCAGGGCGTTGTTGAAGATGACGTCGAAGCCGTAGCCATCGATGCGCTGCATGCAGTCGAGATAGCCGTGGTGCTCGTCGAGGTATTCGGAGCTGAGCACGTTGCGCTTGCGCCGGCAGCCGTCCGCCCCGTAGTTGCCGTCGTCGAGGATGGGCACCACCTCCAGCTCCGGCGCCGAGGCCGAGCTGGCGAATAGCGTCACGGCGTGGCCGCGTTCGCGCAGTTGCCGGGTGATGTCGTAGGTGAAGGCTTCGAGACCGCCGGCGAAGGGCTGGCGTATCGGGTGTTTCACGTGGGTGAGAATGCCTATGCGCATGGAACCGTCCGCCTGCTGTTGCCTGTCATCCCACCGTCCTCATCGCGAGCCGCTGGTTGATAGGAGTCTCAGCGACGGGAATTGGTTGTGCGCTTCGTCGTGAAAGCCGCGCGGCGGGCAAACCTCCGAAGCGGGCCGGGGGTCAGCTCTCCTGGACCCGTATTCCCAGCAGACGACGGAGGTTTCCATGCGTTATGAACTGCACTACTGGCCCAGCATCCAGGGCCGCGGCGAATTCGTCCGCCTGGCGCTCGAGGAAGCCGGCGCACCCTATCTCGATGTCGGCAATGCCCCGGAAGGCGAAGGCCTGGGCGTACCCGCCATGCAGGACTACCTGCAGGGCCAGAAGACCCGCCGACCGCCCTTCGCCCCGCCCTTTCTCAAGGCCGGCGACGAGGTCGTCTCCCATGTCGCCAACATCCTCCAGTTCCTCGGGCCACGCCTGGACCTTGTACCGGCCGATGAAGAATCCCGCTTCTGGGTCCACGGCCTGCAGCTGACCATCACCGACCTCACCGCCGAGGCCCACGATGTCCATCATCCGGTGGCCATCGCCCTGACCTACGAAGAGCAGCAGGACGAAGCCCGGCGCCGCGCCAAGGCCTTTGCCGGCGAGCGGATCCGTACCTACCTGAGCTACTTCGAACGGGTACTGGGCTTCAATCCGGCGGGCGACAGCTGGCTGGTGGGCGACCGGCGCTCCTACGTGGATCTGTCGCTGTTCCAGGTAGTGGCCGGCCTGACCTATGCCTTCCCCAACGCCATGCGGCGCCTGGCGCCGGAGATCCCCCGGGTGCTGGCCGTGGCCGAGCGGGTGACCGCGCTACCCAACATCGCCACCTACCTGGCCTCGCCCCGCCGCCTGCCCTTCAGCGAGAAGGGCATCTTCCGCCATTATCCGGAGCTGGATCCGGCCTGACGGGCAAAAGAAAAGGCCGCCCGGGGGCGGCCTTTTCCGTACAGCCTGGACTCAGGCGCGGTCGATGGTGTTCTTGACCGCTTCCTTGCCCTTGCCGACGTTCTTTTGCAGTTTGCCTTCGGCTTCCTGGGCACGACCCTCGCCTTTCATGCGCGAGTTGTCGGTGGCTTCGCCGACGCCTTGCTTGACCTTGCCGGCCACTTCTTTGGCGGTACCCTTGATCTTGTCGCTGGTGCTGCTCATATCAGTCTCCTTGGGATCGCACAGGCAGTGCGCTTGTAAAATCCGACTGCGGCTCTAGCCGGGTGGTTTCGACCATTCGTCGCACAGCGCAGCGGCGAGCGGTGCCCGGAAGCTTTGGGCAGCGGCGCGGGAAGCCTTTAGACTTCCCGCCTTTTTCGTGAGCGACCGCCCAGGCGCCTTTTCCGACGGGAACGTTGCGCAGGGCCGCCTCTCCAATTTCCACACCCCTTCACCGGAGACTTCTGATGTCGCTGAGCCAATTCGACAACCTGCCGGGCGTGACCGCCCAGCCCGACGCCGCCACCCGCGAGTTCGTCTTCAATCACACCATGCTGCGGGTCAAGAACCTGGAGACCTCGCTGGACTTCTATACCCGCGTACTGGGTTTCACCGTGGTCGATCACAAGGACTTCCCGGACGCCAAGTTCAGCCTGACCTTCCTGGCCCTGGTCGATCGCAACCAGGTGCCGGAAGAGCCGGAAGCCCGCCAGCGCTGGCGCAAGTCCACCCCGGGCATCCTCGAGCTGACCCACAACCACGGCACCGAAGACGACGCTGGCTTCAGCTACCACAATGGCAACAGCGATCCGCGCGGCTTCGGCCACACCTGCGTGGCGGTCCCGGACATCCGCGCCGCCTGCGAGCGCTTCGAGCAACTGGGCGTCGCCTTCCAGAAGCGCCTGACCGACGGCAGCATGAAGGAAATCGCCTTCATCAAGGACCCCGACGGCTACTGGGTCGAAGTCATCCAGTTCACCCCGCTGTCCTGATCGCTCCGGGCCCGGCGTCCGCCGGGCCCACCCCCGCCTGCCCTTCCGAAGACATCCGACGACTTTTCGGCGCTTAACTGATACCGACTAGCTCCAGGCCATCGACGCCTGCCTGGGCCTTTGGCGTACTGCTGGCGAAAAGCCTTACCAAGGTCGTATTGCGCACCCCAGCCAGCGACGTCGTCAGAGAGTCCATCATGAAAAAAACAACAAGAATCCGTACCGGGATGTACAGCGTGCTCAGCCTGTTCGTCGCCTGCCTGCTGCTGGCCTGCCTGTATGGGTGGCTCAGCGCCCGGACCAGTGCCCAGCAGATCCGCGACCTGGATAGTCTGACCATGGAGCAGCTGGACAGGGTCAACAACGCCGCCACCTGGATCAGCCGCGCCAGCGCCAATTCCCATACCGCCATGCTCGACCGGGTCAACGGCGATGCAGCCAAGGCCGAGAAAGGCGTGAAGCTGGCCCTGGAGCGGCTGGACATCGCCCGCAAGCTGATCACCGACATGCAGGCCAACGTCGGCGATCCCAAGCTGAGCGGCCAGATCGAAGCCATGCTCAAGGCCTTCGACGCCTACAAGGTCATCGTCGAAGGGCAGATCGCCGCCTGCCGCGCCGGCGACCTGCCCGGCTACATCCGTATCAGCGACGGGGCCAAGGGTGCCAGCACGGCCTTCGCCGACACCCGCCAGGCCTTTACCGACGAGATCACCAGCCGCATCGCGGCCACCCTCGCCGCCTCCGACAGTCGCGTGTCCCAGGCCCAGATCGGCAGCCTGCTGCTGGTCGGTCTGACCCTGCTGCTGGCGGTGCTCTCCGGCTGGTTCATCGCCCGCCGGGTGCTGGCCCCGCTCAACGAGGCCGGCGAGCACTTCGCCGCCATGAGCGAAGGCGATCTGACCCGCCGTATCGAGGTGCGCAGCCATGACGAGATCGGCCAGCTGTTCGCCGGTCTCGCCACCCTGCAGAGCCGCCAGCGCGACACTTTGGCCCAGCTCAATCGCACCGCCGAGCAACTCGACAGCGCCGCCCAGGAATTGGGCGAGGTGACGGCGCAGAGCAACCGCACCCTGAATCAGCAGCAACAGGAACTGGAACAGGCCGTGACGGCGGTGACCGAGATGACCACCGCCGTGGAAGAGGTGGCGCGCAACGCCGCCTCCACCTCGGATACCGCCCGCGAATCCGATCGCCTGGCCGCGGGCAGTCGCGGCCAGGTGGCCCAGGTGCTCAGCGAATTGCAGAGCATGCAGACCACGGTCAACGAAAGCGAAACCGTGATCGCCAGCCTGGCGCAGCAGGCCAACCAGATCGGCAAGGTGCTGGACGTGATCCGCGCCGTTTCCGAGCAGACCAACCTGCTGGCGCTCAACGCCGCCATCGAGGCTGCGCGCGCCGGCGATGCCGGCCGTGGCTTCGCCGTGGTGGCCGACGAGGTGCGCAGCCTGGCGCAGCGCACCCGCCAGTCGACCCTGGAGATCGAGCAGATGATCGGCAACATCCAGACCGGCACCGGTCAGGCGGTGACCGCCATCCAGCGCAGCAATACCCTGGCCGGCACCACCCTTGAAACCACCGAGCGCACCGGCCAGAGTCTGGAGCACATCTTCGTCGCCATCGGCGACATCAACGAGCGCAACCTGGTCATCGCCAGCGCCGCCGAGGAACAGGCCCAGGTGGCACGGGAGGTGGATCGCAACCTGATCAACATCCGCGAACTGGCGGGCGTCTCCAAGCGCGGCGCCGACCAGATCGAGACCTCCAGTCGCCAGCTCGTCGCGCTGACCCGCGAGATCCATGGTCTGGCGGCGCGCTTCCGCGTCTAGCCCGATGCACCGCTATCCCCGGGAACGGGCGTCCCGGGGATAGCCGCGGCTTTACCCAACTTTACGTTTTCTTGGCATGACGTCGTCGCCGCTACAGGAGAAAATTGGCCCCGGGCGCCCGGCGTGGCGCCCGTTCTCGCTACGGAGCTGCCTGACGTCATGACGACCTGCCCTACCCCGCGCGGCCCTCGCCTGAGGAGCCTGCTGCTGTCCTTTCTCGCCTCGCCCCTGGGCCTGCTGGTGGTGCTGACCGGCGTGCTGCAGCTGCTCGGCCCCGGCTAGGGCCTCGGCTCCGGCCACCGCAGCGGCCGGAGCCGCCTGGATCACAGGCGGAAGCGCGCGACCAGGCCATTGAGGTCCACGGCCAGGCGCGACAGCTCGGCGCTGGCGGCGCTGGACTGCTCGGCACCCGCGGCGGTCTGGACCGACAAGTCGCGGATGTTCACCAGGTTGCGATCGACTTCGCGAGCCACCTGGGCCTGCTCTTCCGCCGCGCTGGCGATCACCAGATTGCGCTCGTTGATGCCGCCGATGGCGCCATGGATGCGCTCCAGGGCATGGCCGGCGCCGCGGGCCACTTCCAGGGTGGACTGGGCACGCTCGGTGCTGCTGCGCATGGCCGCCACCGCCTGATCGGTGCCCTGCTGGATGGTGCCGATGGAGGTCTCGATCTCGCGGGTCGACTCCTGGGTGCGATGGGCCAGCGCCCGTACCTCGTCGGCCACCACGGCGAAGCCACGACCGGCTTCCCCGGCGCGCGCGGCCTCGATGGCGGCATTGAGCGCCAACAGATTGGTCTGCTCGGCCACGCTGCGGATCACGTCGAGCACCTTGCCGATGTCGTTGACCTGTACCGCCAGATCGCCCACCAGGGTGGCGCCGTGCTGGACGTCTTCGCTCATGGTGGCGATGGCACCCACGGTTTCCTGTACCAGGTCGCGACCGTCACGGGCCACGCCGGCCGACTCCTGGGAGGCCTGGGAGGTGTTGACGGCGTTGCGCGCCACCTCGTCCACCGCCGACGACATCTGGTTCACCGCGGTGGCGGCCTGTTCGATCTCGGCGTTCTGGCGCTGCAGGCCGCGACTGGATTCATCGGTCACGGCATTGAGTTCTTCCGCCGCCGAGGCGAGCTGGGTGGCCGAACCGAGGATGCCCTGCAGGGTCTGGCGCAGCTGGCCCTGCATGGTCTTCATGGCCTGCAGCAGGCGCGCGGCCTCGTCGCGGCCTTCGCTGTGGATTTCCTGGCTGAGGTCGCCGGTGGCGATCACCTCGGCGGCCTGCACGGCGCGGGCGATGGGCTGGGTGATGCTGCGGATCAGCAGCCAGGCGAAGACCACGGTCAGCAGCGCGGTGGCCGCCAGCAGCACCACCAGCCACTGGATGGCGTGACGATAGTCGGTGGCGGACTGTTCGTTGGCCGCGGCGGTCTGCTGATCCACCAGGTCGGTGAGTTGCTTGAGCACGCCGTTGACCGCATCGGAGTTGGCCAGCAGGTCCTCGTTGAGCAGGCGGCGCAGGGGCTCCAGCTGATCGGCGGCGGAAAACGCCAGCATGCGCTGCTGCAGACCGTCGTACTGGGTGATCAGCTGGCCGTAGCGGCTGTAGGCGGTGCGTTCTTCGTCGGACTGGATCAGCGCCTCGTAGCGCTGCTGGGCGGCGCGCATCTGGCCATTGCGCTGCTGGAACAGTGCCTGGGTCTTGGTGATGATCTCCGGCTCGCGATTGAGCAGCAGGCGATAGGACAGCACCCGCAGGCGCAGGGTCAGGGCGGTCAGCTCGTCGAGCGCGGCCACCCGCGGCATGGCGCGGTCTTCGATGGCCAGGCCCGAGGCGCGGATGTCGTTCATCTTGACCAGGGCGGTGCCGCCGAGCAGCAGCAGGAGCAGACCGATAAAGGCGAAGCCGAGCGTGGCACGCCGCGCGATGGAGAGATTGCGAAAGGACATGGAGAGTTTCCGTTGAGCCTGGAAAGCTCCTGCTATCGACCGCGAGCCACAGATCCTGAGGCCGGATATCGGCGTGGATCAGCCCCACCGCTATCGAGCAAAAGCGGCAAACCCTTGTCCTATAGGGCATCGGAGCTATTGAAAGGCTGGCGAAAGGTCTAGGCTGCGGCACTGTGCCGCAGATCACAGGCTGGAGGCAAAGTGGGCAAAAGACGCTCGATTTCCGCCAGCGGCATTGCGTTCACATTTTTGCACATCTCTCGCAAGCCACTGATCGCCAAGGAAATCTGTTCAGCTATCGCGATTCACGTTTTCTTCACGGGGAAAAGCGCGATTCGGCGCCTATATTCCGGCTTCGTGCCGATAAAAGGGCTAAAAGCGCTGATCGTGCGGCGATAATGGCGGGATGATCTCAGTATAAGTTTGAAATATCTTCTGCGTTGTCTGTCACGAGCTATTGTTTCAGCGTGGATTAAGGTTGTGGTCACCAGACTGGGTGACCGGGTGCCAGGACGCCGCCCGAAGACGCGATGGACCGCCAGACAATGAAGCCACCAGAGCCCGAGATGGCCGGGGCGTATCGAGGCGATGCCAGGGGGCGTCTAGCCACTAACCAGCGCTTGCCGCTGCCATTGCGTACTTGAGAAGAGGTCAGAAACAGATGAGCGACAACACGGATACCTTCGGCGCACCCGACGAGGCCCTCCTGCAACTGGTCGATGGTTTCAAGCGTTTCCGCCAGGATGTCTTTCCCGAACAGGAAGCGCTGTTCAAGAAACTCGCCAGTGCGCAGTCGCCCAAGGCCATGTTCATCACCTGCGCCGACTCGCGCATCGTCCCGGAACTGATCACCCAGAGTTCGCCGGGCGATCTGTTCGTGACCCGTAACGTCGGCAACGTGGTGCCCCCCTACGGCCAGATGAACGGCGGCGTCTCCACCGCCATCGAGTACGCGGTCGTGGCGCTGGGCGTCAAGCACATCATCATCTGCGGCCATTCCGACTGCGGCGCCATGAAAGCCGTGCTCAATCCCGATCCGCTGGAAAAGATGCCGACGGTAAAGGTCTGGCTGCGCCATGCCGAGGTCGCCCGTACCGTGGTCGAAGACCATGGCCATTGCGACTGCGGCCACGGCGGCACCCTGGGCTTCCTCACCGAGGAAAACGTGGTGGCCCAGCTGGTCCACCTGCGTACCCACCCCTCGGTGGCATCGCGTCTGGCCAGCGGTCAGCTGCAGATCCACGGCTGGGTCTATTCCATCGAGACCAGCGAGATCAAGGCGTACGATGCCCAGCAGGAGCGCTTCCTGCCCCTGGATGGCGAAAACATGCCGGTCGCCACCCCGCGTCCGCGCCTGCAACCGGCCTGATCCACGCGGCCAACCGGTTCGCCGGCTGGCCGCCCCGAGACGGGTCGCTCGACCCGTCTCCATAACAGCGCACTGCGCCGGACGACCCCACCTGGGGCTCCATCGGGATCGTCCACCCTAGCCGCTAGCCGCCTGAATCCCGAACCGTGTCATATGACGTGATATGACGCGCGGGAACCCTTTTTCCTAGTCGCTGGAGGACCAGGACCATGCTTGGCAATCAACAGACCCCGGGGCGCAACCTGTCGCGCGACGCCCTGGCCTCACTAGTAGTGTTTCTGGTCGCCCTGCCGCTGTGCATGGGGATCGCCATCGCCTCCGGCATGCCGCCGGCCAAGGGCATCATCACCGGCATCATCGGTGGCCTGGTGGTCGGCTTTCTCGCCGGCTCGCCGCTGCAGGTCAGCGGTCCGGCCGCCGGCCTGGTGGTGCTGGTGTTCGACCTGATCAACCGCCATGGCATCGAGGCGCTGGGCCCGGTACTGCTGCTCGCCGGCCTGCTGCAACTCATCGCCGGCTTCACCCGGCTGGGCGCCTGGTTCCGCGTCACCTCACCGGCGGTGGTCTACGGCATGCTTGCCGGCATCGGCATCCTCATCGTGCTCTCGCAACTGCACGTGATGCTGGACGCCAAACCGGCGGCCTCGGGTCTTTCCAACCTGCTGGCCTTCCCGGGCGCCGCCATCACCGCGGCGGGCCAGTGGAATGGAAGCGGCAGCGGCGCCCAGGCGGCGCTGATCGGCCTGCTGACCATCGCCAGCATGTGGCTGTGGGAGAAATTCCGCCCGCAGACGCTGCGCTTCCTGCCCGGCGCCCTGATCGGGGTGACCCTGGCGACCCTGGCCAGTCTCTGGCTGGCGCTGGACATCCGCCGCGTGGAAGTGCCCAACAACCTGGCCGACGCCATCGACTGGGTGACCTTCGCCGACCTCGGCATGCTGGCCAACGCCGAACTGGTGGTGGCCGCCCTGGCCCTGGCCTTCATCGCCAGCGCCGAGACCCTGCTCTCGGCCGCCGCGGTGGACCGCATGCACACCGGGCCGCGCTCGCACTTCGACCGCGAGCTGGGTGCCCAGGGCATCGGCAACCTGCTCTGCGGCGCCGTCGGCGCGCTGCCCATGACCGGCGTCATCGTGCGCAGCTCGGCCAATGTCCAGGCCGGCGCCACCAGTCGCGCCTCCACCATCTTCCACGGTCTCTGGCTGCTGGCCTTCGTCGCCGCCCTGCCCTTCGTGCTCAAGCTGGTGCCGGTGGCGAGCCTGGCCGGCGTGCTGGTGTTCACCGGTATCAAGCTGGCCGATCCCAAGTCGCTGACCGGACTCAAGCGCTATGGCCGGACCCCCATGATCATCTATGCCCTGACCGCACTGATGATCGTCGCTACCGATCTGCTGACCGGGGTGCTGGTGGGCTTTGGTCTGTCGATCGCCTTCCTTGCGATCAAGGCGGCCCAGCTCAAGGTCAGCCTCACCTATCGCGAGGACCAGCCGGACCAGGCCGATCTGCGCCTGGTGGGGGCCGCGACCTTCCTGCGCGTACCCCAGCTGACCAAGGTGCTGGAGCAGGTCAAGCCGGGCACCACCCTGCACGTGCCCCTGGAGCGGGTCTCCTATATCGACCATGCCTGCATGGAGCTGCTGGAGGACTGGGGACGGACCCAGGCCAGCAACGGCATGCGGCTGGTGATCGAGCCCAAGGCACTGGAGCGGCGCCTGGAAGGCCAGGTGCCGGCGGGTCAACCGGTCATGCCGACCCAGGCACCGGCCTGATCCGGGTGGCGGAGCAGCCAAGAGGCGCTCCGCCACGCTTCACCCAGTGCCAGGGTCCGCTGGCGGACGGCCAGACCGCCAGCACGATCGCTGATCGCGATACTGGCTTGCCAGAGCCTCGCGGGGCCAGGGTGCCATGCAAAGGCCACTCCATGAAGTGGACATTCTGTCCACAAAAAGCGCCTGAATTGACTGATAAATGTCCAAGTAGGCGTCGGTCATCCTACCAATGGCTAATAGTCTGCTAATTAACTTTCGCTCTTCTCGGGTTTGCCTTATAACGCTATCTGGTTCGACTTTTGTCGCACCAACGATCTTTGTGTCGGGCCACCCTCTATCTCGGGGGTAATCGCTTTGCCAGGAAAGCCATGCGACGCCCACACGGCTAAAAATGACCCCACGAGAGGTAGCTATGCGCAAGCCTGAATTGGCGACTGTGATCGCTGAAAAAGTCGGACTTCCGAAGGAACAAGCCAACGTCGTGCTGAACACGCTGTTGGATGAGATCGCTAATGCGCTGCACCGCAAGGACAGCGTTACCCTGGTCGGCTTCGGCACCTTCCTGCCGCGTCACCGCGGTGCCCGCATGGGGAAGAATCCCCAGACCGGCGAGCCGGTCAAGATTCGTGCGAGCAACACGGTGGCGTTCAAGCCCGGCAAGGCGCTGAAGGACAGCATCGAAGGCTGAGCATGAGGCGGCACGGATCGCCGCTGCAGCCAAAAGGCATCGCCCCTGCGATGCCTTTTTTGTGTCCGCGTGGAGGACGCGGAGCGGAGTGATCAGCCGATGGCGATCATTTCGAAGTCGCCCTTGCCCACGCCGCAATCCGGGCACAGCCAATCCTCGGGCACATCCTCCCAGCGCGTCCCCGGCGCGATGCCGTCGTCCGGCCAGCCCAGGGCTTCGTCATAGATATAGCCGCACACGATGCACTGCCATTTCCGCATTTTTGGTTATCTCCCAACCGGCTTCAGGTAGCGCGCACGCTACGCGAAAGCCCGGCAAAGGCCAACCGTACCGGAACCCCGGCGGATGCCCCGGGCTCCATAGCTGCTCTTTGCGGCTGTCCGTCATCCGCGTTCACAGCTAGGCTGCGTCCATGAATTCCTCGTCTCCGCCCATGCCCTGGGCCATCTATTTCGCAGTGCTGGGCAGCGTCATCAGCGTCGGCCTGGCCATCGGCCTGTCGATGCCACTGGTCTCGCTGCGACTGGAGGGCTGGGGCTATGGCAGTTTCGCCATCGGCGTCATGGCTGCCTCGCCGGCCCTCGGCATCCTCACCGGTGCCAGTCTCGCCGGGCGCCTGGCGGCGCGGATCGGCACGCCCCGGCTGATGCGGCTTTGCCTGATGAGCGGCGCCGCCTCGCTGATCCTGCTGTCGCTGCTGCCCAGCTATCCGCTGTGGCTGCTCCTGCGCCTGGCCCTGGGCGCCATCCTCACCCTGGTCTTCGTGCTCGGCGAAAGCTGGATGAACCAGGTCATCACCGATCGCTGGCGCGGCCGCCTGGTGGCGCTCTATGGCAGCAGCTATGCCCTGAGCCAGTTGGCCGGTCCACTGCTGCTGGGGGTGCTGGGGACCGAAGGCGACCAGGGCTTCTGGCTCGGCGCCCTGCTCATGCTCGGCGGCGCCACCCTGCTGCTCGGCCGCCAGGGTGCCCCGGCCGCCGGCGGCCACACCGCGGCCTGGCGAGCGCTGCTGGACTTCTGCCGCGGCGCCCCGGCCATCGCCTGGGCGGTGGCGCTGTTCGCCTGCTTCGAGGCGATGATCCTCACTCTGCTGCCGGTCTATGCCCTCAACCAGGGCTTCGGCCAGCAACTGGCCCTGTACATGGTCAGCGCCGTGGTGGTGGGCGATGCCCTGCTGCAGCTGCCGCTGGGTCTGCTCGCCGACCGCCTCTCGCGCCAGGGGCTGTTCCTCGGCTGCACCCTGGGCCTGCTGGCGGTGAGCCTGGCCCTGCCGCTGCTGCTGCACACCCCTGGTGTCTGGCCGCTGCTGGTGCTGTTCGGCGCCACCGCCGGCGGCCTCTTCACCCTGGCGCTGATCCTGGTCGGCGAACGCTATCGCGACGCCGAACTGGTCAGCGCCAATGCCTGCATCGCCCAGCTCTGGGGGCTCGGCTGCCTGGTCGGTCCGCTGGTCACCGGCGCCGCCAGCCAGTGGCTCACCGGTCACGCCCTGCCGCTGCTGATGGCAGCCGGCGCCGCGGTATTGCTGGTGATCGTCGGCCGCCGCGGCAGCGCGCCGGCGACGGTCGCCGAGGCGACCTGAGCGGGCCATGAAAAACGCCGGCACTAGGCCGGCGTCTTGTGTCTCGGGCAGCGCTTAGAACGCCGGTACCACGGCGCCCTTATACTTCTCTTCGATGAACTGTTTCACCGCCGGGGTGTTCAACGCCTTGGCTAGCTTCTGCACGGCATCGCTGTCCTTGTTGTCCGGACGGGCGACCAGGATGTTGGCATAGGGCGATTCCTTGCCTTCCAGCAGCAGGGCGTCCTGGGTCGGGTTGAGCTTGGCTTCCAGGGCGTAGTTGGTGTTGATCAGCGCCAGGTCGACCTGATTCAGCACGCGCGGCAGGGTCGCGGCTTCCAGCTCCTTGAACTTGAGCTGCTTGGGATTCTCGGCGATGTCCTTGGGCGTGGCGAGGATGTTGGCGCTGTCCTTGAGCTTGATCAGGCCGGCCTTTTCCAGCAGCAGCAGGGCGCGGCCGCCATTGGTGGCATCGCTGGGGATGGCCACGACGGCGCCTTCGCGGACTTCGTCGAGCTTCTTGATCTTCTGCGAGTAGATGCCGAAGGGCTCGACGTGCACCTGGGCGACGGTCACCAGGTCGGTGCCACGGCTCTTGTTGAATTCATCCAGGTAGGGCTGGTGCTGGAAGAAATTGGCGTCCAGGCGCTTCTGGGCCACCTGCAGGTTGGGCTGCACGTAGTCGGTGAAGACCTTGATCTGCAGGTCCACCCCTTCCTTGGCCAGCTGAGGTTTGACGAATTCGAGAATCTCGGCGTGGGGCACCGGGGTGGCGGCGACGCTGAGGGTCTCGGCGGCGTGGGCGGTCAGACTGGCGGCCAGCAGGGCGGCGGTGGCGAGCAATTTCTTCATGGCAGTTTCCTAAAGCGGGGTGGAACCGTCGGCGCCTCTGCGGGCGTCGACGGCGGTGGAGCTGCGGCTCAGAACGCGGGAACGACGGCGCCCTGGTACTTCTTCTCGATGAATTGCTTCACCTCGGGGGTGGTCAGGGCCTTGGCCAGCTTCTGGATGGCCGGGTCGTTGGCCTTGTCGGCGCGGGTGTAGAGCAGGTTGGCGTAGGGCGACTCGCCGCTCTCGATGAAGAGGGCGTCCTTGGTCGGCACCAGCTTGGCTTCCAGGGCGTAGTTGGCGTTGATCAGCGCCAGGTCGACCTGGTTCAGCACGCGCGGCAGGGTCGCGGCTTCCAGCTCCTTGAACTTCAGGTGCTTGGGATTCTCGACGATGTCACGCGGGGTGGCGGTGACGTTGCTCGGATCCTTGAGGGTGATCAGGCCCTGCTTGGCGATCAGCAGCAGCGCGCGACCGGAGTTGCTCGGATCGTTGGGGATGGCCACGGTGGCGCCGTCCTTGAGCTCCTTGATGTCCTTGATCTTCTGCGAATAGGCACCGAAGGGCTCGACGTGCACCGCCACCACCGGCACCTGGTCGCTGCTCGGGTTGCTCTTCTTGTAGCTGGCGTAATAGGGCTTGGTCTGGAAGTAGTTGGCATCCACCTGCTTCTGATCGGTCTGGCGATCGGGCTGGATGTAGTCGGTGAAGACCTTGATCTTCAGGTCCACGCCTTCCTTGGCCAGCTGCGGCTTGATGAATTCCAGGATCTCCGCATGGGGAACCGGATTGACCGCGACGGTCAGGGTCTCGGCGGCCTGGGCGGCGGTGGCGACACCCAGGCCGAAGGCCAGGGACAGCAGGGTACGTTTCAGCGACATCTGGATTTTCCTTGTGCAAAACCTTCGAGTGGATGAAGCCTGAATCAACGACGACTGAAATGGGCGACGAGGCGATCGCCGACCATCTGCAGTACCTGGACCAGCACCAGCAGCAAGAGCACCGTGACCACCATGACGTCGGTCTGGAAGCGCTGGTAGCCGAAACGGATGGCCAGATCGCCGAGGCCGCCGCCGCCGATCACCCCGGCCATGGCGGTGTAGGACACCAGGGCGATGGCGGTGACGGTGGTGGCCGCGATCAGCCCGGGCAGGGCCTCGGGCAACAGGGTGCGGGTGACGATCTGCCAGAGACTGGCGCCCATGGCCTGGGTCGCCTCGATGATGCCGCGGTCGACCTCGCGTAGGGCGGTCTCCACCAGCCGGGCGAAGAAGGGCGCGGCGCCCACCACCAGCGGCGGGATGGCGCCCTCGACGCCCAGGGAGGTGCCGATCAGCCAGACCGTGATGGGGATCATCAGGATCAGCAGGATGATGAAGGGCACCGAGCGCAGCACGTTGACCACGAAGGAGAGGATGCCGTAGACCAGCGGCTGCTCCAGCAGCTGGCGGCGGCTGGTGAGAAACAGCAGCACGCCCAGCGGCAGCCCGAGGATCAGGGTGAAGAGCATGGACCAGCCAAGCATGGCCAGGGTGTCCTGGGTCGCCTGCCAGATCTCGGCCCAGTCGATGTTGCTGAAGAGTTCGTCCATCAGCGCAGGACCTCCACGGTGACGTCGGCGGCCTGGAAGCGAGCCAGGGCGGCATCCAGGTCACCGCCCACCAGGGCGATGGTGAGCTGGCCATAGGGCTCGTCCCGGATGCGGTCGATGCGACCGCCGAGAATGCTGTAGTCCACACCGGTCTCCCGGGCGACGTGGCCCAGCAGCGGTGCATAGGTGGCTTCGCCGCGGAATGTCAGACGCAGGATGCGGCCTTCGACATGGGCATAGGCGGCGGCCAGGTCGGCTTCGTCCTGGTGCTCGGCCTCGAACACGAAGCGGCGGGTGGTGGGGTGCTGCGGGTGCAGGAAGACATCGGCGACGGTGCCCTGCTCCACCACGGCGCCGCCATCAAGCACGGCGACGCGATCGCAGACGCGGCGGATCACGTCCATCTCGTGGGTGATCAGCACGATGGTCAGGCCCAGCTCGCGATTGAGCTCGGCGAGCAGCTGCAGCACCTGGGCGGTGGTCTGGGGATCGAGGGCGCTGGTGGCCTCGTCGCAGAGCAGGATCTTCGGCTCGGTGGCCAGAGCGCGGGCGATGCCGACGCGCTGCTTCTGACCGCCGGAGAGTTGCGCCGGATACTTGCGCGCCTGGTCGGACAGGCCGACCCGCGCCAGCAGTTCCTCGACGCGCTGGGCGATCTGCGCCCGCGAGCGGCCGCCGGCCAGTTCCAGCGGCAGGGCCACATTGGCCGCCACGGTCTTGGACGAAAGCAGGTTGAAGTGCTGGAAGATCATGCCGATGCGGCGGCGGAAATCGCGCAGCTCGGTCGAGCCCAGGGTGGTGACCTCGGCGCCATCGACCTGCAGGCGGCCGCCAGTGGGAGCTTCGAGGCGATTGATCAGGCGCAGCAGGGTGCTCTTGCCGGCACCCGAATGGCCGATCAGGCCGAAGATCTCGCCGGCTTCGATCCTCAGGTCGACCGGCTGGAGCGCCGCGACCTCGCGACCGCGCGTGCGGTACGTCTTGTGGACAGCGTGGAATTCGATCAATGGAAAAACCTTGTGGGTATCGTCAGACAACTGGAGGGTGATCCAGCCGCGCAGTTTAACGCGCGCGCTTATATCTGCTTAGCACTTGTTGTCGGGTATTAAGCCAATAAAGGCATATGGCCAGTCCCGCGCCGGGACTTCCCTGGGGGACAGCCCGTCGCTTCGCATCAGCCAAGCGGAACACCGGCTCTGGGCTGCGAGTCACTAGAAGACTGCCTGAATTTGCCCCACATTCCGTAGGGGACGCAAAGAGCGCCCTCCAGGCGCCTGATGAGGACTTTCCATGGCTACGCCCCCCAAGAGTGAACTCGCCGGTACCGATACCCTGGATCGCCAGAACACCTCGAAGAAGATCGAGCAACTGGAGCAATTCCGTTCCGATGCCACCGGCCAGGCACTGCGTACCAATCACGGCGTGAAGATCGCCGACAACCAGAACTCGCTGCGCGCCGGCACCCGCGGACCTTCCCTGCTCGAAGACTTCATCATGCGGGAGAAGATTACCCACTTCGACCACGAGCGCATCCCCGAGCGCATCGTCCACGCCCGCGGCACCGGTGCCTATGGCTATTTCCAGCCCTACCAGGACTGGTCGGACCTGACCAAGGCCGCCCTCTTCCGCGACCCCAATCACCAGACGCCGGTGTTCGTGCGCTTCTCCACCGTGCAGGGCCCGCGCGGCTCCGGTGACAGCGTGCGCGACGTGCGCGGCTTCGCCATCAAGTTCTACACCGAGGAAGGCAACTGGGACATGGTCGGCAACAACATGCCGGTCTTCTTCATCCAGGACGCCATCAAGTTTCCCGACTTCGTCCATGCGGTGAAGCCCGAGCCGCACAACGAGATCCCCACCGGCGGCAGCGCCCACGACACCTTCTGGGACTTCGTTTCCCTGGTGCCCGAGTCGGCGCACATGGTGCTCTGGACCATGACCGACCGCGCCATCCCGGTGAACCTGCGCAGCATCCAGGGTTTCGGCATCCACACCTTCCGCATGATCAACACCGCCGGCAAGGGCGTCTTCATCAAGATCCACCTGAAACCCGCCGGTGGCGTGCGTTCCTTGGTGTGGGACGAAGCCCAGAAGTTGGCCGGCAAGGACACCGACGCCCACCGGCGCGACCTCTGGGAAGCCATCGAGGCCGGCGACTATCCCGAGTGGGAATTCGGCGTGCAGATCATCCCCGAGGAAGACGAGCACAAGTTCGACTGGGACATCCTCGACGCCACCAAGATCATCCCCGAGGAGCTGGTGCCCATCACCCCGCTGGGCAAGCTGGTGCTCAATCGCAACCCGGACAACTACTTTGCCGAGACCGAGCAGGTGGCCTTCTGTCCCGGCCACGTCGTGCCCGGCATCGACTTCAGCAACGACCCCCTGCTGCAGGGTCGGCTGTTCTCCTACACCGACACCCAGATCAGCCGTCTCGGCGGACCGAACTTCCACGAGCTGCCGGTCAACCGTCCGGTGGTGCCGAACCACAACGGCCAGCGCGACGCCAAGTACCGCATGACCATCGACAAGGGGCGCGCCTCCTACGAGCCCAACTCCATCGATGGCGGCTGGCCCAAGGAAACCCCGCCGGCGCCCCAGGATGGCGGTTTCGAGAGCTACTACGAGCGCATCGACGGTCACAAGGTGCGCGAGCGCAGCGAGACCTTCGGCGACCACTTCTCCCAGGCCACGCTGTTCTACAACAGCCTGTCGGAAGCCGAACAGTCCCACGTTGCCGACGCCTACAGCTTCGAGCTGGGCAAGGTCGAGCGGATGTGGATCCGCGAGCGGCAGGTCAACGAGATCCTCGCCAACATCGATCTGGAACTGGCGCAGAAGGTCGCCAAGAAGATCGGCGTGACCCCGCCCACCGCGCCCACCGTGCAGCCGCGCAAGGTGTCCATCGACAAGTCGCCGGCGCTGAGCCAGCTCAACCTGCTGTCCGGCAACATCAAGGGCTTCAAGGTGGCGGTACTGGTGGGTGACGGCGTCATCGCCAGCGAAGTGGACGCCATCAAGCAGGCGCTCAAGGCTGAAGGCGCCCATGTGAAGGTGCTCGGCCCCACCGCCGGCCCGGTCAAGGCCGCCGACGGCAGCGAAGTGGCCGTGGATGGCTCGGCCGAGGGCATGCCTTCGGTGGCGCTGGACGCGGTCTATGTGCCGGGCGGCGCCGAGAGCGTCAAGGCCATGCTCGACGACGGCGTGATCAAGCATTACCTGCTGGAAGCCTACAAGCACCTCAAGGCCATCGCCCTCACCGGCGAAGCCGAGCAGTTGCTCAAGGCGGTCTATCTGAGCCCCGACGAAGCGCTGCTGACCGGCGGCGACTTCAAGGCGGTACAGCAGGACTTCTTCGCCGCCATCGCCAAGCACCGTTGCTGGGCGCGGATGCCGAAGATCAAGTCCATCCCGGCCTGATCACACGGGCATAAAAAAGCCGACCGTCGCGAGACGGTCGGCTTTTTTCGTTTGGAGCCGTCGCACTCCTCCGACGCGGCCGCGATGGCTCCGTAGGTTGGGCTGAGACGGCTCCATCGTCGAAGCCCAACAGGCCGAGCCATCAGCGCTTTGTTGTTGGGCTTCGCTACGCTCAACCCAACCTACGGCCACCCACCGCCTCGGCAAGCCACCGCTGCAACCGTGATGCCCCGTAGGTTGGGTTGAGACGGCTCCATCGTCGAAGCCCAACAGGCCGAGCCATCAGGGCTCCCTGTCGTTGGGCTTCGCTGCGCTCAACCCAACCTACGGATTCTGCGCCGGGATCAACCCAGCACCAGCACTCCGTCCATTTCCACCTGGGAGCCCTTCGGCAGGGCTGCCACGCCGATGGCGGCGCGCGCGGGATAGGGCTGCTGGAAGTAGCGACCCATGATCTCGTTGACGGTGGCGAAGTGGGCAAGGTCGATCAGAAAGATGTTCAGCTTGACGATGTCGGCCAGCGAACCGCCCGCGGCTTCGGCGACGGACTTGAGGTTTTCGAAGACCTGGACCACCTGGGCCTCGAAGCCGTCCACCAGCTCCATGCTGGTCGGGTTGAGCGGGATCTGCCCGGAGAGATAGACGGTGTCACCGACCTTGATCGCCTGGGAATAGGTGCCAATGGCGGCGGGCGCCTTGTCGGTGTGGATCACTTGCTTGCTCATGGGTCGCTCCTGTGCGGGAAAGGCCCGATTCTGCAAGCCGGTGGCGATCCGCTGCAACCTCAGAACCTGTTCACGATCGCGCGAGCTAGAGACAAACAAGGCGAAAATGCCTGAGGAAGCGGAGTTTACGAGTGGTAATAAGCATTCCGACCGGGCTGGCGACCCAGGGCATTTTCAACGCCGTCTGGCCGACGCGCAGCAGATCGTGAGCAGGTTCTCAGCTGCGAACCCGAGTAATACCGGCCACGCCCTTGAGCGTCCGCAGCTTCTTGATCACCCGCGCCAGGTGCACGCGATCGCGCACGCTGACCACCAGCTGGACCACGCTGACCCGGCCGTCGCGCTCGTTCATGCCGATCTTCTCGACGTTGGCGTCCGCGGCGGTGACGTTGTTGGCCAGCATGGCGATCAGGCCACGCTGGTGCTCCAGCTGGACACGCAACTCGACGCTGAATTCGCCGGTGACGTCCTTGGCCCAGTTGAGCACGATGCACTTTTCGCTGTTGTGCCGGAATTCGGCGATGTTCCGACAGTTTTCCAGGTGGATCACCATGCCCTTACCGGCTGACAGGTGGCCGATGATGGGGTCACCCGGAATCGGCGTGCAGCACTTGGCGTAGCTGATCACCAGGCCTTCGGAACCGCGGATGGCCAGCGGCCCCTGCGGCGTGGTGCCGGGCTGCGGCTCCAGCGGCTCTTCCTGCTCGCTGCCGGACACCAGGCGCCGCGCCACTACGTAGGCCATGCGATTGCCCAGGCCGATCTCTTCGAGCAGGTCTTCCAGCACCACGCCCTTGTACTCGCCCAGTACCGAGAGGATGCGCATCGGCGAGATCTTCGACAGCTGGGTGCCGAAGCCGGACAGCGCCTTGTTCAGCAGGCGCTCGCCAAGGCTGATGGACTCGGAACGACGCTGCTGCTTGAGCGCGTGGCGGATGTTGGTGCGCGCCTTGCCGGTGACCACGAAGTTGAGCCAGGCCGGATTGGGCCGGGCGCCGGGCGCGGTGACGATCTCCACCGTCTCGCCGCTGCCCAGCGGCTGCGACAGCGGCGCCAGGCGACGATTGATGCGGCAGGCGATGCAGCTGTTGCCCACGTCGGTGTGCACCGCATAGGCGAAGTCCACGGCCGTGGAGCCCTTGGGCAGCTCCATGATGCGACCCTTGGGGGTGAAGACGTAAACCTCGTCGGGGAAGAGGTCGATCTTCACGTTCTCGATGAATTCCAGGGAGTTGCCCGCGCGCTGCTGCAACTCGAGAATGCCCTTCACCCACTGGCGGGCGCGCAGGTGGCTGGCGCGCGGCTCGTCGCCGCCGGCCTTGTACAGACCATGGGCGGCGATGCCGTTGTTGGCCATCTCTTCCATCTCGCGGGTGCGGATCTGGATCTCGATGGGCACGCCGTGCATGCCGAACAGGGTGGTGTGCAGGGACTGGTAGCCGTTGGCCTTGGGGATGGCGATGTAGTCCTTGAAGCGCCCCGGGAACGGCTTGTAGAGATTGTGCACCGCGCCGAGCACCCGGTAGCAGGTGTCGACCTTGTCGACGATGATGCGGAAGCCGTAGACGTCCATGATCTCGTTGAACGACTTACGCTTGCCGCGCATCTTCTGGTAGATGCTGTGCAGGTGCTTTTCGCGCCCGACCACCTCGCCGTCCAGGCCATCACGGGCCAGGCAGTTGGCCAGGGATTCCTGGATCTTGCCGAGGATCTCGCGGCGATTGCCCCGCGCGGTCTTGACCGCCCGCTGGATGCGTTCGGCGCGCATCGGGTGCATGGCGCGGAAACCCAGGTCCTCGAATTCCACGTAGAAATCGTGCATGCCCAGCCGGTTGGCGATGGGCGCGTAGATTTCCAGGGTTTCCTTGGCGATGCGCCGGCTCTTGTCCGGCGGCATGGCGTCCAGGGTGCGCATGTTGTGCAGCCGGTCGGCCAGCTTGACCAGGATGACGCGGATGTCCTTGGACATCGCCATGGTCATCTTCTGGAAGTTCTCCGCCTGGGCCTCGGCCTTGGTCTCGAACTTCATCTGGGTCAGCTTGCTGACCCCGTCCACCAGCTCCGCCACCGTTTCGCCGAACTGGGCGACCAGGGCTTCCTTGGCGATGCCGGTGTCCTCGATCACGTCGTGCAGCATGGCCGCCATCAGGCTCTGATGGTCCATGTGCATGTCGGCGAGGATGTTGGCGACGGCCAGCGGATGGGTGACATAGGGCTCGCCGCTGCGGCGGCGCTGCCCATCGTGAGCCTGCTCGGCGTAGTAGTAGGCCCGCCTGACCAGGTTGACCTGGTCGGGGGTCAGGTAGTCCGCCAGACGCTCGGCCAGCAGATCGATGCCGGTCGGGCGGACGTCACCATACGCAGGCTCGGCGGCCATGGCTTAGAGGGCCTCGCCGTCCGCTTCTTCGTTGACTTCGAAAGCGGCAAACAGCGGCTCTTCTTCGACGATGTCGTCCAGACGGATGACTTCCTCGTCGACCAGGCCTTCGGCGATCTCGCGCAGGGCGACGACGGTGGGCTTGTCGTTGTCCCACGGTACCTTGGGCTCCTTGCCGCCGGTGGCCAGCTGGCGCGAGCGCTTGGTGGCGAGCATGACCAGCTCGAATCGGTTGTCTACGTTGTCCAGGCAGTCTTCGACAGTAACGCGGGCCATGGTCTTCCTCGTGGCGATGATGATCCCGGGAACGGGGGACCCGATAGTATAAAAATTCGCCAGTGGCAAGGGAAGAGGCGGTGGTCGGAGGACCACCGGCACCTCACCTGGGGAAGCGGCTCCCGCCCGCGGCGGACGGGAGCCCTGGCCGGATCAGGCGCCGGCTTTCTTCTTCAGGCGCCAGGCGTGCAGCAGCGGCTCGGTGTAGCCGCTGGGCTGCTCGCGGCCCTTGAAGATGAGGTCGCGGGCGGCGCGGTAGGCGTAGGAGCTGTCGAAGTGGCCGGCCATGGGCTCGTAGAGGGCATCGCCGGCGTTCTGGCCGTCGACCACCTTGGCCATGCGCTGCAGCGTCTCGTCCACCTGCTCGGCGGTTACCACGCCGTGGTGCAGCCAGTTGGCGATGTGCTGGCTGGAGATGCGCAGGGTGGCGCGGTCTTCCATCAGGCCGACGTCATGGATGTCGGGCACCTTGGAGCAGCCGACGCCCTGGTCGACCCAGCGCACCACGTAGCCGAGGATGCCCTGGCAGTTGTTGTCCAGTTCCTGCTGGATGGCCTCGGCGGACCAGTCCGGCGACTCGGCCACCGGCACGCTGAGCAGGCCGGCGAGCAATTCGCCGCGGGCGGCGTCGACGTCGCTGCGTTCCAGCTCCTGCTGTACCTGCTGGACGTTGACCTGGTGGTAATGCAGCGCGTGCAGCACGGCGGCGGTGGGCGACGGCACCCAGGCGGTGTTGGCGCCGGCCTTGGGATGGCCGATCTTCTGCTCCAGCATGGCCGCCATCAAATCCGGCATGGCCCACATGCCCTTGCCGATCTGCGCCTTGCCGCGCAGGCCGCAGGCCAGGCCCACCAGCACGTTGTTGCGCTCGTAGGCGGTGATCCACCTGGAGGTCTTCATGTCGCCCTTGCGCAGCATGGGCCCGGCCAGCATGGCGGTGTGCATCTCGTCGCCGGTGCGGTCGAGGAAGCCGGTGTTGATGAAGGCTACCCGCGCGGCGGCGGCGGCGATGCAGGCCTTGAGGTTGACGCTGGTGCGGCGCTCCTCGTCCATGATGCCCAGCTTGACGGTGTTGGCCGGCAGCCCCAGCAGGGACTCGACGCGGTCGAACAGCTGGACGGCGAAGGCCACCTCGGTCGGGCCGTGCATCTTGGGTTTGACGATGTACACCGAACCGCTGCGGGAATTGCCCTGGCGCTTGAGGTCGTGCATGGCGATGGTCACGGTGACCAGGGCGTCGAGGATGCCCTCGGGGATCTCGCGGCCGTCTTCCAGCAGCACCGCCGGATTGGTCATCAGGTGGCCGACGTTGCGGATGAACAGCAGCGAGCGCCCGTGCAGGCTCAGCGGCTGGCCGTCGGCGCCCTGGTACTGGCGATCGGGATTGAGGCGGCGGGTAAAGGTCTCGCCGCCCTTGCTGACCTCCTCAACCAGGTCGCCCTTCATCAGGCCCAGCCAGTTGCGATAGGCCAGGACCTTGTCGGCGGCGTCCACCGCGGCGATGGAGTCTTCCAGGTCCATGATGGTGCTGACCGCGGCTTCCATCAGCAGGTCCTTGACCCCGGCGGCGTCGGTCTTGCCGATGGCGCTGTCGCGGTCGATCTGGATCTCCAGGTGCAGGCCGTTATGGCGCAGCAGCACCGCGGACGGATCGGCGGCCTCGCCCTGGAAGCCGACGAAGGCGGCCGGATCGGCCAGTTCGCTGGTGCCGTTCCTGAGGTCCACCACCAGGCGACCGTCCTGGATGCGGTAGGCGGTGGCGTCCTTGTGCGAGCCACTGGCCAGGGGTGCCACGCCGTCCAGCACCTGGCGGGCGAAGGCCACCACCTTGGCACCGCGGGTGGGGTTGTAGCCCTTGCCGCGCTCGGCGCCGTCGCTCTCGGACAGGGCGTCGGTGCCATAGAGGGCGTCGTACAGCGAACCCCAGCGCGCGTTGGCGGCGTTTAGGGCGTAGCGGGCGTTGAGCACCGGCACCACCAGCTGCGGACCGGCCTGCTCGGCGATCTCGCGGTCGACACCGGCCGTCGAGGCCTGCACCTGGCCGGGGACCGGTTGCAGATAGCCGATGCCTTCCAGAAAGCTCTGGTAGGCGGCCAGATCGGTGACCGGGCCGGGATGGGCGCTGTGCCAGTTGTCCAGCTCGACCTGCAGGCGATCACGCTCGGCCAGCAGTTCGCGATTGCGCGGTGCCAGCTCGTGCACCAGGGTGTCCACGCCCGACCAGAAGGCGGCGGTGTCGAGTCCGGTGCCGGGCAGCACCTCCTCGTCGATGAAACGCTGCAGCTCGGTGGCCACCTGCAGGCGGCCCAGGGTAGTGCGGTCGGTCATGATGGCTTTCCTTGGTAACGAAAATGTCGAGAGAGGGTTAACCCAGCGCGGCGATGGCGGCTTTCGCGACCTGCGCATCTTCCGGCGCCTTGACGCCGGAGACGCCGACCGCGCCCACCACCTGGCCGTCCACCAGGATGGGCACCCCGCCTTCGAGCATGCCCTGCATCAGCGGCGCGCTGAGAAAGGCGGTGCGGCCGTTGTTGATCATCTCTTCCAGCACCTTGGACTCCTTGCGCGCCAGGGCGGCGCTGCGCGCCTTTTCCGGGGCAATGTAGGCGCTGTTGGGCGCGGCGCCATCGAGGCGCAGCAGGGCCAGCGGGTGGCCGCCGTCATCGGCCACGGCGATGCACACGGCCCAGCCCTGGCGCTCGGCTTCGGCGCGACCGGCGGCCAGCAGGGTGTCGATCTCGGCAAGGGTGAGCACGGCTTTGGTCTTCATGGGGCCTCCAGGGTTCAGGGTTGGGTCGGAGCGGCCAGGGCCGCGTCGAGGATTTCGATCCAGTGGCGCACCGGGGTACGCCCGGCGCCGTCGAGATGGCTCTGGCAGCCGATGTTGGCGGTGGCGATCACCTCGGGGTGACCGCTCTCCAGGGCGTCGAGCTTGGCGTCGCGCAGCCGCCGCGACAAGTCCGGCTGGGTCAGCGAATAGGTGCCGGCCGAGCCGCAGCAGAGGTGGCCGTCGGGCACCGGCGCCAGCGGAAAGCCGAGGCGCTGCAGGACGCCTTCCACGGCGCCACCCAGGCGCTGGGCGTGCTGCAGGGTGCAGGGACAGTGGAAGGCCAGTCGCGGGGTGTCCTTCAGCTGCAGCTCTTCCAGCGGCAGCTCGCGCAGCACCTCCACCAGGTCGCGGGTGCGCGCCGAGACTTCACGCGCCTTGGCCGCATAGGCCGGATCGTCCTTGAGCAGGCTGGCGTACTCCTTGACGAAGGCGCCGCAGCCGCTGGCGGTCTGGATGATGGCTTCGGCACCGTCCTGCAGCGCCGGCCACCAGGCGTCGATATTGCGCCGGGCACGATCGAGGCCGGCTTCCTGGGCATTGAGGTGGTAGTCCACCGCGCCACAGCAGCCGGCGCGGGGCGCGGCCTCCAGGCTGATGCCGAGGCGATCCAGCACCCGCGCGGTGGCGGCATTGGTGTTGGGCGACAGCCCCGGCTGCACGCAGCCTTCGAGGATCAGCATGCGCCGCGCGTGGCGTGGTGCCGGACGCACGCCCGGGGCGGCGATGCGCGCCGGCAGCTTGGCCTGGACGCCTGCCGGCAGCAGCGGCTTCAGTGCCTGGCCGCCTTTCAGCAGCGCCCCGAACAGGCGCGGCTGCGGCAGCACCTGGCGCAGCCCGGCGCGCAGCAGCCGCTGGCCCAGCGGGCGCGGTACCCGGCGCTCCACCTCGGCGCGGCCGATGTCGAGCAATTCGTGATAGGAGACGCCCGAGGGACAGGTGGTCTCGCAGTTGCGGCAGGTCAGGCAGCGGTCGAGGTGCTCGCGGGTCTTTTCGCTGACCTCGCCGCCTTCGAGCATGCCCTTGATCAGGTAGATACGCCCGCGCGGGCCGTCCAGCTCGTCGCCGAGCAACTGGTAGGTCGGGCAGGTGGCGTTGCAGAAGCCGCAGTGCACGCAGCTGCGCAGCACCCGCTCGGCATCGGCGGCGCGGGGCAGTTCGCGGGCGGCGGGACTCAGATTGGTTTGCATGAGGTCTTTCCCCTACAGCCCGGCGTACAGCCGACCCGGATTGAAGATCCCCTGGGGATCCAGGCGCGCCTTGAGGCGGCGGTGATAGTCGAGCAGCGCGGCCGGCAGCGGATGCTGGGCCTCGCGCTCGGCGTCCGGCGTGTAGCACAGCGCATGGCCACCGGCGCGCTCGGCGATCCCGCGCAGCACGGTGGCCGGGGCATCGCTCTTGAGCCAGTACTGGGCACCGCCCCAGTCCAGCAACAGGCTGCCGGGCAACTCCAGCAGCGGGGTATTGACCGGTACCGACAGCCGCCACAGCGGCCTGGGATCGTCGAAGAAGGCCAGCCGCTGTTCGTTGAGCTCGTCCCAGAAGGTCTCGCCCAGGGCTTCGCCGCCCAGGCGATCGACGGCCGAGCGCACCGAGCCCTCGCCGCCCTCCAGGCGCAGGTGCAGCCGCTGGCCGTCATGGCAGGCCGCCGAGATCGGCAGGGCTTCGCGGCCCCAGACGGCCAGGCGCTGCAGGGCGCGCGCGGCGTCCAGTTCCAGGCTCAGACTCCGGGTGCAGCGCGGCCTGGGCAGCACCTTGAAGGACACCTCGGTGATCACCCCCAGGCAACCCTGGCTGCCGGCCAGCAGGCGGGAGACGTCATAGCCGGCGACGTTCTTCATCACCTCGCCGCCGAATCTGAGGTGCTCGCCGGTGCCGGTGATCAGACGGGTACCCAGGACGAAATCCCTCAGGCTGCCGGCCCAGGGGCGGCGCGGACCGGAGAGGCCGCAGGCCAGAGTACCGCCGACGGTGGCGCCCGCCCCCAGCCGCGGCGGTTCGCAGGGCAGCATCTGCCCCCGTTCGGCCAGGGCGGCATCGAGTTCGGCCAGCGGCGTGCCGGTGCGCACCGTGGCCACCAGTTCGGTGGGATCGTAGTGCACCAGGCCGCGATGGCCGCTGACGTCCAGCGGCTCGCCGTCCACCGGGCGCCCCAGCCGAGCCTTGGTGTCGCCGCCATGGATGCGCAGCGGCTGACGGCGGACCAGGGCCTCGCGGACCTGGTCGAGGAGCAGTTCCAGGCTGTCCATCAGAAGCGCTCCAGTTCGGGGTGGGGCAACTGGCCGCGATGCACGTGCAGGCCACCGAATTCGGCGCAGCGGTGCAGGGTCGGCACGTTCTTGCCGGGATTGAGCAGCCCGGGGGCGTCGAAGGCGGCCTTCACCGCATGGAAGAAGAGCAGTTCGCCGGACTGGAACTGGGTGCACATGGCATTGATCTTTTCCCGACCCACGCCGTGTTCGCCGGTGATGGTGCCGCCCACCGCCACGCAGAGGTCGAGGATGCGGCCACCCAGGGCCTCGGCCTGCTCCAGCTCGCCGGGCCGGTTGGCATCGAAGAGGATCAGCGGATGCAGGTTGCCGTCACCGGCATGGAAGACATTGCCCACCGCCAGGCTGTATTCCGCCGACAGCGCCTCGATGCCGCGCAGCACCTCGGGCAAGGCGCGGCGTGGAATGGTGCCGTCCATGCAGTAGTAGTCGGGCGACAGCCGCCCCACCGCGGGAAAGGCGTTCTTGCGCCCGGCCCAGAATTTCTGCCGCTCGGCCTCGTCGCGGGCCAGGCGGATCTCGGTGGCACCGGCGGCGGCCAGCAGGCTGCTGACGCGCTCGATGTCGGCGGCCACGTCGGCTTCCACCCCGTCCAGCTCGCAGAGCAGGATGGCCGCGGCGTCCACCGGGTAGCCGGCGTGGATGAAGTCCTCGGCGGCTCTCAGGGTCAGGTTGTCCATCATCTCCAGGCCGCCGGGGATGATGCCGGCGGCGATGATGTCGGCCACCGCCGCCCCGGCGCGCTCGATGTCGGCGAAGCTGGCCATGACCACCCGGGCGCAGGGCGGCTTGGGCAGCAGCTTGACGGTCACCTCCACCACCACCCCGAGCAGCCCTTCGGAGCCGGTGAACAGCGCCAGCAGGTCGAAGCCGGGGCTGTCCAGGGCGGCGCTGCCCAGGGTCAGGCGCTCGCCTTCCAGGGTGACGACCTCCACCGCCAGCACGTTGTGCACGGTCAGGCCGTATTTCAGGCAGTGCACGCCACCGGCATTCTCGGCGACGTTGCCGCCGATGGAGCAGGCGATCTGCGAGGAGGGATCGGGCGCGTAGTAGAGGTCGTGGGGCGCCGCGGCCTGGGAGATGGCCAGGTTGCGTACGCCAGGCTGGACCCGGGCGCGGCGGCCATCGGGGTCTACCTCGAGGATGCGATTGAGGCGCGCCATCACCAGCAGCACGCCCTGCTCCAGTGGCAGGGCGCCGCCGGACAGCCCGGTACCGGCGCCGCGCGCCACCAGGGGTACCTGCAGTTCGTGGCAGAGGCGCAGGGTCGCCTGCACCTGCTCCACCGTTTCCGGCAGCACCACCAGCAGCGGCGTGGTGCGATAGGCCGCCAGGCCGTCGCACTCATAGGGTTTGAGGTCTTCCCTGTCGTGCAGCAGGCAGTGTTCGGGCAGTTCGGCACGCAACCGCTGCAGCAGTCGCGCCTTGTCCGGGCGGGGCAAGGCGCCGTCGAGACGTTCGTCGTAGACCAGGCTCATCGGGTAACCGCCATTGTTGTTGTTCTGGCTGGAAAGGCTTCGTTGTACCCCGACTGCAACGCGGGCGTCCATGGCTCGAGGCACTGGTCATACCAGTTTTTTCAGGCTCTTCGACCAAAGGATGAGCCGTTTTCAGCCCACTTGACGGCGAAAGCGGCCAGTGGCCCACTAGCGCCAAACCTCGTGGTCATACCAGCAGGAAATCGCCATGTCCGCGCCCGTCGCCCGTCTTCCCGTCGCCGAGAACGTCAGCCAGCAGATCGAACGCCTGGTGGTGGACGGGGTGCTCAAGGTCGGCCAGCCGCTGCCGTCCGAGCGGCGCCTGTGCGACAAGCTCGGCGTCTCGCGCACCGCCCTGCGCGAGGGCCTGGGGCTGCTGCGCGCCCGCGGCATCATCGAGACCCGCCACGGCCAGGGCAGCTTCGTTGCCCGCCTGGCGGCGCCAGCGGCGGAGAATCCGCTGCTGCACCTGTTCAGCAGCCAGCCGCGCACCCTTTATGACCTGCTGGAGGTCCGCGCCCTGCTGGAAGGCGAAGCCGCGCGCCTGGCCGCGCTGCGCGCCACCACCGCCGACCTGGTGCTCATCGGCCGCCGCTACGACGAGCTGTGCGCCGCCTGCCAGGATCCGGCGAGCCTGCCGGCGGAAACCCACGCCCGCCTCGACCACGCCTTCCACCTGGCGATCAGCGAGGCCTCGCACAACCCGGTGCTGGTGCACACCCTGCAATCGCTCAACGAGCTGCTGCTGGGTTCGGTGTTCGCCTGCATCGCCAATCTCTACCATCGGCCTCCGCAGCGCCGCGAAATCGACGCCCAGCATGCCCGCCTCTATGCCGCGGTGAGCCAGCGCCTGCCCGACGAAGCCCACGCCGCCGCCCGCGAGCACATCCACAGCGTCCGGGACAGCCTGCGCGAGATCGAGCAGGAAGAGCAGCGCCTGGTACGGGCCACCATGCGTCTGGAAGGCTGGACCTAGCGAAAAAGGCTCGCCGGCAAAGGTCGGCGCCAGAGCCGCTGCCCGTCAGCCCAGGGTGCGCCCCGTCCCTCCGGTGGGCGCAACATCTTGCAACTGCCCTGCCCCGCCCCCATGCTTAGCCGACCTTTCCCCAGCTCTCGGCCCTAATGGACCCTTCCACCAGTCTCGCCTCGACGTTGTTCGCCGACCTCGGCCTCGTGTTCTTCGCCTTCTTCCTCGTGCTGCTCAACGGCTTCTTCGTCGCCGCCGAGTTCGCCATGGTCAAGCTGCGCGCCACCCGCGTGGAGGCCATCGCCAAGAAGCATGGCTGGCGCGGGCGCATTCTCAAGAAGGTGCACAACCAGCTCGACGCCTACCTTTCCGCCTGCCAGCTCGGCATCACCCTGGCCTCCCTGGGCCTGGGCTGGGTCGGCGAGCCAGCCTTCGCCGAATTGCTCGAACCCCTGCTCGGCGCCGTCGGCGTCAGCAGCCCCGAGGTGATCCACGGCGTCGCCTTCTTCTCGGCGTTCTTCATCATCTCCTACCTGCACATCGTGGTCGGCGAGCTGGCGCCCAAGTCCTGGGCGATCCGCAAGCCCGACCTGCTCTCGCTGTGGACGGCGGTGCCGCTGTACCTCTTCTACTGGCTGATGTATCCGGCCATCTGGCTGCTCAACGCCAGCGCCAACGGCATCCTGCGCATCGCCGGCCAGGGCGAGCCGGGCGCGCACCACGAGCACCACTACAGCCGCGACGAACTCAAGCTGATCCTGCACTCCAACCGCGCCACCGATCCGGACAGCCGGGTGCTGGCCTCGGCGGTGGAACTGGGCGAGCTGGAGGTGGTGGACTGGGCCAATTCCCGCGAGGACCTCATCTACCTGGACAGCAAGGCCAGCCTGGACGAGATCCTCACCCAGATCCGCCGCTCCAAGTACAGCCGCTATCCGGTCTATGACGAAGACAGCCAGACCTTTACCGGAGTGCTGCACATCAAGGACCTGCTCCTGGCCATCGCCGGCCTGGACAGTGAAGCCGCCTCCTTCGACCTCGACGACCTGGTGCATCCGCTGGAGCGGGTGACCAAGCACATGCCGCTGTCCGACCTGCTGGAGCAATTCCGCCGCGGCGGCGCGCACTTCGTGCTGGTGGAGGAAGCCGACCACAAGGTCATCGGCTTCCTGACCATGGAAGACGTGCTCGAGGTCCTGGTGGGCGACATCCAGGACGAACACCGCAAGACCGAACGCGGCGTGGTCGCCTACCAGCCGGGCAAGCTGCTGGTGCGCGGCGACACCCCGCTGTTCAAGGTCGAGCGACTGCTGGGCATCGATCTGGATCACGTCGAGGCCGAGACCCTGGCCGGCCTGATCTACGACAGCCTGAAGCGCGTTCCGGAAGAGGAGACGGTGCTGGAGGCCGAGGGATTGCGCATCATCGTCAAGAAGATGAAGGGTCCCAAGATCGTCCTGGCCAAGGTCATCAAGCTGGATCCCAAGGACGTTCGCCGGCGCCAGCCGGAGGAGCGCTGAGGCGGCGCGGCTTCAGCCGCGTCCGCTGCCCAGTTCCGGCAGACCATCGCTCAGGCAGACACGATTGCGCCCGCCGCGCTTGGCCGTGTAGAGCGCCCGATCGGCGTCTTCCAGGAGCCCCAGGCCATGTTCGAGATTGCTCGGCACGGCCACCGCGACCCCGATGCTGATCGACGGCCGCAGGCGGCCCTGCTCGGTCTGCAACTCCAGCCCGGCCACGTCCTTGCGGATGCGTTCCGCCAGCGTCCGGGCCGCCAGCTGATCGCTCCCGGGCAGGGCGATGACGAATTCCTCGCCGCCATAGCGCGCCGCCACCTCCCCCGCCCGCTGGACGTGCTGGCGCAACACCTCGGCCACGCACCTCAGGCATTCGTCGCCCAGGGTGTGGCCATGGGTATCGTTGACCGCCTTGAAGTGGTCGATGTCCACCAGCAGCACCGCCAGCGGCAGTTCGGCGCGGATGGCGCGGCGGATCTCCTGCTGGAAGAGTCGCTCGAAGTGCCGGCGATTGCCGAGTCCGGTCAGGGGATCGGTCTGGCTCTGGTGCA
The DNA here is from genome assembly GCF_014190935.1 of Pseudomonas sp. AS2.8. Classification (NCBI taxonomy): domain Bacteria; kingdom Pseudomonadati; phylum Pseudomonadota; class Gammaproteobacteria; order Pseudomonadales; family Pseudomonadaceae; genus Pseudomonas; species Pseudomonas sp. AS2.8. Next base: position 259,261 of record NZ_JACHVV010000003.1, read on the forward strand.
GCAATTCGCGATTCAGTCGCTCCAGGGAGGCCTTGGCCTGCTGCAATTCCACGGTGCGCAGCGCCACCCGCAACTCCAACTCGACAAAGGAGGCCTCGCGCTCCCGGGCCAGGGCGGTGGAGGCTTCCAGCGCCTGCCGCTGCGCCTCGATCCGCGCCCGCCGCTGCAGACTCAGGCCCTCGGTGAGCCCCAGCGACAGCATCACGAAGCCCAGGGCGAAACCGGCCATCTGCCCATGGAAGGCCAGGCTGTCGGCGGCCAGCCAGCCGGCCACGGCCAGCAGCTGGATCGAGCTGCCCAGCAACAGCAGGGCCCAGGCGGCGCTGAACCACAGCGCCATGCGGCTGCCGCGCAACGCCAGGTAGGTGGTGGTGCCCAGCAGCCCCAGGCAACTCAACGCCATCATGCCGAGCATTTCCTGGAAGCTCAGCAGGTGTGGCCAGATCAGCGTGATGACCAGCGCCACATTCCAGTAGCCGATCAGCAGGCGATTGCCGAAATCAATCCAGCGGCCGCCGTGATAGAGACTGAGCAGATAACGCACGAACAAGCCGCCACTCAGAAAGCACAGGGCCGCGAAGGCCAGGTGCGCACGCAAGGCGAAGGCCGGACTCTCCGGCCAGAGTTGCCAGGCGCCATAGCCGCTGGTGACCGCCTGATAGCCGATGACGCTGAGCAGATAGAGGGCGTACCAGCCAAAGCCCGAGCGGCGGCCGAACCCCCACAGCGTGAGGGTCAGCAAGAGGATGGTGATCAGACAGCCAAAGAAGCTGCCGACCAGCCAGGCATCCTGCTGCGCCTCGCGCAGATAGGTGGCCGGCGTCACCAGGCGCAGCGGCAGGACAAAGGTCTCCCGCGAATCCAGCCGCAGGTAGACCTCCTCCACGGCGCCGGCGGTCGGCGCCAGGGCGAACATCAGCTGGCGCCCGGGCAGCGCCCGTTGCGTCGCCGGCAGCGCTAGGCCGCTCTGCTGCAGCGGACTCCAGCGACCATCGGCATCGCGGCTGCGCAGGTCCAGGCGATCCAGCACCGGCCAGGTCGGAATCAGCCACCAGGCCTGGTCGTCGCGGCCCTGGATGGCGAAGCGCAGCCAGAGCCCCTGGCGACCGTCATGGAGCAGCATTTCCAGCTCGTCGGGCGCGTGCCAGCCGTCCTCGCCCCCGCGTGGGCGCGCGGCGGCCTCGGCAAAGGTCAGACTAGCGGGCGCCTTGAGAATCTCCAGCGCCGGCCGGGGATCGTAGCTGCGCGCCGGATCGTCGAGCCGCAGCACCTGCGCCTGGCCGTCGAGGGCGATCAGCAGCCATACCAGCAGGTGCAAGGCCCGATTGCGCCCACCGGCGCGCAGGGCGGCCAGGAATCCATTCATGGGGCGGCATCCACAGCCTGGAGGAAGGGAAGGCAGCTGTAGCACCAGTGCCCTGGAGGAAAAAGCGAGGTGATAGCATAACGCCACCAACCCTGCTCCTGCCAAGGGATTTCTATAGGCGACAAGGGGCCCGGGTCCCGGACGGACTCGATGGCATCAACCTGTCTGGAATGCCCTGGAGCGCGGACTCAGCGGTCGCCCAGCGCCATGTTGGGTAGGGCCGCCAGCGGCCGCACGAAACGGAAGGGAATGGAGACCATTTCGCCGCCCGTGTGGGCCTGGACGACGAAGTGCAGATGGGGTCCGGTGCTGCGACCGGTGTTGCCCGACTCCGCCAGGGGCGTGCCGATCTCCACCCGCTCGCCGGGCCGCACCTTGACCGAGCCGCGGCGCAGGTGCAGGTAGGCGCTCTGGCTGCCGTCCTCGTGGGCGATGCGCACGAAGTTGCCGGAGGGGTTAGGACCATGGCCGAACTGGCCGTTTTCCACGTCGATCACCGTGCCGGCCCGGGCGGCGCTGATCGGCGTGCCCTCGGGCATGGCGATGTCCACGGCATAGCGACCCTTGGGCGTGTTGTGGCTGAAATCGCCGCCGGCGCCCTGGGTCACGTAGTAGACACCCTGGCGCCAGGGCCAGGCATAGCCATAGCCGATGCCGTTATCGGCACCGCCCGGAGCGCCCGTCGCCAGCGGCGGCAGGGTGCCGACCGGCAGTTGCGGACTGTAGCTGAATGCCTGGTCGAAGTGCATGGGAAAGCCCTGCTGCCGCTTGCGGATCACCGCCAGCTGCACCGTGGAGCGTGGCTCGATGACCTGCCGGATCGGGCGCTCGGCACCGGCCACGTTGACGGTGCGCTGCAGGCGCAGCTCGACCCGCACGGGCACGTCGAAATCGTTGCGGACCTCGAAGATGCGGCCTTCACTGGCATTGCGCACCTTGAGCTTGACCTGCCCCTTGCGGGCCGGGCTCTTAACGGAGGTCTTGGTCAGGGTCGCCTTTTCGGCAGCCGGCGCGAGGGCGGGCATGGTCAGGGCGAGGGTCAGGCAGGAGATCAGGGCGGTCAGGCGTCGGTCCATGGCATAGGGCCACCATGATGGGCAAGGACAGAACCTAACAAAGCCGTGCAGGGTGAGCGATGGCCAAACCTCGGCTTTGTGAAGCCGCTGGCAAAGCATCGTCGGAATAAAAAAGCGTGGCACTCAAATCCCTGTGCCACGCTGCCACCGATCGGACGGTAGTTCAAATACAGGCCTGACGTTTCAGGCGGGCCAGCCAGGCGGTAGGTGTTCTGTGCGACACTCCCGCGTGAGGCATGTCTTCGGCGTGCAGAGGGATCTCCCCTGGGCTTGCCTAATGCTCCGGCCATAGTGCTGCAGGTTAGGTCCTAGCGCCTTGACCATGCCCAACCGAAACGGACAGCTGTTATGCAGGAACAGACAATCGACCGGTCGCGGAGCGTCGTGGCGGATGCGCCCATCCCGCCCGCCGGTCCCCTGGTATCCCAGCTCAGCACCTTCGCCCATGGCCAGGTATGGCCGCCCCATGTGCACGATCAGGCGCACTTGATGTACACGGTCAACGGCGTGCTGGAGGTCACCACCCACGAAGGGGTCTGGTACGTGCCGCCCAAGCAGGCGATCTGGATCCCGCCGCGCATCGAGCACCAGGCACGGGCCAACGGCGAGGCCACCCTGCAGGTGGTGATCATCGAATTGCCGAGCGGCCTGCCCTGTCCCCAGGCGGCCACCCGCATGGTGCTCATCTCGCCGCTGCTGCGCGAATTGCTGCGCTGCCTAAGACGCGGCGGCGCCTCCTACGGCGAAGCCGAACTCGGCAGTCACGTGCGGGCGCTGATGCTGGCGGAACTGGTGTTTCTCGAAGAGACCGCCCTGCACCTACCGGCGCTGGCCGACCGGCGGCTGCGTGCCATCCAGACCAGTCTGCACGCCGATCCCGCCGACGACACGGCGCTGGCGACCTGGGCGCAGCAACTGCACCTCTGCTCGCGCAGTCTGGCGCGGCTGTTCCTCAAGGAAACCGGCACCAGCTTTTCCACCTGGCGCCAGCATACCCGGCTGATGCTGGCCCTGCCGCGCCTGGCCGCCGGCGAGCCGGTGACCCGGGTGGCCCTGGATCTGGGCTATGCCTCGCCCTCGGCCTTTACCCGGATGTTTCGCCGGGTACTGGGCGTCTCGCCGAGCGAGTACCTCGACGCCCAAGGCTGACCCCCGCGCTCAGGGTCCGCCGACGGCGAAATTGGGCAGGCTGTCCACCGCCTGGGCGAAACGGAAGGGGATGGATTCGACCGCCTCGCCGGTGTTGCGCTGGACCACGAAGTGCAGGTGCGGCCCGGTGCTGCGCCCGGTGTTGCCGGAAGACGCCAGCGCCTGCCCTGGGCGCACCCACTGGCCTTCGGCGACCTTGATCGACCCCCGCTGCAGGTGCAGGTAGACGCTCATGGTGCCGTCGTCGTGGAGGATGCGCACGAAGTTGCCGGAGGGGTGATTGCCGCGCCCGTCCTGGTCGTTCTCCACCTCCACCACCTGACCGGCGCGCGAGACCACGATGGGCGTGCCCTCGGGCATGGCGATGTCCACCGCATAGCGACTCTTGGGCGTGTTGTGGCTGAAGCCGCCGCCGGCGCCCTGGCTGACGTTGAAGGGACCGCCCAGCCAGGGCAGCGGATAGGCGAAACCGGAGGCGAAGACCGGGGTGGCACTGCCCATCAGGGTGGTGAGCTGCGGGGTATAGCGCTGCGGACGACCCGGGTCGGGCGCGATCAGGGTCGCTAGGCGCGTCAGGCTGCGCGCCGGCAGGACCTTGCGGATGGGCGTCTCGCCGACCCCACTGACATTCTGCAGCGCCGAGAGGCGCAGGGTGACGGTCACCGGCAGGAAGCTATCGTTGCGCACCTCCAGCACCGTGCCGCCGGCATAGTGCCGCGGCTGCAGCTTGACCCGCTGGTCGAGCCGCTCGATCGGATCGTCGCTGAAGGTCATCACCTTGGCGCCCTTCTGCGCCTTGTCGGTGTAGGTGACCACGCCGTTGGCATCGACGTACTTGTAGATGGGCGCCGCCAGGACGGGGCCCGAGAGGGCGAGCGACAGCAGCAGCAGCAGGCGACAGGCAAGGGGCATGGGCAGGGCGTCAGAAATCCGCGGTGTCTCAGCGCGAAGCAGTCTCCGTGCCAGGCCCTTCATCGTGCCCCCTGCCCTAGGCGCCCGGCACGTAGTGCCGTTGGGCGGTGCCCTTGGCGATCAGCCGTGACAGGTAGTCGAGCTTGGCCGGGTCGCGGTCGATGAAACGGAAGTTGACCTGCACCCACTCGCTGGCCGGCGTCGCTTCCACCGCGCTGAGGGAATGCAGATAGCCGTTGAGGCGCGCCACGTCGTCACCGTCTTCGCCCTGCTCCAGGTCGAGCACGGCGGTTTCCAGGATCTGCGGCAGCGGATCGCCACGGCGGACTACCAGCAGGGCCTCCTTGATGCTGATGGCCTTGATCAGGCAGGCCATGCTGGCGTTGGGCAGCCGCAGCTGGCCCTGGCCGAAGTTGGCGGCGGGCTTACCGCGGGCGGGTGGCGGCGGCGCGCCGCCGGTAAGCAGGGCGGCACTGGAGGCGGCGGCCGGCGCCGCGACCGGTGCGGCGCCGGCCTGGACCACGTCGCTGCGGCCGGCGGTCAGGGCACCGAGGGAGTCATTGGCGAAACCGGTGGCCGGGCGCGGCTGGGCGCCGGCCTGCAGTTCGGCGAGCTTGCCGGTACGCTGCAGGGCCTTCTTGACCTTGGCCGCCAGCTGTTCGTTGGAGAAGGGCTTGCCCATGTAGTCGGACACGCCGGCCTGGATGGCCTGGACGACGTTTTCCTTGTCGCCGCGGCTGGTGACCATGATGAAGGGCACGCCCTTGTGGTCCGGCTGGGCACGAAACCAGCTCAGCAATTCCAGACCGGTCATGCCGGGCATTTCCCAGTCGCAGAGGATGAGGTCGAAGCGCTGCTTGCCGAGCATCGTCTGGGCGCGGCGACCATCGGCCGCCTCGTCCACCGTCAGCCCGGGAAACAGGTTGCGCAGGCCCTTCTTGATCAGATCGCGAATGAAGGGCGCATCATCCACCACCAGTACGTTCAACTTGCTCATCGGTCACTCCATGCCAAGTCTTCCAGCATAGCAGGCAGGTCCGGGACGCCACCCGGGGAGTGACCGGGCGGATCATTCGCGCGACCGATTGACCTCTTCGGCCATGCGCTTGAGGCCCATGTGCCGTACGTCGGTGCCCTGCACCAGGTAGATCACCAGTTCGGCGATGTTGCGCGCATGGTCGCCGACCCGTTCCAGCGAGCGCAGCACCCAGATGATGCTCAGCACGCGGGAGATGGAGCGCGGGTCTTCCATCATGTAGGTGGCCAGTTCGCGCAGCGCGGACTTGTATTCGCGGTCGATCAGCTTGTCGTACTGGGCCACCGAGAGGGCCAGGTCGGCGTCGAAGCGGGCGAAGGCGTCCAGCGCCTGGTGGACCATCTTGCGCACCTGTTCGCCGATGTGGCGGACCTCGACGTAGCCGCGCGGGGCCTCGCCGTCCTCGGTCAGCTCGATGGCGCGACGGGCGATCTTGGAGGCCTCGTCGCCGATGCGCTCCAGGTCGATCACCGACTTGGAGATGCTGATGATCAGGCGCAGGTCGGAGGCCGCGGGCTGCCGCCGGGCCAGGATGCGCAGGCATTCCTCGTCGATGCCACGCTCCATGATGTCGATCTGGTCGTCGATGGCGCGCACCTGGTGCGCCAGGCCGGCATCGGCGTCGATCACCGCGCGCACGGCGTCGCTGACCTGCTTTTCCACCAGACCGCCCATGGCCAGCAGGTGGCTGCGGACCTCTTCCAGTTCGACGTTGTATTGCTGGGAGATGTGCTGCGTGTGGCCTTCTTTGTTGATCATGCTGTCAGTCCTGCCTGAGAGGAGCGAGTCGCCGGGTGGGGCACCGGCCTGCCTGGAACTAGCCGTAGCGGCCGGTGATGTAGTCTTCGGTCTGCCGCTTCGCCGGGTTGGTGAAGAGGGTATCGGTGTCGCCGTGTTCGACCAGCTGGCCCATGTACATGAAGGCGGTGTAGTCGGACACCCGCGCCGCCTGCTGCATGTTGTGGGTGACGATGACGATGGTGTAGCGCTGTTTCAGTTCGTGGATCAGCTCTTCCACCTTGAGGGTGGAGATGGGATCCAGCGCCGAGCAGGGTTCGTCGAGCAGCAGCACATCGGGCTGCACGGCGATGGTGCGGGCGATCACCAGGCGCTGCTGCTGACCGCCGGAAAGGCCCAGGGCCGACTCGTGCAGGCGGTCCTTGACCTCTTCCCACAGCGCCGCGCCGTGCAGTGCCCATTCCACCGCCTCGTCGAGCACCCGCTTCTGCTTGATGCCCTGGATGCGCAGGCCGTAGACGACGTTCTCGTAGATGCTCTTGGGAAAGGGGTTGGGCTTCTGGAACACCATGCCCACCCGCCGCCGCAACTCGGCGATCTCGGTGCCGCGGGCATAGATGTTCTGGCCGTCGAGCAGGATCTCGCCGTCGATGCGGCAGTCCTCCACCAGGTCGTTCATGCGGTTGAAGCAGCGCAGCAGGGTCGACTTGCCGCAGCCGCTGGGGCCGATGAAGGCGGTGACCCGCTGGCGCGGGATCTCCAGGGCGATGTCATGCAGGGCCTGCTTCTTGCCATAGAACAGATTGAGCCGCGGCACCGACAAGGCCACGCCACCTTCGCTCGCTGCAGGCTGGGCGCTGGCCGCGTAGGCGGCGGCGGTTCTGAAGATGGAGGAATCGGAAGGCATGGGGTCTCCTCGGCCGCGGGCGCTAGTCTTCCAGCAGCCGGTATTTTTCGCGCAGCCGGTTGCGCAGGAACACGGCGGACAGGTTCAGCCCGGCGATCACCAGCACCAGCAGCAGCGCAGTGGCATAGACCAGCGGGCGGGCGGCTTCCACGTTGGGGCTCTGGAAGCCGACGTCATAGATGTGGAAGCCCAGGTGCATGATCTTCTGATCCAGGTGCAGATAGGGATAGTTGCCGTCCAGCGGCAGCGAGGGCGCCAGCTTGACTACCCCCACCAGCATCAGCGGCGCCACCTCGCCGGCGGCGCGGGCCACGGCCAGGATCAGCCCGGTCAGCATGGCCGGGCTGGCCAGTGGCAGCACTACCTTCCACAGCGTCTCGGCCTGGGTCGCGCCCAGCGCCAGGGAGCCTTCGCGGATGCTGCGGGGAATGCGCGCCAGGCCCTCTTCGGTGGCGACGATCACCACCGGCACGGCGAGGATCGCCAGGGTCAGCGAGGCCCACAGCAACCCCGGGGTGCCAAAGGTCGGCGTCGGCAGGCTGGCCTGGAAGAACAGCTGATCCAGGGAGCCCCCCAGCACATAGACGAAGAAGCCCAGGCCGAAGACGCCATAGACGATGGCCGGCACCCCGGCGAGGTTGTTGACCGCGATGCGGATGATGCGGGTCAGCGGACCCTGGCGGGCGTATTCGCGCAGGTAGATGGCGGCGATGACGCCGAAGGGGGTGACGATCACCGCCATCAGCAGGGTCATCATCACGGTGCCGAAGATGGCCGGGAAGACGCCGCCCTCGGTATTGGCCTCGCGCGGATCGGCGCTGAGGAATTCCCACAGCTTGCTGCCATAGAAGCCGAGCTTGGCACCCAGGCCCATGGCGTTGGGCTGATAGGCGCGCACGATGCGCGCCAGACTGAGTTCCAGGCTGCGACCCTCGACGTCGCGCAGCACCACGCTGTCACGGCGACGCTCCTGGCGCAGGTTGGCCAGCTGGTCCTCCAGCTCGCCGTAACGGGCTTCGAGTTCGGCACGGCGGGCGGCGAGATCGGCCTGGGCGGTGGCGTCGAGGCGGCCGTCCAGTTCCAGGCCGCGGCCTTCCAGGCGCAGGCGCTCCAGGGCGTAGTTGACGCTGCCGATGTCCTGCTTTTCCAGTCGATCCAGCCGCTCGCTCAGGTCGCGGGTGCGCAGCAGGCGACGCTGCAGTTCGGGCACCGCCGCGGCGCCCTTGGCCACTTGCCGCCCCGCTTCGCGCACCTCCAGCGCATAGCCGTAGAAGTTGCCCCATTCGCGGCGCTCCAGCACCAGGGCGTCGGCCGGGGTCTGGCGATCCTGCAGCCAGTCGCCGACCAGCCAGACGAAGTCGCTGCCATAGAGGTCGCGATTGCCCAGCTTGAAGAGTTCGCGGGTCAGGGTGTCGCCGCTGTCCGCCGGCAGGGTCACCCCGGCGCTGCGCAGCCGCTCGGCCGGTATCGTCTCTTGGTCCACCACCTGGCCGAGCACCAGGCGCGCTTCCAGGCCCGGCGGCGTGTAGCGCGCCTGCACCACCTCGGCCGGCCAGAAGTGCGCCAGGCCGCGCACGGCGAGGATGCCGATCAGGCCCAGGGTCATGAGCACGGCGATGGCCACGGCGCCGGCGCTGAGCCAGACCCCGGGCGCGCCGCCGCGCAGCCAGACGCCCAGGGAGCGCCGCTGCCCGCCGCCCTGCCCGTGCGGCGCGCCTGGGTTAGAGCGCCGCATATTTCTTCCTCAGCCGCTGGCGGATCAGTTCGGCCAGGGTGTTCATCAGGAAGGTGAAGCTGAGCAGCACCAGCGCGGCCAGGAACAGCAGCCGGTAATGGGTGCCGCCCACCTCGGATTCGGGCATTTCCACGGCGATGTTGGCCGCCAGGGTGCGCATGCCCTCGAACAGGTTCGCATCCATGATCGGGGTGTTGCCGGTGGCCATGAGCACGATCATGGTCTCGCCCACGGCGCGGCCCAGGCCGATCATCAGCGCCGAGAAGATCCCCGGGCTGGCGGTGAGCAGCACCACCCGCACCAGGGTCTGCCAGGGGGTGGCACCCAGCGCCAGGGAGCCCAGGGTCAGGCTGCGCGGCACGCTGTAGATGGCGTCTTCGGCGATGGAGAAGATGTTGGGGATGACCGCGAAGCCCATGGCCAGGCCGATGATCAGGGCGTTGCGCTGGTCGTAGGCGATGCCCAGCGTCTGGCTCAGCCAGAGGCGCAGGTCGCCGGCGAACAGCAGACCCTCCAGCCAGGGACTGAGCCACAGCGCCAGAGCGGTGGTCAGCAGCACCACCGGCAACAGCAGCAGGCTTTCCCAGCCTTCCGGGAGGCGCTCGCGCAGCGTCAGCGGCAGGCGCGACCAGCCGAAGCCCGCGGCGAGGATGGCCAGCGGCAGGAGTAGCAGCAGGCTGAACAGCCCCGGCAGGTGATTTTCCACGAAGGGCGCGAGGAACAGCCCGGCGAAGAAGCCGAGGATCACCGTGGGCAGGGCCTCCATCAGCTCGATGACCGGCTTGACCGTGCGCCTCATGCGCGTCGCCATGAAGTAGGCGGTATAGACCGCCGCGGCGATGGCCAGGGGCGCGGCGAACAGCATGGCGTAGAAGGCCGCCTTGAGGGTGCCGAAGGTCAGCGGCGCCAGACTCAGCTTGGGTTCGAAGTCCGCGGTGGCGGCGCTGGACTGCCAGACCCGCGCCGGCGCTTCGTAATTCTCGTACCAGACCTTGCCCCAGAGCGCCGACCAGGAGACTTCCGGGTGCGGATTGTCCAGGCGGAAGCCGAGCAGCCGGCCGTTTTCCTCCAGCAACAGCCGATCGGCGCGCGGCGACAGCGCCAGCACCCCGGCGGCGGGAGCGATCTGCTCGCGCAACAGGGTACGCCCGGCGGTGCTGTGGAAGACGCCCAGTTCGCCCGTGGCATCCAGCGCCAAGAAGCCCTTGCGGCGCTGCTCCGGCACCAGCTGGACGATGGGCGCGGTGCCCAGCTGGAAGCTGCGGATAAGCCTCAGCACCGGCTCGCCGTCCTGGCCGCGGACCATGAACCACTGGCCGATACCGCCCTTGGCGGTACCCACCAGCAGGGACACGCCGCCCAACAGCTGCGCGCTGGCGGTGACCTCGTCGTCGGCCGCGTCGAGCAGCTTGTAGTGGCCGTTGAGGCTGCCGTCGCGGAGGTCGAAGACATCTGCCTGGGCGCGGCCATTGAGCGCATACAGCCAGTGGCCGCGGGGATCGAGGTAGAGTGCCTTGGCCGCGGTGTTGAGCGGTCCGAGGGTGATTGAGCTGCGGACGGGAACGGCCGCGCCACCGGTCACCGGCGCGGCCAGCCCGGCCAGGCGCAGGGCGGTCACCCGATTGCCCTGGGCGCCGGCCAGCACCAGCAGGTCCTCGTCGCCGGCGATGGCGACGCGCTCCAGGGCGCTACGGGAGGCGCCCAGGTCCAGCGGCTCGCGCCCGTAGGGAAAGTCCAGTTCCGGGGTGATGACCCGGTTGCCCTGGGGATAGCGGGAGACATAGCGCTTGTGCGCCACCAGCACGCGACCATCGGACAGGCCCAGGGCGATCAGCCCGCGGGGGGCGTCCTGGGCCTGGCTGCTGATGGTGACGCCGGGCGGCAGCGGCAGGCGTTCGCGCATGACCGGCTGGCCGTCGGCCAAGGTGAAGAAGGTGGCCTCGCCGGCCCGGGAAAGATGCAGGCCGAGGCGATTCTGCTCGTCGATGCCCAGCAGCAGCGGCGCTCCGGCGGCGGCCAGCCAGTCAGGCTGAGGCAGCGGCTGGGCCTCGAGACTGGCGCCCCGCAGCAGCGGCAGCACCACATAGGCCAGATAGAAGAAGATCAGGGTGATGGTGGCCAGCACGGCCAGCCCACCGGCCAGCACCGAGCCCCGTATCAGTCGGTCCTGCAGGGCCCGCCAGCGCCGCCGCCGGCGCAGTGCAGGCGTGTTGAAGTCCAGCCGAGCGGGGCCGCGAGGATCGGGCGGGGACGGGGGTACCGGGGATATCATGGCGCAGAGCCTAATCACGTCGTGTGACAGAAAGGTTACAGCGAATGGACGGCCAGAGGCGCTACGCCCGGTGCGGGCGCAGGGTGCCGGGCACTCAGTAACCCAGGGTCTTCAGGGCCTGCTGCACCACTGCCGCCGGCAAGGGGATGTAGCCGTCCTTGATCACCGCCTCCTGGCCGCTGCGCGAGAGGATCAGCCGCAGGAATTCCCCTTCCAGGGGGTTGAGCGGGCGATTGGGCGCCTTGTTCACATAGACGTAGAGATAGCGCGCCAGGGGATAGCGCCCGGACAGGGTGTTCTCCTGGTTGTCCTCGACGAAATCGGTGGTGCCCGGGCGGGCCAGCGCCAGGGTGTGGACGCTGGCGGTCTGGTAGCCGATGCCGGAGTAGCCGATGCCACCCAGGGACTGGCTGATGGCCTGGACCACCGAGGCCGAGCCCGGTTGTTCGTTGACGTTGGCGCGGAAGTCGCCACGGCACAGCGCCGCTTCCTTGAAGTAGCCGTAGGTGCCCGACACCGAATTGCGGCCGAATCTCTGGATCGGGCGCCTGGCCCAGTCGCCGGTCAGGCCCAGGTCGCCCCAGGTCTTGAGTTCGTGCGGACCGCCGCAGAGCCGGGTGCTGGAAAAGATCGCGTCGACCTGCTCCAGGGTCAGCTGGCGCAGTGGATTGTCCTTGTTGACGAAGATCGCCAGGGCATCGATCGCCACCGGCACTGCGGTGGGCGGGTAGCCGAAGCGTTGCTCGAAGGCCTGGAGTTCGGCGTCCTTCATCTTGCGACTCATGGGACCGATGCCGGCGGTGCCCTCGGTGAGCGCCGGCGGCGCCGTGGACGAGCCGGCCGCCTGAATCTGGATATTGAGGTTGGGATATTCGCGCTTGTAGCTTTCGGCCCAGAGCGTCACCAGGTTGGCCAGGGTGTCGGAGCCCACGCTCGACAGATTGCCGGAGATCCCGCTGACCTTCTGGTAGGCGGGGATGGCCGGGTCGACGCCCTCGGCCCGAGCGGTCGTGCCACCTAGCGCCAGGGCGAGCGCCACAGCTGTCAGCGGACCTTTGATGTCCATGCCGGATTCCTCGCGGGGATGGGAGACGGACCTGGGCCGGCGACGCTCAGGCGCAAGCCGGCACTCTAGGCGCGCATTGTGACGGATTTATGAGCCAGCGCCAGCCGAGGCGGCAGGTTCGACTAGGCTGCAAGAGGGCCTGCGCTGCACCACCTTGGCGCAGGCCCGGGCTCCGGCCCTGCCACGACCGCCCAGCCACGCGGCGCCTGCGGGCCGGACCATCATTTGCATAGCTAAGCATTCATCTCAGTGCAGAGGAACGCACCATGGCCCAGGCTCTTCCGACGTCCTCCTCCCCCGCCGACGCGGCTCCCGTCAGCGCCGGCGCCACACCCTCGCGCGCCAAGCTGATCGCCGCGGCCAGTCTCGGCAACGGCCTGGAGATGTTCGACTTCACCGTCTTCAGCTTTTTCGCCGCCATCATCGGCCAGCTCTACTTCCCCTCGGACACCCCCTACGGCTCCCTGCTGATGGCGGTTGGCGTCTTTGGCGTCGGCTTCGTCATGCGTCCGCTGGGCAGCATGGTGCTGGGCGCCTATGCCGATCGCCACGGGCGCAAGCAGGCCATGCTGCTGACCATCACCCTGATGGGCCTGGGCAGCGCCCTGATCGCCCTCACCCCGACCCACGCCCAGATCGGTATCGCCGCGCCGCTGATCCTGCTGCTGGGACGGCTGCTGCAGGGCTTTTCCGCCGGTGGCGAGATCGGCGCCGCCACCACCCTGCTGCTGGAATCGGCCAGCCCCGGCCGGCGCGGCTTCCATGTCAGCTGGCAGGTGATCAGCCAGGGCGGCAGTGCCCTGCTCGGCGCCGCTCTGGGCGCCCTGCTCACCCGCAGCCTGTCCGAAGCCGAACTGCACGCCTGGGGCTGGCGCATCCCCTTCCTGGTCGGCTTGCTGATCATCCCGGTCGGCCTCTATATCCGCCGCCAGGTGGACGAGACCTGGAGCGGCGCCGGCACGGCCGAGGGCGGTCCGGTGCGCGCCTTCCTGCGCGAGCATCCGCGGCGCTTCGGCCTGGGTCTCTTGATCGTGATGTCGGCGACCCTGCTGACCTACCTGATGCAGTTCTACATGCCCACCTACATGACCCGCATCGTCGGCCTGCCGGCCACCAGTGCCTACCTGGCCGGGGTGGCCTCCAGCGCCGTGCAGATGGCCGCCGCCCTGGCCGCCGGGCTGCTGCTGGATCGTTTCGGGCGCTACAAGCCGGTGGCCCTGGTCAGCCTGGCGGTGGCCCTGCTGGGCATCTATCCGGCCTTCGTCTGGCTGAACGATCCCACCACCCAGGGCCTGGCCTTCGCCGCTCGCTTCGTGGTGATCACCGCCATGAGCGTCAACATGACCGCCGGGCTGCTGCTGATCCTCGCCGGCCTGCCGCGGCCGGTGCGCGCCACGGGCCTGGCCATGACCTACGCCCTGGCGGTGACCCTGTTCGGCGGCACTGCTCAGTTCATCGCCACCTGGTTGATCGGCGCCACCGGCAGCCCGCTTGCCCCGGCCTGGTACCTGATCGTCATGCTGCTGATAGGATGGCTGGCACTGCTGAGCTATCCCGAACGCCACCTGGATTGAGAGAGATCGCCATGAGCCTTGCCACCACTGCGGATCAAGACGCCACCGCCCGTCATATCGCCGGCTACCTGCCGGAAATGGTCGCCCTGCGCCGCGACATCCACCGCCATCCCGAACTGGGCTACCAGGAACAGCGCACCAGCGACCTGGTGGCCGCCGCCCTCGCCGGCTGGGGCTACGAGGTCCATCGCGGCCTGGGCGGCACCGGGGTGGTCGGCACCCTGCGCGCCGGCAGCGGCAGCAAGGTGCTGGGCATCCGCGCCGACATGGACGCCCTGCCGATCCTGGAGACCACCGGCCTCGACTACGCCAGCCAGCACCCGGGCCGCATGCACGCCTGCGGCCACGACGGCCACACCACCACCCTGCTCACCGCCGCCCGCTGCCTGGCCGAGACCCGCGCCTTCGATGGCACCTTGCACCTGATCTTCCAGCCGGCCGAGGAAGGCCTGGGCGGCGCCCTGAAGATGATGCAGGACGGCCTGTTCGAGCTGTTCCCCTGCGATCAGGTGTTCGGCCTGCACAACATGCCCGGCGTGCCCACCGGCAAGTTCTGCTTCGTCGACGGCGCCGCCATGGCCTCGTCCGACACCGCCCTCCTGCGCATCCGCGGCCAGGGTGGCCACGGCGCGGTGCCGGACAAGGCGGTCGACCCCATCGTCGCCAGCGCGGCCACAGTGATGGCGCTGCAGACCGTGGTCTCGCGCAACGTGGCGCCGCTGGACACCGCGGTGATCACCGTGGGCAGCATCCATGGCGGCGAGGCCTCCAACGTCATCCCCGATGCGGTGGAGATGAAGCTCACCATCCGCGCCTTCCAGGACAGCACCCGCGACCTGCTGGAACAGCGTATCGGCGCCCTGGTGCGCGCCCAGGCGGAAAGCTTCGGCGCCACCGCCGAACTGGACTACCAGCGCGGCTATCCGGTGCTGGTCAACCACGACGGCCCCACCGCCTTCGCCCGCCAGGTGGCGGTCGAGCACTTCGGCGCCGAGGCCCTGCACCCCTTCGCGCCCATCCCGGCCAGCGAGGACTTCGCCTACATGCTGCAGCAGGTGCCCGGTTGCTACCTGTTCGTCGGTAATGGCCCGAGCGCCAACCTGCACAACGCGGCCTACGACTTCAACGACGCCCTGCTGCCGGTCGGCGCGCGCTACTGGGTCAAGCTGACCGAGGCCTTCCTCAGCGCCTGAGGCCGCTCCCCGCCGGCACCCTCACCCGGGTGGCCGGCGACGGAATCTTCACGCGCGGGCCGCTAGACTGCAGGGTCATCCCCAACCTCGAGAGGTCGCCATGCGACGTGTTCCGCGCCTGGGCTGGCGCCAGGGTCTGGCGCTGGGCGTCGCCGTGCTGGCCGCCGGCTTCGCCTATCCGGCCTGGCGGCATTTCCATCCGGTCAGTGCGGCCGAGGGCTGGCGCTATCGGGAATTCGCTGCCGACATCCCCATGGTCAGCGCCCTGGCCCTGGACGCCGATGGCAGCCTGTTTGTGACCCAGGAATTCTCCAGTCGCCGCGGCAGCCTGCTGCGACTGCTGCCCAGCGGCGAGCGCCAGCCGGTACTGGGCGAGCTGTCCAAGCCGGATGGCCTGGTCATGTTCCAGGGCGGCCTGGTGGTCAGCCAGGAAGGCGGGCCGCTGCCGGTGTTGCTCCTGCGCGACGGCCAGCGCCAGGTCCTGTTCGACGGCAACGACGTCGAGGGCGTCGCCACCGATGGCCAGACCCTCTATGCCATCGAGGACCTGCCCCGCGGTCGCCTGCTCAGCTACGACCCGCTGCAGCGTCGCCTGGCGGTGCTGCGCGACGGCCTGGAAGAAGGCGAAGGGGTGGCGCGCTGCCCGGATGGCCGGCTGTTCTATACCGAAAAGGCCAAGGGCTGGGTCAAGCAGTGGCAGCCCGGGGGTACCGATACCCTGGTCGCTTCGGGGCTCGATGCGCCGGGCTTCGTGCAGTGCTCGGCCGATGGCCTGTGGATCACCGAAGACGCCACCCACGGCGCCCGGGTGCTGCTGGTGCAGCCCGACGGCCGCCTGGTCACGGTGCTCTCGCACCTGCGCTCGGCGCAGACCCTGATCCCGCGCGGCGACGGTCATTACCTGGTCGCCGAGCAGGGGCGCAACCGCATCCTGGAATTCTCCCGAGAAGCCGGAGCCGACCGCTAGGGCGAGCGGCTCCGGGGGCCTCAGGGCAGGCGATACACCAGGCAGGGATTGCCGTTGAGGCGGCGACCCAGCACCGGGGTCAGGTCGGCCAGCGGGGTACCCGCCAGCAACTCGCGGTCGTCGCGCGCCAGGATGATCCAGGCACCGGACGGCAGGTGTGCCAGGTCCGCGACCTGCGGCCGGGCGATGAAGATCGGCTGCTCGTCGTGGTCCAGGTTCATCATGTAGCGGATCGCCCAGCTGTCCTGGCCGAGGCCGAAGAACACCAGGGGACCCGGCTGCTGCTGGCGCAGCCCCTCCACCTGCTGGACGAAGCCGCGGGTGTCGTACTGCAGGTCCTGGGCCGGCTCCACCACCGTGACCAGCATCAGCCACTGGGCGGCCAGCGCCAGGGCGCTCAGCGTGAGCAGGCGGCGGTTGCCGTTCAGCCGGCGCCAGCTGACCAGGGCGGCGATCTGCAGGGCGACGAAGACCGGCACCAGCAGCGCCAGGGAAACATCCGGCCAGTAGCCGTGGCGCTGCCAGAGGTGACGACAGACCAGCATGGCCACCAGCGCCAGTCCGGGCAGCGCCAGCACCAGGGCGGTATAGAGCGGCGCGATCCGGCGGAACCAGCCCTCGGCGCGCAGGAGGCCATGAGCGGCGATGGCGGCCAGGAAGGGCACCATGGGCACCACATAGTAGGCGCGCTTGAAGTGCGGGATGGACAACCCGACCAGGATCAGCAGACCGCTGCCGGCGAGGCCCAGCAGCAGGCGGCGCTGGGCGGTGTGCGGCCAGGCCAGCAGGCGACCGCGCTCGGCCGCCAGCACCAGCAGCGCCAGCGGCAGCACCGGCAGATAGCGATAGAGCCCCAGCTGCAGATAGAACCAGAACGGCTTGCCGCTCTCGTCCAGCCGGCCGGTGACCTGCATGTGCCAGACCTCGGCGGCGAAATCCGCCCCGCCCTCGTGGTGGGCGAGCTGGATCAGCGTCCACCAGCCGAGGGCGAGCAGCGCCAGACCGGCCAGGCCATAGCCCAGCAGGCGTTGCAGGGCGAGGGTGCGCCGGGCCGGCTCGCCCCAGGCCACCACCAGCCAGTAGAGGCAGACCACGCCGCAGGGCTCGATGAGGCCCAGCGGACCGCGGATGGCGAAGCCCAGGGCGAACAGCGGCAGTACCAGCAGGCGGCGCAGCGGGCGACCGTCGCGATCGGCGCTGTAGAGCAGGTAGAAGCACAGCAGCACCACCAGGGCGACCAACTGGTCCAGGCAGACCGCACGGGCCTTTTCCAGCCACTGCGGGGTCAGGGCCACCAGCAGCACCGTGAGCAGCGCCCAGGCGCGGCGGGTGTCGGCCAGCAGGCGATAGGTCAGCGCCAGCACCGCGGCCGAGGCCAGGGCGGTGGGCAGCACGTTGGCCAGGTGATTGGGCGCGCCAATCACCCGCGCGGCCAGCCAGCTCAGCCAGGTGGCGGTGCCGGGATAGTCCGGATAGGGCTGGCCATAGGTGGTGGCGAAAAAGGACGGGCCATGGCGAAACATCTCGCCGAGGAAGACCGCCCAGCGACCGTCGAAACCCTGGGGCGCCTGGTTCCAGATGCCGAGGGTGAACATCAGGGTGGCGACTACCCCGAGCAGCAGGCTTTCGCGGCGCAGGCGACTGGCCGCCGGCAACGCGAAGAGGGGCGCGCTGCGTGGGGTCAGGGGCATGGGCGAGACCATCAGGCGGCATCCACGCGGCGGGTGACCTGGGGACCGCCCAGGGCGGCGCCACGGCCGATGGCGAAGTACTCGATGCCGCGGCGCTCCATGCGCTCGGGATCGAACAGGTTGCGGCCGTCGAAGATCACCGGCTGGTTGAGCTGGCGGGCGATCAGATCGAAGTCCGGCGCCTTGAACTGCTGCCACTCGGTGCAGATCACCAGGGCATCGGCCCCGGCCAGGGCGGCCTCGGGGGTGCCCATCAGCGCCAGGCGCTCGTCGTGGCCATAGAGGCGCTGGGCCTCGGCCATGGCCACCGGATCGAAGGCGCGCACCTTGGCGCCGGCTTCCCAGAGGGCTTCCATCAGCACCCGGCTGGGGGCATCGCGCATGTCGTCGGTGTTGGGTTTGAAGGCCAGCCCCCAGAGGGCGAAGGTGCGACCGCGCAGGTCACCGTCGAAGTAGGTGTTGATGCGCTCGAACAGCTTGGTCTTCTGGCGCACGTTGATGGCTTCCACGGCGCGCAGCAGATCCAGCTCCACGGCGTTTTCCTCGCCGGTGCGGATCAGTGCCTGCAGGTCCTTGGGGAAGCAGGAGCCGCCGTAGCCGCAGCCCGGGTAGATGAAGTGGTGGCCGATGCGCGGATCGGCGCCGATGGCCTGGCGCACCGCCTCGATGTCGGCGCCGACGTGCTCGGCCAGTTCGGCGATCTGGTTGATGAAGCTGATCTTGACCGCCAACAGGCTGTTGGCGGCGTACTTGGCCAGCTCGGCGCTGCGCAGGTCCATGCACTGGATGCGGTCATGGTTGCGGTTGAAGGGCGCATAGAGTTCGCGCATCACGTCGCGGGCCACCGGCGAGTCGGTGCCCACCACGATGCGATCGGGCTTCTTGCAGTCGGCGATGGCGGCGCCTTCCTTGAGGAATTCCGGGTTGGAGACCACCTCCACGTGCAGGGTGCGGCCCTCTTCGGCGAGCACCTCGTGGATCAGCGCGCGGACGCGGTCGCCGGTGCCCACCGGCACGGTGGACTTGTTCACCACCAGCAGCGGATCGCGGGATACCGGTTGACCGATCAGCGGCTCGCGGCGCAGGCGGGCGATGGTCTCGGCCACGGCGAAGACGGCGGACAGATCGGCCGAGCCGTCGGCGGCCGGCGGGGTGCCGACGGCGATGAACTGCACGGCACCATGGGCCACGGCCTCGGCGGCCTCGTGGGTGAATACCAGGCGGCCGGCGGCCAGGTTGCTGCGCACCAGCTCTTCCAGACCCGGCTCATAGAGGGTCACCTCGCCGCGCTTGAGCTTGTCGATCTTGGCGCGGTCGATGTCCATGCACACCACCTGGTGGCCGACTTCCGCCAGCACGGCGGCCTGCACCAGACCCACGTAGCCGATGCCGAAAACGCTGATGTTCATAGGGTATTCCTCAGGGTGGGAGCGGCGCTGGCGCGGGGCCCGCCGACGAGGGCGACGCCGGCCACGACCAGCGCGACGCCCAGGGTTTTCCAGGGGGTGAAGGATTCGGCGGCGCCTGGCAGCCAGGCCGCGCCGAGGTGGACGAAGACGTAGGAGAGGCCGAGCGCCGCATAGGCGCGGCCCAGCGGCAGGCGCGCCAGGGCGGCCAGCCAGGCCAGTAGCGACAGGCCGTAGCAGAGGATGCCCAAGGCCAGCAGCAGCCCGGCCGCACTCAGCAGCGACTCGGGCGCGGTGGCCCAGCTGGCCATGGCCGGCAGCCGCACCAGTGCCGCGCGCAGGGCGAGTTGCGCCAGGGTGGTGAGCAGGATGCTCAGGCCGAGAGGCAGCAGACCGTTCATAGCTGGCCACCCAGCAGCGCGGCGCCGGCGACGATGCACAGGCAGCCACACCAGGCGCGGGCGTCCACCACCTCGCCGAACACCAGGCGCGCCAGCAGGGTCACCGCCAGGGTGTTGAGCGAGAGCAAGGGATAGGCGACGCCCACCGGCACCCGCTGCAGCACCGCGCACCAGACCAGCAGGGCCAGGCCCAGGCAGACCAGGGCGCCCCACAGCCAGGGCGAGCGCAGTCGCGCGGCCAGGGCGTTACCGGCGGCCACCGCGCGCTTCTGGCCCAGTTGGCCGGCGCAGGTGAGGCCGATCACCACGGCGATCAGCAGGCCGTCGAGGGCGGTCATGGCGCCGGCCTCGGATAGACCAGCAGCACCAGGCGCTCGCTGGCGATGCTCTCGCCGGGCTCGGGCAGGCTGTCGAGCAGCTGGCGATCGCTGGGACCGTCGACGCGCAAGAGGATGGCCACCGGACCCTGGTCGCGATGGGCGGCGAGCCAGGCGGCCAGGTCACGCTCTTCGATCAGGCGGCCGCTGGCCGGCTCGCGGGCGAAGCCGTACTTGAGCTCGCCGGGACCGCCCACCAGCACCACGTCGTCGCGATGCGTGGCCCAGGCCAGGCTGGCGGCCACGCCGAGGTCGTTGCTGACCAGCAGGCCGGCATTCTTGAAGTGGCCGAGCTGGGCCTGGATGAAGGTGCTCGGCAGCTTGTTGTCGACCAGGCTGTTGGGCAGGGCGATGGACAGCAGCGGCAGCAGCACCCAGAGCGCCAGGGCCGGCGCCAGCAGGGTGCGCCGCGGCCAGACCAGGGCGGCCAGGCCGGCCAGCAGCAGTGCCAGGGGTGCCAGCAGGGCCAGGGCGCGGGTCAGGCCTTCGCCGCTCTCGTAGAGGCGACCGCCATAGATCAGCAGGGCGGCAAGGCCGGCCAGGCCCAGCAGCAGATTGCACAGGCCGTTCAGGCGCAGGGCGCCGGTGGCGCCGCGCCGGCCCGCGTCCAGCAGGGTGCGCGCCAGCAGCGGCACCAGGGCGGCCAGGGTCGGCAGCAGGTAGGTGGGCAGCTTGCCGCGGCTGAAGCTGAAGAACAGCAGCTGGCCGACCACGGCGATGCCCAGGAAGGCGGTACCGGCGTGGCGACGCTCCTGCCAGGTCCGGCCCAGGGTGCGCGGCAGGAGGCCAGCCCAGGGCAGGATGGCCAGCAGCAGCACCGGGCCATAGAACCAGAAGGGCCGCTCGTGCTGGGCATCCTGGCCGGCGAAGCGCTGGATGTGCTCGTGCCAGAAGAAGAAATTCCAGAAGTCCGGATCGCGGTGGGCGACCAGCAGCGCCCAGGGCGCCACCACCAGGATCGCCACCAGCACCGCCAGCGGACCGCGGCAGAGCAACTCGCCCAGGCGCCGCTGCAGGAGGAAGAAGGGCACGGCCACCAGCACCGGCAGCACCAGGGCGAGAAAGCCCTTGGTCAGCAGGCCGCAGCCACAGGCCAGCCCCAGCAGCGCCCACTGACCCAGGGCCGCGCCCCGGGTCTCGGCGGCCTGGGCCTGCCAGAGGGCGAGCAGCGCCAGGGCCATCCAGAAGGCGAACTGGGCGTCCAGGGTGACGTAGGTGGCCAGCCCCGCCACGGCCACGCAGGAGAGATAGACCACCCCGGCGAGCAGCGCCAGCGGGCGGTCCTGCCAGATCAGCCGGGTCAGGCGCGCTACCAGGGCGGCGGTGGCGAGACTGGCCAGCAGTGGCACCAGGCGCACGCTGAACAGCGAGTCACCGAGCCAGGCCTGGGCGATGGCCTGGGTCCAGTAGCCGCCGATGGGTTTCTCGAAATAGGGCAAGCCGAGGAAGTGCGGCACCACCCAGTCGCCACGCCGCCAGAGTTCCTGGGCGATCTGCGCATAGCGCGACTCGTCCGGAATCCACAGGCCGCGCCAGGCCAGCGGCAAGGCATAGGCCAGCAGCGCCAGCGGCAGCAGCATCCACAGGCGGCGCCGACTCATGCCTGCACGCCCAGCCAGCCCTGGCGGCCGGCCAGGCTGCCACGCACCAGGTTGCCCGCGGGCAACTGGCGCGGATCGGCCGGCAGGCGGTCGCCCAGGGTCAGGAACAGGATGCCCTCCTCCCGCGCGGCCTTGAGCAGGGCGCGGAAGTCCTCGGCGAAGGCGATGCCTTCCACCTCGGCGTGCAGGGTGTAGACGTTGAGCGCCCCCGGACGGAAGCGCTTGAGCAGGTAGTCGTTCCAGTCACCGGCGGCCAGCTCCGGGCCGACCACCTCGTCGAAGGTCGGCATGTCCACCGGCACCTGGGGGGTGCCGTGGCTGCCGTTGCCCAGTCGCGGGCGGAACAGCGCACTGCCGCGGCAATCGCTGTTGTACCGGAGGCCGAAGGCTTCCTTGGCCAGCACCACGCGCGGATCGGCGCGCCAGCCGGCGGCGGCGGAGCAGTCGACCTTGGCGCCGAGGATGTCTTCCAGGGCCTGCAGGCCACGGCCGAATTCGGCGCCCAGGCGCTCCAGGCTCCAGCTGCCGGTATGGGCCTGCCAGGCGTGGTGGTCCCAGGCGTGCAAGCCGACCTCGTGGCCGCGGGCGCGGGTCTCGCGCATCAGGTGGCCGAGGTCGCGGCCGATGGGCCGACCCGGCCAGGCGGTGCCGGCGAGGAGGATGTCCCAGCCATAGAGGCTGGCGGCCTTGGACCGGAGCATCTTCCACAGGAAGGTGGGCTTCACCAGGCGCCAGAGGTGGCGCCCCATGTTGTCCGGTCCGACGCTGAAGAAGAAGGTGGCCTTGACCCCGGCTTCGTCCAGCAGGTCGAGCAGCCGCGGTACCCCTTCGCGGGTGCCGCGATAGGTGTCCACGTCGATGCGCAGGCTGGCCGGGATCAGGGTGTTCATCAGGCCTCCCGCTGCGCCATGGCTTCGCGCAGGAAGAAGTCCAGCGTCTTGCCGACGGTGGCGGCCATGGCGGTGCTCGGCTGCCAGTCGATCAGGCGGCGGGCGTTTTCCACGCTGGGCTTGCGGTGGGCCACGTCCTGGTAGCCGTCGCCATAGAAGCTCTTGCTCTCCACCTCGCGGAAGCCGGCGAAGGGCGGGAATTCATGGCGCAGCGGATGGGCCTCGAACTGGGCCAGCAGCTCTTCGGCCAGCTCGCGGATGCTCGCTTCGTTGTCCGGGTTGCCGATGTTGACGATCTGGCCGTCGCAGCGACCGCCCTTGTTCTCGATGATGCGGAACAGCGCCTCGATGCCGTCGTCGACGTCGGTGAAGCAGCGCTTCTGGGCGCCACCGTCGACCAGCTTGATCGGGGTGCCTTCCACCAGGTTGAGGATCAGCTGGGTGATGGCGCGGGAGCTGCCGATGCGCGCCGAGTCCAGGCGATCCAGGCGCGGGCCCATCCAGTTGAACGGACGGAACAGGGTGAATTTCAGACCTTTGGCGCCGTAGGCCCAGATGACCCGGTCGAGCAGCTGCTTGGAGACCGAATAGATCCAGCGCTGCTTGTTGATCGGACCGACCACCAGGTTGGAGCGGTCTTCGTCGAAGCGCTCGTCCTGGCACATGCCGTACACCTCGGAGGTGGACGGGAAGATCACGCGCTTTCCGTACTTCACGCAGTGGCGAACGATCTTGAGGTTTTCCTCGAAGTCCAGTTCGAACACGCGCAGCGGATTGCGGGTGTATTCGATGGGGGTGGCGATGGCCACCAGCGGCAGCACCACGTCGCACTTCTTGATGTGGTATTCCAGCCACTCGGTGTGGATGGAGATGTCGCCTTCCACATAGTGGAAATTCGGATTGGCCTTGAGCCGCTCGATGGCGTCGGAGCCGATGTCCAGGCCGTAGACCTCGTACTCGCCGTCGGCCAGCAGGCGCTCGGAGAGGTGGTTGCCGATGAAGCCGTTGACGCCCAGGATCAGCACCCGGGTGCGGCGCTTGGCGCGGCGATCCTGGCGATGCAGGCGGGCACCGGCCACCAGGCCGGCTTCGCGGGCCAGTTGCGGACCGGACAGGTAGAGGCCGTTGTCGCCCAGCTGGCCGGCCTGGATTTCCAGGACGCCCTCGCCACAGGCGATGCGCAGCGGCTCCAGGCTCAGCACGCTGCCGGGGGCCTGGTCATGGGCTTGCTGGCGGGCCAGGGCGCTCCAGACGATCAGCTTGCGGTCACCGATCCAGCCGAAGGCGCCCGGATAGGGTTGGGTCACGGCGCGCACCAGGTTGCCCAGCTCGGCGGCCGGACGGCTCCACTCCAGCTCGCCATCGGCGGCGCTGCGGCGGCCAAAGGTGGTGGCCTGGCTTTCGTCCTGCTCGCGCTCGGTCAGCTGGCCTTCGGCCAGGGCCGGCAGGCTGTCGCGCAGGAGCGTCTGGCTGGCTTCGCGCAGCTTGGCGTGCAGGGTCAGGGCAGTGTCGTCGGCGGCGATGGCGACGCGCTGCTGGGCGACGATGGCGCCGGCGTCGGCGCGCTGGACCATGCGGTGCAGGGTCACGCCGGTCTCGGTCTCGCCGTTGACCAGCACCCAGTTGGCCGGGGCGCGACCGCGATAGCGCGGCAGCAGCGAACCGTGCAGGTTGTAGGCGCCGCGCTTGGCGCAGGCCAGGACGTCGTTGGACAGCAGGTTGCGGTAATAGAAGGAGAAGATGAAATCCGGCTCCAGGGCGCGGATGCGCTCGACCCAGATCGGGTGGTTGACGTCTTCCGGGGCGTGCACCGGGATGCCATGGCGGGCGCAGAGCTGGGCCACCGAACCGAAGAAGCGGTTCTCGCTCGGGTCATCCGGGTGGGTGAAGACGGCGGCGATGGGATAGCCGGCCTGGATCAGCGCGGCGAGGCCGGCGCAGCCGATGTCGTGGTAGGCGAAGACGATGGCGGTTTTCATCAGGGGCGTTCCTGTTACTGGACCTGGCGCAGCGGCGCCGGCGAAGGAGAAAGGGTGGCGGCGCGGATCACTTGTTCCACGTGGAACCGGGGCCGGGCACGGACGTCGTGGTACACCCGGCCGAGGTACTCGCCGAGCAGACCGAGGCCGACGAACTGGGCGCCGGTAAAGATGAACAGCACGGCGAACAGCGAGAACACGCCATCGGCCGCCCACTCGGCGCCGTGGGTGACGCGCAGCACCAGCAGCAGCGCGGCGAAGAGGAAGCCGAAGATGGCCAGGCCACCGCCGAACAGGCTGAGCATGCGCAGCGGGGTGGTGGTCATGCAGGTCAGCAGGTCGAACATCAGGTTGATCAGCTTGAGGAAGCCGTACTTGGAATCCCCGTGTTCGCGCTCGGCGTGGGCCACCTCGATCTCGGTGGTGTGGCGAGCGAAGCTGTTGGCCAGGATCGGGATGAAGGTGCTGCGCTCGTGGCAGGCCAGCATCGACTGCACCACCTGGCGGCGATAGGCGCGCAGCATGCAGCCGTAGTCGCGCATGGCGACGCCGGTGGAACGCTGCACGGCCCGGTTGATCAGCCGCGACGGCAGGGTGCGCAGGTAGGAATCCTGGCGCTGCTGGCGCACGGTGCCGACCACGTCGTAGCCCTGGGCGGCGGTGTGCACCAGGCGCGGGATCTCTTCCGGCGGATTCTGCAGGTCGGCGTCCAGGGTGATGATCAGATCGCCCCGGGCCTGCTCGAAGCCGGCGAGGATCGCCGAGTGCTGGCCGTAGTTGCGATTGAGCAGCACCGCCACGACCGGGCTGTCCGGCTCGCTGGCGGCCTGCTGCAGGAGTTCGGCGCTGCGGTCGCGACTGCCGTCGTCGACCAGGATGATCTCCACCTGGCAATCCAGCAGGCGGCAGGCGGCGCGGGTGCGGCGCAGCAATTCCGGCAGGCTGGCTTCTTCGTTGTAGACGGGGATCACCACGGATACCCGGTCGATGGCATAGGGCTTCATGCGCCTTTCTCCAGCAGGTCTTCGATGGCGCCGACCACGCGGTCGACGTCGGCGAGGGTCATGTCGGGAAACAGCGGGATGGAGCACAGCCGTGCCGAATTCCATTCGCTGTTGGGCAGCGCCAGCTCGGGCCAGCGCTCGCGGTACCAGGGATGCAGGTGGGTGGCGGTGAAATGGATACCGGTGCCGATGCCGCGCGCCTTGAGGCCGGCCATGAAGGCTTCGCGCTCCATGCCGCAACGCTCGGGGCAGATGCGCAGGATGTAGAGGTGCCAGGCGTGGGTCTGGGCGTAGTCGGGCAGCGCCAGGGGCGCGACCGGCAGCTGGGCCAGGCGCTGGGTGTAGGCCTGGGCCAGCAGCCGGCGGCGGCTGTTGATGTCGCCCAGGCGATCCAGCTGCACCAGGGCCAGGGCGGCGTGGATGTCCGAGAGGTTGTACTTGAAGCCGGGTTCCTGCACCTGGGCTTGGGGCTTGCGGCCCAGGGTCTGGCGGTCGAAGGCATCCACCGCCAGGCCGTGGAATTTCAGCCGGCGCACCCGCTCGGCCAGGGTGGCGTCGTCGGTCACCAGCATGCCGCCTTCGGCGCAGGTCAGATTCTTGATGGCGTGAAAGCTGAAGATGGCGGTGCCGCGCTGGCCGATGGGCTCGCCTTGGTAGCGAGTGCCGGCGGCGTGGGCGGCGTCTTCGATCAGCGCCACGCCATGCTCGCGAGCCAGGGCGCGCAGCGGGGTCAGGTCGCAGCTGGCACCGGCGTAGTGCACCGGCACGATGGCCTTGGTGCGCGGGGTGATGGCGGCGGCCACCTGCTCGGCGGAGACCATCAGGGTGTCGCGGTCGACGTCGACGAACACCGGGGTGGCGCCGATCAGGGTGATCATGTTGGCGGTTGAGACCCAGGTCAGCGAGGGGGTGATCACCTCGTCACCGGGACCGATGTCCAGCGCCAGCAGGGTCACGTGCATGGCGGCGGTGGCCGAGCACAGGGCCACGGCGTGGGCGGCGCCCACCGAATCGGCGAAGCGCTCTTCCAGCAGGTTGGCCTGGGGCCCGGTGGTGATCCAGCCCGAGGTCAGCACCTGGCTCACCGCGGCCACTTCCTCGGCACCGATGCTGGGCCGGGAGAACGGCAGGAAAGGCTCGTCCAGCTGACGCGGGGCGGTGCTCTGGGACAGATCGGTCATGGCGGCTCATCCGAAGCGAGGGGCGCCGGGACAGGACAGCCGACGCGATGAGCCCAGGCTAAGGCGTCTTGCCTTACGGCCCCCTTAGCGCAACCTGACAACTGCCTGACAGCCGGTCAGCTCGCTGGCCACCCCCGTGAACCTCTTGGCAAAACAAGGGCTTAGCCTGTGACGAATGGGGTGCCGGTGGTCGGTGAGAGGCCTAGAATGCTGACCCCTGCCCTCCTGGCAGTCCCGAACCTGACACGAGAGACGACCGCGCCCATGCTGGACAACACCCTGAGCGAACTGGAAACCGCCATCCGCGACCTGCTGCAGCGCAACCAGCGCCTGACCGCCCGCACCCAGGAACTGGAGCAGGCCCTGCTGGCCGCGCGCGAGGAAAACGACACCCTGCAACTGAGCCTGCTGGAGCAGGAAGAACACGGCGCCAGCACCCGCCAGCGCGTGGAAGGCCTGCTGGCCCTGCTGTCCGCGCAGTCGGTTGAGCAGGCGGTAGCCGCCGATGCCGAGCAGCGCCACACGGCCAGCGTCGAGTGAAGACCGCCAACGCGGGCGCCGACGACGAGGTGGAGGTGCTCGGTCGCCGCTACCGCTTCAAGGTGGCCGAAGGCGACCGCGCCGCCCTGCAACAGGCCGCCGCCCGCCTGCGCGACGAACTGGTCGCCATCCAGGGCGACCGCCGCCGCGGTGACGCCACCGAGCTGCTGGTGCTGGCCGCCCTGCGCCTGAGCCTGGACACCGCCGCCGACGCCGGCGCCCTGACCGCCCTCGACGCCCGCCTCCAGGCCCTGACCGCCGAGGTCCGGGCGGCGCAGGAGGCGTAGTCTCCTCTCCCTCGGGAGAGGGCTGGGATGAGGGAGCCGCTCCGCGCGAAGCCACCGGCATAGGCTCGACTCCGCCGTGTTGGGCTTCGACGATGGAGCCGTCTCAACCCAACCTACGAATCTCACGCGCTCCGCCAGAACCTACCGCCTGCGATCGGTCCCGTAGGGTGGATGACGGCGCAGCCTCATCCACGACGGCACCCGCGTGGAAAACGCGCTGCGGTTTTCTACCCTATGCCAAACGCTCCCTCCGCCCCCTCTCCCCTTGGGAGAGGGCTGGGGTGAGGGCCGCCCCCACTACCCCACTCCCGCACAACCGCCCTGCCCCGGCCATCTTGACCGCCCCGCGGCCCCGTGCGAGCTTCGGTGCCCTTTCCCCTGCCCTGGAGGTCCCTCATGTCGGGTGTTCGCTGGCTCGCCCTTCCGCTCTTGAGTATCGCCCTCGGCGCCCAGGCCGCGCCGGCGCCGCTGCCGGCCCTGCTGGACGCCATGGCCCAGCGCCTGACGCTGGCCGATGGGGTGGCCCGTAGCAAGCACGACAGCGGCAAGCCGGTGCTGGACGAAGCCCGCGAACGCCAGGTGCTGCAGGACGTCGCTCAGACCGCGCCCGCAGCCGCTGTCTCCCCGGCCACCGCCCAGACCTTTTTCGCCGCCCAGATGGAAGCCAACAAGCTGGTGCAATACGGCCTGCTGCAGGCCTGGCGGCGCAACGAACAGCCGTTGCCCGCCAAGACGACGGATCTGTCGGCGCTCAGGAGCCAGCTGAACGAACTCCAGGCCAGGCTGCTCGGCGGTCTCGCCGCCACCGGCGAACTGCGCGCAGCCGCGGATTGCCCGGCGCAACTGGATCGCGCCCTCGCCGCCTACCTCGCCGCCGCGCGCCCCGATGACCTCCACCGCCTGGCCCTGGTGCGGGCGCTGGGTGATTTCTGCACCCTGCCCCGCTGAGCGCCTGTGCATAATCGGTCGTACGGCGACCGAATCGCGTTGAATCCGAGGATCACCCATGCACATCCTGCTGGTCGAAGATGACGCCACCCTGGCCGACGGCATCCGCCGCGTCCTGGAAGGCCATGGCATGCAGGTCGACCTCCTGCGCAACGGCGCCGAGGCCGACGCCTGGCTGCGCACCACCCGCTTCGCCGTGGTGGTGCTAGACATCGGCCTGCCCGGTGGCCTGGACGGCTTCGAGGTGGTCCGCCGCCTGCGCCAGCGTGGCAGTGACCAGCCGGTGCTGCTGCTCACCGCCCGTGACGCCATCGACGACCGGGTGCACGGCTTCGAAGTGGGCGCCGACGACTACCTGGTCAAGCCCTTCGCCGTTCCCGAACTGGTGGCACGGATCAAGGCGCTGGTCCGTCGCGCCGGTGGCCAGAACAGCGCCGATCTGACCCTCGGCGCCCTGCGTCTGGACACCGCCGCCCACCAGGCGCGCCTTGGCGACACCGCGCTGGATCTCTCGGCCCGCGAGTGGGCGGTGCTCGAACACCTCTTGCGCCAGGCCGGCAAGGTGGTCTCCAAGCAGCAGATCATCGACGCCCTGGCGCCCTGGGGCAGCGAAGACCTGACCCACAACGCCGTGGAGGTCTATGTCTCACGGCTACGGCTGAAACTGGCCGACTCCGGGGTCGGCATCCGTACCGTGCGCGGCTTCGGCTATCGCCTGGAAGAAGCCGCGCCATGACCGCCACCGCGCCCAGCCTGCGCCGGCGGCTGCTGAAATGGCTGGTGCTGCCGGTGCTGCTGGTCAACCTCGGCGGCGCCGTGGTCAGCTACCAGTTCGCCCGCAAACCGGCCTTCAGCGCCTTGGACGGCGATCTCACCGACGCGGCGATCCTGTTGCTCGAACAGCTGGAGGTGGACGGCAACGGCCGCCTGTGGCTACCGACGGAAGCCGACTACCTGCTGCGCCACAACAGCCACGACCACGTCTGGCTGGCGGTCCGCAGCCTCGACGGCCAGCTGCTGTTCGGCGATGCCGCCATGCCGGTCCAGGAGATCACCGACGAGATGCGCGACGGTCATACCACCGCCCTGCGCACCCGTATCAACGACCGCTCGGTGTTCATGGTCGGCCGCCTGGGCGTGGTGGCCGGGCAACCGGTGGTGGCCAGCGTGGCCCAGACCCTGAGTCGCCACACCGCCGCCCTGCAGCGCATGGTGCTGACCCTGGTGGCGGTGCAGATCCTGGTCGCCCTACTGATCGCCGCCCAGCTGCTCTGGGCGGTGCGCCGCGGCCTCAAGCCCCTGGAGCGGCTGGAGCGTCAGCTCGACAGCCGCCACTACGATGACCTGGCACCGCTGCGCGAAGAGGGGGCGCCCCGCGAACTGGGCACCTTCGTCACCGCGCTCAACGGCCTGCTGCTGCGCATCCGCGAGGGCGCACGCAACCAGCGCGCCTTTCTCGACGACATGGCCCACCAGTTGCGCACCCCGCTGGCCGGCATCAGCACCCTGACCCAGTGGCTGCGCCAGCGCCATGCCGGCGATGCCGAAAGCGCCGCGGCGCTGGCGCAACTCCAGGCCGCCACCGAGCGCATGACCCGCCAGACCAACCAGTTGCTGACCCTGGCCCGCGCCGCCACCGCACGGCTGGAGAGTCCGCCGCGCGAGCCCCTGCGACTGGACGAACTGATCGGCGAAGCCATGCCCAGCCAGTTGTCCCAGGCCGATGGCCACGGCATCGACCTGGGCTATGAATTGGAGCCACAGACCGTGCAGGGCAACGCCTTCCAGCTGCGCGACCTGCTCGACAACCTGGTCGACAACTCCCTCAGATACACCCCGCGCGGCGGTCAGGTCACGGTCCGCCTGCGCGGCCAGGCCGGGGCCACGGTGCTGGAGGTGGAAGACGACGGCCCGGGCATTCCCGAGGCGGAGCGCGAGCGCATCTTCGAGCGCTTCTATCGCCTCGACAGCGGCATCCACGGCACCGGCCTGGGCCTGGCCATCGTCCGCGACATCGCCACTGCCCACGACGCCGGCATCGAACTGGCGACCGCCAGCGACGGCCACGGCCTGCGCGTGGCCATCCATTTCCCGCCGCTGGTCGTGCCGCCGGCGGAGGCTTCGTAGGTTGGGCTGAGCGCAGCGAGGCCCAACACACCCAGCCTCATCCCCTAACGCTTCCGCCACCCCGGATTCTCCAGCAGCACCGCCATCCCCTGCCCACCGCCAATGCACACCGCCGCCACCCCGTACCTAAGCCCCTCGGCGCGCAGCTGACGCGCCAGGGTAATCGCCAGGCGCAGGCCGGTGGCCGCCAGCGGATGCCCTAGGGCGATGGCACCGCCATGCACATTGAGTCGCGCCGGATCCAGCTCCAGGGCCTGCTGCACCGCCAGCAGCTGGGCGCCCTGGGCTTCGTTGATCTCCAGGCGGTCGATAGCCTCCAGCGTGAGGCCGGCGCGGTCGAGCAGGCCCTTGATGGCCGGTACCGGACCGATGCCCATGACGTCGGGTGGCACCCCCACCACGCAACTGCCCCGCACCCAGGCCAGCGCCTGGTCCGGCGTGGCATCTACGCCCCGTGCCAGCAGCACGGCGGCGGCGCCGTCGGCCACCGCGCAGCTGTTGCCAGCGGTCTGGACCCCGCCCGGATGCACCGGCGTCAGCCGCGCCAAGGCCTCCCGCGAGGTCTCCCGCGGATGGCTATCATGCTCGACCGGCGCGCAGCCCCGCGGCAGACGCAACTCCCGTGGCGCCAGGTCCTCAGCTTCGAAACGCGCCGCCGCCACCGGCACGATCTCTTCAGCGAACCAGCCCTGGCGCCGGGCCGCCAGGGCGCGCTCGAAACTCCGTAGCGCCCAGGCATCCACCGCCTCGCGAGCGATGCCATGGCGCTGCGCCAGGCGCTCGGCGGTGGCGATCATGTCCAGTCCGGCCGCCGGGTCCTTGAGCGCCTCCCAGAGAAAGTCGTGGAATTCCACCGGCGCGCCGAGGCGAAAGCCGCTGCGGTGGGTATAGGCGGCGATGGGATTGCGGGTCATGGACTCGGCCGCCACGCACAGCACCCGGCTGGCCTGGCCGCTCTGCAACTGATCGCCGGCCTGACGCAGCAGCTCCAGGCCCGTGCCGCAGACTCTTTGCACCTGCAGCGCCGGCACCGCCTCGGGCACCCCGGCATAGAGGCCGATATGGCGTGGCAGCAAATAGGCATCGAAGCTGGCCTGGGCCACCGAGCCGGCCAGCACGGAGTCCACCGTCCCGGCTTCATGCCCGCGTGCCAGCAGCGCCCGCGCCACGGCGATGCCCAGGTCGGTGGGCGATACCTGCCCCAGGGCGCAATTCAGGTCGGTCCAGGGCGTACGCACGCCATCCAGCAACAGGACATCGTCGTAGAGCGCACTTATTCCGGTGGGCATCGGGTACTCCTCTATTGCAGCAGATAGGCGTCGTAGACCACCGCCTTGCCCAGGCGCATGGCGCTGCCCACGCCTAGGGCGCGGTTGAGCCAGGCATAGGCCGGCGCGGCGGTCTCGAAGGTCAGGGTGACGCGAAAGAAATAGCGCCGGGGATCCACCGGCTTGCCGGCGGCCAGCTCGCGCATCACCTCCGGCGGGCCGTAGCGATAGCCCTTGGTCTGCAAATAGATCAGGGCGCCATCGTCGGTCTGCAGCAGATAGCGGGTATCGATGATGGCCAGGCCATCGGCGGTCACAACCTGCCAGTCGGCGCCGTTGTCGAGGATCCGTCCATGCAGGCGCTGGCCGTCGAAGCGGCCGCCGGTTATGGGGATGATGCGCCGCTTGCCCAGGTCACTGGTATGGCCCAACTCCCAGACCGGGGCGTCGAGGGCCACCTCGAAGCGCGCCAGGGGTTCGAGCTGCAGCGGCGGTGGCGTCGCGGTGGCCGGATCGCCATCCGCCGTGGCCGCCCGGGCCAGGCCAGTCAGCGTCAGCAGGGTGACGAGCAGCAGGCTACGCATGCCCAGGCGCCTCCGCGTGGGCGGCAGTCGCCGGCGCCGGCGCCCGCCGTTGCAGCAGGGCCAGCACCGCACCCGCGGCCACCAGCACCGCCGGGGTGGTGGCCACCACCAGGGTCGCCGCGCCTCCGCCCAGGACCAGGACCTGGCCCGCCAGCAGCGGTCCGGCCATGGCGCCCAGGCGTCCGACCGCCACCGCCGCGCCGGTCCCGGTCGCCCGCACCGCCGCCGGATAGAGCTGCGGCGCCAGGGCATAGAGCACCAGTTGGCCGCCGACCACGAACAGCCCGGCGGCGAAGCCGGCCAGGGCGACCAGCGGATAGGCCTTGGCCAGACCCAGCCCGGCCAGACCGAGCAGGATGCCCAGGTAGATGGCCAGCACCGTCAGCCGCGGCCGCCAGCGATCCATGAGCAGGCCGAACAGCACCGAGCCGATGCCGCCGCCCAGGTTGAAGAGGATCTGCACCCCCACCGCCTGGCCGCGGCTGAAGCCCTGGCCCACCAGCAGCGACGGCAGCCAGTTGAGCAGCATGTACATCACCGTGAGGGTGAAGAAGTAGCCCAGCCACAGCAGAAGGGTGGTCGACAGCGGGATGGCGCCGAGCCAGGCCCCGCGCGGACCGCCCGCTTGCGTTCCGCCTCGCTTGCGCAGAAAGCCGGCGGTCTCCGCCAGGTAGCGCCCGAGCAGCGGCGCCACCAGCAAGGGCGCCAGGCCGCCGACATAGAACACCGTCTGCCAGCGGCCGACGTCCAGCAGTCCCACCACCGCCGCCAGGGCGCCACCCAGGGGCACGCCGCAATACATCAGGCTGACCGCCGTGGCGCGGGCGCGCTCATCTACCGATTCGGCGGACAGCGCGATCAGGTTGGGCAGGGCGCCGCCCAGGCCGATGCCGGTGAGCAGCCGCGCCAGCAGCAGGCTCTCCAGACTCCAGACATGGGCGGTGGCCACCGAGAAGACCCCGAAGATCAGCACGCAGGCGATCAGCACCTTCTTGCGGCCGATGCGATCGGCGCACCAGCCGCCGATGAAGGCGCCGGGCAGCAGGCCGAGGATACTGGCGCTGAACACCAGGCCCATCTGCCCCGGCTGGAAGCCAAAGGCCTTGGCCATGGCCGGGGCGGCGATACCCATGGCCTGGAGGTCCATGCCCTCCAGCAGGGCGACGATGAAGCACAGCAGCAGGGTCAGGCGGGCCCCGGGCGGGGCGGTCGAGAGCAGGCGCATGGTGGACTCCTCAGAAGCGGAAGGTGGTGGCGACCATCAGGAAGCTGGTGTCGTCGCCATCGGCCTGGCGCACGGCGGCGCCGGCCTGGAAGTAGCTGTATTCCAGGTCCAGGGTCAGGTTGGCGGTGGGCATCCAGCGCAGGTTGTTGCGCCAGAGGGTACCGGCCTTGCGCGCCGAGCTGGCCGTGGTACCCGGCACGATGGTCATGCCCGGCACGTAGACGCCGTCCTCGGTACTCTGCCGCCAGACGCCGAACAGTCCGCTTTCCAGCTGCAGGGTCGGTCGCGGCGCCAGGGTCAGCAGTGGCCCGACCAGATAGAGGTTGGCCAGGGTGGTGAGCCCGGAGTCGCCATAGAAGCCGTTCTTCGGATAGAGCGGATCGAAGGTGCCGACGCGGTCGTCGCCCGGGCCGTGATCGCCGCTGGCGGCGTCCACCCGCAAGGCCAGCCGCGGTTTCCAGGCGCCGCCCAGGCGATAGCCGGTTTCGCTGCTCAGGCCCCAGGCGCGGATCCGGGCGCCGGCTAGCTGCCCGCCCTGCCCGGCCAGGTCCCAGCTCCAGTCCCAGGGACCGGCGTTGCCGAACAGGCGGACGCCGGCGGTGTAGCGCTTTTCCGCGCCGGTCAGGCCAGCCAGGGTGCGCTGGTCGGTCTCCAGGCCGAAGCCGTAGACATCCAGCTTGAGCGGCCCGGCCAGCGGCAGGGTGCCGTAGAGGCCATAGAACTTGACCGCGTTGTTGGAGCCGTCGTCGAAGCTGTCCTCGCCGGTCACCACGGGCCGCAGGCCGAAGGCGTCCAGCCGGTAGCCGTCCGGACGGGTCCAGGCCAGGCGCAGGCCGTCGAAGTTGAGGCGGATGTTGCGCGCATCGCGGTAGGTGACGAAGGCCTGGTTGCCGTAGCCCAGCTCCTGGCGACCGATGCGGGTCATCAGCTTGCCACCGGCCAGCGGCGTGCTGAGGTCGATGAAGGCCTGGTGCAATTCGGTGCGACTCTGGTCGTAGGGACCATAGAGCGCCTTGTTCCAGGCGCGGGTGTTTTCCAGCTGGACGAAGGCGCGCACGGCATCGTCGAACAGGTGCAGGTCGGCGTGCAGCTGCAGGCGCTGCTGGATGTAGTGATCGGTATCCACCCCGCGCCGGCCAAAGACCGGATTGCGGATGGTATCGAAGCGATAGCGCGCCTCGCCGCCGGTCTGCAGCCAGGCCGAGTCGCCAAGGCGCTGGTAGCGCAGCCTGTCGAAGGGATCGGTGCGTTTTTGCGGATCGTCGAGGAAGCGATAGTCCTCCGCCCAGCGCGGCGGTCCGGGCGGCAGGGGACGCGCCGTCTCCAGGTTATTGAGCGGCTTGGGCCGGGCGCTTTCCAGGGTGTTGGAAGGCGCGGCCAGGGCACCCTGGCTGGCGAGTAGGGCGGCGAGAGTGGTAAAGGCGAGGCACGAGCGAGCCCGTGCGCTGGCCGGAAGCGAGCGCGAAAAAGACATGAGATGACCGTCCTGACTGAGGAAGCGGAAGGCGCCGCGGGGGCGCGGATCAGGGCCTAGCGGGAGCGGATCGGGTAGCGGTCAGGCGGGAGGGTGGTTGGATAGCGAGCTGACATGGCGGGTGTCCCTTTGTTGTTGTTGTCGTCACCGGGGGTGGGCGGTTGGCCCTGGTTCGATGATGGTCGATGGCAGAAATGGATCAAGCCATCCGGGCCGAATCTGGCCGATTACCGAACGTTATATTTATTAACTTTCTCCCGGCAGGACGATGGGTCAACCCGCTCTCCCAACGTCTTCTGTATCGCGCTTTGTAACAATGCCCGCTCTTGAGGGGTCCATCAGGAGGCCCGTACGGGTTAAGGTTCCTTCTCTCACGATCGAAAAGGCGAACTCATGAGCTCCAAGACTCCCCTCCTGCTGGCTGGCGCCGCGCTCTTCACCCTGCTGGCCGGTTGCGGCTCGCACGAACCCCAGAGCAGCCCGGCGGCGGCCTCCTCGGCCCCGAGCGGCGCCGTCAGCAGCAGTGGCCGGTGCAACTCCGATGCGGTCCAGGATCTGGTCGGCAAGGCCCTCTCCCCGGCCCTGGCCGAAGAAGGCCGGCAGCGCGCCGGTGCCCAGGTCGTCCGCGTGGTCCGTCCGCAGGACCCCATGACCATGGACTTCAATTCCCAGCGCCTGACCATCACCACCAGCGCCAGCCTGGTGGTGCAGACCGCCACCTGCGGCTGATCCCCGTCGCGCCCCACGACCTGCCGGCCACCGTCGCGCAGGTCGGAGCGCCCTGCTAGAGGCCGAAGCCCTGGCGCAGGGCCGCCACGCTGTGGAAGTGAAAGGCCGGGCGGTGGCGCTCCAGCTCTTCCCGGCTGCCGAAGCCATACCCCAGGGCCACCGCCGCCACGCCGTTGGCCCGGGCGGCGATCAGGTCGTGCTCGCGGTCACCCAGCATCAGGCAGGTCTCCGGCGCCAGGCCTTCGCTGTCCAGCACGAAACGCAGCAGTTCGGTCTTGTCGGTACGGGTGCCGTCCAGCTCGCTGCCATGCAGGGCGATGAAGAACTCCGTCAGGGCGAAGTGCCTGAGGATCTCCACGGCGAATACCCGCGGCTTGGCCGTCACCAGGTAGAGCTGCCGCCCAGCCGCCTGCAGCGCGGCCAGCAACTCGCGGATGCCCGTATAGACCTCGTTCTCATAGAGACCAGTGGCGCGGAAATACACCCGGTAAGCCTCTACCGCGCGCCAGGCCCGCGCCTCGTCGAAACCGTAGTGGGTCATGAAACTCTGCAGCAGCGGCGGACCAATAAAGACCTCCAACCTGCGCAAGTCCGGCTCCTCGATCCCCTCAGCGCGCAGCGCCACTTGGATCGCCCGGGTGATGCCCAGGCGCGAATCGGTGAGGGTGCCATCGAGATCGAACAGCAGATGCGGGTGATGCATGGGGCGTCCTGGGCAGCGGAAATCCCCGCCAGTATGGCGACCGGGGGCAGAGATCGGTAGGCTCGACCGCTCCACTGGAAATGAGTCTTGTTCGCCGATGCCTCTGTCGCCGCTCTCCTCTCGCCGTCCCCCACGCTGCACCTGGCTGGCCCTGCCGCTGCTGCTGGCCTTGGCCATGCCGGGCCAGGCGCGCCCCATCGACCAGCCCATGGACGCCCAGGTGCTCCAGCAGCCGGGCCACGGCTATGCCTTCAGCGAAATCCAGCTGGATTCCACCGACGGCGCCCGCCATTACCAGGTGTGGATCGCCCGACCCGCCACCCCGGCGCCGGCCGCCGGCTATCCGGTGCTCTATCTGCTCGACGGCAACGCCGCCCTGGGCGGACTGAACGCCGAGTTGCTCGACACCCTGGCCAAGCGGCCCCATCCGCCCGTGCTGGTGGCGGTGGGTTACACGGGCGGCAAGCGTATCGACGGCCCCGGGCGGGCCTATGACTACACGCCCTCGGCCCCCACCAGCGAGCGCTTTCGCGAGATGGCCACCGGCGGCGCCGACGTCTTTCTCGCCTGGCTGCTGGAGCGCCTGGAACCGGCGGTGGCCCGGAAACTGCCCCTGGATCGCGACCAGCGCGCGCTCTGGGGCCATTCCCTGGGCGGGCTGTTCGTCCTCCACGCCCTGCTCACCCGCCCGGACGCCTTCGCCCAGGGCTACGCCGTGAGCCCCTCGCTGTGGTGGAGTCCCACCGTGCTGCCGCAAGACGATGAGCAACTGAAGGAACGCTTCCAGGCTCATCCGGCCCGCCTGGTGCTGCTGCAGGGCGGCGCCGAACGCGAACTGCCCGCGCACTTCCAGAGCGAGGTTCCCGCCGACGCCACCCGGCGCCTGGCCGATCGCCTCCGCCAGCTCCCCGGCATCCAGGTGCGTTACGAGGTGCTCGCTGGTCTGGGCCACGGCCCCATGCTGCCGGCCTCGCTGCAGGCGGTGTTGAGCGAGTGGCGCTAGTCCGCCAGCCAGCGATACATCACATGGCAATCCACCAGCCCCAGGCTGGCGTGGCGATAGGCCCTGGGCAGGGTGCCGACGATCTCGAAGCCGTGTTTCTGCCAAAGCCGCACCGCCACCTGGTTGCTGGCCACCACCGAGTTGAACTGCATGGCCTGGAAGCCCAGTTCGCGAGCCACCTGCAGGGAGTGCTCGCAGAGGGCGCCGGCCACGCCCTGGCCGCGAGCGGCGGGGGCGACCATGTAGCCGCAATTGCAGACGTGATCGCCTGGCCCCATGGCATTGGCCTTGAGGTAGTAGCTGCCGAGCAGCTGACCGTCGCGCTCGGCGACAAAGGTCACCCGCGGTAGCTCCACCCAAAGGCGCCAGGCCTCGTCGCGGGTCATGTCCGGGTCGTAGGCGTAGGTCTCCCGGGCCTGGGCGACCTGCTGGATCAGCGGCCAGACCTGAGCGAAATCGGCGGCTTCGAGGGGGCGAATCTGCATGGATGACTCCGGCGGACGAAGGAGCCGCCAGTGTCGCCTAGCCGACCGCCGCTGCCAAATCGCCGCCCTCTTCCAGTAGTCCCTGAGCCCCCTGGCGACAGGCCGCCAGCAATTCCTCGGCCAGTCCCTCGTCATCCAGCGCCCGCGCTAGGGCCACGCCGCCGATCAGGGTGGTGGCCAGTTGCAGCGCCCGGGCGCGCCGCTGCGCTGGCGGCCCTGACAGGTCCTGCTCCAGCCGGATGACGAAGCGCGCGAAGAAGCGGGTGTAGCTGCCCCGGATGGCGGCCTCCCGGTGGGTGACGTCGGCCGCCAGAAAGGCCAGCGGACAGCGCAGCGCTTCGCCCTGGGCATGCTCGCGACTCAGGTAATGCTCGACCAGTCGCCCGAGGCCTTCGCTACCGAGACCGTCGAGCCGGGCACTGCCGACCCGCGCGGCATGGGCGATGGCCTGGTCATAGACCTCGGTCTTGGTGCGGAAGTGGTGATAGAAGGCGCCGCGGGTGAGACCGGCATCGGCCATCAGGTCATCGAGGCCGACCGCATCGAAGCCGCGAAGGGCGAACAGGCGGGCAGCGCTGTCGAGGATGCGCTGGCGGGTCTGCTCGCGCTGATCAAGGGGCCAGGCCATGGCTACTCCAGATTATGTTCTTGAACATAAGGTCTCCTTTGCCAGCATGCAGCCTTCTTTGCAAGGAGCCTGCAGCATGACGCCCTATCTCTTCGGTCCTGCCTTCAGCACCCTGGTGCGCAGCGTGCGCCTCCATGCCCTCGAACAGGGCCTGGAGCTACCCTGTGGCCTCGCCCCTGACGGCCAGGCGATCGCCTGGCGCAGCGAAGCCCATCTGGCGCTGCACCCCTTCGGCCAGGTGCCGGTGCTGTTCGATGGCGAGCTACGAATCTTCGAGACCCTCGCCATCTGCCGGCATCTCGATCGTCGGCTCTCGCCGGAGCGCGGCGGCAACCTGGAGCAGGACGCCTGGAGCAGCGCCCTGCTCACCACCGTGGATACCCGCCTGGTCCGCCGCTATCTGCTGCGCGTCGCCGGGCCACGACCCGAGCCCTTCCGCACGCCAGAGGAAGAGCAGCGCGCCCTGGCCGACGTCCACGCGACCCTGGCCGTGCTCAATCGCCAGTTGGGCGACCAGAGCTTTCTCTGCGGCGCCGACTTCAGCCTACCCGACGCCCTGCTGGCGCCCATGCTCGACTACCTGGAGCCCCTGCCCGACCTACACTGGCAGACGACCTGGCCCCGCTTCGCCGCCTACCTCGACCGCCTGCGCGCGCGGCCCTCCGGCCAAGCGATCCTGGTGGCGACCGACTTCAAGCTGCGCTGAGCCGACAGGAGCTACCAGGGGCCACCTACCTCCCCAACACACCGTAGCCACCCCCTCTCCCTGCGGGAGAGGGCCAGGGTGAGGGCCGCCCACCACCCCTCCCTACCTGCTAGCCTTGGAAGCTCCTCCCCCGTCCAAGGACCGCCCATGACCACCGCCCGCCCCATCGCCCTCGTCACCGGTGCCTCCCAGGGCATCGGCCGCGCCGTCGCCCTCGGTCTGCTGCAGGACGGCTTCCGCGTGGTCTTCGCCGCTCGCCGCGCCGAACCCCTGGAGGCCCTCGCCGAAGAAGCCCGGCAACAGGGCGGCGAAGCCCTGGCGGTACCCTGCGACGTCACCGATGCCGCCAGCGTTGAGGCGCTGTTCGCCCGCATCCGCGAGACCTACGGCCGCCTGGACCTGTTGTTCAACAACGCTGGCGTCGGCGCCCCGGCGGTGCCCATCGACGAGCTGGAACTGGACGCCTGGCACCGGGCGGTCAACACCAACCTCACCGGCGTCTTTCTCTGCAGCCGCGCGGCCTTCGCTCTGATGCGCGCGCAGTCGCCCCGTGGCGGGCGCATCATCAACAACGGCTCCATCTCGGCGCACACGCCCAGGCCCTTCAGCGCGCCCTACACCGCCACCAAGCATGCCGTGGCCGGGCTGACCAAGGCCCTGGCCCTGGACGGCCGCGCCTTCGACATCGCCTGCGGCCAAATCGACATCGGCAACGCCGCCACCGAGATGACCGAGCGTATGGCCAATGGCGTACTCCAGGCCGACGGCAGCACCGCGGTGGAGCCGCGCATGGACGTCCGGCACGTCGCCGATGCCGTTCGCTACATGGCCAGCCTGCCGCTGGACGCCAACGTCCAGACCCTGACGGTGATGGCGACCAAGATGCCCTATGTAGGGCGGGGCTGAGGGGTTCCACGTAGAGTCCGATTAGACAAGGAGTGCAAGATGAATCCAGTCGAGGTCGTCTCCTTTTGGCGTGCCGCCGGCCAACGCCTGTGGTTCAACGGCGGTCCTGCCTTCGACGCCGAGTGCCGCTCGCGTTTCGAGGCCACGCACCTGGCCGCCAGTCGCGGTGAGCTGGACGGCTGGGTTGCCAGCGCCGAAGGCGCTCTGGCCTTGTGTCTGCTGCTTGATCAGATCCCGCGCAATATCTTCCGCCACAGCGGCCACGCCTTCGCCACCGATGGCCTGGCTCTGCAACACGCGCGACAGGCCATCGACGCCGGGCTGGATCAGCAGATCGAAGCCGAACTGCGCGCCTTCTTCTATCTGCCCTTCGAGCACTCCGAGGCGCTGGACGATCAGCGGCACTCGCTCATACTTTTCGAGGCACTGGGGATCGAGCACTACCGGCGCTATGCAGAGGCTCATCTGGAGGTGATCGCTCGCTTCGGTCGTTTTCCGCACCGAAATTATGTCCTAGGCCGGCTCAACACTCCGGACGAACAGGCATGGTTAAACGCAGGTGGCGGCTTTTAAACAAGCAGTAAAGGTACTTCCGGTAAGCTTCAAGAAGGCCGGCTATCAAGCACCCAAACGCCGATCGATCTTCCGGTTCAGGATGATCGACGTCTGGGTCTGCTTAACCCCTTCAAGGTTACCGATGCGGTCGAGCAGCTCGTCGAGCTTTTCGTGGGTGGTGCAGCGCAGGAAGGCCAGATAGTCGAACTGGCCGCTGACCGAGGAGACTTCCTCGACCTCGACCATCTTTTCCAGCGCGCGGATGACGCCAGCGGTGCTGCGCGGCAGGACGCTGATGGCGCAGTAGGCGCGCACGGCGGCCTGCTCTAGTTCTGAGCCCAGGCGCAGGCCGTAGCCCTGGATGATGCCATCACGCTCCAGGCGCGCCAGGCGGGTGACCACGGTGGTGCGCGCCAGGCCCAGCTGGCGGGCTAAGGTGGCGTTAGAGGCGCGGGCGTTCTGTTGCAGCAGGTGGATGAGCTGCCAGTCGGTCGGATCAAGTTTGGTGAACATCGTGGCTGCCTGCCGGGGGCGGGCGTCGGGGCCGGGGGCCGCCGACGCGGGAGCCGCCATTCTAGGCGGGGCGGCCGAGGGCAGCCAGGGCGGCGTCCAGGGAGTCCTGCTGCTGGCGTTCGTACAGCGCCATCTCGTCGAGCACCGGCGTACCCAGAGCGGCTTCGAAGGCCGCGCGATTGCCGCCGCTCTGGTATTCCTGCTGGCTACCGGCACCCAGGTTGGACTGGAAGATGCCCGCGGCGCTGACTGGCAGGAAGTCCTCATAGGTGATGGGATCGGCGAGGAGCTGGCCGGCGGCGATCAGGGCCTCGGGCTCGCGGGTGTCGCTAGCTGCCTGGCTGCCGGGCGCAGCGCGATAGCGGAACCAGGCCAGACCCTGGCGGCGCAGCTCGTCCCAGTTGTCGGGCAGCGCCTGGAACACCTCGGCCAATACCGTTGCGTAGTCACTGCCGGCCGCCTTGCTGCGCTGGCGGACCTCCTGCAGCAGTTCGTCGTAGCGCTGGCGACCGGCCGGTGTGAGGGCGATGCCGCGCTGTTCGATCTCGCCGAAGCGCGCCGTGTGTGAACCCTGGACCTCGCCCTGGAACAGGATGGGTTCTTCCAGGGCCTTGAAGCTGGTCTGGCGCAGCAGGATGGGGCACTGACGGCGAGGCGGCCCCTCGATGGTTTCCTTGGGCGCGATGCCGCAGGCGGGCATCTGCGCCTGGACGGCGTCGATGTCGAGGGTGCGCGGTGTCAGGTGGTTGATGTGTGGCCCCTTGAAGCAGACCACGTCGGCGATCAGCCGGTGGGCAGCGTGCAGGCGCTGATAGAGGCTGGCGTCGACATTGGCCTCGCGGTGCCAGCGAAAGGTCTCCAGGGCTTCCTGGACGAAGGCATCAGCCTCGGCATCCGTCAGGCCGCCCTGGGCTTCGGCGCGCTCGATCAGTTCCAGTGCGCCCGGGGTGAAGATGCGGCGCGCGTTCAGCACCCCTTCGGCCAGCTGGCGCAGCTCGGCGTCTTCGATCAGCTCCAGGCGCAGCAGCGAGGTGAAGACGCGGAAGGGATTGCTCTGCAGGGCCGCCGGCTCTACCGGGCGGAAGGCGGTGGAGTGCACCGGTACCCCGGCCACGCTGAGGTCGTAGTAGCCGACCGGCTGCATGCCCATCACGGCGAACAGGCGGCGCAGGGTGGCCAGCTCGGCGGCCGTGCCGACGCGAATGGCGCCATGGCGCTCCAGATCCAGGCGCTCCGCGGAGTCCCCGGCGAAGCCCGGTTGTCCGGCGTTCACCGCGGCGACCAGTTCCAGCAGGGTGCCGTACTGGGGTACCTCCTGGCGGTACATCGCCGACATGGCCTGGGAAAAGCGGGTGCGGATCAGATCCGGGGAAAGCAGCGACGCGGCGGTCATGGGAGCGGCTCCTGGCTCAGGCTAGAAGCCGATTTCGACATGCCCGCGCAGGCTGCTCAAGCGATCTTTGCTCATTGGATCATTCCCCGGGGGAATGGGCGGGAGGCCTCAGTGATCCTTGTGCTGGGTCTTGGGCTTCTTCACGTGATCGGTGCCGGTATCGCTGCCCGAGCCGCTGCTGGAGCCGTTATCGGCCGCGCCGACGCCGGTGCTGGGCGCCTTTTCCATACCGTGGGTGCTGGTGGGATCCGGCCGCGCGGGGGTGGCCGGGGGATTGGTCGGGCTGGTCTGG
The DNA here is from genome assembly GCF_014190935.1 of Pseudomonas sp. AS2.8. Taxonomy (NCBI): domain Bacteria; kingdom Pseudomonadati; phylum Pseudomonadota; class Gammaproteobacteria; order Pseudomonadales; family Pseudomonadaceae; genus Pseudomonas; species Pseudomonas sp. AS2.8. The sequence goes on from NZ_JACHVV010000003.1 coordinate 302,148, forward strand.
GCCAGGGCGGCGCCGGACAGGCTGAGGCCCAGGATCAGGGCGGCAAGCAAGGGGGACGTGCGCATGGGAGGACTCCTCTGGACGGATTCACTCCTCTTTAGGCACCTCCCCCGCGGGGAGGTGCCGCACCGCGGATCAGCTGCCGCTGGTGCTGGCCTTGTGGACCTTCTTGTGGGCCACCTTCTTGTGGTGGGTGGTAGCCTGCTTGCCGGTCTTGGCAGGGGTGCTGCTGGTGGCAGCAGGTGGCGCTGCCGGATCGGCGGGCGCCGTCTGGGCGAAGGCGGCGGAGGTGGCCAGCAGGCCGGCGAGAGTCAGGCAGAGGGTGGTGCTTTTCATGGAAGTCACTCCTTCGGTGGCTGATTGCATCCTCAGTTAGCCGCCTTTCGCCCGGTAAAACCGTGTCCTCTTCCACAGCCAGGGCCATTGGTAACAAGATATTTCAGTCGACTGCCAAGGCGTTAACAGTCTGGCGACCCCTTCGTCAGGGCCCTGGCTTGGGCATAATGCCGGGACGCCCCCCTGATCGTAGCCGCGTATGCCCAAGAGTCCTCACCTTCCCAAGCGCCCCCGCTGGAGCAGCCTGCTGCTGCTCGCCCTGGGTCTGACGCTGCTGCTGATTCCGCTGCGCTATGCGGCCCAGCACTATTACGAGGCGCAACTGGCCGAGCAGAACGGCCAGACCCTGGATCTCTATGTCGCCAACCTGCTGGGCACGCTGCGGCGCTACGAGGTGCTGCCGGACCTGCTGGGCGACCTGCCGGTGCTGCGCCATGCCCTGGAAGGCCAGGGCGACCGCACGGCGCAGGACGCCGCCAGCCAGATGCTGGAAGACATCCGCCAGCGTACCGGGGCGGACGTCATCTACCTGATGCAGGACGACGGCACCTGCCTGGCCAGTTCCAACTATCGCCAGGCGGACAGCTTCGTCGGTCGCGACTTCTCCTTCCGGCCCTATTACAAGGCGGCCATGCAGGGCCAGCCGGGGCGCTTCTTCGGCCTCGGCACTACCTCCAGCAAGCGCGGCTACTATTTCGCCGCCGCCGTGCGCGACGGCACACGCGCCATTGGCGTGGTGGTGGTCAAGGTCGATCTGGACAGTGCGGAAAAGCTCTGGGGCAATGCACCCGAGCAGCTGCTGGTCACCGATGACCTGGGCGTGGTCATCCTCACCTCCCATGACGCCTGGCGCTTTCGCGCCACCCATCCGCTGGACGAGCGCCAGCGCGAGCAGGTCAACGCCAACCGGCCCTACCCCACCACCAATCCGGCGCCCCTGACCCTGGTGCCCGGCGACTGGCTGACCCAGACCCGTAATCTCGACGAGGTCGGCTGGAATGCGCAGATCCTGGCGCCGCGGGAGATGGTCGAGCGCCAGGTGCGCAGCGCCCTCTATGTCGGCGCGGCGACCCTGCTGGCGCTGCTGCTGCTGCTGGTGGTCATGACCCTGAGACGGCGCCACTTCATCGAGCGCCTGGCGCTGGATGCCCGGGCCAAGCGGGATCTGGAGCTGAACGTGGAAGAGCGCACCCGCGACCTGCAGACGCTCAACGCGCGGTTGCAGCAGGAGGTGCACGACCGCGAGCAGGCCCAGCGCGAACTCATGCGCGCCCAGGACGAAGCCGTGCAGGCCGGCAAGCTGTCGGCGCTGGGGACGATGTCGGCCAGCATCAGTCACGAACTCAATCAGCCGCTGGCGGCCATCCGCAGCTATACGGAAAACGCCGTCGTACTGCTCGACCACGACCGGCTGGACGATGCCCGCGGCAATCTCAAGCTGATCGGCGAGCTGACCACGCGCATGGCCAACATCATCGCCCACCTCAAGGCTTATGCCCGCGGCGCCCGCCGCGCGCCGGAGAGCGTGGTGCTGCAGGGCGCCCTGGAAGACGCCCTGGCGCTGGTCGCCGCGCGGCGCCGGGCCATGCAGGTGGAGCTGATCCGCGACCTGCCCGATGCGCCGCTGTGGGTGCAGGCCGGCGAGACCCGCCTGCGCCAGATCATCAGCAACCTGCTGAGCAATGCCCTCGACGCCCTGGCGGAAAAGACCAGCACCCGCCGGCTGTGGCTGACCACCAGCATCGACGAGCGCGGCGTGACGCTGATCCTGAGAGACAACGGTCCGGGCTTTTCCAGCGAGGCCCTGGCCCGTGCCCACGAACCCTTCTTCACCACCAAGGCCACCGCCCAGGGCCTCGGCCTGGGCCTGGCGATCTGCGATAACCTGTTGCGGACCCTCGGTGGCCACCTGCACCTGTCCAACCATGGCGACGGTGGCGCCGAGGTACGTCTTTATCTGCTGCACGGCAAGCCGGGGGTCGCCTCGGTGCCCCAGGAAGAAGTCCGCGGTTGACCGTCAGCCCTCTACCTTAGGTCCTAGTCATGAGTGCCCTGCCCCCCTTCGATCCCGCCAGCCAGATCCTGCTGATCGACGACGACGCCCACCTGCGCCTGGCGCTGAGCCAGACCCTGGACCTGGCCGGTTTCAAGGTAACGACCCTGGCCGATGCCCGCGAGCTGGAGCTGGCGGCCGTGCGCGACTGGCCCGGCGTGGTGGTCAGCGACATCCGCATGCCCGGCATCGACGGCCTGGAGCTGCTGGCCCAGCTGCACCAGCGTGACGCCGAATTGCCGGTGGTGCTGATCACCGGTCACGGCGACGTGCCCCTGGCGGTGCAGGCCATGCGCGCCGGCGCCTATGACTTCCTGGAAAAGCCCTTCGCCAACGATGCCCTGATCGACAGCGTGCGCCGCGCCCTCGGCGCCCGCCACCTGGTGCTGGAAAACCGCAGCCTGCGCCTGGCCCTCGCCGAGCGCCATGAACTGCAGACCCGGCTGATCGGCCAGACTCCGGGCATGGCCCGGCTACGCGACCAGATCGGCGCCCTTGCCGCGACCCAGGCCGATGTGCTGATCCATGGCGAAACCGGTGCCGGCAAAGAGGTGGTGGCTCGCGCCCTGCACGACCTGTCCAATCGTCGCGACGGCCCCTTCGTTGCCATCAACGCCGGGGCCCTGGCCGAATCCGTGGTGGAAAGCGAACTCTTCGGCCACGAACAGGGCGCTTTCACCGGCGCCCAGAAAAGACGCATCGGCAAGTTCGAATACGCCAGTGGCGGCACCCTCTTTCTCGACGAGATCGAGAGCATGAGCCTGGATGTCCAGGTCAAGCTGCTGCGCCTGCTGCAGGAGCGCAAGGTCGAGCGACTTGGCTCCAACCAGCAGATCCCGCTGGACATCCGGGTGGTCGCCGCCACCAAGGAAGACCTGCGCCAGGCCGCCGACCAGGGCCGCTTCCGCGCCGACCTCTACTACCGGCTCAATGTCGCCACCCTGCGCATTCCCGCCCTGCGCGAGCGCAGCGAAGACATCCTGCCGCTGTTCCGCCACTTCGTCCTGGCCGCCGCCCAGCGCCATGGCACCCCGCTGCGCGAACCCGATGCCGAGCAGCGCGCGGCCCTCATCGCCCACAGCTGGCCGGGCAACGTACGCGAATTGCAGAACGCCGCCGAGCGCTTCGCCCTGGGGCTGGAGCTGGCGCTGGACAATAGCGCCTATGCGCCCCTGGCGCCCATGGCGGCGCCGCCCGTGGCCGCTGCCCCGGTGCTGGCGGCGCCCGCCGCGGCAGCCCTCGCCGCCGGACTGGGCGAGCAGGTCGAGGCCTTCGAGCGCGAGCTCATCCAGCGCGAACTGGCCCGGCCCCACGCCTCCCTGCGCAGCCTGGCCGAAGCCCTCGGCCTGCCGCGCAAGACGCTGTCCGACAAGCTGCGCAAGCACGACCTGCAATTCACCGGCGGCGCGGCGGACGACGGGGACTGACCAAGGTCGGCTGGTCGCGCCTGCCCAGGAGTGGCAGAGTGCGGGGCTCAGACGTCGTGCAACAGGCGTACGCGCAAGGAGACCCTCTTGACCTCGCTCATGCTCGCAGAAGCCGCCGCCAGCGGCGCGGCGGTCGCTCGCCAACTGGCGACCATCGACCAGGCCCTGGCAGCCCTGGCCGACGACCTCAGGACCAACCCACCGCAGCTGGCGCTGACCGTTGCGCGTGGCAGCTCGGACCATGCGGCCAGCTATTTCGCCTACCTGGCCATGGCCCACCTGGGGCTGCCGGTGCTGTCCCTGCCGCCTTCGCTGGTGACCCTGCGCCAGGCGCCGCTGCGCGTCGAAGGCCAGCTCGCCCTGGGCTTTTCCCAGTCCGGACGCAGTCCCGATCTGATCGAGACGCTGTCCGCCCTGGATCGCTACGGCGCCCGCACCGCGGCCTTGGTCAACGAGATCGACTCGCCCTTGGCCCTGGCCTGTCGCCACGCCATCGGCGTCCAGGCCGGTCCCGAACGCAGCGTCGCCGCCACCAAGAGCTTTATCGCCACCCTGGCCGCCGCCGCCCGGCTGATCGCCCATTGGCAGCAGGACGAGACCCTGCTGGCGGCGGGCGCGGCCCTGCCGGAAGCCCTGGATCGGGCGGCCGAACTCAGCTGGGCGCCAGCCCTGACCGTGCTGCGCGACGCCGAGCGCTGCATGGTAGTCGGCCGCGGACCGGGCTTCGCCATCGCCCAGGAGGCCGCGCTCAAGCTCAAGGAAACCTCGGCGCTGCAGGGCGAGGCCTTCAGCGGCGCGGAATTGCAGCACGGTCCGCTGGCGCTGGTGGAGCGCGGCTATCCGCTTCTGATCTTCGCCCTGCGCGGCCCCGAGCAGGCTGGTCTGCTGCAACTGGCGCGCGACCTGCGCGGACGTGGTGCGCGGGTGCTGCTGGCCGCGCCGGACGAGATCGCTGAGCGCGACCTGCCCCTTGCCGTCGCCGGGCATCCGGACCTGGACGGCCTGCTGGCGATCCAGAGTTTCTATCGCCTGGCCGCCTTGCTAGCCGAGGCTCGTGGCCAGGATCCGGACCAGCCGCGCCACCTGCGCAAGGTCACCCTCACCCGCTGAAGCGGCGATCCTCGGCCCAGGCGTTCCGGGATTCGGCGCGCCGGGTCCTGCGCTTCAATCCAGAGAGCTAAGTCTTTGGAGCTAGCCGCCGACGGCTGGTCGACGGGTAATCTGCCAAGCGGTCCACAGAGCCGGTAAGTCGCTGGAAATCGGTCAGTTTTTTCTTGTCGCTCCCGGCGATTTGTCTCAGCGTTCGCGCAACGGATGATGAGACAGCCCATATGGACATGCGCGCGATACCTGCGAGCAAGGTTCGCCTGACGACCGGAAACGTCCTCTTGGCGGAATTGCTCAAACCCTTCCTGGAAGAACGCCACGGCATTGAGCTCAGTTGCGCCCGCGAGCTGGAAGCGGCCAGCGAGGCCAGCCTGGTGCTGGTCGATCTCGGCAGCGTGCCCGAGGCGCCGCTGGAGCGCTGGCTGGAAAGCCTGACACCGGCGGTCACCGTGGCCTTTCTCAACGCCAGCCTCGAACAGGCCCTGCCCTGGGTCGAGCGCTTTCCCGCCATCCAGGGCGTGTTCGCTCCCCAGGCCAGCCGCGACCAGCTGCTGCAGGGGCTGGGCGCGCTGCTGGCCGGCGAGGACTGGCTGCCCCGCGCCATCCTGGCCCACCTGCTGCGGCGCTCCCGCGAGCGCCCCAGCATCGCCGCCGACGGCCTGACCCGGCGCGAGCGGGAGATCCTCCGGCTGGTCGGTCGCGGGCTGTCCAACGCCGCCATCGGCGAGGCGCTGTGCCTGAGCACCCACACGGTCAAGAGCCACATGCACAACCTGCTGCGCAAGACCGGCGCGGCCAATCGCGCCGAGGCGGCGCTGCGCTTCCATGCCGGGCAGGACCTGCCGGGATGAAGGCGGCCTGGCTGCTGCTCGGCCTGCTGCTGGCCGGACCGCTGCGGGCCGAGGGCGAGCTGATCCAGGGACTGCTGGTGGACAACACCATCTCCCGCTTCGGCCACGACTTCTATCGCCATTTCGCCGACCGCCTGACCGACACCACCGATCTGGACTTCAACCTGGTGGTGCGCGAACGGCCTTCGGCGCGCTGGGGCAGCCTGGTCTGGGTCGAGTACGAGCAGCGGCTGCTCTATCGCCAGTTCATTCCGCCGAACAACAGCGAACTCAAGGATGCCGCCTATGCCGCGGCGGACCAGGTCCACGAGGGCATCACCCGGCGCCGCCTGGAAAATCTGCTGCAGGACACTTTCGACATGGAAAAGGACGAGTTATGAACGCGCACGCCTGGAAGGCCCTGCCCCTGCTCTGCACCCTGGGCGTCGCCCCGGCCATGGCGACCGAGCTGGTCTACACGCCGGTGAATCCGTCCTTTGGTGGCAATCCGCTCAACGGCACCTACCTGCTGAACAACGCCACCGCCCAGGATCGCCACAAGGATCCCGACCTGCGCAGCAGCGCCAGCAGCCAGTCGCCCCTCGAGCGCTTCACCAGCCAGCTGGAATCGCGGCTGCTGTCCCAGGTGCTGACCGATATCAAGGACGGCAACTCGGGCACGCTCTCCACCGACCAGTTCATCGTCAACATCGTCGACGATTCCGGCAACCTGACCGTGCAGATTACCGACCGCGGTACCGGGGAGATTTCGGAAATCTCCGTCAACGGCTTCAACCAACCCTGAGCACGGATGCCTGCCATGAACGCCTTTTCCCTGGCGGCGGCCCTGACCGCCGCCCTCGTCCTGACCGGCTGCGTGCGCGACCCCATGCCCGCCGAACAGAACGCCGCCCCGACCCTGACGCCGCGCGCCTCCACCTACTATGACCTGCTGGCGCTGCCGCCGCCCAAGGGCCCGCTGGTGGCCGCCGTCTACGGCTTCCGCGACCAGACCGGGCAGTACAAGCCCAATCCGGCCAGCTCCTTTTCCACCGCCGTCACCCAGGGCGCCGGCAGCATGCTGGTGGACGCCCTGCAGGCCAGCGGCTGGTTCGTGGTGCTCGAACGCGAGGGCCTGCAGAACCTGCTGACCGAGCGCAAGATCATCCGCGCCACCCAGAACAAGCCGGACCTGCCGGAGAATCTGCAGCAGGCGCTGCCCTCGCTGCAGGCGGCCAACCTGCTGCTCGAAGGCGGCGTGGTGGCCTACGACACCAACGTGCGCAGCGGCGGCGAAGGGGCGCGCTACCTGGGCATCGGCCTGTCCGAGGAGTACCGGGTGGATCAGGTGACGGTCAATCTGCGCGCCATCGACACCCGCAGCGGCCGGGTGCTGGCCAACGTCATGACCTCCAAGACCATCTATTCCATCGGCCGACAGGCCGGGGTCTTCAAGTTCATCGAATTCAAGAAGCTGCTCGAAGCCGAGTCCGGCTACACCACCAACGAGCCGGCGCAGCTGTGCGTGCTCTCGGCCATCGAGGCGGCGGTCGCCCATCTGGTCGCCCAGGGCGTGGAGCGGCGGCTGTGGCTGGTGGCCGACGGTCGCGATCCGCGCGATCCAGCGCTGACCAAGTATCTGGAGCCGACTCGGCGCTAGGGATTAAGCCGCCGGCCCCGCGGGATTCGCTCCCTGGAGCGATAGCGATGGGCCAGGCGGCTCCGGACAATGCCAGGCGGAGAATCTTAGGCAATGACGGTGACAGAGATGCGCAGCCCAACCCGCGGCCTGGCCATGGTCCTTGCCCTTGCCCTCGGCCTGGATGCCCTGGCCTCGGCCGCTGATCTGATGGAGACCGGCGACCTGGGGCAGGCGCCCGCAGCCGGGCGCGACGCCGCCATCCGCCAGGTCGGCGTAGGCAACCAGGCGCTCATCGACCAGCGTGGCACCGCGCTGCGCGCTCAGGTCGTCCAGAGCGGCGCCGCCCAGGAAGCCCGCATCCTGCAGGACGGCACGGAGCTGAGCGCGGTCATCCTCCAGGGTGGCTATGGCAATGTCGCGCGCATCGAGCAGGTCGGCAGCGGCAACCAGGCCGACATCCTGCAACTCGGCGTCCAGGGCAACGCCCGCATCGAACAGCACGGCTCGGGCCTGTCCAGCCGCATCGTCCAGTACGGAAGCAACCAGAACACGGTGGTACGTCAGTACCGCTGATGGCACTCATGGAGATCAGACAGATGTTTCTACTCAGGCCCCTGGCCGCCCTGACGCTGGCCCTCGTGGCGGCCAACGCCCTCGCTCAGAACAGCACCGCCACCGTCCAGCAGGACGGCAACAGCGGCACGATCACCCTGGACCAGAGCGGCCCCGGCAACAGCGCGTCGCTCTATCAGCTGCAGGGCGAAGGCAACGCGATCAGCGTGGTCCAGACCGGCGCCAGCAGCGCCACCATCACCCAGGGCGGCGATATCTACGGCTACGCCCAGGGCAACGTGGCGAGCCTGCGCCAGGAAGGCGGCAGCAACGTCCATAGCCTGGCCCAGGACGGCTTCGGCAACCAGGCCACCATCACCTCCGTGGGCAGCAACAGCGGCACCCTGGTCCAGTCGGCCTCCAGCGCCCAGTTGACCCTGGAGCAGAACGGCGACAACAACCAGGTGCGCGTCGACCAGAGCGGCGATGCCGTGACCGCCACCCTCGCCCAGTCCGGCACCGACAACCGCATCGACCTGACCCAGCAGGGCTACTCGGTCGATACCGTGGAGTTGACCCAGCGTGGCCAGGCCAATGCCGCCACGGTGCTCTCCTCCGGCAAGTTCAATGAACTGACCTTTACCCAGGACGGCAATCGCAACACCTTGAACGTCGACCAGGCCGGCCGCGGCAACCGCTTCAGCGGCAGCTCCACCGGCGACGACAACCTGGCCAGCGTCACCGTCCAGGGCGACAGCAACCAGACCAGCATCGTCCAGACCGGCAACGGCAACGAGGCGCGCCTCGACGTCACCAGCGCCATCAGCACGGCCAGCGTCAGCCAGGTCGGCGACAGCAACCGCGCGAGCATCCTGCAGACCTCGGCCAACTTCAACGGCTTCAACGACAGCGCGCAGATCTCGCAGAGCGGCTTCGGCAACAGCGCCACCATCAACCAGCGGTGACGCGCGCCGTCTGGCTGCTCGCGGCCCTGCTGCCCCTGGCGGGCGGCGCCACGGCCAGCGCCCTTCTGAAGCTGCAGCCGCAACCGGCGAGCGCTCAGGTACAGCTGTGCTTTACCGGCGAAGACGCGCCCCTGCGCTACGAACTCATCATCGAATTGCACGGACCGGGCGGCGTCGCCCGCACCCGCCAGGCCGGCGAGGCGAGGGGGGATGGTTGCCCGGTCACCACGCGCCTGGGCGCCGCACCGGGCAGTCTGGTCGAGGCAAGGCTGAGTTGGCAGCGACAGGGCCAGGCGCAGCCCGCCCTCGAGCGACGCCTGCAGCTGTAGCTCGGTACAGAGGTTTCACGTGGAACCCTGGACTACAGGGTCAGCGGTAATTCCAGCGGGGTCTGCTGCCGCGCCGCCAGGCGCTGCTGGAATTCGGCCGGATCATGGATCAGCACGTCTTGGCCGGCGAAGGCCTGGGCGGCGATCAGCCGTGACAGCCAGAAGCGTACGCAGGCGACCCGCAAGAGCACCGGCCACAACTCGGCTTCGCGCGGCGTGAAATGGCGGTCGGCGGCATAGGCCGCCAGCAGCGCCCGGGCCCGCGGCAGGTCCAGCGCGCCACTCTCAGTGGAGCACCAGTCGTTCACCGTGATGGCGAGGTCATAGAGCATCCAGCCGGAACTGGCGTTGTAGAAGTCGATGACGCCCGACAGCCGGGGGCCGTCGAACATCACGTTGTCGCGGAACAGGTCGCCGTGCAGATTGGCCTCGGGCAGCGGCGGCTGCTCGGCCAGCAGGTTGCGGATTTCCCCAAGCGTGCGCTCCAGCAACGGCCGGGCGGTCGTGTCCAGGGTCGGCGCCAGGCGCTCGCCTTCGGCCAGCATCCAGGCCAGGCCACGGTCACTGGCGCGCTCGATGCGTTTTTCACCCGCAGTAGCCCGGTGCAGATGGCCCAGCAGGTGGCCGACTTCGCCGCAGTGGTGGGGATTGGGCGCGCGTTCGTGGCGACCGGCCAGGCGCGGTTGCAGCAGCGCCGGCTTGCCGGCCAGTTCGCGCAGGGCCTGGCCATCCTGGGTGCGCACCGCATAGGGCACCGGCAGGTCGGCGTCGTGGAGGACGTCGAGCAGCTCGATGAAGAACGGCATCTCCGCCACCGGACCGCGCTCCACCAGGGTCAGGACGAATTCGCCGCCTTCCAGGCTGATGAAGTAGTTGGTGTTTTCCGACCCTTCGGCGATACCCCGGAAATCCCGCAGCCGGCCCAGGCCATAGGGCGCGAGAAAGGCTTCGAGGGTGGGACGATCGAGGGGCGTGAAGACGGACATGACGGGGCCTGGCGGATGAATGTGCGAGCGGCGCGCAGTTTACCGGTCCAGGCGCCTTGCGCCTACCAGCTGAACAGGCGCCAGCTGGGGACGTGCAGGGTCGGTTTGTCGTTGGACGCGGTGCTGCTGCCATCGGCGGGCACCAGCTCGTAGGGCGCGCCATGCTTGGGGATGACCCGGGTGGATTGCAGCACGCCGCGGATGCGCGTCTCCTCGATGGTCTGGTCGCCGGCCTGGTAGCGGATCACCTTGATCTCGTCAGGCAGGGGCTTTTCCCCCGGTGGCAGCGGCTCCGCGGCCTGGACCAGCGGGGCCAGCAGCAACGCGGCGAAGAGGAAGCGACGAGCACCCATGGTAACCTTTGACCTTTTGAACGGAGCGAGTGGTCGATTCTAGAACCCGGCCTTGCCGTCGTCGAGACTGGCCGGACAGACGCCGCACACGCCACGACAAAGGTCCAGACCATGAGCCACGCCCCTCTCGTCCTGGTGGACGGTTCCTCCTACCTCTATCGCGCCTTCCATGCCCTGCCGCCGCTGATGACCTCCACCGGCAAGCCGACCGGCGCGGTGAAAGGTGTGCTCAACATGCTGCTCTCGCTGCGCCGCCAGTATCCGGACAGCCTCTTCGCGGTGGTCTTCGACGCCAAGGGCCCGACCTTCCGCGACGAACTCTTCGCCGACTACAAGGCCCAGCGCCCGGCCATGCCCGATGACCTGCGTGGCCAGGTCGAGCCGCTGCACGCCTGCATCCGCGCCCTGGGCCTGCCGCTGCTGGCCGTCGAAGGGGTGGAAGCCGACGACGTCATCGGCACCCTCGCCCGCCACTGCGCCAGTGCCGAGCGCCCGGTGGTGATCTCCACCGGCGACAAGGACATGGCCCAGCTGGTCTGTCCCTATGTCACCCTGGTCAACACCATGAGCGGCAGCGTGCTGGACGTGGAAGGGGTCAGGACCAAATTCGGCGTGGGTCCGGAATTGATCATCGACTACCTAGCGCTGATGGGCGACAAGATCGACAACATTCCCGGGGTGCCCGGGGTGGGCGAGAAGACCGCTGCCGGCCTGCTCAACGGCATCGGTGGTGGCCTGGATACCCTCTACGCCAACCTCGACGCGGTGGCCGCCCTGCCCCTGCGCGGCGCCAAGTCGCTGGCCGCCAAGCTGGACCAGCATCGCGAGCAGGCCTATCTGTCCTATCAGCTGGCGACCATCAAGCTGGACGTGCCGCTGGAGCTGACCTTCGATGAGCTCACCGTAGGCGAGCCCCATGTGGAAGCCCTGATGGCGCTCTACCAGGAGCTGGAATTCAAGTCCTGGCTGGATGACCTGATCCGTGACACTAAGCGCCAGGGCGCGCCCCTGCCGCTGGCCGAGGATGCCGCCACCACCCAGGTGGAAACCCACTACGACACCGTGCTGGAGCAGGCCGACTTCGACGCCTGGCTGGCGCGCCTGCAGGCCGCCGACTGCTTCGCCTTCGACACCGAGACCACCAGCATCGACGCTCAGCGCGCCGAGCTGGTGGGGCTGTCCTTTGCCGTGGCGCCGGGCCAGGCCGCCTATGTGCCCCTGGCCCACAGCTACATGGGCGCGCCGAACCAGCTCGCGCTGGAGCCGGTACTGGCCGCGCTCAAGCCGCTGCTGGAAGACCCGGCCAAGCTCAAGGTCATGCAGCACGGCAAGTACGACCTCAATGTACTGACCCGCTACGGCATCACGATCCAGGGCATCGCCTTCGACACCATGCTCGAATCCTATGTGCTGGACGCCACCGCCACCCGTCACGACATGGATAGCCTGGCGCTTAAGTACCTAGGCCACAGCACCATCCGTTTCGAGGACATTGCCGGCAAGGGCGCCAAGCAGCTGACCTTCGACCAGATCGCCATCGAGCAGGCCGGACCCTATGCCGCCGAGGATGCCGACGTCACCCTGCGCCTGCACGAGACCCTCTGGCCCAGGCTGGAAGCCGTGCCGGGCCTGGCGGCGGTGCTGCGCGACATCGAGATGCCGCTGGTGCCAGCGCTGGCGCGCATCGAGCGCAACGGCGCCCTGGTGGATTCGGCGCTGCTCGGGGTGCAGAGCCGCGAGCTGGGCGAGAAGATGATCGCCCTGGAAAAGGAGGCCTATGAACTGGCCGGCCAGGAATTCAACCTGGGCTCGCCCAAGCAGCTGGGCGAGATCCTCTTCGTCAAGCTGGGTCTGCCGGTGGTCAGCAAGACCGCATCGGGCCAGCCCTCCACCGCCGAGGCGGTGCTGCAGGAACTGGCCGACCAGGACTTCCCGCTGCCCAAGGTGCTGATGCAGTACCGGCAGATGAGCAAGCTCAAGAGCACCTACACCGACAAGCTGCCGCAGCAGATCAATCCGCGCACCGGCCGCATCCACACCAGCTATCACCAGGCGGTGACGGCGACCGGACGGCTGTCTTCCAGCGATCCGAATCTGCAGAACATCCCGATCCGCACCGCCGAGGGCCGGCGCATCCGCCAGGCCTTCGTCGCACCCAAAGGCTATCGCCTGCTGGCGGCGGACTATTCGCAGATCGAATTGCGCATCATGGCCCACCTGGCCCAGGACGAAGGCCTGCTGCATGCCTTCCAGAACGACCTGGACGTGCACCGCGCCACCGCCGCCGAGGTGATGGGCGTGCCGCTGGAAGAGGTCAGCAACGAGGATCGTCGTCGCGCCAAGGCCATCAACTTCGGCCTGATCTACGGCATGAGCGCCTTCGGCCTGGCCAAGCAGATCGGCGTCGGCCGCGCCGAGGCCCAGGCCTATATCGATCGCTATTTCCAGCGCTATCCCGGGGTGCTGGCCTACATGGAGCGCACCCGCGCCCAGGTGGTGGACCAGGGCTACGTGAAGACCCTCTATGGGCGCCGGCTGTACCTGCCGGACATCCACTCCAAGAACCAGGGCCTGCGTCGGGCCGCCGAACGGGCGGCGATCAACGCGCCCATGCAGGGCACGGCGGCGGACATCATCAAGCGCGCCATGATTGCCGTGGACGGCTGGCTGCAGTCGACCCCGGAGCTGGATGCCCGGGTGATCCTGCAGGTACACGACGAACTGGTGCTGGAGGTCCGCGAAGACCAGGTGGAGCTGCTGCGCGAAGGCCTGTTGCCGCTGATGAGCGGCGCCGGCGAACTGGACGTGCCGCTGCTGGTGGAGTCGGGGGTGGGCGGTAACTGGGACGAGGCGCACTGATAGATGCGCGAAGGTTGGGCGTGTTGGGCTTCGCGGTGCTCAGCCCAACCTACGTATCCTGCAGCCCCGTAGCGTGGAAAACGGCGCAGCCTTTTCCACTTGAGGCTTGGGTGCCTAGGCTTCCCTCACCCTAGCCCTATCCCGGAAGGAGAGGGGATGGCTTGGAGCTTGGCTTCCGCTCCGTAGCGTGGAAAACGGCGTAGCCTTTTCCACTTGAGACTCAGGTGCCAAGGGCGCCCTCACCCCAGCCCTCTCCCGGAGGGAGAGGGGGTTACAGCCTCAGCGCACTACGCCTTCCTCGCGCAATACCTTGAAGATGGCGGCCGCGGCCGCTTCCGGGGTCAGGTCCTTAAGGACCTGGCCGCCATCGCCGGAGGCCTTGGCCGTGGCGGCCTTGAAGCGGTCGGCGGCGGTCTTGGCCTTGATCACCTTGAGGCGCTTGGGGCGCGCCTTGGCCGGCTGCAATTCGCCGCTGTCGAACAGGCTGTCCTGCACGATCTCGGTGGTCTCCACCTGCAACTCGCCGCGCCGGGCCGGGCCGAAGGCGCTTTGCCGCGGCGCCGGGGCGGCGCTGTCGACGCTGGCGACGAAAGGCAGCCGTACACGCAGCCGCCGCCGCTGACCACGTGGCAGGGCCTGCAGCACGGTCGCCTGGCCACCCTCCACGGCTTCCACCGCGGCGAGGCCGACCACCAGCGGCCAGCCGAGGGTCTCGGCCAGCAGATAGGGCAGCAGGCCCGAGCCCTCGCCGGTTTCCGCCTGGCTACCGGTCAGTACCAGGCCGGCACCAACCTCGCGCAGGGTATCGCCGAGGGCCGGCAAAGCATCCGCGCCCGCCGGTTGTTCCAGCACGTGCAGGGCCGGCACGCCCATGCCCAGATAGCCACGCAGAGCCTCTTCGGCGGGATCACCAGCGTGCAGCACGCGCAGCTTGTCGCCGACCAGGCGCAGGCCCAGTTCGACGGCACGGGCATCCTGTTCCGCCCGCCGGGCCCGCCCGGAGGTGGGATGGGCGCCGACGGAGACCAGGGCCACGACCTTGACGCCGTCCAGCGACGGCAGCTTCTGCTCAGGCGACATCCTGCAACTCCCCTGCCCGCTGTTGTTCGACCAGCCGCGCCAGGGCGGCCAGGATGGCGTCACCGTTGCCGATCACCGAAAGATCCGCGCGCTTGACCATGTCGCAACCCGGATTGGTGTTGATGGCGATGACCTTGTCGCAACTGGCGATGCCCTGCAGGTGCTGCACGGCGCCGGAGATGCCCACGGCCAGATAGACCCGGGCGGTGACCCAGGTCCCGGTCGCACCGACCTGACGATTGCGCGGCATATGGCCGTCGTCCACCGCCACCCGCGAGGCGCCTTCGGTGGCGCCCAGCAGTGCGGCGGTGCTGTGGAAGAGATTCCAGTCACGGATACCGTTGCCACCGGAGAGGATGAATTCGGCCTCGGCCAGAGGAATCTGCATGGGATCGACGGCGACCGGGCCGAGGTCTTCAATGCGCGGCAGGTGGCGGGCGATGTTGCCGCCGAGGGTGACCGGCAGGACCTCGTGACGGGTCTCGCCGACCGGCTCCGCGCATTCCGGCAGGGCCAGCACCAGGCGCGGCAACGGCTGCTGCAGATCCTGGCGACCGGCACCGGCACGGCCGGTGGCCAGACCGTCCTTGACCTGCCAGACACGGGTGGCGGGACGCTCGTGCAGGGCCGCACCTAAGCGCCGACCCAGTTCACCGCCACCGCTGCGGCTGTCGGGCAGCAGCCATTGCCGCGGCTGCAGTTCGTTGTCTAGCGCGCGCAGCGCCAGCACCCGCTGTTCGGGGGCATAGCCCTGGAATTGCTCGCCATCCAGATGCAGCAGGCGATCCACCCCGGCGGTATCGAAGGCGGTTTCCTTGACCTCGCCAAAGACCACCGCCAGCACGGCGCCCTCGGCACCGGCCAGTTGCCGGGCCAGGCCCAGCAGGTCACGGTCATGGGCGGTCAGGCGACCGCTGACCAGATCCGGGACCACGGCGATGTAGAAGGCCGGCTCGGCGATCCGGTGCAGCGGCAGCTGTTCTTCCACCGCCTGGGCGGTGCCACGGCGACCGCCGCCCTGCTGGGCGCCACTGCGATCGATCCGCTTGACGCCCTGGGGGCCGACGAAGCCGGCAGCCGCGGCATGGGGGTTCTTGCGGACCAGGCCATTGGGGCCCATCCAGCGGACTTCGGCCTCGGCGCTGCTGGCGATACTGGCGTGCAGCGGATGCAGACGGTTGCGCGCGATCCACTCGCGGCGCGGATCGCGACGGATGATGCTCATGCTAGGCGCTCCGTTTGGAAATGGCAGGTGAGGTGCGCGGTGGGCCCCTCACCCCAGCCCTCTCCCCCGAGGGGAGAGGGGGTAAAAGCGGTGAACACCGGGACGTGTCTGGCACCCCTGATCATCCCCTCTCCCCTCGGGGGGAGGGCCAGGGTGAGGGGGCCCCGACGCCCGCTCACGACAGGGCCTCCGCCATCGGCCGCCGAGCGGCGGTCGGCTTGCTTTCGACAGGCGCCTCGACGATGGCTTCGGCCACCAGTTCGGCGATGTCCTTGATCTCCGGACGCGGGGCAACCACGCCTTCCAGCATCAGGGTGCACTGGGGGCAGCCCACGGCCACCAGCTCGGCGCCGGTTTCCTGGATGTCGGCCATGCGCATGTCCGGGATCCGCTGCTTGCCGGGGATGTCGGTGATGGGGGCGCCACCACCACCGCCGCAGCAGCGCGAACGGAAGCCGGAACGCTCCATCTCCTTGACCGCGATGCCCAGCGCCCTGAGCACCGCGCGCGGCGCCTCGTATTCGCCGTTGTAGCGGCCCAGGTAGCAGGGATCGTGATAGGTGATGGTGGCGCCCTGTTCGGCCAGGGCGTGCTGCCCAAGGTGCAGGGAGCCACGGCTGAGCAGGGTCTCGATGAAGGTGCTGTGGTGCTGCACCTGGTAGTGGCCACCGAGGTCGCCGTATTCGTTCTTGAGCATGTGGAAGCTGTGAGGATCGCAGGAGACGATGGTCTGGAAGCGGTATTGGCTCAGGGTCTCGATGTTGCGTTTGGCCAGTTGCTGGAAGGTCGCCTCGTCGCCCAGGCGACGGGCCACGTCACCGCTGTCGCGCTCTTCCAGGCCGAGCACGGCGAAATCCACCTTGGCCGCCTTGAGCACCTTGACGAAGGCGCGCAGGGTGCGCTGGTTGCGCATGTCGAAGGCGCCGTCGCCGACCCAGAACAGCACCTCGGCCTGGCCCTTGTCCTTCATCAGCGGCAGGTCCAGGTCGGCGGCCCAGTTCAGGCGGCCACCGGGGGCGAAACCGCCGGGGTTGTCGGTGGCGATGAGATTTTCCAGCACCTCGGCGCCCTTGTTCGGCGTCTCGCCACGCTCCAGGGTCAGGTGCCGGCGCATGTCGACGATGGCATCAACATGCTCGATCATCATCGGGCATTCCTCGACGCAGGCGCGGCAGGTGGTGCAGGACCAGAGGGTCTCGGCGTCCACCAGGGCCTTGCCCTGGCGAGCGACGATGGGCAGGTGCGGACCGCCGGCGTGCTCGCCGACCGGCTTGCCGGGATAGGGCGAGCCGAAGTAGCGGGCATCGCTGCCGCCCTTGAGGCCGACCACCATGTCCTGGATCAACTTCTTGGGGTTGAGCGGCTGGCCGGCGGCGAAGGCCGGGCACATGGCTTCGCAACGACCGCACTGGACACAGGCGTCGAAGCCGAGCAGCTGGTTCCAGGTGAAGTCGGCGGGTTTTTCCACACCCAGCGGCGCCTTGGGATCGTGCAAGTCCAGCGCCTTGAGGCCGCTGGAGCGGGCGGCGCTGGCGTTGTGCGGGGTGCTGAAACGCTCGGCGCGACGGTGCCAGGCCAGGTGCAGGGCACCGGCGAAGGCGTGCTTGATGGGACCGCCCCAGGTCATGCCGAGGAACAGCTCGGACACGCCCCAGGCCACGCCCACCGCCAGCACCGCGGCCAGCAGCCAGCCGCCGAAGTCCGGCGGCAGGATGCCGGCGACCGGTAGGGTGGCGATGAAGAAGCTCGCGGCAAAGGCCAGCAGGCTCTTGGGCAGGCGCATCCAGGGACCCTTGGACAGCCGCGCCGGCGGATCGCGACGGCGCTTGGCTACGAACAGGGCGCCGGTGAACATGCAAACGGTGGCCGCCAGCAGCGCCCAGCCGAGGATGCGGCTGTGCAGGCCGAAGCCATGGACCAGGATGGCCAGGAGCGCCGCCAGGACGAAACCGCCCGCGGTGGCCACGTGGGTCTTGGAGATGTATTTGTCGCGGTCGACCACGTGGTGCAGATCCACCAAGTAGCGCCGCGGCATCTTCAGCAACCCGCCCAGCCAGTCGACCTCGGCCGGACGCCCCTGTCGCCAGAGGCTGAAGCGGCGCACGGCACCGATCACGGTGAGGGCCAGGGCGGCGAAGAGCAGGATGGGGAGGATAGTACTGAGCATTGCGGGTCTCCCTACGGGACCTCGGGTGGCGGCGGATCACCTCCTCTCCCTGGGGAGAAAGCCGAGATGGGGAGCCCGCGTTCACGCCAAGGCGTCAGTTGGGCCCCTCACCCCCGCCCTCTCCCTCAGGGAGAGGGGGCTGTCCGTGCCGACCGGACGTTGCGAACCCTCACGGGGCGTGTCTTAGAAGTCCTTGCACAGGCGCAGGGCGTCGTAGATGGCGGCGTGGGTGTTGCGCTGGGCCACGCAGTCGCCGATCCGGTAGAGCAGGTAGCCGTTGCCCGTCTCGCCGAGCGCCGGCTGCGGCTCGATGGCGAACAGCGCCTCGATGTCCATCTGGCCCTTGTTGCGCGAGTCTTCCTTGAGGGCGTAGTAGAGTCCCTCGTCCGGACGCACGCCGTTCTCGATGACGATCTGGTCGACCACGCGCTCTTCGCGGGCGCCGGTGTATTCGTTCTCCAGCACCGCGACCTTCTTGTCACCCTCGGCGTAGACCTTTTCCAGCATCAGGTCGCCGGTCATGACCACTTCCTTGGGATAGAGGCTGCGGTAGTAGGTCGGGAAGGTGGTCCCGCCGATGGCCACGCCCGGCTTGATGTCGTCGGTGACGATCTCGACCTGGGCGCCCTTGTCGGCCAGGTAGTCGGCCACCGACATGCCGGTGAATTCGCAGATGGTGTCGTACACCAGCACGTTCTTGCCCGGCTCGACCTTGCCCGAGAGGATGTCCCAGCTGCTGACGACCAGGCCGTCGGCGGCGTGCCAGTGGTCGACCTGCTCCAGGAAGGGATGGCCGCCGTTGGCCAGGATGACGATGTCCGGGCGCAGGTCGAGGATGGTCGCCGGATCGGCGGCGGTGCCCAGGCGCAGGTCGATGCCCAGGCGCGTCAGCTCCAGCTGGTACCAGCGGGTGATGCCGGCGATCTGGTCGCGCTGCGGGGCGCGGGAGGCCAGGGTGATCTGGCCGCCGAGTTGCTCCTGCTTCTCGAACAGGGTGACGTCATGGCCGCGCTCGGCCGAGACGCGCGCGGCCTCCATGCCGGCCGGGCCGCCACCGACGATGACCACCTTGCGCTTGGCCCCGGTGGACTTCTCGATGATGTGCGGCAGGCCCATGTATTCGCGGCTGGTGGCGGCGTTCTGGATGCACAGCACGTCGAGGCCGTTGTACTGGCGGTCGATGCAGTAGTTGGCGCCGACGCACTGACGGATCTGGTCGATCTGGCCCATCTTGATCTTGGTGATCAGGTGCGGATCGGCGATGTGGGCGCGGGTCATGCCGACCATGTCGACGTAGCCGCCCTCCAGGATACGGGTGGCCTGGTTCGGGTCCTTGATGTTCTGGGCGTGCAGCACCGGCACGTTGACCACTTCCTTGATGCCCGCGGCCAGGTGCAGGAAGGGCTCCGGCGGATAGGTCATGTTGGGGATGACGTTGGCCAGGGTGTTGTGGGTGTCGCACCCCGAGCCGACCACGCCGATGAAGTCGAGCATGCCGGTGTCGCTGTAGTACTTGGCGATCTGCTTCATGTCGTCGTGGGACAGACCGTCCGGGTGGAATTCGTCGCCGGTGATGCGCATGCCGACGCAGAAATCGTCACCAACCTCGGCACGCACGGCCTTGAGCACCTCCATGCCGAATCTCATGCGGTTCTCGAAGCTGCCACCCCACTCGTCGGTGCGCTTGTTCACCCGCGGCGACCAGAACTGGTCGATCATGTGCTGGTGCACGGCGGACAGCTCGACGCCGTCCAGGCCGCCGGACTTGGCCCGGCGGGCCGCCTGGGCAAAGTTGCCGATCACCCGCCAGATCTCTTCCGGCTCGATGGTCTTGCAGGTGGCGCGGTGCACGGGCTCGCGGATGCCCGATGGCGACATCAGGGTCGGCCAGTGGCCGCCGTCCCAGCGCGAACGGCGCCCCATGTGGGTGATCTGGATCATGATCTTGGCGCCGTGCTTGTGCATGGCGTCGGCCAGATTCTGGAAGTGCGGAATGATACGGTCGGTAGAGAGGTTGACCGAACTCCACCAGTGCTGCGGGCTGTCGATGGCGACCACCGAGGAACCCCCGCAGATGGCCAGGCCGATGCCGCCCTTGGCCTTCTCTTCGTAATACTTGACGTAGCGCTCGGTGGTCATGCCGCCGTCGGTGGCATAGACCTCGGCGTGGGCCGTGGAGAGTACGCGGTTGCGGATGGTGAGCTTGCCGATCTGGATCGGCTGGAACATTGCTTCGAAGGCCATGACCTTCTCCTCGATCGGCTGGTGCGCGGTCTTGAGCCGCGCTCTTGCTCTGGGGTGTCGCTGGGGTGGCGGCGAGCGGGTCGGTGGCCACCCGGGGGCGTGGCGTTACTTCGGCCGGGTGACGAACAGGCCGTCGTCGTGGCCTTCTTCGGAACCGCTGTATTCCTGGACGGTAACGGTGCGGATGGCACTGCCCTTGGCGGCCAGGATCTGGTCGATGGCGCCGGAGAACCAGCCGGTGAACATGTAGTCCACCTTGCGATTGACCTTGCCGTAGACGTAGACGAAGGCGGAATGCTTGAGCTTGACCTCGGCATGGCCGGTGTCCAGGTCGAGCTTCTGGGTTTCGAACAGGCCCCAGCCGCGCTGCGACAGGCGCTTCATGTAGTGTTCGAACACTGCGGCGCCGTGGATGCCATGGCACTCGGCTTCCTTCTCGCACCAGTGCCAGGCGGACTTGTAGCCGGCCTTGTAGAGGATCTCGGCGTATTTGTCGGCGCCCAGGACTTCTTCGATACCCATGTGGTTGTTGACGAAGAAGTGCCGGGGTACGTACAGCATCGGCAGGGCGTCGGTGGTCCAGACGCCGGTTTCGTCGTCGACCTGGATGGGCATTTCGGGGGCGTGGCTGGCCATGCGGGTACTCCAGAACAGAGGGTCGTGGGTCGGGTTGAGCGCTAGCGGAGCCCGACGCTCACAAAGGGGTGGAAAGGGTTCGTCGGGATCACTCGCCCCAGACTTCGCCGAGGATGCGCATCCAGTTCTCGCCCATGACCTTGCGCACGGTGCGCTCGGGCATGCCGCGCTTGAGCAGGGTCTCGGTCAGGTTGGGGAATTCGCCCACGGTGCGGATGCCCAGCGGGTTGACGATCTTGCCGAAGCTGGTCAGGCGACGGGCGTAGCCCTTGTCGTGGGTCAGCCACTCGAAGAAGTCATGGCCGTGGCCCTGGGTGAAGTCGGTACCGATGCCGATGGCGTCTTCGCCCACCAGGTTCATCACGTACTCGATGGCCTCGGCGTAGTCGTCGATGGTCGAATCGATGCCCTTGGCCAGGAAGGGGGCGAACATGGTCACGCCGACGAAGCCGCCGTGGTCGGCGATGAACTTGAGTTCCGCGTCCGACTTGTTGCGCGGATGCTCTTTCAGGCCGGACGGCAGGCAGTGGGAGTAGCAGACCGGCTTCTTCGATTCGAGGATGACTTCCTCGCTGGTCTTGGAGCCGACGTGGGAGAGGTCGCACATGATGCCGACGCGGTTCATCTCGGCGACGATCTCGCGGCCGAAGCCGGACAGGCCGCCGTCGCGCTCGTAGCAGCCGGTGCCCACCAGGTTCTGGGTGTTGTAGCACATCTGCACGATGCCCACGCCGAGCTGCTTGAAGATCTCGACGTAGCCGATCTGGTCTTCGAAGGCGTGGGCGTTCTGGAAGCCGAACAGGATGCCGGTCTTGCCCTGGGCCTTGGCCTGGCGGATCTCGGCGGTGGTGCGCACCTGGACCACCAGGTCGCTGCACTCGCGGATCAGCTTCTGGCTCGCCGCGATGTTGTTGACCGTGGCCTGGAAGCCCTCCCATACCGAGACGGTGCAGTTGGCGGCGGTCAGGCCACCCTTGCGCATGTCTT
This sequence comes from Pseudomonas sp. AS2.8, assembly GCF_014190935.1. Lineage (NCBI taxonomy): Bacteria > Pseudomonadati > Pseudomonadota > Gammaproteobacteria > Pseudomonadales > Pseudomonadaceae > Pseudomonas > Pseudomonas sp. AS2.8. The sequence continues at coordinate 323,926 of NZ_JACHVV010000003.1, forward strand.
CGAAGAGTTCGCGGTTCCACTTGGCGATGATCAGCCCGTCGATGACGATGCTGTCGGCGTGGAGTTCGGTGGCATTCATGACAGGCTCCGGCGTTGGTCTCGCGCCGGAACGGGTGCCGGCGATTCGAGGCCAGCATAGCCCCGGGGTCCTGGCCGACCGGATGCAAAAACGACAGGGGTATCACCAGAAGCGTCAGTGAGCGGGTCGGCCTACCCCGGCGGCAGGCCGGCAGCCGCCGCCGCGGACTCCGGCGCCGACGACCGGTGCGGCCGGTCTTCTCGTGGACTCAAGCCGAAGCGCTGGCGGTAGCAGCGGGAGAAATAGGACGCGGACTCGAAACCGCAGGCCAGGGCGACGTCCAGCACGCTGGCCTCGCCCTGCTGCAGCAGCTGGCGCGCCCGGTCCAGGCGCAACTGCAGATAGAAGGTGGAGGGGGTCGTCTGCAGGTGGAGGCGGAACAGCCGCTCCAGCTGGCGGCGGGTCACCTGGATGCCGGCAGCCAGGTCCAGGGTGCCCAGGGGCGTCTCGGTATGGCGCTCCATGCGCTCCACCACGCGGATCAGCTTGCGGTTGGCGATGCCATAGCGCTGCGCTACCTGCAGCCGCTGGTGCTCGCGTGGCGGGCGGATGCGCCCGAGCACGAATTGCTCGGAGACCTGCACCGCCAGTTCGCTGCCATGGCTGCGGCCGATCAGTTCCAGCAGCAGGTCGAGGCTGGCCGTGCCGCCAGCGCAGGTGATGCGGCCGCGGTCGATCTCGAACAGCTCGCCGGTTACCTCGAGCTGCGGCCAGGCTTCGCGAAAGGCCGCCACCGCCTCCCAGTGCAGGGTGATCCGGTGCCCGTCCAGCAGCCCGGCACGCGCCAGCACCAGGGCACCGGTGTCGATGCCGCCCAGGGGATGGCCGTGGCGGGCGACCTGGCGCAGCCAGCTGGCGAGGCCGTCGTCGTAATGGGCCAGGGGCTCGAAACCGGCCACCACGAACAGGGTGGTGCCCGCTTCCAGGGCGTCGAGGCCGCCGTCGACATTGACCGACATGCCGTTGCTGGCGGTCACCGCCGCGCCCTCGCGACCGAGGATGCGCCAGCCATAGCTGCCCGGACGAAAGCGATTGGCCACCCGCAGGGGCTCTAGGGTGGCGATGAAGCCCAGGGCGGAAAAGCCGGGCAGCAGGAGAAAGGCAAAGGACTGCGGCATGGGTGGGGCGTCCTCGGTAACGATTGGCTTGTGCAAGCAAGAAGGTCGCCAGGGTGCAAATTCCGGTCGTCGGGCTGCACATGGCGGCGGGGCGAGGCGCCTAGGGTAGAAGGCAACCGGCAGTCATCCCCGCCCGCCGCCCCAGGGAGTTCGTCATGCCCAACAAGACCCTCAGCGCCACCCTCCTCGCCTGCGGCCTCCTGGCCGCCACCCTCGGCAGCGCCCGTGCCGCCGATCCCGACAGCTGCCAGACGGTACGGCTGGGCATCGTCGGCTGGACCGACGTGGTCGCCACCAGTGCCCTGGCCGAGGTCATGCTCGAAGGCCTCGGCTACGGCGTGAAGCCGACCACTGCCTCCCAGCAGATCATCATGGCGGCCATGGGCGAAAAGAATCTGGATGTGTTCCTCGGCTACTGGCAACCGACCATGCAGCCGGTGGTGCAGCCCTTCGTCGACAAGGGCCAGGTCAAGGTGCTGACCCCACCGCTGCTGGCCGACGCCCAGTCCACCTTCGCTGTGCCCGAGTACGTCTACGAAGGGGGGCTGAAGACCTTTGCCGACATCGCCCGCTTCAAGGACAAGCTCGGCGGCAAGATCTACGGCATCGAGCCGGGCAGCGGCGCCAACCGCGGCACCGCCGAGATGATCAAGACCGACCGCTTCGGCCTCAAGGACTTCCAGCTGGTGGAGTCCAGCGAGGCGGGCATGCTCACCGCCGTGCGCCGCGCCGAGAAGCGCAAGGAGTGGATCGTCTTCTTCGGCTGGAAGCCGCACCCGATGAACCTGCAGATCAAGATGCGCTACCTGACCGGCAGCGAAGACGTCTTCGGCCCCAACGAAGGCCAGGCCACGGTCTCGGTGGTGACCACCGCCGACTATCCGCAGCGCTGCGCCAACGTCCAGCGCCTGCTCAGCAATTTGCACATGGACAGTGCCGAGGTCAGTGCCGTGATGGCGCCCATCCTGGAGCGCACCGCACCCAAAGACGCCGCCCGCGCCTGGCTCAAAGACAACCCGCAACGCCTCGACGCCTTTCTCCAGGGCGTGACCACTCTTACCGGCCAGCCCGCCGCTCTCAAGCTCTGATCGCTCAAGGACAGACCCCATGAACACCGATGTCATCGTCACCTGCGCCCTGACCGGCGCCGGTGATACCGTAGGCCGCAATCCCCATGTCCCCGTTACCCCGGCGCAGATCGCCGCCGCCGCCCTGGAAGCGGCCCGCGCCGGCGCCACCGTGGTGCACGCCCATGTGCGCGATCCCGCCACCGGCAAGCCGAGTCGCGACGTGGCGCTCTATCGCGAGGTGGTCGAACGCATCCGCGAGGCGGACGCCGAGATCGTCATCAACCTCACCGCCGGCATGGGCGGCGACCTGGAGATCGGCCCGGGCGAAAGCCCAACCGAATTCGGCCCCGGCTCGGACCTGGTCGGCCCCCTCACCCGCCTGCTGCATGTCGAGGAATTGCGTCCGGACATCTGCACCCTGGATTGCGGCACCCTCAACTTCGGCGACGGCGACTTCATCTATGTCTCCACCCCCGCGCAACTGCGCGCCGGGGCCAGGCGCATCACCGAACTGGGGGTGAAGGCCGAGCTGGAGATCTTCGACACCGGCCACCTCTGGTTCGCCAAGCAGTTGCTCAAGGAGGGGCTGCTGAAGGATCCGCTGTTCCAGCTGTGCCTGGGCATTCCCTGGGGTGCTCCGGCCGACACCACCACCATGAAGGCGATGGTCGACAACCTGCCGGCGGGCGCGTGCTGGGCCGGCTTCGGCATCGGCCGGATGCAGATGCCCATGGCCGCCCAGGCCATTCTGCTGGGCGGCAACGTCCGGGTCGGCCTGGAAGACAATCTCTGGCTGGACCGCGGCGTCCACGCCACCAACGGCAGCCTGGTGGAGAGGGTCATCCAGATCATCGAACGGCTGGGCGGACGCGCCCTGAGCCCCGCCGAAGGGCGGGACCGGATGCAGTTGGGAGGTGCCCGATGAGCGCCGTCTTCGCTGCCCTCGGCACCGGCGTGATCGGTGCCGGCTGGATCGCCCGCGCCCTGGCCCGCGGCCTTAGGGTGCGCGCCTGGGACCCGGCGCCCGGCGCCGAGGCCGCGCTGCGCACCCGGCTGGCCAATGCCTGGCCGGCATTGGAAGCCCAGGGCCTGGCAGCCGGTGCCAGCCTGGAGCGCCTGAGTTTCCATACCGATCTGGAAGCCGCGGTGGCCGATGCCGACGTCATTCAGGAAAGCGCCCCCGAGCGCCTGGAGCTCAAGCGCGAATTGCATGCCCAGGTCAGTCGAGCCGCGCGGCCCGACGCCCTGATCTGCTCCAGCACCTCGGGCCTGCTGCCCAGCGACTTCTACGCCGAGGCGCTGCACCCCGAGCGTTGCCTGGTGGGCCATCCGTTCAATCCGGTCTATCTCTTGCCACTGGTGGAGGTGGTCGGTGGCCGCCAGACCTCGGCGGCCAACCTGGAGCGCGCCGAAGCCTTCTATCGCGAGTTGGGCATGCGACCGCTGCGGGTACGCAAGGAGGTACCCGGCTTCATCGCCGATCGCCTGTTGGAAGCCCTGTGGCGCGAAGCGCTGCACCTGGTCAACGACGGCGTCGCCACCACCGGCGAGATCGACGACGCCATCCGCTATGGCGCCGGCCTGCGCTGGTCGTTCATGGGCACCTTCCTCACCTACACCCTGGCCGGCGGCCCGGCGGGCATGCGCCACTTCATGCAGCAATTCGGCCCGGCGCTGAAGCTGCCCTGGACCTACCTGGAAGCGCCGGAGCTGACCGACGGCCTGATCGACGCCGTGGTCGAGGGCACCCAGGCCCAGCAGGGCGACCTGGAACTGGCGGCGCTGGAGCGCTATCGCGACGACTGCCTGCTGGCGGTGCAGGCGGCCATCGCCGACTGCAAGACGCGCCACGGCATCCGGGACTAGGAGCGACCATGATCATCCATCGCACCGCGGTCGCCCCCGAGTGGGTCGACTACAACGGCCATCTGCGCGACGCCTACTACCTGCTGATTTTCAGCCACGCTAGCGACGCCCTGATGGACGCCATGGGCCTGGACGCCGCCGGCCGCGCCGCCAGCGGGCACTCGCTGTTCACCCTGGAGTGCCACCTCAACTTCCTCCATGAGGTGAAGGCGGATGCCCGGCTGGAGGTGCGGGTGAGATTCCTGGCGCTGGACGCCAAGCGCCTGCACCTGCACTTCGGGCTGTATCGCGAAGACGCGGCCGAGTTGCTGGCCGCCTCCGAGCAGCTGCTGCTGCACGTCGACCTGGCCGGCCCCAGGTCGGCGCCCTTCGCACCGGCCGTGCACGACTGGCTGGCTACCCAACTGGCGAGTCAGCAGGACGCGCCCTGGCCGGAGCACGTCGGGCGGGTCATCGGCCTGCCACCCGCAAGAAAATGACCAACAGCCCCAAGGATCCCCCGGAGTCACCCTGACATGAGCGCCATCGCCGACTTCAGTACCTACCAGATCATCAGCCCCATACGCAGCGTCCTGGGAGACGACACCCAGGTCACGGTGCTCTGGCTGGATGGCCGAGCCAGTCCTTACCACCTGCTCTGGCTCAGAGATAACTGCCCCTGCTCGCGCTGTGTCTATCCGGTTACCCGCGAGCAGGTCGTCGAGATCCTGGATATCCCCGACGACATTCAGGCCGCCCGGGTAACCCTCTCGGACGACGGCAACCTGGACATCCTCTGGCACGACGGGCATGCCAGTACCTACGACGCGGGCTGGTTGCGCGCCCACGCCTATGACGAAGCATCCCTGGCTGAGCGGGAACGGCTGAAGCCGAAGAAAAAGCTCTGGGACAGCGGCCTGGCCGTTCCAGCCTTCCATTACCCCGAGATAATGGCCGACGACACGGCACTGCTGGCCTGGCTGCTGGCGGTGAGAGACACCGGCCTGTCGTTGATCCACGGCGTGCCCACCGAGAGCGGCGCGCTCCTCCCCGTGGCGAAACGCATTTCGTTCATCCGCGAAAGCAATTTCGGCATGCTCTTCGACGTCCAGTCCAAGGCCGATGCGGACAGCAACGCCTATACCGCCTTCAACCTCCCGCTGCATACCGATCTGCCGACCCGCGAGTTGCAACCGGGCCTGCAATTCCTGCATTGCCTGGTCAACGACGCACGCGGCGGCAGTAGCACCTTCGTCGATGGATTCAAACTGGCGGAAGTGCTCAGGGAAGAAGACCCGCAGGCCTTCGAGATCCTCACCACCCTGCCCATCGAATTCCGCAATCGGGGCAGGTCTTCGGATTATCGCTACCAGGCACCCATCATCGCCCTGGATGAGAAGCAGCAGGTGACGGAAATCCGCATGGCGAATTTCCTGCGTGGCCCCTTCAGCACCCCGCCCGCCACCATGCCGTTGCTCTACCGCGCCTACCGTCGCTTCATCGCCCTGACGCGCGACGATCGCTTCCGCTATCGACACCGACTCGAAGCGGGTCAGCTCTGGTGTTTCGACAACAGGCGCGCCCTGCATGCCAGGGATGAATTCGACCCCGCCAGCGGCGCGCGCCACTTCCAGGGCTGCTATGTCGACAGAGACGAACTGCACTCCAGGATTCGCGTGCTGCAACGATGAGCCAGCCACCGCTGTCGGCGGACATGGCCGCCTTCGTCGCGGCCAGCCAGGCCTTCGCCACGGTCGATCCGGACCTCCAGGCTCAGCGCCAGGCCTACGCCCGACTCTGCGCCGCCCTGGCGCCGGCTGACTATCAGGGCCTGACGGTCAGCGATCACCGCGCCGGCGACGTGCCGTTGCGGCTGGTGGCGCCGCGGGAGGCCGCCATTGACCGCCCCGCCCTGCTCTATCTGCACGGCGGCGGCTGGATGCTCGGCGATCTGGATTCCCACGGTTTTCTCGCCGCGCGGCTGGCGCGGCGACTGGGGCTGGCGGTGCTGCTGGTGGACTATCGACTGGCGCCGGAGCATCCCTACCCCGCCGCCCTGAACGATGCCCGCCAGGCCTGGGACTGGTTGCAGCGGGAAGCCCGGGCCCTGGGGCTGGACCCGACCCGGCTGGCGGTGGCCGGCGACAGTGCCGGCGGCACTCTCGCCGCCGCCCTGTGCCTGGCGCTGCGGCAACAGGGGCGTGCCCAGCCCCGGGCCCAGGCGCTGATCTATCCGGCGCTGACCGCGCGGGTGCTGCCCAGCGAAAGCCGGCAGGCCACGGCGCCGCTGCTGAGCGCCGCCGACTGGCGGGCGTGTCTGGACGTCTATCTGCCTCGACCGGCGCGGCGCCGGGAGCCTCTCGCCCTGCCCCTGGAGTCCGGCGATTTCAGTGGACTGGCACCCGCCTTTGTCGCCGTTGCCCAGCGCGATCCCCTGGCTGACCATGGCCGTGCCTATGTCGCTGCCCTGCGGGGCGGCGGGACGCCCGGTCGCCTGTGGCAAGGTGCCGGCCTGCTGCACGGCGCTCTGCGCGCCCATGGCCGGCGGGCCGAGGCCCTGCGCGGGGCCCTGGAAGCCTTTCTCGCGGGCGAACTGGGCGCCCTGCCCCTCGCTGTCCTGGCAAAAGACAAAAAAAAACCTCAACCGCTGGAGACGGAAGAGGTTCAAACGCCCTGATGGGCCTCAGTGTGTAACCGGGGGTTGCTCGACCCTGGTGGCGAACAACCGGAAAATGTCGTTGATAGGCGCCATTCTAACGACGAACGTCGATCTTGACCCTGCGGCAGATTGTCCGGGCATGATGTCGTAATAAACCTACATTGCCTGGCTGGTAGGGGAGGCGCTTTCCAAAAACGACATCCGGCTATGCAGCGACGCCAGCCCCGCTTGTCGTCTACGGCGCCAATGGGAGAATCCAGGCATTCCACCGGAGAGGGCAGCACCATGATGATCGCCGACTTGATCGACCAGGACGACTTCCGCGACCGCCTGCGCGCGCTGGGTTTCAACGTGACGCCCGCGGCCACGGCGGACGAGGCCTGTCGCCAGGCGGTGACGGGCCTCAACCAGGAACGCGCCCAGGCCCTGCGGCAACTGATCCAGGAATTGCTGTCCGGCAGCGCGGCGCTGCTGCCGGCGGTGCGCCAGGCCATCGACCAGCAATTGCTGCCAGCCCTGGCCCAACCGCGCGGCTAGCAGGCGCTAGGGCCGCAGCAGACTCAACCGGCCCAGCAGCGGCAACCGGCCCAGGCCCCGCAACGGCGGCGTCAGCAGGCGCTCGCCCTGGCGGGCGAAGGCAGCGGCCAGCGGCGTATGCAGGCCCAGGCTGATCACGCCGAGGGCCAGCGCCAGACCGCCGATATAGTCATCCGAGCCCCAGTGGGCGCCGGCCACCAGCCGCGGCAGCATGAACAGCACGGCTAGTGCGGCCACTACCAGGCGCCGTCCGCCGCGGGTGAAATGGGCCATGAACAGCGCCCAGAGCAGCAGCACCGAGGCATGGTCGCCGGGAAAGCTGGCGCCGGATCTGTCCTTCAATTCCCAGCCGTGTTCCAGTCCGGGAAAGCGATCGCTGAGCAGATAGGCGCCGGTGAGCACATCGGACGGACTGGCGTGCTGCAGGCCCGCGGCTTCGATGCCCTTGGTCAACAGGGTGCGCACGATGAGCAGGATCACCAGCAGGCCGACGAAGGCCGCTAGCGCCGGCCGTACCTGCCGGGCCGGATAGGCCCAGCCGCCGCGGACCAGGAGCGCCAGGAGGATCAGGCCGACCAGGGCATCCACCGGTCTCAGGCTGAAGACGGTCCAGAGGTAGAGCCAGGCGGTGGACTGCGCCAGGGGGGCATTGAGGGCGTGGAACAGGCCGGCGTCGAAGGCCAGCAACTGGCTGCGCACGCCAGGGATCAGCCAGAGCAGCAACAGGCCCAGGGCCAGTCCCTGGCACAGCGCCAGGCGGCGCCACTGCCAGGTAGGAGTGAAGAGTGGAGCGTTCATCGAGGTCTCTTTTCACGAAAATTTCACGAATAGACCCACTCAACCTCGATAACGTCACACTTTGTTACAGCCAGATGACACAACAGTCCTTTGCATCCGCCGAGTCAACCGAAGAAGGCCAGGGCCTCGTCGGCGACCAGATCCGGTAACTCCTCCGCCAGGTAATGCCCACCCGGCAAGACCCGACCGCTGACCTGGGTGGCCACCTGGCGCCATTCCGCGAGGGGATCGAAGCAGCGCCCCACGGTGCCTTCCGCGCCCCAAAGTATGCGCAGCGGCAAATCCAGCCGGCGCCCGGCATCCAGATCGGCCTGGTCATGCGTCAGGTCGATCCCGGCACTGGCGCGATAGTCCTCGCAGATGCCGCGGGCGGTACCGGGCAGGCTCAGGCAGCGCAGGTATTCGGCCAGCACCTCTGGCGGAAAGGGCGCCAGGCCGGCACTGCGGGTACCCATCACGCCCTTGAGGTAGCCTTCCGGATCGGCTTCGATCAACCGCTCCGGCAGCGGCGCCGGACGGATCAGGAAGAACCAGTGCCAGTAGGCGCGGGCGAAGGCCTCGTCGGTCTGCCGATACATGGCCAGGGTCGGAGCGATGTCCAGCAGCAGCAGCCGCTCCACCGCCGCGGGATGATCCAGCGCCAGGCGATGGGCGACCCGCGCGCCGCGGTCATGGGCCAGCACGGCGAAACGCTCGTGGCCCAGCCGGCGCATCAGCTCGACGTTGTCCCGTGCCAGGGTGCGCTTGCTGTACGCCTCGGCACCCGCGTCCGGCTTGGTGCTGTCGCCATAGCCGCGCAGGTCGGCGGCCACCAGGGTGAAGCGCTCGGCCAGCCGCGGCGCCACCTTGTGCCACATGACATGGGTCTGGGGATGGCCGTGGAGCAGCAGCAGCGCCGGGCCCTGGCCGCCGACGCGGCAATTGAGCTCGACGCCGTCGATGTTCAGCCGCCGCTGTGCGAAGCCCGCGAAGAGGCCGTCCATCTCAGGCCAGGGCCGCGGCGATGGCCTGCCCCAGGCTTTCGGTGGTGCCCTGGCCGCCGAGGTCGCGGGTCAGGGGCGCCTGCTCGGGACCCTGGCGCAGCACCGCCTCGATGGCCGCCACCACGGCGGCACCGGCTTCGGCATGGCCGAGGTGCTCCAGCATCATGGCGCCGCACCAGATCTGGCCGATTGGATTGGCGATGCCCCGCCCGGCGATGTCCGGCGCCGAACCGTGCACCGGCTCGAACAGGCTGGGGAAGGTGCGCTCCGGATTGATGTTGGCCGAGGGCGCGATGCCGATGGTGCCGGTGCAGGCCGGGCCCAGGTCGGAGAGGATGTCGCCGAACAGGTTGCTGGCCACCACCACGTCGAACCAGTCCGGGTGCAGGACGAAGTTGGCGGTGAGGATGTCGATGTGGAACTTGTCCACCGCCACGTCCGGATAGGCCTTGCCCATCTCTTCCACGCGCTTGTCCCACCAGGGCATGGTGATGGCGATGCCGTTGGACTTGGTGGCCGAGGTCAGCTTCTTGCGCGGCCGCTGCTGGGCCAGGTCAAAGGCGAACTTGAGGATGCGGTCGGTACCGTGACGGGTCATCACCGTTTCCTGGATCACCACCTCGCGCTCGGTGCCCTCGAACATGATGCCGCCGACGCTGGAGTACTCGCCCTCGGTGTTCTCGCGTACCACATAGAAGTCGATGTCGCCCGGCTGGCGGTTGGCCAGGGGCGCCTTGACCCCGGGCATCAGCCGGCAGGGCCGCAGGTTGACGTACTGGTCGAAACGGCGGCGGAATTGCAGCAGCGAGCCCCAGAGGGAGATGTGGTCAGGCACCACGTCCGGCCAGCCGACGGCGCCGAAATAGAGGGCGTCGTAGTCCTTGAGGGTCTCGAACCAGTCGTCCGGCAACATCTTGCCATGGGCCTGGTAATACTCGGCGCTGGCGAAGTCGAAGTGGTCCCACTGCAGCTCGATCCCGAAGCGTCGGGCGGCGGCGTCCAGCACGCGGATGCCCTCGGGCATGACTTCCTTGCCGATGCCATCTCCGGCGATGACCGCGATCTTGTGGGGCTTGGACGCTTGCATGACGTTCTCCGGCAGTCTGAGGGGATGGGGCCAGTGTAGCCCCGTGCCAGAGGCGTACAATCCCGCCAAAGAGAAAGACATTCTTAACCTGGGATCAAGAATCTTGTCCACCGATGACCTCGCCTTCTTCGTCCGCCTGGCTGGCCATCCCAGCCTGACCGCCGCCGCCCGGGAAATGGGTCTGTCGCTGGCGGCGGTGAGCAAGCGACTCACCGCCCTGGAGCGCCGGCTGGGCGTGCAGCTGATCCGCCGCACCACGCGACGCCTGGACCTGACGCCGGAAGGCCTGCGTTATCTGGAAGGCGCCCGCCCGCTGCTGACCCAGCTGGAGGACCTGGAAGCCGCGGTCGGCCGACCCGATGCGCCCCTCGCCGGAGCGCTCAATCTCAACGCCACCTTTGGCTTCGGCCGCCGCCACCTGGCGCCGCTGCTGTCGGACTTCGCCCGTCGTCATCCCGGGCTGGAGCTCAACCTACACCTCTCCAGCCATCCGGTGAATCTGCTGGACGGGCCCTTCGACCTGGACATCCGCGTCGGCGAGCCGCCGGATGCGCGGGTCATCGCCCACCGCCTGCTGGACAACCGCCGCCTGCTCTGCGCCGCCCCCGCCTACCTGGCCCGGGCCGGCGTGCCGGACAGCGTGGCCGACCTGGCGCGGCACAACTGCCTGGTCCTGCGCCAGGACGCCGGCGACTACGCCGTCTGGCGCTTCACCCGGAACGGCCAGCATTTCGCCCAGAAGGTCCGCGGCAGCCTCAGCAGCAACGACGGCGAAGTGGTGGTGCGCTTGGCGATGGAAGGCCACGGACTGATCCTGAGATCGGAATGGGACGTGGCCGAACTGATCGCCAGTGGCGCCCTGGTGCCGCTGCTGACCGATCATGAGGCATCGGCGGCGGCCATCTATGCGGTGCACCGCCAGCAGCGCCACGTGCCGCGCCGACTGTCCGAGCTGATCCGCCATCTGGCGCGGGAGCTGCCCGCGCGTCTGGGTCGCTAGCGTTGCACGAATCTTCCAGACCGCCGCGGGATCTCAGCCTAGACTGAAAAGCCCGCAGATCCCCTTTTTCTCGCCATGGCCGACGATCACTGGATCCAGCTGCAGCAGGACGCCGAAACCGGCATCGAGACCCTGCGCGCCCATTTCGAAGGCCATGCCTATGACCCGCACTGGCATGACGCCTATCTGGTGGGCTACACCGAGCAGGGCCTGCAGCAATTCCACTGTCGCGGCCAGCGCCACCTGAGCACCCCCGGCCAGGTCTTCCTGCTGGAGCCCGGCGAACTGCACGATGGCCAGGCGCCGGAGGCCGAAGGCTTCACCTACTCCATGCTCTATCTCGATCCCCAGTGGCTGGCGCGCGAGCTGCAGGGCCTGCATGGCGACGCCCGGCCGCTGGGCGAACCTGGCTTCGCCCGGACCCTGGTGGAACAGGCCGAGCTGCATCGCGCCGTGGCCTGGGCCCATGAGGTGCTGAGTCGCCCGGAATTGCGCATCGTCCGCCAGAGCGCCCTCGACGCCCTGCTGCTGCGCCTCCTGCCGCAACTGCAATGGCGAGCGCCCCAGGCCGGCGATCCGCGGCTGCCCCAGGTGGCCCTGCGCGCCCGCGACTTCCTGCATGCCCATCACCACGAGGATATCGGTCTGGAAGACTTGGCCCGGGCCGCTGGGGTGGACAGATTTCGCCTGACCCGCGCCTTCAAGGCTGCCTTCGGGCTGGCGCCCCATGCCTATCTGGTCCAGCTGCGCCTGTCGCGGGCACGTCGCCTGCTGGCCGACGGCCTGTCGCCGGCGGAAACCGCCGCCGCCCTGGGCTTCGCCGACCAGAGTCACCTGGGTCGCTGGTTCCGCCGCGCCTATGGCCTGACCCCGGCGGCCTATCGCGCGCGCTGCTCGAATCTTCCAGACCACTAGCGGCAAGGCTTGCGACCCTGATGGCTCAGTCCTCTCGGGAGTCTCCCATGTCCCTGTTGCCCTTCCTGCTGTTCGCCCTGGTCGCCTCCATCACCCCCGGACCGACCAATGTGCTCATCCTCGGCCACAGCGCCCGCCATGGCGCCCGGGCCAGTCTGCCGCTGGTGCTGGGCGGCAGCCTGGGCGCGGTGGCCCTGGTGCTGGTGGTGGGTTTCGGTCTTGGCCAGACCCTGGCGCAACACCCCGACTGGCAGCGCGGCCTGGCCTGGGCCGGGGTGCTCTGGCTGAGCTGGCTGGCCTGGCAACTGGCCCGCGCCGGGGCGCCCGCAGTGGCGGACGACGGTGCCCGCCTGGGTTTCGGCGGTACTGCCGGATTGCAGGTGCTCAACCCCAAGAGCTGGAGCATGGCGCTGGCGGTGGTGACCGTCTATGCCGAACCCGGTGCCGATTTCTGGCACCAGGTGCTGGTGCTGGCCCTGGTGTTCCTGCTGGTGTCCGTACCCTGCCTGGGCCTCTGGGCCCTGCTCGGCCGGGTCGCGGCGCATGGCCTGAAATCGACCCGCGCCTGGCGTGGCTTCAACCTGGGGATGGCGGCGCTGCTGCTGGCCTCGGCCTGGGCGACGGTGATCTAGACCGGCATCCCGCCCTGATCGCGGAAGCTGTCCTCCAGGTGCTCCAGCCAAGCGCGTACCGCCGGCAGCTGGCCGCGCCTGTGGGCATAGGCGGCCTGCAGGTGACCACCGGGCAGCGACCAGTCCGGCAGCAGGCGCTGCAGGCGACCCTCGGCCAGTTCGGCCTCGCAATAGAGCAGCGGCAGCATCGTGTAGCCGAGGCCCGCCAGGGCGGCGGTCTTGCGCACGCTGAAGTCGTCGATGCCCAGCCGGGCTTCCAGCACCAGCTCACGGCGCTGGCCGTTGGGGCCGACCATGCGCAGGTGCACCCGGCGATCCAGCTCCAGGGCGCCGAGCAGCGGGACCCCCAGCAGGGCCTCCGGTGCATCCAGCTGGCGACCGACGAGAAAGTCGGGTGCGGCCACCAGCACCCCGGAGGCCTGGCGCAAGCGGCGCACGATCAGCCCCGGTTCCACGTCGTCGACGTCCCTTACCCGCAGGGCCACGTCGAGGCCCTCGTTGACCACGTCCACCCGCCGATTGACCAGCACCATCTCCAGTTGCACCTGGGGATAGCGCTGCAGGAAGCGGGTGACGACGTCGGGCAGGTAATCCTGGGCCAGGGCCACCGGGCAGGAAACGCGCAGCGGGCCGCGCGGTTCGCTGGACAGGCTGGCCGCCGTCTCGGCGGCGCTCTCCGCCTCGCGCAACAGCGCCTGGCAGTGCACCAGGTAGCGCTCGCCGAGGGTAGTCAGGGTCAGGGTACGAGTGGTGCGCTGCAGCAGCCGCGCACCCAGGCGGGTCTCCAGCTCGGCGATGCGCCGGGACAGCCGCGACTTGGGAATGCCCAGCAGGCGCCCGGCGGCGGCGAAGCCCCCGGCTTCCACCACCTTGGCGAAGTAGGCGAGATCATTGAGGTCTTGCATGGGCGATTGTCCTATCCATGGGACGAAGCATCGCATTCTAGGCGACTAATCAGCCGATCGTCTTATCGGTAGTCTGGGCTCATCGCGTCGAACCCTACAGGACTACCGCCATGAAACTCTTGCACATCGATTCCAGCATCCTCGGTGATCATTCCGCCTCCCGTGCCCTGACCGCCAAGGTCGTCGGCGCCCTCAAGGCCGCTACGCCCGAACTGGAGGTCAGCTACCATGACCTCGCCCACGACGCCCTGGGGCACTTCTCCGCCGCCAGCCTGGCCGCCGGTGCCACCCCGGCCGAGCAGCGCAGCGCCGAACAGCGCGACGAAGCCGAGCGCAATGCCCGCGCCCTGCAGGAATTCCTCGCCGCCGATGTCCTGGTGCTGGGTGCGCCCATGTACAACTTCACCATCCCGACCCAGCTCAAGGCCTGGATCGACCGCATCACCGTGGCAGGCACCACTTTTCGCTACAGCGAAGCCGGCCCGGTGGGTCTCTGTGAAGGCAAGAAGGCGATCATCGTCGCCACCGCGGGCGGCATCCATGCTGGCAAGCCGACAGGACTGGCCCATGCAGACTATCTGAAGCTGCTGCTGGGCTTCCTCGGCATCACCGATGTCCAGATCGTCCGCGCCGAAGGCCTGGCCTATGGCGACGAAGCCAAGAGCGCGGCCCTGGCCAGCGCCGAACGCCAGATCGCCGACCAGTACGCCTGAGTCCGGGCGCCCTCACCCCCGGCTCCTCTCCCTCGGAGAGAGGGGAGCAGAGCGGTCCTCGTCTTTGTAAGGTGAGATTCGGGTACACCTGAAAGCACCTCACTTCAAAGAGCGCAGCAAGCTCTGCAGGGTCTTGGGCACCAGGGCTCATCCAACCACACCGATCCGCTCTTCCCCCTCTCCCTCCGGGAGAGGGCCGGGGTGAGGGCAAGCGCCCCCGCCTCAGCTGAACCCCACCACCGGATGCGGCACATAGGGCGCTTCCAGGGCACCGATCTCTTCTTCGCTCAGGCGCAGTTCCAGCGCGGCTACCGCATCTTCCAGATGCTGCGGCTTGGACGCCCCGACGATGGGCGCGTCGATGCCCGGCTTCTGCAGCAGCCACGCCAGGGCCACCTGGGCACGCGGTACGCCGCGGGCTTCGGCGATACGCGCCACGGCGGCGACGATCTGCCGATCGGCTTCCTCACTGGCGGTATAGAGCGTCTTGCCGAAGGCATCGCTTTCGGTGCGCGCGGTGCTGGCGTCCCAGTCGCGAGTCAGGCGGCCGCGGGCCAGTGGGCTCCAGGGGATCACGCCGATGCCGGCATCGCGGCACAGCGGCAGCATCTCCCGCTCCTCTTCGCGAGCGAGCAGATTGACGTGGTTCTGCATGGTGGCGAATTTCGTCCAGCCATGGCGCTCGGCGGTGTGCAGCGCCTTGGCGAATTGCCAGGCGTACATGCTGCTGGCACCGATGTGCAGCGCCTTGCCGGCCTTGACCACGTCGTGCAGTGCCTCCAGAGTCTCCTCAATGGGCGTGTGATAGTCCCAGCGATGGATCTGGTAGAGGTCGACATAGTCGGTGCCCAGCCGCTGCAGACTGGCGTCGATGGCGGCGAAGATGGCCTTGCGCGACAGGCCGCCGACATTGGGCTTGTCGCGCAACGGGAAGTACACCTTGGTCGCCAGCACGATCTCCTCGCGCATGGCGTTGGCCTTGAGGAAGCGGCCGACGATCTCTTCGCTGGTGCCGTCGGAGTAGCTGTTGGCGGTGTCGAAGAAGTTGATGCCGAGATCCAGCGCCTTTTTCAGCAGCGGCTGGCTCTGGTCTTCCGGCAGGGTCCAGGGGTGATTGCCGCGCTCGGGGACGCCGTAGGTCATGCAGCCGAGGCAGAGGGGCGAGATCTTCAGACCGGTACGGCCTAGATTGCGGTAGTTCATGGGGGCCTCCAGGGGTGGTCGAAAAGGGTTGACCACGGCGCTTCCGGATCGACTGCAACGAACTTACCGGCTGCCGTCTGGTTCTAGATGAATTCTCATCCACAACCGGAGATGCTCCATGAAGAAATATGCTTCCGCGGTCTGGCAAGGCGGTCTGAAGGATGGCAAGGGCCATATCACCACCGAGAGCGGCGCGCTCAAGGACAATGCCTATGGCTTCAACACCCGTTTCGAAGGCACTCCGGGCACCAATCCCGAAGAACTGATCGGCGCGGCCCATGCCGGCTGCTTCTCCATGGCCTTCTCCATGCTGCTGGGCCAGAACGGTCTGACCCCCGAGCGGATCGAGACCAAGGCTGATGTGACCCTGGACAAGGTCGGCGACGGCTTCGAGATCACCACCATCGATCTGACCATGAAGGCCAAGATCCCCGGTGCCACCCAGGAGCAGTTCACCACCATCGCCAACCAGGCGAAGGAAGGCTGCCCGGTGTCCAAGGTGCTCAAGGGGGCCAAGATCAACCTGAACGCCACGCTCGAAGGCTAAGGGTCCCAGGTGCCTGCCGGTGCCGCCAGGCATCGGCAACACCCTGTTCCAGAGCCCGTTCGCCGAGACCCCGGCGAGTCGCTAGACTGCTCCGACCCCGCTTTCGGAGAGCACTATGAACGACTCCATATTCATGACCCTGTTTTCCATCCTCGCCCTGTTGCTGCTGGGCGGCGGCGTCTACGGCTGCGTGATCCTCAACCGCCAGCGCAAGGACATCGAGAAGAACGACAGCGAGGGCTAGGCCGGTCGCCGACCCGCCAGATAGCGCACGCCCTGGGCGCCGAAGACTTCCGCGTGAGGCTCATGGGCGGCCAGGTGAAAGACCTCTCCCACCCCATAACGACGCTCGCCCGCTGCCGTGCGAATGCGGAGTTCGCCGTGGATGACCAGCGCCTTCGCCTCGAAGGGATGAGCATGGGATTCCAGGCTGCCCAGGGCTTCGCGCTCGACCAGCACCGGTGCCTGAAAACCCTCGCGGGCGAGTTGCTCGATAAAGCCGACCTGATCCAAGAGCGCTCCTTGAGCTGATGACGATCAATTCCCAGGTTAGGAACTCCGTCCGGATCGGGCCAGTGCAATACCGCTATGACACGGCAGGGCTGCCGCTATGGCTGACCACGCCTGCCACAGCAGTGGAAACCCCGGCGGCCCGAGGTTCCACGTGGAGCATCAGTGCTGCAGCTTGCGCTCGACCTCGGCGGTCTTGCGCTTGAGCTCTTCGGCTTCCTGCTCCTTGGTCTTGATGTCGGTCGGCGTGATGACCTTGTCGATGGCATCGGTCGGCGTCGATTCCGGCTGCTCCATGTCCTTTTTCACCACATCCACCGGACGGCCCGCCTCATCGAGGGCGGGTTCGTTGGGCGGGGTCTTGCCCAGGTGGGCATCGGAACGCTGGTCACTCATGGAAGGCTCTCCTCGGTAGGGTGTCTCTTTCGAGCGCAACGACCGATAGGGAGTTCGCCCGCGACTCAATTGTGGGTGCGAACCCGCTCCAGATAGGCCAGCAACTGCGCCTGCTCGCTGGCATCCAGCGGCGCGAAGACCGCTTCCAGCGCCTGGGTACGGGGCACCTGGGCCTGATCCAGCGCCTGGCGGCCCTGCTCGGTCAGATGGACCAGCAGCGCCCGACGATCCTGGGGATGGGGTTCGCGACGGACCAGGCCGTCGCGCTCCAGGGCGTCGAAGGCATCGGTCAGGGTGCGGGGCGCATGACGCAGCTGTTCGGCGACCTCGCCCGGACGGCAGGGGCCCATGCGTTCCAGCACCTTGAGCACCTTGTAGCGGGCGAAGGAAAGTCCGGAGGCCTTGAGGGTCTCATCCAGTTGTTGGCGCATCTGCCGTTTCAGATCCATCAGGGCTTCGGCAATGGCGGCGGCGGTTGACATGAAAGCTGCTTACCTCGAATATAGTGAGGAACCTCAATGAATGGTACCTCCGCAATGGCGACATCTTTTCACAGCCACGAGGGCGATGCCAGTGCCCCTCACCTTTTCCAGCGTGTGCGCTTCGACCTCAAGCGGCGTTGGGCGACCGTCGTCCGCCGCGAAGATCTGGGTGGCGACCTGCTGCGCCTGACCTTCGGTGGCAGCGACCTGGCCGATTTCCAGAGCGCGGCCTTCGATGAGCACGTGAAGCTGTTCGTCCCCGCCGACACCACCCCGATCCGCGCCGCCAGCCCCGAGCAGCTGGTGGGTCGGCACTACACGCCGCGCCACTACGATGCCGCGCGTGGCGAACTGGCCATCGACTTCTACCTGCATGAAGCCGGGGTGCTGACCACCTGGGCCCGCCATGCGCAGCCGGGTGCCGAGCTGATCATCGGTGGTCCCAAGGGCGCCCTGGTGCCGCCCGAGGACTTCGACTGGTACCTGCTGGCCGGCGACGAGACCGCCCTGCCCGCCATCGCCCGCCGCCTGGAGCAGCTGGCAGCCGGCGTTCGGGTAGTCGTCGTTGCCGAAGTGGCCTCTTCGGGCCTGGAGATCGCCCTGCCGACGGCCGCGGCCGCCGAGATCCGCTGGGTCCATCGCGAAACCGCGGCCAATGCCCTGGTGCAGGCCCTGGAGCAGCTGCAATTGCCCGCGGGCGAAGGCTATGCCTGGATCGCCGGCGAAGCCACGCAAGCCCGCGCCGCGCGCCAGGCGCTGCTGGCCAAGGGGCTGCCGCGGGACTGGGTCAAGGCAGCCGGCTACTGGAAGCTCGGCGAAAGCGACCAGCACGTGAAGGTCGAGGATTGAGCACCGCCACCGCCGCCGTCACCGACGGCCTGCCCCGGCCACGTCGCTATCGCGCCGTGGCCGCCCTGTTGCTGGCCATCAGCATGACGGTGCTGGACAGCGGCATCGCCAACCTGGCGCTGCCCAGCATCGCCGAGGCCCTGCATGTCTCGGCTGCCGCCGCGGTCTGGATCGTCAGCGCCTATCAGCTGAGTCTGGTGGCCCTGCTGTTTCCCCTGGCCGCGGTGGCCGAGCGTCTTGGCCTGCGGCCGGTATTCACTGCCGGGGTCGGCATTTTCGGCCTGGCCTCCCTGGGCTGCGCCCTGGCGCCGGATCTCGCCAGCCTGGTGGCTGCGCGGGCGCTGCAGGGGGTGGGCGCCGCCGCCATCATGTGCGTCAGCGCCGGTATCGTCCGCCTCTCCTATCCGCGCGACCGCCTCGGCCGTGGTATCGCCATCAATGCCCTCTGCGTGGCCCTGGGATCGGCCGCCGCACCCAGCCTGGGCGCGGCCATCCTGGCCCTGGGCGGCTGGCCCTGGCTGTTCGCCGTCAATGTGCCGGTGGCGGTGCTGATCGCGCTGCTGGTGCACAACCTGCCCGACAGCCCCCGTGCGCAGCGCCGCCTCGACCCGCTCAGCGTGCTGCTCAATGCCCTGCTGTTCTGCGCCGGCATCGGCGGTCTCGAGCGCCTCGGCGCCGCACCGCTGCAGGGCGTGGGCCTGCTGCTGCTGGCCGCCACCAGCCTGGTGCTGCTGGTGCGCCGCGAGCGCGGCCTGCCGGCGCCGTTGCTGCCGGTCGATCTGCTGGGGTTGCCGGCCATGCGTCATTCGGTGCTGGCCTCGGTCTGCTCCTTTGCCGCGCAGATGCTCTGCTTTCTCGCCCTGCCCTTCTATCTGCAGCACCAGCTCGGACTGGTGCCCTTGCAGGTCGCCCTGCTGATGCTGGCCTGGCCGCTCACCGTGGCCGTCTCGGCGCAGGTGGCCGGGCGCCTGGCCGACCGCTATCCGCCGCAGCGGCTGTGCATGCTCGGTGGTCTGGGCATCGCCCTGGGGCTGGCGGCCGCCGCGGTCATGCCGCTGGAGCACTCGACCGCCCTGCTGATCCCCTGCCTGATTCTCGGTGGTATCGGCTTCGGCTTCTTCCAGGTGCCCAACAACAGGATCATGCTGACCGCCGCTCCGGCCGGTCGCAACGGCGCCACCGGCGGCGTCCAGGCCACCGCGCGGCAGACCGGCATGGCCCTGGGCGCCGCGGCCCTGGCGCTGCTGCTGCATCTGGACAACGGCCTGGCACCGCGGCTGGGACTGGCCCTGGCGGCAACGCTGGGTCTGGTCGCCGCCTGGTCCAACTGGCGGGCACCGCGCTAGAGCCGAGGGCCCGTCTCCGGCCCGAGCAGGGTCCGCAGCACCTGCTCGCGTTCGGCCGCCGGACGTTCGCCCAGCAGGCGGACCCGATGGAAGAACGCCGGCCAGTTGCCCGGATGCTGTCGATAGAGGGCGGCAAAGGCCGGCACCCACTGTTCGTACAGGCCATAGGGCACCAGCCGCGCATTGTTCAGCGGCTGCTGCATCCAGCCATCGAAGCGGCGGTCGTCCCGCCAGGCCGGGGTGGCGCGCAACTGCTGGTAATCGCTGCGCATCTGCGCGAAGCGGCGGGCCTTGGCCGCGCGCTTGGCCTCGGCCGTCAATGGCTGGGCGTAGAGTCTGGCCAGGTCGGCGCGGGTAGTCAGCAGCAGGGCGCGGAATTGCTGATAGCGGGCTTCGCGCCCTGCATCCGGCGGTGGCAGGCCGCGACGGGCGCGCCATTGCCGCAGGCCTTCGCCCTCGACGAAGGTGGCATAGGACTCGTTGAAGGCGGTATCGCCGGGCAAATAGAACCGCTGGTGCGCCAGCTCGTGGAAGATCGTCGCCGCCACCTGGTCGTCGTCCCAGCGCAGCATGCTGCTGAGCAGCGGATCGCTGAACCAGCCCAGCGTCGAATAGGCCGGCACGCCACCGACATAGGTGTCCTGGCCCTGCGCCTGCAGCCGCTGCGCCTCGGCCCGCGCCAGGGCTTCCTGGTAGTAGCCACGATAGGCCACGCAACCGGCGATGGGAAAGCAGTGGGTGGTGGGCCGAGTGGAAAATTCGGCGGTGGCGAAGACATTCCACAGCACGAAGGGCCGCTTGAGTTCGACGAAGCCGCGATAGCTGGCGTTGTCGGGCAGGGCCAGTTCGGCGCTGGCGAAGCGTCGGGCCGCCGCCGCGGCAGCCAGGCGTTCGCGCAGGGCAGCGGGTCGCGCCGGATCTGCGACGACCGTCGCAATGGGCTCGCGATCACGGATCAGCGCCCACTGGCCCTGTACCATCTGACCGTAGTACCCGACCGAGGTACAACCGCTCAGTCCGATCACGAGGGACAGCAGCGCCAGCCAGCGGCTCGTGCGTTGCGCAGGCAGGGTGCCTGGCTGGGTGGCGCGCCCTTCCCTGCCCGGAGTTGTAGCCGTCATGCGTAGACTGTGCCTGCTGTTGCCTGTGCTGTTCCTAGGTGGCTGTTCCCTGTGGCCGTTGCCCAAGCCGGATCCGGCGCAGGCCTGGATCGATCTGGACAGCGACGGCAAGGCCAAGCTGGAAGCCCTGCGCGCCGATCGCAAGGATCTCGAAGACAAGCGCTACTTCCAGGTCTGGCCAGGGAGCCATGATCTGCAGGTACGCTACCAGTTCGAGGTGCAGCCCACCAACATCGGCGCCCAAGTGGCCGATCCGCTGGCGCGCACCTGTCTGGTGACCCTCAACTACAAGGCCTTCGCCGCGGGCGAGCGCTATCGCCTGGAAGCCGGCCAGACCGGCTGGCGGCCCTGGGCGCGCCTCTATGACGAGCGAAACCAGGAAGTGGCGCGCAGCACTGCCAGTCGTTGCGGCGACGTGTAGACTCGGCTGATCTCCCTGCCGCGAGTCGCCGTCCATGCGTCTGCGCCTGCTGGTCCCTCTGCTGCTACTGCTGGGCGGCTGCACCACGCCGCTCCCTCCCAAGGATCCCCACCAGGCGTGGGTCGATCTGGCGCTGCGCGAACCCGGGGTGGGCGCTTCGCTGCTGGCCGAGTCCCAGGACGGCAGACGTCTCGACGACGGCCGCTATTTCCAGCTCACCCCCGGCAGCCACAGCCTAAAGGTGAGCTATCGCTACGAACTCTATGGCGGCGGTGGCTTCGGTTCGCGCTTCGGCTGGCGCGAGCCGCTGCAGATCCAGTGCTATCTGGAGCTGGACTACGCGGACTTCCAGGCCGGTCGGCGCTATCGCCTGGAGGCCGAGAACACCTTTGGCCAGGGCGAGATCACCCTCTACGACGGCGCGCGCGAACTGGTGAGTTCCGAGCGCGGCATCTGCTCGCCCTTCTGACCCGCGGCTGGCAACGCAGCCAGCACGGTCAGGCAACGGGCCACTAGGCGGGCACGCTGAGCCAGTCGTCCTGGCTACGGTCCTGGGTGCGGACCACGGGCGGGCGACTCTTCTGCTCGCGCAGCTGGCGGCTCATGCGCAGGAAATCCTCGCGTTCCATCCAGCGCGGCGCGGGCTGGGCAAGGGACAGAGCTTGGCGAATCCGGGCGAACGGCGACATGGCATTACCCTCTTGGCTAAATACTGTATGCGCAAACAGTACTAAGCCAAGCGAAACTGTACAAGTATCCAGCGGATGAACGGTCTGCCTCCCGGGTCGGGGGTCAGTCGTTGCGCTGATAGATGATCTTGTAGGTCCCGTTGGCGCAGCTGCCCACCACCATGTTGGGATCGCGCACCTCGGCATTGGGGACCGCTTCGAGGGTATAGGCGGTCACCCCGGCCGACTGGATCTTGACCTCGATGTCGGCCTTGAGCTGGTCGCAGGACAGGGGTTCGGCCAGCACGGCGGTGCTCAGCAGGGCGGTGCAGCAGAGTAGCGATAGACGCAGCATGGCGATTTTTCCTTGGCGTGATGACCTCTCAGGCTTGGACGCCCGAGCTGTGGCGATGTTCTCAGCGCGGCCCTTTGGCCAGCGAAGCGGTGGAACCTGGAAGCCGAACGGTATTTCCGATGCTCACTCCTTCCAGTGAAGTGCCCCCATGTTCCAGTGGTTGAAAGACAATTCCCAAGTCCTCACGCTCTTCGCCCAGTGCTGCACCCTGGGCGTCTGGGTGCTCTATGCGCAGCTCCTGCTCAACAACTACAAGCGCCAGCGCCAGCCGCGGCTGATCATCAACCGCGGCGCCGGCAAGGGCGTGGGCGCCCTCTGCCTGCTGTCCAACATGAGCGCCGAGCCGGTATTCATCAACCAGCTCACGGTGATCCTCAAGACCAATCGCGAGACGCTCTACACCGATGTCACCGACATCCGCGAGAGTGGCCAGGACGACGTCGATCCCGACCTGGTGCTGGGCCAGGCCACCCACCAGGGGCCGCTCAACACCGGCGACTTCACCCACATCGGTACCTTCCAGGGCCTGATCCGCCGCGCGGCCGAGTACAACGGCCTGACCCTGGAAAATCATCGTCCGCCAGAGGGCTGGGTGTTCGAGGGCCTGGAGATCCGCGCGGTGGCCTTCTACGGTTCGGATCACGACCCCATCGGGGTACGCCGGCGCTTTCGCCTGGGCCAGCACGACGGCCACTACTGCGCGCTGATCGCCGAGGACTGGCAGACCCAGCAGCTGACCACGCGCCGCCAGCGGCGCATGGTGCAGGACGAGTGGATGGTCGAGCTGGAGCCCAAGGCTCAGCCAAAGAACCAGTAGCAGATCAGGATCGACGCCGTGACCCCGGTGAATTCCGCCAGCAGGGCGCAACCCACCGCATGGCGGGCGCGCTGGATGCCCACCGCGCCGAAGTACACCGCCAGCACATAGAAGGTGGTCTCGGTACTGCCCTGGATGGTCGCCGCCACCAGCGCCGGAAAGCTGTCCACGCCGTGGGTCTGCATGGTCTCGATCAGCAGGGCGCGGGCGGCGCTGCCGGAGAAGGGCTTGACCAGGGCGGTGGGCAGGGCCTCGACGAAGCGGGTGTCCCAGCCAAAGAAGGTCACCGCATGGCGAATGCCTTCGAGGATGGCCTCCAGGGCGCCGGACGCCCGCAGCACGCCCACCGCACAGAGCATGGCGACCAGATAGGGCAACAGCGACTTGGCGACGTCGAAGCCTTCCTTGGCGCCTTCGACGAAGGCTTCGTAGACCGGCACCTTGCGCAGGGCGCCGAGTACCATGAACGCCAGGATGATGCCGAACAGGGTCAGGTTGCCGAGCAGCGACGACAACCCGGCCAGCGCGGTGGCGGTCAGGGTGAAGAGAAAGGCGACGAAGGCGCCGAAGGCCAGGGCGCCGCCGCCGATCCAGGCCAGCACCACCGGGTCCCAGAGTTTCAGCCGCTGCATGAAGGCCACCGAGAACAGCCCCACCAGGTTGGCGCAGGTGTGGGCCAGCAGGATCGGCAGGAACACCAGGGTCGGATCGGTGGCGCCCTGCTGGGCGCGGTACATGAACACCGTCACCGGCAGCAGGGTCAGCGAAGAGGCGTTGAGCACCAGGAAGAGGATCTGCGCATTGCTCGCCGTGGTGCTGCTCGGATTGAGCTCCTGCAGCGCGCGCATGGCCTTGAGGCCGATGGGCGTGGCGGCGTTGTCCAGGCCCAGGCCGTTGGCGGCGAAGTTGAGGGTGATCAGCCCCAGCGCCGGATGACCGCGCGGCACCTCGGGCATCAGCCGGGCGAACAGCGGCCCGAGCAGCCGCGCCAGGGCGTCCACCAGCCCGGCCTTTTCGGCGATGCGCAGGATGCCGAGCCAGAGGGTCAGGGTCCCGAACAGCAGCACCATGACCTCCACCGACAGCTTGGCCATGGCGAACAGACTCTCCACCATGGCGGCGAAGACCCCGGCGTTGCCGGCGACCAGCCACTGGCCGAAGGCGCTGATCCCGGCAACGATGAAGAAGCCCAGCCACAACCCGTTGAGCATCGCGGTTCTCCCGGCAAAACGGCGATGATAACCGCAGCGTCCGCTCCCTGCAGGGACACCGTTCAGTCTGTGGTCATCGCCGTCGGGTTATCCTCTGACCTTTCACGCAACCCGCTGGAGTCCGCCCATGCGTCTGTCCGTTCTCGCCCTGCCGCTGGTGCTCGCCGCCAGCCCGGTGTTCGCCTTCAACCTCAACGACGCCGTCAACGCCTACAACAGCGCCAACGGCAACAACAACGCCAAGGCCACCGCCGCCGCCGCGGCCACGCCCCAGGCCCAGGGCCTGCTGCAGGCGCTGACCAGCCAGCTCAACGTCACCCCGCAACAGGCGGTGGGCGGCACCGGTGCCCTGCTCGGCCTGGCCAAAAATCAGCTGGTGGGCAACGACTATCGCCAGCTGGCCAAGGCCGTGCCGGGACTGGATCAGCTGGCTGGCGCCAATGCCACCGGCGGCCTGGCGCAACTGGGCGGCCTGGGCAGTCTGCTCGGCGGCGGTGGTCAGGACGCCAAGCAGAGTCCGCTGGGCAGCCTGCTGGGCAATGTCGACAGCCGCCAGGACGTCGACAAGACCTTCAACGCCCTGGGCATGAACAGCGGCATGACCGGCCAGTTCGCCCAGGTGATCCTCGGCTATCTCGGCAAGCAAGGCACCCAGCCCTCCCTGCTGAGCACCCTGGGCAATGTCTGGGGCCTGTGACGGCGCCCCGCGCTGGCTGACCCAGGCAGCGGCGCGCGCTGAGCCGGACTGCGCCACGGCGCCGCTCGGCTGGCTCTATGCGGACCGCGGCTCCCTCACCCAGCGCCTGACCGCCCTCAGCGAGGGGCGCTTCGCCGTCGAGGTGATCGACGAGGGTTGGCAAGCGCTGCGCCCGGACGAGTGCCAGGCGCTCGAGGTACCGCCGGCCAGCCCCGGCTGGGTGCGCGAGGTCTGGCTGCGCGGTGGCGGCGAGGCCTGGGTCTTCGCCCGCAGCGTGGCGGCGCGCGAGGCTCTGGAAGCGGCGGATTTCGACCTGGCGGCGCTGGGCGAGCGCCCCCTCGGCCACTGGCTGTTCCAGGCGCCGGCCTTTGTCCGCGGGCCGCTGGCGGCGTGCCGCTATCCGCTGGCCTGGCTGCCCGCAGGGGCGGCCAGCACGCCCTGCTGGGCGCGGCGCTCGGTGTTCCGGCGCGGTCCCCTGGCGATCCTGGTGGGCGAGGTCTTCCTGCCGGCCTTCTGGCCCCACGCCCGACGCGAGGGCGAGCCGGATCATCACGACGGCAGCGGCGAAATCGCAGGGCCCCTATAATCGCCGGGCCCTTCGCCATGCAGCCGTCCGATGAAAAAGAACGCCTCCCGCCTCCGTGATCGCCGCCCCGCCGCGCCCCGCGGCCCCGAGCCCAGCGCCCGGGTGATCGCCACGCGCCCCCGTCGCGAGCGCATCCGCGACTTCGTCCAACTGACCCGGCTGGACCGCCCCATCGGCATCTACCTGCTGCTCTGGCCCACCCTCTGGGCGCTGTGGATCGCTGCCGAGGGCGTGCCGAGCCTGAAGAATCTGCTGATCTTCGTGCTCGGCGTGGTGCTGATGAGATCGGCCGGCTGTGTGATCAACGACTTCGCCGATCGCAATTTCGACGGCCACGTCGCCCGCACCAAGAATCGCCCCCTGGCCACCGGGCGCATCTCGCCCAAGGAAGCCCTGCTGTTCTTTGCCGTGCTGGTACTGCTCAGCTTCGGCCTGGTGCTCTGCACCAATGCCACCACCGTCTGGCTGTCCTTTGGCGCCCTCGGCGTGGCCGCGCTCTATCCCTTCATGAAGAGATACACCTACTACCCCCAGGCGGTACTGGGCGCGGCCTTTTCCTGGGGCATGCCCATGGCGTTCACCGCCGAGACCGGCGAGTTGCCGGCGGCGGCCTGGCTGCTGTTCGTCGCCAACGTGATCTGGACGGTGGGCTACGACACCTACTACGCCATGGCCGACCGCGAAGACGATCTCAAGATCGGGGTAAAATCCACCGCCATCCTGTTCGGCGACGCCGACCGGGTGATCATCGCCACCCTGCAGGGCCTGACCCTGTTCTGCCTGGCGCTGGCCGGCGGCCGCTTCGGCCTGGGCCTGCCCTTCTACCTGGGCCTGCTGGTGGCGGCCGGCTGCTTCGCCTGGGAATTCCACGTTACCCGCGACCGTGACCCGCTGGTGTGCTTCAAGGCCTTCCTGCACAACCACTGGGCGGGTCTGGCGATCCTCGTCGGGATCATCGCCGATTACGGACTGCGCTGAGCCGGAGCGCCCGCGGCGGCATCGGCCACCACCTCCGGCAGCGCCTCAGGTTGCGCCGCCGGCACCGCCCGGGCCTTCTTGGCCCTGGACGCCTTGCGGCTCTGCTGCCAGGCCACCGCCAGGCCACTGGCGCAGATGATGAGGATGCCGATCAGCGCACCACTGTCCGGCACGTGGCCGAAGACGAAATAGCCGATGATGCCGGCGGTGACGATCTGGCCGTAGCTAAAGGGTGCCAGCAGCGCCGGCGGCGCATAGCGGAAGGCCTGGGTCAGCAGTAGGTGGCCGGACATGCCGAAGAGGCCGAGCAGCGCCAGCATGAAGCCATGGGTCAGGGTCGGGATCTCCCAGAAGAAGGGCACCACGCTGCTCAGCACCAGGGTATTGATGATGCCGGTGAGGAAGTTGCTGGTGGTGGGGCTGTCGATGCCGCTGAGCAGACGCGTCAGCAGCTGGTAGAGGCCGAAGCACACCGCCGAGCAGACCGGCAGCAGCACCGCCGGGGTGAACAGCTGGCCACCCGGCCGCACGATGACCAGCACCCCGATGAAGCCGGCCAGCACCGCCGCCCACTGGCTGCGGGTCACAGTTTCCTTGAGCAGCGGCACCGACAGCGCAGTCACCATCAGCGGGGCGAGAAAGTTGACCGCGGTGGCCTCGGCCATGGGCAGGTAGCGCAGCCCGGTGGTGAAGAACAGGCTGCAACCGATCAGGCACAGCGCCCTGAGCACCTGCAGCCCCGGCCGCTTGGTGCGGATCACCGCCAGCCCTGAGCGTGGAATGAAGATGCCCATCATCAGCAGGGTGTGGGAGAGGTAGCGGGCCCAGACCACCATGACCACCGGATAGAAACCGGACAGGTACTTGGAGAGGGCATCGTGGGAGGCGAACAGCCAGACCGCGAGGCAGATCAGGGCGATGCCCTTGAGCGGCTGGTCGGCGAATCTCAGAGTGGGTCCTGCTGGGGCGCTCATTGGACTCCCGTGGCGCTGACGGCGGTCCCTGACCGCCTGCATGATCCGGCCGTCCTGCACGGCGGTCCGTCGGCGTGACCGCCGACTCGGGACATGGACCTCGACGATAGCGGAGCGTGCCGTCGAGCAGCCGTCCTGTCGCCCTCAGGACCGCGATACCGGGCGATATTTCAATAGCTTACTAACTATGACCCGGCATGCAGCCCGGTCTCCTCCGAGCTTAGTCCAAGCGCCCCGCCGATCTCAATGCGATTGTCCGACGACTTCGCTGACGGCCCGCACGAAGGCCTCGTCCGCTTCCAGCGCCCCGGGGATCTGTTCGCGCAGATAGGCCACCCAGGTGCGGATCTTGGCATCCAGGTACTGCCGCGAGGCATAGAGCGCATAGGCGTTGAGTCGCTGCAGGCGATAGGCCGGGAGCACCCGCACCAGGCTGCCGTCGCGCAGGCCGTCCACCGCCGAATAGAGCGGCAGCACGCCGATGCCCAGCCCCTGGCGCAGGGCCTCGGTCATGGCGTCGCCGACGTTGACCTGGAAGGGGGTCTCGCCGATGCGATAGGTTTCCGGACCATTAGGTCCGTCGAACTGCCAGCGGTCGAAGGACACCACCGGGCTGATGAATCTCAGGCAGGCGTGGTTGGCCAATTCCGCCGGCGTCTGCGGCTGGCCGTGCTCCTGCAGGTAGGCAGGCGAGGCGCAGAGGATGCTGTAGGTGTGGCCGATCTGCTGAGAGACGAAGCCGGAATCGGGTAGCTCGGCCGCCACCACGATGGCCAGGTCGAAGCCCTCCTCGAGCAGATCGGGGATGCGGTTGGCCATGGTCAGGTCGAAGCGTACCTCGGGGTGCAGGGCGCGATAGCCGGCGATGGCGCGGATCACGTAGTGCTGACCGATGCCGGTCATGCTGTGCACCCGCAGTCGCCCTTCGGGCCGCGCCTGGGCGTGCCCGGCCTCGGCTTCGGCTTCCTCGACATAGGCGAGGATTTGCTCGCAGCGCGCCAGGTAGCGCTGGCCGGCTTCGGTCAGGGCGATGCGCCTCGTGGTGCGGTGCAGCAGGCGGGTGCGCAGGTGGGTTTCCAGATGGGCAACCGCCCTGGAGACGTGGGCCGTGGTGGTCTGCAGCGTCTGGGCCGCGCCGGTGAAGCTGCCGCTTTCCACCACGGCGACGAAAACGCGCATGTTATGCAGGGTGTCCATGCCGCCTCGACAGTCGGGAAAAGCGTCATTCTCCATATTATTTCAGTATGTGAAACAAAGATTCGCGGGTTGGCGCGCTAATCGACCACCCCGGAATTTTATAGAATCGTTAGCAGCCTAATGGTAACGTCCGCTGACCTCCCGGTTCACGGCCGTCCTCTACGGGCGTCTCCTACAGGCGCCCTCTTCAATTCCAGCTCATCTCGCCGACCGCGCTGCGCTGTCTCATGTCAGACGCGGGTATGGCCCTGTTGCCAACGGACCCCCACGTGTCGCCTTTCTCTAACAGAGCCTGGCCTGCGCTCACGGTGGTCGCCCTCGCGACCCTGCTGGCCGGCTGTATCGGTACCGGTCACAACGCGCCCCGGGCGCAGCGCCTCGACGACCAGGCGCTGGCCACCGACGCCGCCATCCAGGCTGCTGCCAGCCAGGCCGCCTGGCCCGAGCGGCAATGGTGGCGCGCCTACGGCGATCCCCAGCTGGATGCCTGGATCGGCGGCGCCCTGGCCGACAATCCGCGCCTGGCCACGGCTGCCGCCCGAGTGCGCCGCGCCGAGTCCCTGGCCGGCCTGGCCGAATCCCGCGAAGCCCTGCAGGTCGAGGGCAAGGGTGCCTTCAAGCGCTACAGCTGGCCCACCGACGGCTTCTATGGCCCGGGCGAACTGGCCGATCGCACCACCTGGAACAACAATGCCGAACTGGGCCTGAGCTATGCCCTGGACTTCTGGGGCCGCGAGCGTGACGCCAGCGCCCAGGCCCTAGACCAGGCCCACCAGGCCGCCGCCGAGGTGCGCGCGGCCGAGCTGGAGTTGACCGGCAACATCGTCCGCAGCTACATCGGCTTCGCCCTGCACCACGATCAGCGCGACATCCTTGCCGCCACCCTGGAGCAGCAGCGGCACCTGGCCGACCTGGCCCAGCGCCAGCTGGACGGTGGCCTCGGCACCCAGTTCGAGGTCAGCCAGGCGCGCGCCCTGCTGCCCGAGACCGAACGCCAGCTGGAAGCCCTGGACGAGACCCTGGCGCTGGATCGCAACCAGCTCGCCGCCCTGGCCGGCAAGGGCCCGGGTGCCGGTGCCCGCCTGCAGCGCCCGCGCCTGACCCTGGGCGCGGCGCCGCGCCTGCCCAGCGCCCTGCCGCTGGAGCTGGTCGGCAAGCGCCCCGACGTGGTGGCGCGCCGCTGGCAGATCGCCGCGGCGGCCAAGGGCGTGGACGTCGCCCGCGCCAGCTTCTATCCCAACATCGACCTGGTGGCCAACGTCGGCCAGTTCCTGACCCTGGGTCGCCTCAGCGAGATGCTGACCCACGCCAAGACCGGCTCCTTCATCGGCCCGGCGTTCTCTCTGCCGATCTATGACGGCGGCGCCCTGCGCAGTCGCCTCGGCGCGGAGTCGGCGGCCTACGACGTGGCCGTCAGCGCCTACAACCAGACCCTCATCGACGCCCTCAAGGACATCTCCGACGCCCTGATCAAGGCCGACTCGGCGGCCCGGCAGGCCACCCTCGCCGACCAGGCCAGCCAGGAGGCCCAGCGCACCTACGACATCGCCCGCGAGGCCTTTCGCCGCGGCCTGACCGACTACCTGCACGTGCTCGACGCCCAGACCCGACTGTTCGCCCAGCAACGCGTCACCGCCCAGGTGCATGCCCTGCGCCTGGCCGCCCAGGCCGCGGCCCTGGTCGCCCTCGGCGGCGGCGCGGACCTCGAACGCGGCCCGGGTGACCATGACCTGGTGCCGGCGCGCGTGGCCGTCGAGCGAGCGCCCCGGTGAGTGCCGGCACCGCCACCGGCGCGCCGCTGCGCCAGGCCCTCGGCGCCTGGGCGCGCAGCGACGGCAGCCTCTGGCTCTACCAGGCCAAGATGCTGCTCGCCGCCAGCCTGACCCTCTGGCTGGCCATGCGCCTGCAACTGCCGCACCCCAGCTCGGCGGTGATCACCGTGTTCATCGTCATGCAGCCACAGAGTGGCCAGGTATTGGCCAAGAGCTTCTACCGGGTCATGGGTACGTTGCTGGGACTGGCGGTGATGCTGGTGCTGATCGCCCTGTTCGCCCAGGAACGGGTGCCCTTCCTGATCTTCCTGGCGCTATGGATCGGCCTCTGCGTGGCCGGTTCGGCGCGCTACCGGGACTTTCGCAGCTATGCCTGCATGCTGGCCGGCTACACCGCCGCGCTGATCGGCATTCCCGCGGCCCTGAATGCCGACACCGCCTTCATGTCGGCGGTGATGCGGGTCCTGGCCATCACCCTGGGCGTGCTCTGCAGCGGCGCGGTGAGCGCGGCGGTCTTTCCGCAGACCAGCGCCACGGCCATGCGCGCGACCCTCTATCGGCGCATGGGTGGCTTCGCCGGACTGGCCGCCGACGTCCTGCGCGGTCGTCTCGACCGTGCCACCCTGGAGGCCGCCGGCGTACGCCTGGCCGCCGAGGCGGTGGGGCTGGAAAGCCTGCGCAGCGCCTCGGCCTTCGAAGACCCGCACATGCGCATGCGCAGCGGGCGCCTGGCCCGGCTGAATGCCGAATTCATGGGCCTGACCACCCGCCTGCATGCCCTCAGCCGCCTGTTGATGCGCCTGCGCGAGCGCGACGCCCAGCTCCCACTGGCGGCCCTCGAACGCCTCTGGGCGCCGCTGCTGGAGCTGTTCGAGGAATGGCGCGGCCAGGCGCTCACCGAACGCGCGGCCCTGGCGGCGGCGGCGCGCCTGGAACAGCTGCACCAGGGCCTGCGGCCGCGCATTCGCGCCCTGCGTGCCGAGCTGCCGCCCTTGAGCGAAACCGACCGGCGCGACGTCGAGACCGCCGTGGAGCTGCTCTTTCGCTTCACCGGCGAATGGCACGGCTATCTGCAGACCCACGCCTCCCTGGCGGCGCCGCGCCACAGTCGCGAACAGTGGAAGCCGCGCTTCGTGGCCAAGGCCAATGCCCTGGGTGCGGCGGTCACCGGTATCCGCAGCGCCTTTCTGGTGCTGGTGCTGGGCGCCTTCTGGATCGCCAGCGCCTATCCCAGCGGCGGCATGCTGGCGCTCAACGCCGCGGCCGTCTCGGCGCTAGCCTCGGCCTCGCCCGATCCCAAGCGCACCGCCCTGCAGATGGCCGTCGGCGCCAGTGGCGGCGTGGTGCTGGGCTTCTTCCTGACCTTCTTCGTCTTTCCCTGGATCACCGGTCTGCCGCTGCTGCTGCTGACCCTGGCACCGGTGTTCATGCTCGGCACCTGGATCTCCCTGCGCCCGGGCTGGATGGGCTATGGCCTGGGTTGCCTGGTGTTCTTCTGCTTCACCTCGATTCCCGACAATCCGCCGGTCTACGACGCCTACGCCTTCATCAACAACGGCATCGCCGTGGTCCTGTCGATGGTGATCACGGCGGCGGTCTCGGCGGTGCTGCTGCCACCCAACAGCCCCTGGCTGTGGCGCCGGCTGGAGCGTGACCTGCGTCAGCAACTGGTGCGAGCGGTGAGCGCGCCGCTGCCGCACCTGGCGCCGGCCTTCGAGGGCCAGACCCGCGACCTGCTCAACCAGGCCTATGGCGTCAGCGCCGGACGCGGCGAGGCGCAGCGGCGCCTAATCGGCTGGGCCTTCGCGGTGCTGGAGATCGGTCATGCGGTGATCGAACTGCGTCAGTTGCAGGCCCGCCTGCCCGCGGCCCCGCGCTATGCCGAGCGCAGCGCCTGGCGCCAGGCCATCCGGGTGCTCGGACGCGCCCTGATGCGCCTCTTCCTCAAGCCCGGCGCGGAACATCTGCGGCGGGCGCTGGTAGCGGTGGACGCGGCTCTGGCGGCCGTGGCGACCGTGACCGAACCGCCGGAACTGCCCTATGACGAGTCGCCGCTGCGCCAGGTACAGAGCGACCTGCATTTTATTCGCAGCGCCCTGCTCGATCCCCAGGGGCCTCTGGCCCGCTATCACGAGATCTCCCATGCCCCGTGAAATCGCCTTCCACGGCCTCTACCTGCCCACCGTGACGGTGCTGTTCCTGGTCGCCGCCCTGCTCGCCTGGGCGCTGGACCGGGTGCTCGCCGCGGTCGGCCTCTATCACGTCGTCTGGCATCCGGCGCTGCTGCGCCTGGCCCTGTTCATCTGCCTCTACTGCGCCCTGGCGCTGTGCGTCTATCGCTAGGACTCCTGCCATGATCCTCAAGAAACTTTTCGGCGTGCTCTTTACCCTGCTGGTGGTCTGCCTGGCGCTGATCCTCGGGCGCCTGCTCTGGGTGCACTACATGAACGACCCCTGGACCCGCGATGGCCGGGTGCGCGCCGAGGTCATCACCATCGCGCCCGATGTCGCCGGCCTGGTGACCGAGATCGCCGTGCGCGACAACCAGTGGGTCAACAAGGGCGACCTGCTGCTGCAGATCGATCCGGAGCACTACGAGATCGCCGTGCATCAGGCCGAGGCCTCGGTCGCCGCGCGCAAGGCCACCCTGGCTATGCGCCAGCAGAACGCCCGCCGCCGTGCCGACATCGACAGCCTGGTGGTTTCCCGCGAGAACCGCGAAGACGCCAGCAGCGCCGCCCTGGCCGCCGAGGCCGATCTACGCCAGGCCCAGGCCCAGCTGGAATCGGCGCGCCTCAACCTCAAGCGTACCCGGGTATTAGCCCCCGTCGACGGCTACGTCACCAACCTCTCGGTGTTCAGAGGCGACTACGCCGCCGCGGGCGCGCCCAAGCTGGCCGTCATCGACGCCCATTCGTTCTGGGTCTATGGCTACTTCGAAGAAACCAAGCTGCCCCATGTGCAGGTGGGGGCGGCGGCCAAGATGCGGCTGATGAGCGGCCAGACGTTGCAGGGGCACGTGGAAAGCATCGCCCGCGGCATCTACGACCGCGACAATCCCCAGAGTCGTGAACTCACCGCCGACGTGAATCCCACCTTCAACTGGGTCCGTCTGGCCCAGCGGGTACCGGTGCGCATCGCCCTGGATCCGTTGCCCGAAGGCCTGCTG
Organism: Pseudomonas sp. AS2.8; assembly: GCF_014190935.1. Lineage (NCBI taxonomy): Bacteria > Pseudomonadati > Pseudomonadota > Gammaproteobacteria > Pseudomonadales > Pseudomonadaceae > Pseudomonas > Pseudomonas sp. AS2.8. Next base: position 357,566 of record NZ_JACHVV010000003.1, read on the forward strand.
CTGGCGGCGGGCACCACCTGCACGGTGGTACTGGAAGACGTTCGCGGCGAACGCTCCTGGTGGGACGCCTTCTGGCAGGGGTGAGCCATGCCCGACCACCAGACTTTCCACTGCGCCAAAACGACAACACCCCTGACACCGGCAGGTTTCGCTTGAGACGAAACCGGTCGAATTCAGGGGTGTGGTCGTATCCAGCCCAGTCCGCCGCGAGTGCGAAAGTACTCCCTGTACTCTTGGAACCCTCCCTAACTGCAGAGCGTCCCGACCATGTGGCCCTTGCGTCCCGGATCAGGAGACGACTTCGAGGTTGCCCATTGAATCGGCTTAAAGCTGCAATTCGATGACAGAGCCTCAGCTGCCGGTCATCACGACCGGCAGCTTGTTTTTCATGAGGCTGGCGTCAGGGACGACGACGGCCCATGAAGAACGACACCACGAACAGCACCAGGAAAAGCACGAACAGGATCTTGGCGATACTGGTGGCGGTACCGGCGATGCCACCGAAACCCAGGACGCCTGCGATGATCGCGATGATCAGGAAAGTGATAGCCCAGCTCAGCATGGTGTTTCTCCTATGTATTACAAGTGCACTCAGCGGACGACAGCACCTGTCCAGCGAGCAGTGGTTTTATTAGCGAAATCCTGGGTATCCAGACTCGCCATCCGTGGTTCCACAGCGGTCAGATCGAGATCCAGACCGTTGAGGTTGTGCGTCTGATTGAGCGCACGACCCATTATCAAAGCACTGAGCAACATCCCGATCACGACCGCCGCTGCAGCGAACAACACAATCATCAGCAGCATCCACAACATGGTCATGACCTCAGAATACCCAGCGGGTCTGCTTTACCAGACGGTCACCGTTGGACTGTGCCGGGATGGCTTTGAGTTCCCCACGACCTTGACTTGCCAACGGCTTGGCTGCGGGCACCATGGCCTGGGCAGCAACGCGGGTGGATGCGATGAGGGCCTGTTCGCGGCTGACGTCCTGGCCCTGGGGGGCAGCGACGGCGGCGCTGGCGAAGCAAGCGAAGAGCGCAGTACCTACCAAGTGCTTGCGAAGGGTCTGGCTGATCATCGGGTATCTCCTGCAATCCGTTGGCCCTGAGGCCGGCTTGCCAAGGAGATTGCAGACTGCGTGCCAGCTTTTCGAAAACAGTTTTTTCCTTAAAAAACAGTAGCTTATGGTTTTCGCTAGTATCCGCCACACTTGCACCTTGCAAGGTGCAACGCCTGAAGCATTGCGTTTTGCATGATGGCCAGGAGCTGATTGGGACGTCCGGATCCGGATGGCTGCCAGGCGCAACGGCAAAAGACGGGTTAAAAGCCTTCCCCGACTCCATGAAAACGGTCTTTTTCCAGCGTTCGCCTTTCGGGGTTGCGATCTGCACGATGCCCGTAACGCGTCAGTGGTTGGCCCGATGGTCCTGCGGATTGCAACTTGCACGATGTATCATGGACTAACTGCCAGCCCTGTCCTTTAGCGCGTTTCGGCCCTTCGGCCTGGAGTTTTGCCGTCATGGAACAAACCAGCGGTCGCATCCTGCTCGTGGACGACGAAGCCGCCATCCTGCGTACCTTCCGCTTCTGTCTGGAAGACGCCGGCTACAGCGTCGCCACGGCCAATAGCGCGGCCCAGGCCGAAGCCCTACTCTTGCGCCAGGTCTACGACCTCTGCTTTCTCGATCTGCGCCTGGGCGCGGACAACGGTCTGGACGTCCTGCAGCAGATGCGTATCCAGGCCCCCTGGATGCGTGTGGTGATCGTCACCGCCCACTCGGCCATCGACACCGCGGTGGACGCTATGCAGGCCGGCGCCGCCGACTACCTGGTGAAACCCTGCAGTCCCGACCAGTTGCGCATGGCTGCGGCCAAGCAGCTGGAGTTCCGCCAGCTCTCGGCGCGCCTGGAGGCGCTCGAAGGCGAGGTACGCAAATCCAGCGCCGGTCTCGATTCGCGCAGTCCGACGATGATGAGCATCCTGGAGACCGCCCGACAGGTCGCCACCACCGATGCCAACGTGCTGATCCTCGGCGAGTCCGGATCCGGAAAGGGCGAACTGGCCCGGGCCATCCACGCCTGGAGTCGCCGTGCGAAAAAGACCTTCGTCACCATCAACTGCCCCTCGCTGTCCGCCGACCTGATGGAAAGCGAGATGTTCGGCCATACCCGCGGCGCCTTTACCGGGGCCAGCGAGAGCACCCTCGGCCGGGTCAGCCAGGCCGACGGCGGCACCCTTTTCCTCGACGAGATCGGCGACTTCCCCCTGGCCCTGCAGCCCAAGCTCTTGCGCTTCATCCAGGATAAGGAATACGAGCGTGTCGGCGATCCGGTGACCCGCCGCGCCGACGTGCGCATCCTCGCCGCCACCAACCGCAACCTGGAACAGATGGTGGCGGAAAACGAATTCCGCGAAGACCTGCTCTATCGCCTCAACGTCATCGTGCTCAACCTGCCGCCGCTGCGCGAGCGCAAGGAAGACATCGTCGATCTCGCCGAGCGCTTCCTCGCCCGCTTCGTCAAGGACTACAACAGACCCGCCCACGGCTTCAGCGAGGCGGCCCTGGACGCCCTGCGCAACTACGGCTGGCCGGGCAACGTCCGCGAGCTGCGCAACGTCATCGAACGCGCGAGCATCATCTGCGGCCAGGACTTGGTGGACGTCAATCACCTGGGTCTGGGTGACAGCCCGGCTACCAGCGGCGCCGCCAGCGCACCGCGGGTCGGCGAGGCCCTGAGCCTGGAAGCCCTGGAGCGCGCCCACATCGCCGCGGTGATGGCCACCAGCGAGACCCTCGACCAGGCCGCCAAGACGCTGGGCATCGACGCCTCCACGCTCTATCGAAAACGCAAGCAGTACGGGCTATGAAGCTGCCGATCAAGTTGCACACCCGCCTCTTCCTCAGCATTTCCGCCCTGATCGCCGTGGCCCTCATCGGCCTGCTGGTCGGCCTGGTCAGCGTCCTCCACCTGGCCCGCGAGCAGAGCGTCCAGACCCGCAGCAATCTGGACTTCATCAACCTGACGCTGAACATGCGCCAGGAGCTGAGCAACAGCCTGTTCCAGATGCTCGACGGGGCACCCAACCCCCAATCGCTGGCCGCGGCCCAGCAGCGTTTCCAGGAGTATTTGCAACAGGTCGAAGGCCAGATGCGCAATCCCGAGCAGCTGGCCATCCTGGAAGACGTCAAGCAGCGCTACCAGCGCTTTTCCAACTACCTGAGCTCACCCCCGGCGGGCTATGGCGAGCTGCGCGCCGATCGCGGCTTCCAGCAAAACCTCAACGCACTGCGCACGCGCATCTACGATCTGCAGCGCAGCTATGTGGTGACCCTGGAGCGCATGCAGGACGAGGCCCATGACCGGGCGGTGATCATCGCCCTGCTGCTGGCGCTGATCGGCGTAGCCATCCTGGTCACCGGGGTGGTCACCGCCAACGGCATCGCCCGGCGCTTCACCGGGCCCATCGACGGTCTGGCCAAGGCCGCCGAACGCATCAGCCAGGGCAACTTCGACGTCCAGCTGCCGACCTCGCAGATCGCCGAATTCACCCTCCTCAGCCGCCGCTTCGGCAACATGGCCCAGGCCCTGCACCGCCTCAGCCAGACCAATGTCGAGGCGCTGGTGGCCGGGCAGCGGCGCCTGCAGGCGGTGCTCGACAGCATCGACTACGGCCTGGTGATCCTTGATCCCCAGGGCAACATCGAGCACGCCAATCCGGTGGCCTGCCGCCAGCTGGGCTGGAACGAGAATCACCTGGGCGAATCCCTGATCGCGGCCCTGGAACGCCCGGAAATCGAGGCCAGCGTGCAGCGGGTCCTGGCCGGTGGCGCCCTCGATGCGGCGCCCGAAGACCTGGAGATCCGCGTCGACGACGAGGTGCGGCTGCTGGCCTGGAGTCTGACCCCGGTCAATCACGCCGATGGCCGCAGCGTCGGTGCGCTCATGGTGCTGCGCGACGTCACCGAGCAGCGCGCCTTCGACCGGGTACGCAACGAATTCGTCCTGCGTGCCTCCCACGAATTGCGCACCCCGGTCACCGGCATGCACATGGCCTTCGGTCTGTTACGGGAGCGCCTCAAGGTGGCGCCGGAATCCCGCGAGGCCTTTCTGCTGCAGACGGTGGACGAGGAAACCCATCGCCTGGTGCAGCTGATCAACGACCTGCTGGACTACTCCCGTCACCAGAGCGGCCTGCAGCGCCCGGAAAAGCTGCCGAGCGAGATCGGCGACCTGCTAGAAGCGGCCCGCGTCCGCCATGCCGACGAGGCCCGCGAGCGCGATGTCGAGCTGGCCGTGGAGTTGCTGCACACGCCGCTGCCACGGGTCAGCCTGGATCCCAAGCAACTGGCCCGGGTGTTCGACAACCTGCTGAGCAATGCCCTGCGCCATACCCCGGCGGGCGGCCGTATCGTCATCCAGGCCATGCGCCAGAACGAGCAGCTGCTGATGGCGGTGCAGGACAATGGCGAGGGCATCGCCTACGCCCAGCAGGGCCGGGTGTTCGAGCCCTTCGTGCAGATCGGCAGCCAGAAGGGCGGCGCCGGCCTGGGTCTGGCCCTGTGCAAGGAAATCATCCGCCAGCACGGTGGCCGCATCGGCGTGGTCTCCCGCCCCGGTCAGGGCACCCAGATCTTCATGACCTTGCCGACCTGAGTCAGGCGACACGGCGCCGCCGTAGGTTGGGTTGAGCGCAGCGAAGCCCAACGGTGCCCAGATCGAATCCCTGTTGTTGGGCTTCGACGATGGCGCCGTCTCAACCCAACCTACGGGCTAGCCCCCTCTCCCTCGGGGAGGGTGCGGTATCTCGTCACGATGCCCCCAGTAGAAAAGGCTGCGCCGTTTTCCACGCTACGGTGCTCGTAGGTTGGGTTGAGCGCAGCGAAGCCCAACGATTGAATCCACGTTGTTGGGCTTCGACGATGGCGCCCTCTCAACCCAACCTACGGACCTTACAGCAGCGTCCGCGCCAGCGCCTGGCGCCAGCCGGCGTAGAGTTCCGGCACGGCAGTGGCGCGGGGTTCGTAGCGGCGGCGTGGCCGTTCAAGGTCGGCCAGGGCCGCGGCGTCCTGCCACCAGCCAAGGGCGTAGCCGGCCAGGTGCGCGGCGCCCAGCGCCGAGACCTCCGGCGACAGGCTGCAGATCACCGGCCGCTGCAGGAGATCAGCCTGGAACTGAAGCAGCCATTCGTTGCGCGTGGCGCCGCCATCCACCCAGAGTTCGTCCAGGGGCGTCGGACTGTCCTGCTGCATGGCGTCGAAGACGTCGCGAATCTGGTAGGCGATGGCCTCCAGGGACGCGCGCATCAGGTGCGCCCGGCCGCAGTTCTCGGTCAGGCCGCAGAACAGTCCGCGCGCCTCGGCCCGCCAGTGCGGCGCACCCAGGCCACCCAGCGCCGGGACGAAATAGACGCCACCGTTGTCCGGCAGCGCCGCGGCTTCGGCGGCCAGGGCCTCCAGCTCGCCGGCCCCGCCCAGCAGGCGCGCCGTCCAGCCCACGGCGGCGCCGGTGTGGACGATGTTGCCTTCCAGGGCAAAGGTCGGCGTATCCCCCAGGCGCCAGGCCAGGGTGGTGGCCAGGCCATGGGCGGACACCACCGGCTCGGCGATGGGCGTCATCAGTGAGGAACCGGTTCCTAAGGTGGCCTTGACCTTGCCGGGGACGAAACCGCCCTGGCCGAACAGCGCCGCATGGGAGTCGCCGATCATCGCCAGGATCGGCAAACCCGCCGGCAGCGGACCCTGGGCACGGGTCTCGCCGAAGCAGCCGGCACTGGGGCGGATCTCCGGCAGCGCCGCCCGAGGAATATCGAATAGATCCAGCAGCCGCGGATCCCAGTCGCCCCCGCGCAGGTCGAGCAACTGGGTCCGGGCGGCGTTGGCCGCGTCGATGAGAAAGCTCGTGCCGCCGCTGAGTTGCCAGAGCAGCCAGCTGTCCACGGTGCCCAGGCAGATCTCGCCGGCGGCGGCGCGAGCCGTGCCGTCGGGGATCTGGTCGAGCAGCCAGCGCCATTTACCGGCGGAAAACATCGGGTCCAGCGCCAGGCCACTGCGCTCGCGGATCAGCTCGCCATGACCGGCGGCGTGCAAGGCTTCGCACTGCGGCTGGGACCTCTTGCACTGCCAGCTCACCAGCGGACCGAGCAACTGGCCGCTGCTGCGCTCCCAGGCCAGGGCGGATTCGCGCTGGTTGCTGATGGCGATGGCCGCCAGGGGCGCGTCCGCCTGGGCCAGGCAGTCGCCGATGGCGCCCTGCAGGGCCTGCCAGATGGCCAGGGGATCCTGCTCGGCATAGCCCGCCTGCGGATGCTGGACGGTCAGCGGCCGGGACCCGCGGGCCACGACCCGACCGGCGCGATCCACCAGGATCGCCTTGGCATTGGTGGTGCCCTCGTCGAGGGCGAGGATCAGCGGTTCGGCGGCCATGGCAGCTCCTGTTGTTCTTGTCGTGGCGGACGCCTGAGCCTCAGCGCAGGCGCTGCACCGCGGCGACGATACCGGCGGCATCGATGCCGTGCCTGGCACGGGTCGGCCCGCGGCCTCCGGCGGCAGCATACTCGCCGTCGGCGATGCCCAGACGGATCAGCGGCACGCCCAGGGCGGCCTCGGCCATCACCTCGGCGACCAGGCTGCCCACCCCGCCATTGGCGTTGTGCTCTTCCACCGTGACCACCCCGCCGCGGGCGGCGCAAAGGACTTCCAGCAAGGCCTCGCGCTGCAGCGGACGGATCGACGACAGATTGATTACCTGCGCGCTGATACCCTGCTCTGCCAGCAACCGCGCGGCGTCCACCGCCTCGTGGACCACCGAGCCCAGCGCCACCAGGCTGACGTCGTGACCCTGGCGCAGCACATCGACCTGACCGGGGACGAAACGATAGTCGGGGCCGTGCAGATCGGGCAGCGCCTTGCCGTCCAGGCGGATATAGACCGGACCGTCATGGGCCAGGGCGTGCTCGACGATCTGCCGGCACTCGCGGCCATCGGCCGGCGCATAGATTTCCACGTTGCCGAAGCCGCGCATCACGGCGATGTCGTCGAGGCTGTGGTGGGTGCTGGCCAGGGGACCGTAGCTGGCCCCGGCGTTGAGGCCGAACATCTTGACGTTGGACCTGTTGTAGCAGACGTCCACCTTGACCTGTTCGTTGGCCCGGGAGATCAGGAAGGGCGCGGCGTTGCAGGTCACCGCCACCTTGCCGGCGAGGCCCAGGCCGGCGGCCACCCCGACCAGGGTCTGTTCGGCGATGCCGACATTGACCAGGCGCTCCGGGAAGCGTTTGACGAAGGGGCCGATCTTGGCCGTGGAGGTGGAATCGCTCACCACCGGCACCAGGTCGACGCCGGCGTCCACCGCGGCGATGAAGGCCTCGACCATGACGCTGGCGAGATGGGCTTCGCCCGGAGTCTGGGTATCAGTGGCCATGGTCGAGCTCCTCCAGTGCAGCGGCGATCTCGTCGCCCTTGGGCACCCGGTGGTGCCATTCGGGTTTGCCTTCGATGAAGGAAACCCCCTTGCCTTTGACGGTATTGGCGATAAGCACCTGGGGCTGGCCGCGGTGTTCACGCAGCGCTTCCAGGGTCTCCACCAGTTGGGCCACGTCGTTGCCATCGCACTCGACCACATGGAAGCCGAAGGCGCGCCACTTCTCGGCCAGGGGCTCCAGCGGCAGGATCTCCGCGGTGGGGCCGGCCAGTTGCAGGCGGTTGTGGTCGACGATCACCGTGAGGTTGTCCAGCCGGTACTTGGCGGCGGTTAGTGCCGACTCCCAGTTGGAGCCCTCGCCCAGTTCGCCATCACCGGTCAGCACATAGACGCGGCGCGGACTGCCATCGCGTTGCGCGGCCAGGGCGATCCCGGTGGCGACCGGCAAGCCGTGGCCGAGGGCGCCGGTGTTGAGCTCGATGCCGGGGGTCTTCTGCCGCACCGGATGGCCCGGCAGGTGGGAGTCGAAATGTTGGTAGGTGTCGAGCCATTCCGGCGGGAAGTAGCCGGCCTCGGCCAGGCAGCAGTAGAGGCCGCCGACGCCATGGCCCTTGCTCTGGATGTAGATGTCGCGCTGGGGATCAGCGAGGCGCTCCGGGGCGACGTCGAGCAGGCGGAAATAGAGGGTAGCGAGGATGTCTGTCTCCGACAGATCCGCCCCGGTATGGCCGCCGGCGGGCGAGCCGGCATTGAGCTGGATGACGCGCCGGCGGATCAGCCGGGCCTTTTCGCGAATCTGCGCGACGTCGTACTGGAACGGATTCATCAGGCGACCCCCTCGGGTATCCGAAGCTGCGATGGAGCAGACGCCTGCCGAGGTTTCAGTGGGCGTCTTATGAATATTTATTCGTCACTGAAAATATATTTATCATTTAGACCCCAATCCGCAGGGCCGTCAATAGCCAGGAACGGCCGTTGGCGACCTGGCGAGCGGATAGAATGCGGGGCGGGCTGCGGGATTGCCGAAGCCATCGCGTTCGGCAGACGGCGATGAAAAGGCGCTTGACTTCCATCCGGAACAGGCGGAGTCTGAATTAAAAATCAGGCACGCATAAATATTCAGGCGAGCCGGACACAAGAACAATAACCTCCTAGGAGAAGTGCGTGGACGCCAAAGCCCCGACTGCCTCGCCACCCGCCAAGCCCCTGGCCCGCCTGGCACTGCGCCTGCCGCGCAACGTCGGCGGCCCGCTGATCGGCCTGGCGCTGCTGATCACCGTGTTCTCCTTTGCCTCGGAGTATTTCTTCTCCGTGCGCAACGCCCTCAACATCCTCGACCAGGTGACCGTGCTCGGCATCCTGGCCATCGGCATGACCCTGGTGATCGTCATCGGCGGCATCGACCTGTCGGTGGGCTCGGTGCTGGCCTTCTCCATGATGCTGCTGGGCTGGCTCTACCAGGACATTGGCTGGTCGCTGGGCCTGGCCATTCCCGCCGCCATCCTCGGTGGCCTGGTCTGCGGCCTGGTCTCGGGGCTGTTGATCGCCCGGGCGCGCCTGCCGGCCTTCATCGCCACTCTGACCATGATGTCGGTGGCCCGCGGCCTGGCCAACATCCTCACCGACGGTCGCCAGATCGTCGGCTTCCCGGACTGGTTCACCAACCTGGCCACGGTGCGGCACTTCGGCTTCCTCTCGGTCACCGTCGGGCTGTTCCTGCTGATGCTGCTGGTGGCCTGGGTGTTCCTGCGCTTTCGCGCCGGTGGCCGCAACCTCTATGCCATGGGCGGCAGCGCCGAAGTGGCACGGTTGTCGGGCATCAAGGTGCGCACCATCACCCTCTGGATCTATGGCCTGAGCGGCGCCCTGGCGGGCCTGGCCGCGGTGGCCATGGCCGCGCGCCTGGATTCGTCCCAGCCCAGCGCCGGCCTATCCATGGAGCTGGATGCCATCGCCGCGGTGGTGATCGGCGGCGCCAGCCTCAGCGGCGGCGTCGGCAGCGTCGGTGGCACCCTGGTAGGGGTGCTGATCATCGGCGTGCTGCGCAACGGCCTGAATCTGCTGGGGGTCTCGCCCTTCGTGCAGCAGGTGATCATCGGCATCGTCATCGCCCTGGCCGTCACCCTGGACACCCTGCGCCGCCGTAACGGGCAGCGCTAGTTTAGAACTGCTTCGTCTCGTCACCGCAGTACAACAATAACAACGGAGTGCCATCCATGCTGACCCCCAAGAAGCTGTTGCTCAGTACCCTGTTCGCCACCATCACCTGCACCGGCGCCCTCAATGCCCAGGCCAAGGAGCTCACCGTGGGCCTGGCCGTGGCCAACCTGCAGGCCGACTTCTTCAACCAGATCAAGCAGGCCGTCGAGGCCGAAGGCAAGGCCAAGGGCATCAAGGTGATCACCGTGGACGCCCAGGGCAACTCGGCGACCCAGGTCAACCAGATCCAGGACCTGATCACCCGTCAGGTCGACGCCCTGATCTACATCCCGGCCGGCGCCACCGCCGCCGGTGTCCCCGTCAAGGCGGCCAAGGCCGCCGGCATCCCGGTGGTGGCGGTCGACCGCAACGCTCCCGATGCCCCGGGTGACACCTTCATCGCCAGCGACAGCGTCGCCGCCGCCCGTACCCTGGCCGGATACGTCGGTAAGGTCACCAACGGCAAGGGCCGCGTCGCCATCCTCCAGGGTCAGATCGGCACCACGCCGGAAAACGATCGCGCCAAGGGCTTCGCCGAAGGCCTGGCCAAGTTTCCCGAGTTGAAGGTGGTCGCCCAGCAGCCCGCCGAGTGGGCCCAGGACAAGGGCTTCGCCGTGGCCCAGGACATGCTCCAGCGCGATCCCAACATCAGCGTCTTCTTCGGCCGTGCCGACGCCATGGCCCTGGGCGCCGCCCAGGCGGTCAAGGTCGCCAACCTCGACCATCCGGTGACCATCGTCGGCTTCGACGGCGACGTGGCCGGCCTCAAGGCCGTGGCCGCCGGCACCCTGTCCGCCACCATGACCCAGCAGACCCGCAAGATGGGGCGCATGGCCCTGGAATCGGCAGTGGCGCTCAAGGAAGGCAAGCAAGTGCCCAAGGAGCAGCTGCAGGAGGCGATCCTGACCACCAAGGATAACGTCGCCTCCTTCATCGAGAACCACCCGTAACGGATCACCTGGCCAGCAGCGGATAACGGCCGCCGCCGCCAGCCCATGCCCCAGGTGCCTCCCAAGGGAGGCACCGTTTCAGCTCCCCCTTCGGAGGCTCCATGTCCGCCGTCATGCCCCTGGAACAGCCCGCCGCCCTCAGCCTGAGAAACATCGGCAAGAAATACGCCGGCATCGAGGTGCTGAGCGGCGTGGACGTCGATATCCAGCCGGGCGAGGTCCTGGCCCTGCTCGGCGAGAACGGCGCCGGCAAGTCCACCCTGTCGTCGATCATCGCCGGCCTGGTGCCACCCGAAGCCGGTGGCCGCATGACCTGGCTGGGTCGCGACTACGCCCCGGATTCCCCTGGCGCCGCGCTGGCCGCCGGCATCGGTCTGATCCATCAGGAGATCCGCCTGCTGCCGGAACTGACCATCGCCGAAAACATGTTCGTCGGCCGCCTGCCCATGCGCGGTGGCCGCATCGATCGCGCCTTCATGGAAACCGAGGCCCAGCGCCAGCTGGATCGCCTGGGCCTGAAGGTGCCCGCCACGCGCACCGTGGCCGGCCTCAGCGTGGCCGCCCAGCAACTGGTAGAGATCGCCAAGGCGCTGACCCTCAAGGCGCGCCTGCTGATCCTCGACGAACCCACCGCGGCCCTGGGTGGCGAAGAGACCGAATTGCTGTTCGCCCAGGTCGAGCGACTCAAGGCCGAGGGCGTCTCCTTCATCTACATCAGCCATCGCCTGGAAGAGATCGCGCGCATCGCCGACCGGGTGCTGGTCTTGCGCGACGGCCGCCAGATCGCCTTGCACGCCACCGCCCAGGTGCCGGTGCGGCAACTGGTGGAAGAAATGGTCGGGCGCAGCGTGGAGCGCATCTTTCCAACCATGGCCGCGCCGGGTACGCGGGAGGTCCTGCGGGTCAAGGATCTCAGCTGCCGCGAGATGCCGCTCAAGCACATCGATTTCGCGGTGCGCGCCGGTGAGGTGCTCGGCGTGGCCGGGGTGGTCGGCGCCGGCCGTACCGAACTGGTCCGCGCCATCGCCGGCGCTGCCGAGCAGGTCACCGGCACCCTGGTGCTGGAAGGCCAGACCTGCCGCTTCGCCAGTCCCTGCGAAGCCATCCAGGCCGGCATCGTGCTGGTGCCCGAGGATCGCAAGCAGCAGGGCGTGGTGGTCGACCACGCCATCGAGGAAAACCTCATCTATGGCAACACCGACCTGCTCGCCGCCGGTGGCTGGGTATCCCCCGGCGGCCTGCGCGCCTTCGCCCGCAAGGCGGTGGCGCGGCTAGGCGTGAAGGGCCAGCCGGAGCAGGCCATCGCTGCCCTCTCGGGTGGCAACCAGCAGAAGGTGATCATCGCCAAGTGGCTGGCACGCAATCCCAAGGTCTTCATCCTCGACGAGCCCACCCGCGGCATCGACGTCGGCGCCCGCGCCGCCATCTACCAGGTGATCGCCGAACTGGCAGCCACCGGCATGGCGGTGATCGTGGTCAGCTCGGACCTCGACGAGGTCCTCGGCCTGTCGCATCGAGTCATGGTGATGAGCCGTGGCCAGCAGATGGGTATTCTCGAACGTGAACAGGCCACTCCAGTGGCCGTGATGGAATTGGCTACCGCCTGACTAGGAGTTCTTTCATGCGTCTCTTCGATCTCGGCGGCCAGACCGCCTTCGTCACCGGTGCCGGCAGCGGCATCGGCCAGGCCATCGCCATCGGGCTCGCCGAGGCCGGGGCCCAGGTGGCCTGCTTCGACCTGCCCGGCAGTCGCGATCTGGCCGGTACCGTCGAACGCATCCAGGCCCACGGCCGCCGCGCCCTGGCCCTGGAAGGCTCGGTGACCAGCGCCGCCGACCTGGAAGCCGCCGTGGCCCGTACCGAGGCCGAACTCGGTCCCCTGAGCCTCGCCGTCAACAGCGCCGGCATCGCCAACGCCCAGCCGGCCGAGGAACTGGAGCTAGAGCGCTGGCAGCGCATGCTCGACATCAACCTCACCGGGGTGCTGCTCAGCTGCCAGGCCCAGGCGCGGGTCATGCTGCCACGCGGCAAGGGAGCCATCGTCAACATCGCCTCCATGTCCGGCAGCATCGTCAACCGCGGCCTGCTGCAGGCCCACTACAACACCTCCAAGGCCGGGGTCATCCACCTGACCAAGAGCCTGGCGATGGAATGGGCCGAGCGCGGCATCCGGGTCAACTGCATCAGCCCCGGCTACACCGCCACGCCGATGAACACCCGTCCGGAGGTGGCCGACCAGGTCAGGATCTTCGAGCAGACCACCCCGCTGGGCCGCATGGCCGAGGTGGACGAAATGGTCGGTCCGGCGATCTTCCTCTGCAGCCCGGCCGCGTCCTTCTGCACCGGGGTTGACCTCATCGTCGATGGCGGCTTCGTCTGCTGGTAACGCCTTTCACGATCTGCTGCGCGTCGGCCAACCTGCGTTGAATACAGCCTGGATCGCCAGCCCGGTCTGGGCGGCCCCGTCGGACTGCTCATTTACCCCTCGTAAATCTGAGCACACGCCTGGTTAACGTTCTCAGCCGTATTCAACTGGGTTAGCTCTAGCTCGCGAGATCGTGGCCTATAGCTCTAGGAGGTTTCACGTGGAACGTCGCTTCGCTGGTCAAACCGTGGTCATCACCGGGGGTTGCCGTGGCATCGGTGAAGGTATCGCCGAGCGCTTCGGGCGTGAGGGCGCCAACCTGGTGCTGGTCTCCAACGCCGAGCGGGTGCACGATACCGCCGCGCGGCTGGCCGCCGAGACCGGGGCCGAGGTGCTGCCGCTGGTGGTGGACATCACCAACGAGGCGGCGGTGGCCGACCTCTATGCCCAGGCCGAGGCCCGCTTCGGTCGCATCGACGTCTCGGTGCAGAACGCCGGGATCATCACCATCGACGCCTTCGACCGCATGCCGCGCGAGGACTTCGATCGCATTCTGCAGGTCAACACCACCGGCGTCTGGCTGTGCTGCCGCGAGGCGGCCAGGCGCATGGTCGCCGCTGGGCGTGGCGGACGCCTGATCAACACCAGCTCCGGCCAGGGGCGCCAGGGCTTCATCTACACGCCGCACTATGCGGCGAGCAAGATGGGCGTCATCGGCATCACCCAGAGCCTGGCCCACGAACTGGCGCGCCACGGCATCACCGTCAACGCCTTCTGCCCCGGCATCATCGAAAGCGAGATGTGGGACTACAACGACCGGGTCTGGGGCGAGATCCTTTCCACCCCGGAAAAGCGTTATGGCCAGGGTGAACTGATGACCGAATGGGTCGGCAACATCCCCATGAAGCGCGCCGGCACCCCCGCCGACGTGGCCGGCCTGGTGGCCTTCCTAGCCTCGGCGGACGCCGCCTACATCACCGGCCAGGCGATCAATGTGGACGGTGGCCTGATCATGTCCTGAGAGGCTGCTCATAAGCGGCTACGCGTCGGCCAAACGGCGTTGAAAAGCCCTTCGGAATGCTCATTTACCACTCGTAAACTCCGCTTCCTCAGGGCTTTTCGCCTTGTTTGACTCTAGCTCGCGCGCTTATGAGCAGCCTCCAACAAGGATGTGCAGGCCGCAAAAGCCTTGGCGTCCGGCGGGAGGCTGAGGGAAAATAGCTGGAAAATGCGCCTTTCTAACAGGTACGTGCCTGCTTTTCGGTAGTTCGTCGCGGCCAGGGGGCTTCCCGGTCCGGGCTGGCCGCCGCGAGCGCGGCGTATCCGCTGGTACCGGGAATCTGGATGAGTAACCTCGAAGAACAACGCCTGCTGACCAAGATCGCCTCTCTCTACTACGAAGAGGGACTCAAGCAGTCGCAGATCTCCGAACAGCTCGACCTGTCGCAATCCTTCGTCAGCCGCGCCCTGAGCCGAGCGCTCAAGGAAGGCATCGTGCGCATCTCGGTGCAGCGCCCGCGCAACTTCCACCTGGAACTGGAGCGTCAGCTGCAGCAGCGCTACGGCATCCGCCAGGCGATCGTGGTGGAGCCCACCGGTGACGACGAAGAGGCCATCAAGCAGGCCATCGGCTCGGCCGCCGCCCACTACCTGGAAACCAGCGTCACCGAGAAGGACCACATCGGCATCTCTTCCTGGAGCTCCACCATCCGCGCCATGGTCGGCCACATGCACCGCGGCAGCAGTCGCCAGGGTGCGACCGAGGTGGTGCAGCTGCTCGGCGGGGTCGGCAACAAGGGCGCCTTCGAGGCCACCCTGCTGACCCAGCAACTCGCCAATCTGCTGGGTTGCCCGGCCTATCTGCTGCCGTCCCAGAGCATCGAGCAGTCACCGGAAAGTCGCCAGCGCATCCTGCAGCTGGACGAGGTGCGCGAGGTGACCGAGCGCTTCGCCCGGCTCACCGTGGCGCTAGTCGGCATCGGCGAATTGGAGCCGTCGCAGCTCTTGCGCAACAGCGGCAACTACCATGGCGAGGCCATGCTGGAAGTGCTCGCCGCCCGCGGCGCGGTGGGCGACATCTGCCTGAGGTACTTCGATGCCCAAGGCCGGCCGGTGCTGGACGACAGCGAAGAGACCGTGGTCGCGGTGGACCTACCGCAACTGCTAGAGATCGACCGCGTGGTGGGTCTGGCCGGAGGCCTGCGCAAGGTCAACGCTATCCGCGGCGCGCTGCAGGGCGGTTATCTGGATGTCCTGGTGGTCGATCTGCGCACTGCCCTGGCGCTGGTCCCCTGATCAACGCAAGAGGCTGCCAGAATCGAGCTCGGAAACGCGATTTCCTGCCAAACGGCATACTCGGCACGGAAATCTTTGGCAACATTCGGTACGGGTTGATCCGTAAGCTGTAGGACGACTGTTCTCTGGATAGCGTCCCATGACCTCTGCGTCTTCGGCTTCGGCTTCGGCCACTGCCCTGCCCGCCTCCCAGCGGGCCGCCGCCCTGTCGGCGCGTCTCGATCGCCTGCCTGCCACCCGCAGCCTGTGGCGCCTGGTGGCTCTGCTGTCCATCGGCGGCTTCTTCGAACTCTACGACCTGTTCCAGACCGCCTACATCAGCCCCGGGCTCCTGCGCGATGGCGTCTTCCAGACCGGCGCGGCCGGGGTGTTCGGCGTCTCCGACCAGGCCGCCTTCGCCGCGGCCACCTTTCTCGGCCTGTTCGTCGGCGCCAGCCTGCTCAGCCCCATCGCCGACCGCTTCGGTCGCCGGGCGATCTTTACCTGGGCGCTGGTCGGCTACACCCTGGCGACCCTGGCCATGGGCCTGCAGACCACCGCCCTGGGGCTGATCGCCTTGCGCTTCGTGGTGGGCATCGGCCTGGGCCTGGAGCTGGTGACCATCGACGCCTATCTGTCAGAACTGGTGCCCAAGGCCATGCGCACCTCGGCGTTCGCCTTTGCCTTCGCCCTCCAGTTCCTCTCGGTGCCGGCGGTGGCGCTGCTGTCCTGGTGGCTAGTACCCCAGGCGCCGCTGGGGATCTCCGGCTGGCGCTGGGTGGTGCTGTCCAGTGCCGTCTTCGCCCTGTTCATCTGGTGGTTGCGCCAGCGCCTGCCCGAATCACCGCGCTGGCTGGCCCAGCAGGGCCGGCTGGACGAAGCCGAACAGGGCGTGGAGCGCCTGGAAGCAGCCTGCCAGGCCGACAGTAGCCAGCCGCTGCCGCCGCCGGCCGCGATCGTCGAAGAACCCGCCGTGAGCGCGCGCTTCGCGGCGCTGTGGCAACCGCCCTATCGGCGCCGGGTGATCATGCTGATCGTCTTCAACCTGTTCCAGGCTATCGGCTTCTTCGGCTTCGGCAACTGGCTGCCGGCGCTGCTCTCCGGCCAGGGCGTGAGCCTGACCCACAGCCTGGGCTATGCCTTCGTCATCACCCTCGCCTATCCGCTGGGGCCACTGCTGTTCGTGCGCATCGCCAATCGCTTCGAGAACAAGTGGCAGATCGTCGGCTCCGCCCTGGGGACGGTGGGCTTCGGCAGTCTGTTCGCCCTGCAGCAGGGTGCCCTCGGCCTGATCCTCTGTGGCATCGGCATCACCTTCTGCAACGCCTGGCTGACCTTCGCCTTCCACTCCTACCAGGCCGAGCTGTTTCCCACCGCCATCCGTGCCCGGGCGGTGGGCTTCTGCTATTCCTTCAGCCGGCTGTCCACGGTGTTCAGCAGCCTGCTGATCGGCAGCCTGCTGGAGCGCCTGGGCACCCCGGGCGTGCTGGCCTTCATCGTCGCCAGCATGCTGATCGTGGTGCTGACCATCGGCCTATTCGGCCCGCGCACCCGCAACCGGGCGCTGGAGGACATCGCCCGCTGAAGGATTCCGGGTTCAGAGCCGGAACTGTCGCACCGCACCGCTCAGGTCACCGGCCAGACGCGCCAGGTCGGTGCTGGCGGCCGCGGTCTGCCCGGCCCCGGCGGCGTTCTGGGT
Source organism: Pseudomonas sp. AS2.8 (assembly GCF_014190935.1). NCBI lineage: Bacteria > Pseudomonadati > Pseudomonadota > Gammaproteobacteria > Pseudomonadales > Pseudomonadaceae > Pseudomonas > Pseudomonas sp. AS2.8. The sequence continues at coordinate 374,475 of NZ_JACHVV010000003.1, forward strand.
GGACAGGTCGCGAATGCTGGTGAGGTTGCGATCCACCTCGCGGGCCACCTGGGCCTGCTCCTCGGTGGCGGCGGAGATACTCAGGTTGCGCTCGGTGATCTGCACGATGTGGCGACCGATCTCGGCCAGGGCCTCGCCGGCGGCCGCGGCCACGTCCAGGCAGATACCGGCCTGCTGATTGCTGGTGGCCATGGCGTCCACCGCCTTGCCGGCGCCGCCCTGGATGGCGCCGATCATGTCTTCGATCTCGCCGGTGGACTGCTGGGTACGGGCCGCCAGGGCGCGCACCTCGTCGGCCACCACGGCAAAGCCGCGCCCGGCCTCACCGGCACGCGCGGCTTCGATGGCGGCGTTGAGTGCCAGCAGATTGGTCTGCTCGGCGATGCCGCGGATGACGTCGAGCACCCCGCTGATGCGTTGCACCTGGGCGGCCAGGCCGTCGATCTCGCCACTGCTGGAGGCCACGGCGCTGTGCAGGGCGTGAATGGTGCTGAGGGTCTCCTCGACCCGGCGCTGGCCAAGATCGGCGGAGGTACGCGAATCCTGGGCGGCGGCGCTGGCGGCGGCGGCGTTGCGCGCCACCTCCTCCACCGCGGCGGTCATCTGGTTGACGGCGGTGGCCGCCTGGGCCAGCTCGTCGTTCTGCCGCTGGATGCCGCGCAGCCCGGTCTCGGTGACCGTCGACAACTCTTCGGAAGTGGACGCCAGGGTGGTGGACGACAAGGTCAGCCGCTCCAGGGTGCCGCGCAGGTTGTCCTGCATCCGCGCCATGGCCGCCAGCAGCCGGCCGGGTTCGTCGCGCCCGTCCGGCTCGACCGTCCGGCTGAGGTCGTTGGCGGCGATGCGCTCGGCCACCGCCAGGGCCTTTTCCAGCGGCCCGGTGAGGCTGCGGGTAAAGCGCCAGGCCAGCAGCAGGGTACCGGCCAGGGCCGCCACCATCACCGTCACGGTGACGGCGATGGCGTTGTGGTAGCTGGCCATGGAGGCGGCGGCCAGCCGCGTGACCTTGCCATCGACCAGTCCGGCGAGTTCGTTGACGGTAGCGCTCAGGGCATTGCCGCTGTGGGCCATCTCGCCGTCCTGCCCGGCCAGCTTGAGCAGCTCGGCGTCGTTCTGGTCGTCGAGGGCCTTGAGATAGCGATTCTGGTTGCTCAGGTAGGTGGCCAGTTGGCCGGTCATCCGGGTGTAGACCTCCCGCCCGGTATCGGTGAGCAGCAGGGCGTCGAAATGGCGCACATGCTGTTCCAGGGTAGCCTTGGCCGCCTCGATGGCCTTGTGCACCGCCTGGGTCTCGGCGTTGGAGCTGGCCAGCATCAGCCCCTGGTTGTGCATGCGCAGACTCAGCAGATCGGCGCGGATCTCGCCGATGGTCTGGACGCTGGGGATCACGTTACCGACGATTTGCTCCTCGCCCTCCTTGATGACGCGATTCTGGCCCAGGGAAAACAGCCCGAGGCCGATCACCAGCAGGGCGAAGAATCCAAAGGCGACCAGGGCCCGCGGGGCGATGTTGAGGGAGCGTAGCTTCACCGGGAAGACCTCGAAAAAATGATTAGCCCCCTCATGATCGGCCAAACGGCGCCAGGCTTTAGGGTTCGCTGGCGCCGACTGGCCGATTTATCGCCTAGGCCTCCCCCGCCTCGTTCAACCGCGTCTGCGCCAGCCGTTTCGCGCCGGCCACGTCGGCCTTGCCGGTCCCCAGTTTCGGCAGGCTGTCCACCGCCAGCCAGGCCGAGGGCAACAGCAGTCCGCTCACCCCCTGGGCCAACAGGGACTTCTCCACCGCCGCGCCGTCCAGGGTGCCGGTATGCAGCACCACGATGCGCTCGCCTTTTCGGGCATCCGGCAGATTGACCGCCTGCAACTCGATCTCCGGATCGGCCACCGCCCTGGCCAGGGCCTGCTCCACGGCACCCAGGCTGACCATCTCGCCGCCGATCTTGGCGAAGCGCGAATAGCGGTCGACGATGGTGAGAAAGCCATCCTCGTCCAGCCGGCCCTGGTCGCCGGTCACGTACCAGCGCTCGCCGTCGATCTCGCGGATGGCCTTGGTGGTGCGCTCGGGATCGTTCAGATAGCCCTGCATCAGTTGCGGCCCGCCGATCAGCACCATGCCGGCCTCGCCGGTGGGCAATTCGGCAAAGGTCTGGGGGTCGACGATCTTGAAGCCGGTCCCCGGCAGCGGCATGCCCACGGTGCCGAGCTTGCCGCCGCGCTGCACCTGCAGGTAGCTGACGTCCAGGGCATCGGGCAGGTTGACCGAGGCCACCGGGGCGGTCTCGGTGGCGCCGTAGCCCTCGTAGATGTCCTGGTTGAACTTGAGCTTGAAGGCCTCGCGCACCGCTGGATCCAGGCGCTCGGCACCGGCCACCACGATGCGCAGACTCTCCAGCATCAGCGGATGCACCTTGGTGTTGCGCACGAACAGCCGCAGGAAGGTCGAGGTGCCGCAGAGCACCGTGGCGCGATGGGTCGCCACCGCCTTGGCGATGCCGGCCACGTCGGTGGGATCGGCCTGGCAGACCACCGGCACCCCTTCGATCAGCGGCAGGAACTGGGTCACGGTGAGGCCGAAGGCGTGGAACAGCGGCAGCGAGGCCATGAAGACGTCGTCGTCCTGGGTGTTGAGCACGTCCGAGGTCTGCTTGAGATTGGCCATGAGGTTGCTGTGGCTGAGCATCACCCCTTTGGGCGTGCCCTCGCTGCCACTGGAGAAGAGGATGGCGGCGGTGGCCTCGGGATCGTGGGCACGACTCACCAGCACCTGCAGCATGGCGGTGGGCAACAGCCAGACCGCCAGCCAGTTGGCCAGCAACTCGGCCTTGCCGATACCGGCGCGCAGCGTCTCCAGATCCACCACCTCGCGCCCGGCGAGCAACTCGTCCACCGGCAGCCCGCGCTTGCGCAGGCGGTCGAGGAAGCGCGTCGAGGTGTAGACGGTACGGATACCGGCTTGGTCCAGCCCCGAAGCCAGGGCCTCGGGCGTGGCCGTGTAGTTGAGATTGACCAGGGTCTTGCCGGCCAGCAGCACCGCCATGTTGGCCAGCATGCCGCCGCTGCTGGTGGGCAGCAGCAGGCCGAGATTGGCCTCGGGTCGCTTGCGCATCCGCCGCGCCAAGCAGGCGGCGCCGGTGAGCGCCTGGGCGGCCTTGAGCGGAGCGCCCAGGTCGTCGATCAGCGCCAGGCCGTTGGGCCGGCGCTTGACGCTGGCCACCCAGGCATCGGCCAGCGACGGCAGGCCCTGCATGTAGCGCTCCCAGGAGCGGATCGACAACTCGAAGATGCGCCGCTTGAGCACATCGGCCGGGGTGTCCTTGGGCAACGCCTTGCCGAAGGCCACCACCACCTCGCGGTGCAGCGGGCTGTCCCGCAGTTCCTTGAGCTTGCTGGAAGAGCGCGAGAACTGGCTGCCCCAGAGACCGCGCAGGTAGAAGGGCACGATCTGCACCTCGGGACCGACCCGCTCGCAGGCCTTTTCGTAGCCGCGGCGGAATTCGCCGAGCTGACCGGTGCGGCTGATCGCCCCTTCCGGAAACAGGCAGACCACCTCGCCGGCGCTGAGCAGCCCGGCCACCTGCTCCAGCGCCGCGCCGGCGCCGGTGCCCTGGGCGATGGGCAGGCAGCCCATGGCCTTGAGAAAGGGCTTCAGGTACCAGCGCTCGTAGATCGCGCGCAGCATCACGAAGCGCACCGGGCGCGGACTGGCGATCTGCACCATGGCCCAGTCGACCCAGCTGATGTGATTGCCCAGCAGCAGCACCCCGCCCTGAGCCGGCAGGTTCTGCAGCCCCTGCACCTGGATGCGGTAGTGGCGGGTGACCATCAGGCCGAGCAGGAAACGCACTAGGCTCTGCGGCAGCTTCCACACCGTGTAGGCGCCGCCGATCAGCGCCACGGCGGCGATCAGCAGCAGCAGCCAGCGACTGTCCAGGCCCAGCAGGGCGATCACCGCGGTGAGCACCAGAAAGCTCAGCATGGCGACGTTCTGCACCCAGTTGTTGGCCGCCAGCACCGTGCCGAGCTGGTCCTCGCGGGCATGGAACTGGATCAGGGCGTTGAGCGGAACGATGAACAACCCGCCCATCAGGCCGATGAAGATGAAGTTGAGCGCATGCACCCAGGCCGAACTGGGCGCCGGCAGCCACCACAGGCCGAGGGCGATGCCCAGGGCGCCCACCGGGATCAGGCCGGTCTCGATGCGCCCGCGGGAGGCCCGGCTGGCCAGTGCCGAGCCGATGGCGATGCCGATCCCGGCGCAGGCCAGGATGCCCTGCAGCAGCAGCACGTTGTCGATGCCCAGGTGCTCCTTGGCATAGGCCGGAAAGCTCGCCAGCAGCACCTGGCCCACCGACCAGAACACCGCCAGCCCGATGATCGACAGGCGGATCACCGGATTCTCACCGATCACCGCCAGGTTGCGCCGAGCACTCTGCAGCCGCACATAGGCGTGCCAGTCGAAGGCCTGCCGTGGCTTGGGCTCTTCCAGCAGCGGCAGCCGATAGAGCAGCGCCACCTCGGCCAGGCTGCAGAGCACCAGCAGCCAGCCCAGCGGGGCGATGTCCTGCAGGATGGCATGGGGCGTGGCATGGCCCGCGCCCAGGTGCAGCTGGAAGAAGGCGGTGAAGACCACGGTGCCGGCGAGAATGGCGATGATGGAATTGGCCTGCACCAGGCCATTGCCCTCGGCCAGCCGCTGCTTGCCGAACAGCGCCTTGATGTAGCCGTACTTGGCGGGCGAATAGAAGGTCGCCTGGATGGCCAGCAGGAGCGTCATGGCGAAGGCCAGCTCGAACAGCCCGGCATAGTAGGCCAGGGTGATGCCCAGGGTGATGGCCACCGCCGCCCAGCCGCCGAGGCGCAGCACCCGGACCTTGGCGAAGCGATCGGCCACATGGCCGGAGGGACTGAACAGCAGGATGAAGGGCAACAGCATCATGCCGTTGACTAGGGCGGTCAGCACCACCTGGGTGGAACCGTCATAGACCTTGAACACGGTGTTCTGGATGACGATCTTGTGGCCAAGATCGACGAAGGCGTTGAGAAAGACGGCGATCAGGTAGGGCCAGGCCCCCTTGATCCGGTGCAGCTTGTCCATGCGGAGTCTCTTTCGAGCAGGGGAATCCGTAGCCTGAGTGAGACGCTCTGGCAGCGCAAGCAGCGCCATTGGTCAACAAATATGCGAATCAGGGCTATACAAGCTCGCGAAAGCGAGTATGGTGTGGGCACTGCTACTGCAATAGTTACTCGATACCTGCTTGATGTTGCTTCATTTTCATCTCCTGGCTCGTCTCACTCTCGCATTACAGTCCCGCTAGCGAATGTCTCGCTAACGTGGTTGTTCCCCCTACACCCTGGAGATACTCATGTCCAATCGTGAAAATGGCACCGTCAAGTGGTTCAACGATGAGAAAGGCTACGGCTTCATCACCCCGGAAAGCGGCGCCGACCTGTTCGTGCACTACCGCTCCATCGAAAGCGCCGGCTTCAAGAGCCTGAGCGAAGGCCAGAAGGTCACTTTCGTGGCTGTCAAAGGCCAGAAGGGTATGCAAGCTGACCAGGTTCAAGTCGTCTAACGACTGATCCGGTTGCAGAAAGGCCCCACTTCGGTGGGGCTTTTTCGTTTCTGGGATTTAATGTTTTAGCCAAAGCTGCCGCGCTTCACGTCGCCCCTTCTCTTGGGCAATCCAAGGTACAGGCGCGCCCAATACCCCTTCCAGCAGGGCGAGCGCAATCGTTGCGCAAGGGGTCGAGCGGCATGGATGCCGCGAGAGTCGCGAGGGCCTAGGAGGGCCCTTCGCGGCGGGCCCCTAGAGCGACGATGGAGGGAGCGACCCCCGGCACAGCCGGGGCCGAATGGCGGGGCAAGCGTTTTTGGTTACTTTTGTCCGGGGCGCGCAGCCGCGACTGGCAAAAGTGACTCGCCCGAGGGGGCGAAACAAGAGCTAGCCGCAAACCTCGATAATCAGCCAAACAGCCCCGGCATTGGCTTACCCCTTGTCATACGCCCGCTCCAACGCCTCGTTAAGCGTCCGCACCACCTTCACCCGCGCGAACCTCTTGTCGTTGGCCTCCACCAGCGTCCAGGGCGCGATGGCCGTGCTGGTCTGCACCACCATGTCGTTGACGGCCTGACTGTAGAGATCCCACTTGTCCCGGTTGCGCCAGTCGTCCTCGGTGATCTTGAAACGCTTGAAGGGCGTTTCCTCGCGGGCGCGGAAGCGCTCCAGCTGGGTGTCCTGGTCGATGGCCAGCCAGAACTTGGCCAGCACGAGGCCGGCGTCGTGGAGCTGTTCCTCGAAGTCGTTGATCTCGCCGTAGGCACGCTGCCAGTCGGCGGCGGGGGTCAGCCCCTCGACCCGCTCCACCAGCACCCGGCCGTACCAGGAACGATCGAAGATGGTGAAGTTGCCCTGCCGCGGAATGTGTCGCCAGAAGCGCCACAGATAGGGCTGGGCCAGTTCCTCGTCGCTGGGCGCGGCGACCGGGACGATGCGGTACTGGCGCGGATCCAGGGCGCCGGTGACACGGCGGATGGCGCTGCCCTTGCCGGCCGCGTCATTGCCCTCGAAGGCGGCCACCAGCGCATGCCGACGATACTTCTTGTCGCGTAGCAGGCGCGCCAGTCGCGCCTGCTCGGCGAGCAACTGGTCGTCGTAGTCGGCCTTGTCCAGGCGCTGGGTCAGATCTATGGCTTCCAGCACGCCGCGGCCATCCACCGGTGGTGGCACCACGGCGGCGGCCCGGCGTTGCTTGCGCGGCTTGTTGGCCAGGGCCCGCTGCAGTGCCTTGAGCAGCACGGTGCCAACGGTCAGGCTGCGAAAGCGCTCGTCGAAGCCGGGCACCACGTGCCAGGGGGCGTAGTCGTGATGGGTTCGCCGCACCACCCGCTCGCCTTCCCTAACGAAGCGGTCATAGACCTTGGCCTGCCGCCAGTCCAGCGGGCTGAGCTTCCAGCCCAGGCGGGGATCGTTCTTGAGGTGCTTCAGGCGCTGCTTGAGCTGGGGCTTGGAGAGGTGGAACCAGAACTTGAGGATCAGCGCGCCTTCGTCGGCGAGCATGCGCTCGAAGCGTTCCGCCTGGCCGATGGCGGCATCCAGCTCGACGCGGCTGAGTTCCTTGTTGACCCGGCCGTGCAGCATCTGGCTGTACCAGTTGCCGAAGAACACGCCGATCCGTCCCTTGCCCGGCAGGCGCTGCCAGTAGCGCCACGCCGGCGGGTGCTGGCGTTCTTCGTTGCTGGGCTGCAGAAAGGTCTCGACGCGGATCAGGCGCGGATCCATCCACTCGTTGAGCAACTTGACCGTCTCGCCCTTGCCCGCCCCCTCGATGCCATTGATCAGCACGATCACCGGGAAGCGGCCTTGATTTTTGAGTTCGTACTGGGCGGCCAGCAGCGCCTCGCGCAGCTTGGGCAGCTTGGCGTCGTAGGTGGCCTCGTCGAGCAGGTGTTCGTTTTCGGCGGCTTCGAACATCCGGATCTCCTTGCGCAGGTGGTCGGGCAACTATAGCCCTTCTGACCGACCCGGCGGCAGGCGGTGCCCGGCGTGAGCGGCATGAAGGAAATATGACGTTTAGATGAAATTTGGCATCTCCCGCTGTCGGGAAGGTCTTTCTTACCGTTACGCTCCCGCGCAAGCGGGTGCTGCAGTCCACCTATTGAGGAGAGTTCGATGGCCTTTCGTTTCGAGGCGCGGCAACCGGCTGACGAGGAAGTCCGCCGCGTGGTGACGGATCGTCTGGTGCAGGCCGAGGCGTCCCTGTCCAGCGGTACCCCCAAGGGCGTCCACGAGACGCGCAAGCGACTCAAGGAAATGCGTGCCCTCCTGCGGCTGCTGCACGGCGCCCTGGGCAAGCGCGCCTTCGCCAGTCGCAACCGGCGCCTGCGCGACCTCGGGCGCGAGCTGTCCTCGCTGCGTGACAGCGCCGCCCTGGTGGAAAGCTGGGACAAGCTCGGCGAGTCCGACCGCAAGCGATTCGCCTCGCCGGCCATGAAGCGCGTGCGCCAGCGCCTGCAAGAGCGCGCCGACCAGCAGATCGCCGCGGCCAGCGGTCACCCCGAGTTGCTCGACGAACTGACCGCCATGCGTGAGGAAGCGGCAGGCTGGAAACTCTCCGGCAAGGGCTTCGCCCTCTTCGCCCGCGGCCTGGAAGATAACTACAAGGCCGGGCGCCAGGCGCTCAAGACCGCGCGCGACAAGCCCACCGACGACAACCTGCACGACTGGCGCAAGCGGGTGAAGGATCACTGGTATCACACCCAGCTGCTCGCCGCGGCCTGGCCGGCGGAATTCAAGACGCGGCAGAAGAGCCTCAAGCGCCTGTCGGAATACCTGGGCGACGATCACGACCTGGCGGTGATGCAGCAGCTGCTGGTGGACGAGCCGACCCTGTTCGGCGCCAGCAACACCCGCCTGGCCATCGGCGAAAGCCTGGCCCAGCAGCGCGAGCGGCTGCAGGCGAAGGCCTTTTCCCTAGGCCTGCGCCTCTATCTAGACAAGCCCACCGCCCTCGCCGAGCGCTGGCGGGATCTGTGGCGGCTGGCCAGTCGTCCCTATACCCCGCGCAAGACCAAGGGCCAGGGCACCAAGGCCCCTGCCGGACTGCTGCCGCACCTGGTCGAAGAAACGGCCGGCTGACGCCTGGGACAGCGGGGATCTGTCGCGCGTGGTGGTGGTCCAAGCCTGGGCATACCACCACGACGAGGTCTCGCGATGAAATCCAAGCTGCTCGCTTCCCTGTTTGCCTGTTCCGTCCTGGCCAGCACCGCGGCCCTGGCCGACCAGCCCGGCGCCGACTGGATGCCCATGAACGACGTCAAGTCCAAGCTCATGGAGCAGGGCTATACTTCGATCACCAAGATCGAAGCCGATGACGGTCAGTGGGAAGGCGAAGGCATGAAGAAAGATGGTATGAAGTACGACTTCCATGCCGACGCCAAGACCGGCAAGATCACCAAGGAAAAGATGGACATGTGATCCTCCGGGGATCCGATCGCGTGGTCGGATCCCACCTGCACCTGCCACCGCTTCCCACGCTTTCCGCCCGGTCGGCCCGTCCTGAGCCGCCTCCTCGTCACCTAGGAACCCCCATGTACAGTACCGCTTTGGTCGAGCTGCTGCGCACCCACGAGCGGCCGCTGCTCGATGCCTGGATCGGCGCCCAGCGCGCCGCCGGCATGCGCATTGACCTGCTCGACGAAACCACCATCATGGCCAATTCCGCCGAGCTGCTGCGGCGGATCACCGTGGCCGCCGCCCAGGGCCTGGGCAATCTGCGCGAGCCGCACTGGCAGCCGGTACGGGCGCTGCTGGAGCGCTTCTCCTTCGACCAGAGCCGCGCGGGCCTGACGCCCGCACAGACGGCGACCTTCGTCTTCTCGCTCAAGGAACCGCTGTTCAACCTGATCCAGAACGAATGCGACGACCCGCTCGCCGAGATCTGGGCCGCCACCCGGCTGATCGACGATCTCGGCCTGTACAGCATGGAAAGCTACATGAGCGGTCGCGAGACGGTGATCCGCGAGCAACAGGAAAGCATGCTGGAACTGTCCACCCCGGTGGTGGAACTGTGGGACGGCATCCTGGCCATCCCGCTGATCGGCGCGCTGGACAGCAACCGCACCCAGGTGGTGATGGAGTCGCTGCTGGAAAAGATCGTCCAGACCGAGTCGGACATCGCCATCATCGACATCACCGGCGTGCCCACGGTGGACACCATGGTCGCCCAGCACCTGCTCAAGACGGTGACCGCCGCCCGCCTGATGGGTGCCCAGTGCATCATCAGCGGTATTCGCCCGCAGATCGCCGCCACCATCGTCCACCTGGGCGTGGACCTGGGCGACGTGATCACCAAGGCGTCCCTGGCCGATGCCTTTCGCCTGGCCCTGCGCCAGCAGGGCGTACGCCTGGCCGCCCCGGTAAAGGTCTGAGGAACGCGCCATGATCGAGCGGATTCCGATCCTCAAGCTGGGCCCCTTCCTGCTGCTGAGCATTCAGGTGGACATGCACGACCAGCTGGCCCTGGACCTGCAGGAAGACCTCACCGAGCAGATCGTGCGGCACCGGGCCAAGGGCGTGCTCATCGACATCTCGGCGCTGGAAATCGTCGACTCCTTCATTGGCCGGATGCTGTCCCACATCGCCCAGGTCTCGCGCATCCTCGATGCCAAGGTGATCGTGGTCGGCATGCAGCCGGCGGTGGCCATCACCCTGGTGGAGCTGGGGCTGTCGCTGGACGGCATCGCCACGGCGCTGAACATGGAAAAGGGCATGCGCCGGCTGGAAGCCATGGTCGCCGCGGACGAATCGCTGGAGGAGTCAGAAGGTGGCGAAGATACAGACGCTTCCACTCCGCCAGGAGACTGACATCGTGCTGATCCGTCAGCAGGTGCGCAAGGTGGCGGAAGCCATCCGCCTGGGCCTGATCTCCCAGACCAAGATCGTCACCGCGGCCAGCGAGATCGCGCGCAACGGCCTGGTCTACGGGCTGGGCGGCGAGTGCCTGATCGAGGAGACGCAGCGCGCCGGCAAGCCGGCGATCCGCCTGGTGATCCGCGACCAGGGTCCGGGCATCGCCGATCTCGATCGCGCCATGGTCGACGGCTATACCTCGGGCAAGGGCCTGGGCCTCGGCCTGTCCGGCTCGCGGCGGCTGGTGGACGACTTCCACATCGACAGCCAGCCCGGCCAGGGCACCACCGTCGAACTCTGGAAGTGGCGATGAACGACCAGCCGTGCAGCCTGGTGCTGCCGGTGAGCACCAGCGTCCATGTCGATGCCGCCCGGCGCGCCCTGGTCCGGCTGGCCGCTACCGTCACTGCCGATGAAACCCTGCTCGGGCGCCTGACCATCGTCGCCCAGGAGCTGGGCTACAACCTGGTCCGCCATGCCGGGCACGGCGAACTCCTGGCCAACCTGAGCGGCGAAGGCGTACTCGATGTGCTGGCGGTGGATCGCGGGCCGGGCATGCACGACGTCGCCCGTTGCCTGAGCGATCACTACAGCACCGCGGCCACCCTGGGTGCCGGCCTGGGGGCGATCCGCCGCCAGTCCGATGTCTTCGACATCCATTCGCGACCGGGCCAGGGCACCGTGGTGCTGGCGCGCTTCCATCTGGCCGGGGCGCCCAGTACCCGGTTGCAGCATGGCGCCCTGTGCACGCCGCACCCCGAGGAGCAGGTCTGTGGTGACACCTGGGCGGTCAGCGGACGGCGCCTGCTGGTGTGCGACGGCCTGGGGCATGGCCAGCAGGCCGCCACCGCCAGTCGTCGGGCGCGGGAGGTGTTCCTGCGCCATGGCGCGCACCTGCCGCTGCAGCGACTGATGGAGAATCTGCACCAGGTGCTCATGGAAACCCGCGGCGCCGCCCTGGCGCTGGCCGAGCTGGACCCGGATCAGGGCCAGGTGAGCTTTTGCGGCATCGGCAACATCGCCGGCCGCCTGCTCGGCAACACCACGCGCAGCCTGGTGTCCAACAACGGCACCCTGGGCTACCGGATCGGGCGGATCCAGACCTACACCTATCCCTGGACACCCGGCACCCTGCTGGTGCTGAACTCCGATGGACTGACGTCCAAGGTGGGACTGGGCGAGCGCTCCGGGCTGGGGGCGCGCCATCCGGCACTGATCGCCGCCCTCCTGCACCGCGATTTCCGGCGTTCCGCCGACGATGCCACCGTTCTGGTACTCAAGCATGTCTGACGTCTTGCCCCTGCTGACCCTCGCCCTGCGCAGCGAGCAGGACATCGTGCACTGCCGCCAGGCCGCCAAGCGCCTGGCCGCGGCCCTGGAGTGGCCGGTGCTGGAGCAGATCCGCCTGGCCACCGCGGTCTCCGAGCTGGCGCGCAACATCCATCAGTACGCCGGCAGCGGTCAGTTCGACTTCGCCCTGCTGCGTGGCGAGGGCCAGCGCCTGCGCGGCCTGGAGGTGCGGGCGATCGATCAGGGGCCGGGCATCGCCGAGATGGAGGCCATCCGCGCGGGCAGCTATCGCTCCAGCACCGGCATGGGCATCGGCCTGCGCGGCGCCCAGCGGCTGTTCGACGACTTCGACATCCAGACCTCCCCTGCCGGTACCCGCATCACCGCCCGCAAGTACCAGACGCCACGACCCTTTCCCGAGGCGGAGCTGCTGCAGGCGCTGACGGCCGAGCTGCAGGGCAGTCCGCCACCGGATCCCTACCAGCAGATCCGCCTGCAAAGCGAAGAGCTGCTGCTGACCAACACCGAGCTGCAGGTGCGCCAGTCGGAACTGGAGGTCACCAACAAGGAACTGGAAAACACCAACCAGGGCGTGGTGGCGCTCTATTCCGAGCTGGAAAAGGCCACCCAGGAACTCAAGGAGGCCAGCGAGGCGAAGACGCGCTTCTTCTCCAACATGACCCATGAATTCCGCACCCCGATCAACATCATCGAGAATGTCGCCAAGCTGCTCGCCAGCGGCGTGGACGGGGCGCTCAATGCCGAACAGCAGCGCCAGGTGCGCTTCATCAGCGACGCGGCGCTGGAACTGGCCAGTCTGGTCAGCGAGCTGCTGGCGCTGGCCGAGGTGCAGTCCGGACGCCTGACCGTCGTGCCCCAGCCCTTTGCGCTGGCGCCCTTCATCGATCGCCTCGAACAGTTCGCCGCGGCCCTGGCGCCGCGCTATCCCCAGGTCAGCTTCAGCGTCGCCCCGCCGCCCGCGGAAGTCCTGCTGGATACCGACGAGAGTCGGCTGTTCCAGGTGCTGCGCAACCTGATCTCCAACGCCTTCAAGTACACCCCCCAGGGCCAGGTGCGCATCCAGGTATTCCAGCCGGACGACGCCAGTCTGGAATTTCTGGTGGAAGACAGCGGCATCGGCATCGCCGCTGCGGATCAGCAGAAGATCTTCGAGGAATTCGAGCGCATCCGCTCGCCGCACCTGACCCACATCGAAGGCACCGGTCTGGGCCTGCCGCTCGCCCAGCGCCTGGCCGTGCTGCTCGGGGGCGAGCTGTCCCTCGACAGCGCGGTCGGCCGCGGCAGTCGCTTCACCCTGCGCTTGCCACGCCACTACGCCAGCCACCGGGCTGCCGCGCCGGAGCCCGATCTCAGCGGCCTCACGGTGCTGGTGATCGAGGACAACGAAGGGGATCGCTATCTGGTCCGCCGCACCCTCGAACGCCTCAATCCGGTCCTGCTGGAGGCCGACAGTGCCCGCAGCAGCCTGGATCGCCTCAACGCCGTGCGCCCGGACATCATCATCCTTGACCTCGACCTGCCCGACATCAACGGCGAGGACCTGCTTGCCAGCATGGACTGGAGCATGCACCGGCGGGTGCTGATCAACACCGCCCAGCCGCTTGACGAGGCGGGTTGCCAGCGGCTGCAGGACTATTGCCACGCCATCCTGTTCAAGCATGCCCCCGATCACGCCGAGCGGCTGCTGGCCGAGGTCTGCGCCCTGGCGCGGAGCCTGTCCGATGACTAGCGCCCTGCGCCGCATCGTCATCATCGACGACACCGAGGCCAATCGCTATGTGCTGCGCAAGATCCTCGCCAGCCAGAGCCACTACGAGGTCCTGGAAGCGGCCAGCGGCGCCAGCGGCCTGGCGCTGATCGACGAATCCGTCGAGCTGGTGATCATCGACGTCAATCTGCCGGACACCACCGGCTTCGAGCTGATCCAGGCCATCGAGCGCCAATGCGGCTGGGGCCGGTTGCCGGCCATCATCAACATCTCGGCCACCTTCGTCTCCGGCAAGGACAAGGCTCAGGGCTTCAACACCGGGGCCCAGGCCTACCTGACCCACCCGATCAATCCGGAAGAGGTGCTGGCCACCGTCGGCGCCCTGCTCAAGGCCAGCTCCCGGGTCGGGCACATGGAGCAGCAGCGCAATTCGGCCATCGCCCGCAGCGAGAACCTGCAGGCGGAAAAGGTCATGCTCGAACGCTTCATGAGATCGCTCAACCACGACCTGCGCTCGCCGCTCACCGCCGCCACCATGGTGGTCAACCTGATGCAGCGCAGTCCGGCGCGGCGGACCGATGATCTGTTGCAGACCCTGCACGATAACCTGCAGCGCATGAACCAGATGATCACCGACGTGCTGGACATCAGCCACATGAGCCTGGGCGGCGGTGTCCGTCTCAGTGGCGATCCGCTGGTGCTGGGTCCGCTGCTGAAGGAGGCTGCGGCCAATCTGCAGCTGCAATTCAGTAACCGTCTCGACCTGCAGCTGGAGACGCCGGAGCTGGAGGTGCTGTGGGACAGATACGCCTTCCTGCGCATCTTCGACAACCTGGTGCTCAACGCCGCCAAGCACGGCGAGGCGGGGACGCCGATCTGGGTCCGCCAGTGGCTGGCGAATGACCAGGTCATGCTGGAGCTACGCAACCTCGGCCAGTTTCCCGACGAAGTCCTGGCCAATCTGGCCACGCCCTATTTCATCTCCACCCGCAGCGACAAGCGCGGCTGGGGCCTGGGCCTGCCCATCGTCAAGGCGCTCAGCGAAAGCTTCGGCGGCGAGGCGCGCTTCGCCAACGGCGCGGGCGAGGTGGTCATCACCCTGCACCTGCCGCTGCGCTTGGCCTAACCCAGCGCCTATGGAGCGGAGGTAGGCTGGGCTGAGACAGCTCTACCGTCGAAGCTCAACAGGGCGGGCTTGACCTGGGCAGCGTTGGGCTTCGCTGTGCTCAGCGCCAACCTACTGAAGTTTCGTGTCGTAGGTTGGGCCGAGACAGCTCCACCGTCGAACCCCAACAGGGCGGGCTCGACCCGGGCAGCCTCGAGCTTCGCTGCGCTCAGCGCCAACCTACTGAATCGTGTCGTAGGTTGGGTCGAGACAGCTCCACCGTCGAACCCCAACAGGGCGGGCTCGGCCTGGGCAGCGTTGGGCTTCGCTGTGCTCAGCGCCAACCTACTGAATCGTGTCGTAGGTTGGGCTGAGACAGCTCTACCGTCGAAGCCCAACAGGGCGGACTCGACCCGGGCAGCGTTGGGCTTCGCTCAGGCTCAGCCCAACCGCCCTCCTCCTCAGAACTCGATCTGCACATCCCCCTGCGGGATGCTGCAGCAGGACAGGATATAGCCTTCGGCTTCGTCTTCCTCGGTGATGCCACCGTTGTGGTCCATGACCACCTCGCCGCTCTTCTTGAGTACCTTGCAGGTACCGCAGATACCCATGCCGCAGGCCTTGGGAATGTGCAGGCCGAGCTTGGCCGCGGCGCCGTGGATGGTTTCGCCGGGGCCGATGTTGACGCTCTTGCCACTCTCGGTGAAGGCGATGTTGCACTGGGCTTCCAGAGGAATCGGCGGCAGCTCGGCCGCGGCTTCGGCCTGTTCGGCGGCCTCCACCTTGGCTTCCGGCGGCGTCGCGCCGAAGGATTCCTCGTGGTAGTGGGTCATGTCGAAGTCCAGCTCGCGGAGCATGGTCTTGACGGCATTCATGTAGGGCGTGGGACCGCAGCAGAAGATCTCGCGCTCACGGAAGTCCGGCGCCATCAGCTCCAGCATGCGGCGGTCGAAGTAGCCCCGGTAGCCGGCCCAGGACTCGCCGTGCTCGGTGCGCTCGCACACCAGGTTCAGGGCGAAGTTGTCGATCCGCGCCGCCATGTGCTCCAGCTCACCCTGGTAGATGATGTCGCGCGGGGTGCGGGCGCTGTGCACGAAGACCATGTCGACGCTGGCATTGGTGTCGTAGAACCAGCGCGCCATGGACATCACCGGGGTGATGCCGACGCCGCCGGAAAGATAGAGCACCTTGTCGGCGGGATAGTCGATGGCGTTGAACAGCCCGACTGGGCCGTGCACGGCCAGGTTGTCGCCGACCTTGAGGGTGTCGTGCAGCCAGTTGGATACCTGGCCGCCCGGCACGCGCTTGACGGTGATGGAGAAGCTGTAGGGCACCGAGGGTGAGCTGGAGATGGTGTAGGAGCGCATCACCTGGCGGCCGTCGATCTCCAGCTCCAGGGTCACGAACTGGCCCGGCTTGAAGAAATACATCAGCGGGATTTCGGCGGTGAAGCAGAAGGTGCGTACGTCCCAGGTTTCCTGGATGACCTTGACGCAGCGCACGGGGTGGCGGCCATTGGTCCAGGTCTGGGTGGTTACGGGATTGAGGAAGGTATTCATGACGCACCTCGACTGCCACTGGGGCTATTGGCGGCGATTCTGGGAGGGGCCCACGACCGCCACTTTCCCAATCGCGACATCCACATGCCGATGGCGACCGGCCCAGCAGTGGCAAGGGCTGGGGCGTCGTGAACAGCGTCGGCCATGTCGCCCATGAGCAAGGCCCCCTCCCGGCTCCGGCCCCACACTCCGCCCCAAGCCGAACCTGAACAGCACGCGACGGGCGAAACCTGGGGTCATTCGGCGGCCCTGCCCCGTCGGCCAATAGCCTTGCAATACCGTGACCAACCACTTTCGCCACCCGCCGCGGTGGCCACGAGGATGTACGATGGACGTCAGCACCTTGAGTTTGGGCGACCCTCTCGATCCGGCCCGCAAGGCCACGGCCGAGATGCTGCGCACCCGCGAGCGCACTTACTCCCTGCCCCAGCCGTTCTACAACGACGAGCGCCTGTTCCAGATCGACATGCAGGAGATCTTCGGCAAGGAATGGCTGATCGCCGGCATGACCTGCGAGATCCCCACCAAGGGCAACTTCATCACCCTGCAGCTGGGGGACAACCCCATCCTGGTGGTCCGCGGTGCCGAGGGCAAGGTGCATGCCTTCCACAACGTCTGCCGCCACCGGGGCTCGCGCCTCTGCGTGAGCGACAAGGGCAAGGTCGCCAAGCTGGTCTGCCCCTACCATCAGTGGACCTACGAGCTGGACGGCCGCCTGCTGTTCGCCGGCAGCGAGATGGGCGCCGACTTCAACATGGCCGACTTCAGCCTCAAGCCGGTCCACGTCAAGACCGCCGGCGGCTACATCTTCATCTCCCTGGCCGACGAACCACCGGCCATCGACGACTTCCTGCGTACGCTCGAGCACTACATGGAGCCGTACGACATGGAGAACGCCAAGGTCGCGGTGCGCACCGACCTGGTCGAGCAGGCCAACTGGAAGCTGGTGCTGGAAAACAACCGCGAGTGCTACCACTGCAGCGGCTCCCACCCTGAATTGCTGAACACTCTGCTGGAGTGGGACGACGTCACCGATCCACGCGCCTCCCAGGCGTTCAAGGATCAGGTCGCCGCCTGCACCAGTCGCTGGGACGCCGACAACATCCCCTACGCCCATGCCAGCTTCGGCCTGCGCAACCGCATCGTGCGCATGCCGCTGCTCGCCGGCACCGTGTCCATGACCCTGGACGGCAAGCCCGGCTGCAAGAAACTCATGGGGCGCATCAAGGACCCGGACCTGGGCTCCATGCGCATCCTGCACCTGCCGCATTCCTGGAACCACTGCATGGGCGATCACATGATCGTCTTCACCGTCTGGCCGCTGGGTCCGACCGAGACCGTGGTGACCACCAAGTGGCTGGTGCACAAGGATGCCGTCGAAGGCGTCGACTACGATCCGGTCAACCTGCGCAAGGTCTGGGATGCCACCAACGACCAGGATCGCCGGCTGGCCGAGGAAAATCAGCGCGGCATCAATTCCAAGGCCTATCAGCCGGGTCCCTATTCAAAGACTTACGAATTCGGCGTGATCAACTTCATCGACTGGTACAGCGAGCGCCTGCTCAACAACCTAGGCGAGGAGCAACCAGCGCCCCACCTGCATCAGGTCGGCTCTACCAGCGCATAAGTCGGATTTAAGACGAATGACCATAAAGTCACGGCGGCCCTAGCCGTTAAAGGGAGCCTCACTCTTCACCGGGGCTGCCGCCGTGACCTTTCGTTCCTTCTCCCTCGCCATTCGCAGTGTGTTGTGTTTCGGCCTGCTGGCCATCCTCGTCGCCAGTCTTGGCCTGTTCGGCCTGCTGCAACTGTCGCAGATCCGTGCCCAGGGCCAGGTGATCGAAACCAACAACGTGCCCAGCATCGTCGAAGCCGACAACCTCGCCCTGCAACTGGCCCGTACCCGGGTCGAGGTGCTGCGCCTGCTGGCCATTCCGGACGCCGCTACCGTCGCCAACACGCGCAAGAAGATCGACAGCATCAATGCCGACATCGGCGCCGGTTTCGGTCGCTATGAAAAACTCGTCAGCGGCGATCGCGAGCGCCAGGCCTTCGATGCCCTGCGCCAGATCCATGGCGACTATGTCCGCTACACCGCGCAGCTGGCCGATCTGATCGGCGCCGGCAAGCTCGATGAGGCCCGCAGCCTGATCCAGACCAGCATGGCCCAGCTCGGCGTGCAGATGAACGAGCGCACCGAAGCCCTGCGCAAGATCAACCAGGAAGACATCAAGGCCGCCTCCCAACACTCCGGCGACACCTATGCCCAGGCCACCTCCATCACCTGGATCGTCATCGCCCTGGCCCTGGGTCTGACCGTGCTGCTGGCCTGGCGCCTGACCCTGAGCATGACCCGGCCCATCGCCGAGGCCGTCGCCGCCGCCCGCACCATCGCCAGCGGCGATCTGACCCAGACCTTGGATACCCGCGGTCACGACGAAGCCGCCCAGCTGCTGCAGGCCATGCAGCAGATGCAGACCAACCTGCGCGACACCCTGGGGCACCTGGGCCACTCCGCTACCCAGCTGGCCTCCGCCGCCGAGGAAATGACCGCGGTCATGCAGGAGAGCGCCCACGGCCTGCAACAGCAGAACAGCGAAATCGAGATGGCGGCCACCGCCGTCACCGAGATGAGCCAGGCGGTGGACGAGGTGGCCGGCAACGCCACCTCCACCTCGTCCGAATCGCGCCAGGCCGCCGATACCGCGCGCCAGGGCCAGCGTCAGCTGGGCGATACCCTGGGCGCCATCGAGGTGCTCACCGAGAACGTGCTGGGTGCCAGCGAACAGGCCCGCCAGCTGGCCGAACAGACCCGCAACATCAGCCAGGTGCTGGACGTCATCCGCTCGGTCGCCGAACAGACCAACCTGCTGGCGCTCAACGCCGCCATCGAGGCCGCGCGGGCCGGTGACGCCGGTCGTGGCTTCGCCGTGGTCGCCGACGAGGTTCGCGCCCTGGCCCATCGCACCGGTGAATCCACCCGCGAGATCGAAGGCATGATCGGCAGCATACAGCAGGGCACCGGCCAGACCGTCGATGCCTTGCTGACCAGCGCCGACCAGGCGCGCCAGACCCGCGAGCAGGCGCAGTCGGCCAACGCCGCCCTGGCCGCCATCGCCCAATCGGTGTCGGGCATCGACGAGCGCAACCTGGTGATCGCCAGCGCCGCCGAAGAGCAGGCCCAGGTGGCTCGCGAGGTGGATCGCAACCTGGTACGCATCCGCGACCTGTCGGTGCAGACCGCGGCCGGTGCCGAGCAGACCCGCGCCGCCAGCCAGCAGCTCTCCGAACTGGCGGTGGAGCTCAACGGCCAGATCCGCCGCTTCCGCGTGTGACCTGTCCGGCAGGGACGTCCCTGCCGGATCCCGTCGCGGTGGCAAAACCGCAAGGCGACCGCTACGCTGGCGCCTTCGCCCACCGCGCCTCTCTCGCATGAGCTATCGCTACGTCATCTTCGACTTCGACGGTACCCTGGCGGACAGCCTGCCCTTTCTGCTGAGCTGCCTGGGCGAGCTGGCGCGAACCCATGGCTTTCGCCAGCCGGCCGCCGACGAGTGGCCCCGGCTGCGCGCCGCCTCCCTGACCACTCTGCTCGACAACCTGGGCATTCCGCTCTGGCAGGTGCCCCGTATCGCCCGGCACTATCGGCGCCTGCTGGTCCAGCGAGGCGATCAGGTCCTGCCCTTCGCCGAGATTCCCGCCACCCTCGACCGCTTGCAGGCCAGCGGCCTGCAGCTGGGCCTGGCGACCTCCAACTCCGCCGCGGCCGTCCACCAGGTGCTGCCCCAGGCCGGACGCCTGTTCGCCGCTGGCGAATTCGACATCCCCCTGCTGGGCAAGGCCCGGCGCCTGACCCGTCTGCTGCGCCGCCAGCGGATAGCACCGGCCGAAGCCCTCTATGTCGGTGACGAGCTGCGCGATCTCCAGGCCGCGCGCCGCGCCGGTTTGGGCTGCGCGGCCGTGGCCTGGGGCTATGGCTGCCCGGCGACGCTGCGCGCCCAGCAGCCCGATCTCTTCTTCGAAAAACCGGCCGACCTGCTGCGGCTGACGACCTCTCCCTGCTGAAGGAATGCCCATGAAGTCTCTGTTGCTGATCCCTGGTCTCTGTCTGAGCGGTCTCTTGCACGCCGCCGAACTGCAGGTGCGGGTCGAGACGGTCGACGCCTCGGGGGGCCAGCTGCTGCTCGCGGTGTTCGACAGCGAAGCGGCCTGGAAGGAGCACAAGACGCCGGTGGCCCAGGCCCATCTCGCCGCGCAGGCGGGTACCCAGGAGCAGCGCTTCGAGCTGCCGCCCGGGCGCTATGCCGTGTCGGTCATCCACGACAGCAACAGCGACGGCAAGCTGGACACCAATTTCATCGGCATGCCCACCGAACAATACGGCTACAGCAACAATCCACCGCTGCGCATGCGCATGGCCACCTTCGAGGAATGCGCCTTCGCCCTGCCGGCCATGGGCCTGCGCCAGCAGGTGACGCTGCGCTAGGCCACCTCGGTCATGCACAGGCTTCCAAACAGAAAATCAACAGAGTTACCCACAAGGCTTTTAGCGGCGATCCCTGAGCCTGGCGCTGAACAGACGTGGATAACTCCTTGGGATAGCAACAGAAATCCCTTGACTCGGGAATATCACGGAAAACTGGTCATTATTTGATCGATTCCCTGGAAGCCGCGTCAGCTCTGGCCTCTGGCACTAGACGAACAACCTATCCACAGCCCTATGCAGCTCTATTGTGGGTTGTGGAAAACAGCTGAAAATGGATTGATCATTTTTTGTACGATCTTCTGCAGACCTTGCCAGCCATGGCGTGCAGGTCGGGTCCCACATCTTTTCCACAGGCACGCACACAGCAGATGTGGGAAAACCGGAAGACCAAGTCCGCTTCAGGCTGTTCGAGTGACCTGGACCGAATTGGCTATTTATTGATCAATTTTGCCCAGGCAACCACCTGGTCGGTTGCTGACAACTTGCCCAGGGCTTATCCACAGCCTTTACCTGTCAAGCAATGACGGCAAAGCAGTCCGGCGTTCGCAGCCTGACTCGACGGATCAAGCCGTAGCGGATTCGATCAACAGCCTCAATATCCGCCCAGCCCTTCTGGCACACGGCTTTGCGCCGGAAGCGAACAGACTGCCCACAGAGTTATGCACAGCTTGCAAGCTGTCCAGGCATAAAAAAAGACCGCCTAAGGCGGTCTTCTGGAGAGCTGGTAGAGGTCTAGCGCGCGGTGCGTACGCTGTCCGACAGCTGCTTGCAGAGGCCGAGCACGCCGTCGATGGCAGCGCCAGAGGACTCGGCCTTGGCGATCTGATCGACGAACGCCGAGCCCACCACCACACCATCGGCAATGCGGGCGATCACCCGGGCCTGCTCGGGGGTACGGATACCGAAGCCGACGGCCAGGGGCAGGTCGGTGAAGCGGCGCAGGCGCGCCACGGCGGCCTCGACGTGTTCAGTGGTGGCCGAGCCGGCACCAGTCACGCCGGCGACGGACACGTAGTAGACGAAGCCGGAGCTGGTGTTGAGCACGCGCGGCAGGCGGGCGTCATCGGTGGTCGGGGTGGTCAGGCGGATGAAGTCGATACCGGCGGCCTGGGCCGGCAGCGCCAGCTCGGCGTCATGCTCGGGCGGCAGGTCGACCACGATCAGGCCATCCACGCCCGCTTCGGCGGCTTCCGCCAGGAAGCGCTCCACGCCATAACGATGGATGGGGTTGTAATAGCCCATCAGCACCAGTGGCGTCTCGCCTTCCCCGCGCCGGAAATCGCGCACCATCTCCAGGGTCTTGGCCAGATTCTGGCCTGCCTGCAGGGCCCGCAGGGCAGCGGCCTGGATGGCCGGGCCGTCGGCCATGGGATCGGTGAAGGGCATGCCCAGCTCGATGACGTCGGCACCGGCCGCCGGCAGGCCCTTGAGGATGGCCAGGGCGGTGGCGTAGTCCGGATCGCCAGCGGTGGTGTAGGTGACCAGGGCCGCGCGGCCCTCGGCCTTCAGCGCGGCGAAGCTGGTTTCCAGGCGGCTCATAGGGTGTCTCCCAGGTGACTCATCACGGTCTGCATGTCCTTGTCGCCGCGGCCCGAGAGGCAGATCACCATCAGGTGGTCCTTGGGCAGGTACGGCGCGCGCTTGTAGGCCTCGGCCAGGGCGTGAGCCGTCTCCAGCGCCGGAATGATGCCTTCCAGACGGCAGGTCTGGTGGAAGGCCTTGAGCGCCTCGTCGTCGTTGATCGGCACGTATTCCACGCGCTTCACGTCATGCAGGTGGGCGTGTTCCGGGCCGATGCCGGGATAGTCCAGGCCAGCGGAAATCGAGTGGGCGTCGATGATCTGGCCATCGTCGTCCTGCAGCAGGAAGGTGCGGTTGCCATGCAGCACCCCGGGCACCCCGCCGTTGAGGCTGGAGGCGTGCTTGCTGGTATTCACGCCGTGGCCGCCGGCTTCGACGCCGATGATGGCGACGTCCTGGTCATCGAGGAATTCGTGGAACAGGCCCATGGCATTGGAGCCACCCCCGACGCAGGCGATCAGGCTGTCGGGCAGGCGTCCTTCCTTTTCCAGGATCTGGGCGCGGGTCTCGCGACCGATCACGGCCTGGAAATCGCGGACCATGGCCGGATAGGGGTGCGGACCGGCCACGGTGCCGATCAGGTAGAAGGTGTCGGCGACATTGGTCACCCAGTCGCGCAGCGCCTCGTTCATGGCGTCCTTGAGGGTGCCGGTACCGGAGGTGACCGGAATCACCTCGGCGCCCAGCAGCTTCATGCGGAAGACGTTGGCCTGCTGGCGGTCGATGTCGGTGCTGCCCATGTAGATGACGCAGGGCAGGCCGAAACGCGCGGCGACGGTGGCGGTGGCCACGCCGTGCATGCCGGCGCCGGTCTCGGCGATGATGCGGGTCTTGCCCATGCGCTTGGCCAGCAGGATCTGGCCAATGCAGTTGTTGATCTTGTGCGCGCCGGTGTGGTTCAGCTCTTCGCGCTTGAGATAGATCTTGGCGCCACCGAAGTGCTCGGTCAGGCGCTCGGCGAAGTACAGCGGATTGGGCCGACCGACGTAGTCGCGCTGGAAGTAGGCCAGCTGCTCGAGAAACGCCGGATCCTCCATGGCGGTCTCGTATTCGCGCTGCAGATCGAGGATCAGCGGCATCAGGGTTTCGGCGACATAGCGACCACCGAACTGGCCGAACATGCCTTGAGCGTCGGGGCCCTGGCGATAAGCGAACTGGGTCATGGGATTCTCCTGCGAAGATGGATCTACCTTACCTGCTTGAGTGCCGCTGATAAATCGATAAGATCGCGATGACCCGTCAGGAAATCTCACAGATGAGCCATCCCCGAGACCTGCCCCCGCTAAATGCCCTGCGCGCCTTCGAGGCCACCGCCCGTCTGGGTGGGATGAGTCGCGCCGGGGAAGAACTACACGTGACCCATGGCGCCGTGAGTCGCCAGATCCGTGCCCTGGAGGAACAGCTGGGGGTGGCGCTGTTTCGCCGTGAAGGGCGCGGGCTGGCGCTGACCGAGGCGGGGCTGCGCCTGCGCGAGGTGAGTGGCGAGGTCTTCGAGCGCTTGCGTGAGGTGAGCGCCGAACTCAAGGTCGGCAGTCGCCGGGGGCCCTTCGTGCTGGGCTGCCCGGGCAGCCTGGTAGCGCGCTGGTTCATTCCGCGGCTGGATCGCCTCAATCGCGATCTGCCGGAGTTGCGCCTGCACCTCTCGACCCGTACCGACGACACCCCGCTGGCCGCCGCGGGCCTGGACGCCAGCCTGCTGTTCACCGAGACGGCGCCGCCGCAGGACGTGATGCCCTATCACCTGGCGCCCGAGCGCATCGGCCCGGTGCTGAGTCCCTATTGCCCGGCCTATCTGCGGCTCAGGGAGGGCGACCTGCAGGCCTTGCTGACAGAGCGCCTGCTGCACACGCTGTCACGGCCCCAGGCCTGGCCGCAGTGGTTCGCCACCCAAGGCCTGGATGCGCCGGCGCTGGAGTACGGGCAGGGCTTCGAGCACCTCTATTACCTGCTGGAGGCGGCGCTGTCGGGATTGGGCGTGGCGATCGCGCCGGAGCCACTGGTGGCGGCGGATCTGAAGGCGGGCAGGCTGGTCGCGCCCTGGGGATTCGCCGCGACCGGTGCGGAGTTGGCGCTGTGGGCGCCGGGTCGGCTGGCGGATGAACGGGTGGAGCGGTTGGCGGCCTGGCTCAGAACCGAGCTGGCCGAGCGTTAGCGCCCGGGGCATCCCGCAGGATGCCCCGGACTGCCGCGATCAGTGGTCGCCGCGCAGCAGTGCCCAGCCGACCAGGACGGTCACGCCAGCGGCGATGCCGACGGTGGCCCAGGGATGTTCGCGCGCCACGCCGCTGGCGGCGCGACCGTACTGGCGGGTCAGACGACGCACGTCGTCATAAACCTCTTCCAGCGAGTCGCCCGAATGATGCAGGGCTTCGCGAGCGGTGCTCTTGAAGGAATTCAGGCTGCTGCGGGATTCGCGCGCAGCGTTCTTCTTCAACGATGCCAGCGAGTCGAGCAGGCTGTTGATTTCGTTCTCGATGCTGGCGATGGACGCCTGGTAATCGGTGTTACGGGCCATGACAACCTCCTGGGATGGACGGATTCAGGAAATGTGACTACCGAGCCGTTGGAAAGTGCTGCAAAGCCGTGGGCGAGAGCCTGGGCAGTGAACTTATCGGGGCCTTTCGCGGCCTCAAATGTCAGAAGCACCCTTCCCGGCGAGTCGACCGCGACACCGGTCAACGCGTTGCCGGCTAACCGCTGCAGCGCCCGTCATTGCTGACCCAGGAGATTTTCATGTCCGATCATCACACCTACAAGAAGCTGGAAATCGTTGGCTCTTCCACCACCAGTGTCGAGGACGCCATCAACAATGCCCTCGCCGAGACCGCCAAATCGGTCAAGAACCTGGAATGGTTCGAAGTGGGTGAAATCCGCGGTCATATCCAGGACGCAAAGGTGGCGCACTATCAGGTCACCCTGAAGATCGGCTTCCGTATCGAAGCCAGCTGAGCAGCTGCTCAAGACCTCCCTTCCCTCGCAAAAGGACAGGCAAGATGCGTAGAGTCGTGATCACCCTCGGTTTGTTGGCCCTGAGCGGCGGCGCCTTTGCCGCCGGCACCTCGTGCGACACGGTCAAGGCCGATATCGATGCCAAGCTGCAGGCCAAGCAGGTGGCGCACTACAGTCTCGAGGTTGTGGACAAGGGCAGCGCCAGCGCCTCCGCCAAGGTGGTGGGCAGCTGCGAAGGCGGTAGCAAGGACATCGTCTACCAGCGTCGCTAGGTCGCTGTACGCAAGGCGGCGCCTTTGCTCTCGAAGAAACGCCCACTGTCGCCAGGCAGTGGGCGTTTCTGTTTTCAGAGATCCATGGCGGGACCGAAGAACTCGTGACGGATCTGCTTTTCCGGCACGCCCAGTTCCAGCAGGTCGCGCCGTACCTGGGCCATGAACGGCTGCGGGCCGAGGACGTAGGCGTCCAGGTCGCGCCCCTTGGGCAGCCAGCGCTGCAGGCGCATCCGGTCCAGCCGCGAGGCATAGGCCTCTTCCGCCACCGGCTCGCTGTAGCAGAAGTACAGCTGCAATTGCGGATGGTGGGCGGCCTGCTCTTCCAGCCAGTGACCGAAGGCCTGCACCCCGACGTGACGGGTGCAGTGGATCAGCTGGATCGGGCGCCCGCTGGGCAGGGCCGCCGACACCATGGGCAGCAACGGCGTGATGCCGACCCCGCCGGCGATCAGCAGCAGCGGCCTGGTGGAATCCTGCAGGACGAATTCACCGGCCGGCGCGAAGACCTGCAGCACGCTGCCTTCATGGGCGTCGGTGTGCAGGAAGCGCGACACCACCCCACCCGGCTGATGCTTGACGCTGATCCGGTAGCCACGGCCGTCGCTGGCCGCCGAGATCGAGTAGTTGCGGCGGTATTCCACCCCATCGAGGATCAGACTCAGCCCCAGGTACTGGCCAGGCTGGGCGATGCTGGTGGGCAAGCCGTCCACCGGCTCCAGGTAGAAGGAGCTGATCTCTTCGCTTTCCGGCTCGATCCGGGCGATACGGAACGGCCGCCCGCCGCGCCAGCCACCGGGCGCCTCGGCCTGGGCCGCATAGCGTTGTTCCTCGGCGCCGATCAGCAGATTGGCCAGCTGGCCATAGGCGGCGGCCCAGGCATCGATCACGGCATCGGTGGCCACCTCGGCCCCCAGCACTTCGCGGATGCTCTGCAGCAGGGCGATGCCCACCAGGGGATAGTGATCCGGCTGCACCTGAAGCGAGACGTGCTTGTTGACGATCTGCTCCACCAGCGGCCCCAGGGTGTCCAGACGGTCAATGTAGCGGGCATACATGAGTACCGCCCGCGCCAGCGCCCGCGCCTGGGCACCACTGGCCTGGTGGGCGCCGTTGAACAGCGGGCGGATCTCGGGGTTGTCGCCGAGCAACTTGTCGTAGAAATGTCGGGTCAGGACTTCACCGCCGGTCTCCAGCAGGGGGACGGTGGCCTTGATGATGGCTTTTTGGTCTGATGACAACATGGCAGGGATCTCCAAACAGGACTGCCCTGGCCGTATCACGAGTCGTGCCAACCGAAAAACTGCGCTAGATCAGGCTTTTATCCGGCGAGAAGGTCATAATGACCAGGTCCCTATGACTCGCCGAGGTTAAATTGACCCGTACCACCCTGCTCGAAGCCATGGTGCCCCTGGTGGCGGATCTGGCCCGCGACCTGCCCGATCAGCAGCGCTATGCCAGCCTGCTCGATGCCCTGCGCCAGGTCCTGCCCTTCGATGCGGTGGCCCTACTGCGCCTGGAGGGTGAGGTGCTGGTGCCCCTGGCCGTACGCGGTCTTGCGGCCGACACCCTGGGCCGCCGCTTCAAGGTCGGCGAGCACCCGCGCCTGGCGCTGCTGCTGGCGAGTCGCGCGCCCACCCGCTTCGCCCTCGATTGCGACCTGCCCGATCCCTACGATGGGCTGGTGGAAGGCGTGCAGGGGCATCTGGAGGTCCATAACTGCCTCGGCTGTCCGCTCTATGTGCAGGACCAGCTCTGGGGTCTGCTGACCCTGGATTCGCTGCAGGCGCAGAACGCCCAGCCCGAGGATCTTACCACCCTGGCCGCCTTCGCCGGGCTGGCGGCCGCCACCGTGGCCGCCGCCGAGCGCATCGGCCAGCTCTCCGCCCGCATCGTCAGCGAGCACGAGCTAACCGTGGCCTACCAGCAATCGGTGGGGCACCAGCGGCCTCGCGAACTCATCGGCCAGAGTCCGGCCAGCCTGCGCCTGCGGCAGGAGATCGAGACCGTGGCGGCCAGCGACCTGACCGTGCTCATCACCGGCGAGACCGGGGTCGGCAAGGAACTGGTGGCCGAGGCCGTGCATGCGCGCTCCCTGCGCCAGCAGCGGCCCCTGATCAGTCTCAACTGTGCGGCCCTGCCCGAGGCGCTGGTGGAAAGCGAACTCTTCGGCCATGTGCGCGGGGCCTTTTCCGGGGCCGTCAGCGAACGCCGCGGGCGCTTCGAGCTGGCCGATGGCGGCACCCTGTTTCTCGACGAGGTCGGCGAATTGCCGCTGACGGTGCAGGCCAAGCTGCTGCGGGTGCTGCAGAGCGGCCAGTTGCAGCGGCTGGGCTCGGATCGCGATCTCAAGGTGGACGTGCGCATCATCGCCGCCACCAATCGCGACCTGGCCGAATGCGTGCGTGCCGGGCGCTTTCGCGCCGACCTCTACCATCGCCTGAGCGTCTATCCGCTGGCCGTGCCGGCCATGCGCGAGCGTGGCCGCGACGTCCTGCTGCTGGCCGGCTTCTACCTGGAACAGAATCGCGCCCGCCTAGGCCTGCGCGGTCTCCGGCTGACCCCCGCAGCGCAACGGACCCTGCTGGCCTACGACTGGCCGGGCAACGTGCGCGAACTCTCTCACCTCATCAGCCGGGCGGCGCTCAAGGCCCATGCCAGCAGCGAGGAACGCGGTGGCATCCTGACCCTGGACAGCGATCAGCTCGGCCTGCCGCTGGGCACCCTTCCCTTGCCCGAGGAGGATCCCGCCCTGCCCACCGCCTCCCTGCGCGAGGCCACGGACGCCTTTCAGCGCCAGACCATCAACCTGGCGCTGGAACAGCACGGCCAGAACTGGACCCTGGCCGCGGCCGCCCTCGATCTGGATCGCGCCAACCTCGCCCGCCTGGCGCGGCGGCTTGGCCTCAAGTAGCCCTCGAAGAGGGAGCGGTCAGAGCGCTTTCTGTACCGCCGGCAGGCCCGGCTGGCCGTCGCGGGTGGTGACGCCCTGCAGCCAGGGCTCCAGCACCTGGGGATGGGCCTTGAGCCAGGCCTTGGCGGCGGTGTCGTAGCTGCCGCCCTTGTCCCGCGCGGCGCTCATGACGGCGTTTTCCATGTCCAGGGTGAACTTCATGTTGGTCAGCAGGCGGGCCGGATTGGGGCACTGCTCGGCGTAGCCCTTGCGCGTCAAGGTGTTCACCGTGCCGGCGGTACCGAAATACTTGTCGCCGCCGGTCAGGTACTTGATCGGGTAGTCGACGTTCATGGGATGCGGGGTCCAGCCGAGGAAGACCACCCACTTGTCGCGCTTCACCGCCCGCCCGACCTGGGACAGCATGGCCTGCTCGCTGGACTCCACCAGTTGCCAGCCACCCAGGCCGAATTCGTTGTCCTGGATGATCTTCTGCAGCGACTGGTTGGCCGGCGCGCCGGCGCCAATGCCGTAGATCTTCTTGCCGAACTGGTCGGCATGCTTGGCCAGGTCGTCGAAGCTCTTCACCCCGCCTTCCCAGACATAGGTGGGCACCGCCAGGGTGAATTCGGTCCCGACCAGATTCTGCGCCAGCTCGTTGACCTGCCCGGTCTTCACGAACTGGTCGTAGTGCGCCTGTTGCGCCGGCATCCAGTTGCCGAGGAAGGCGTCCACCTGCCCGTTGCGCATGCCGCCGTAGATGATCGGCACCGCCAGGGTCTCGACCTTGCCGGTATAGCCCAGCGCACTCAGGATCGCGCCGGTGAGGGCGTTGGTGGCGGCGATGTCGCTCCAGCCCGGATCGGCCAGGCGAACCGTTGCACAGGCCTGGTCCTCGGCCTGGGCCGACAGGCTGACCAGGGCCAGCGTGAAGGTAGCGATGATTCCGTGTTTCATGGCCGTGCTCCAGTTAGCGGTTCAGGGTTGAGGGTAGCGCGCGCGACGCTCCAGGTCGTCGAGGTCGATGTGATTGCGCATGTATTGCTGGCTGGCATCGACGAAAGGCTGGTGATCCCAGCTGGTCCGCTCGCCCTGCTCCAGGGCCGCCGCGACGAAGCGCCGCCGCCGCTGGCTGGCCAGCACCTCGGCGTGCAGGCGCGGCAGGTCCCAGCGCTGGCGGACCTCGGCCTGGAAGCTGGCGAGCAGCTCGGCATAGTCGGCGCTGGCGGCCAGATTCTCGCGCTCCAGCGGATCGTTCTGCAGATCGAACAGCAGCGGCGGATCCAGTTCGCAGTGGATGTACTTGTAGGCGCCGCGACGGATCATCAGCAGCGGGCTGACGGTGCCCTCGGCCAGGTATTCGCCGATCACCTCGTCGTGCCCTGCCCGGCCTTCCAGGTGCGGCAGCAGCGAGCGGCCATCCAGTGGCAGTTCATCCGGCAGCTGGCCGCCGGCCAGCTCGACGAAGGTCGGCAGCAGGTCCAGGGTCGACACCGAGGCCTGCACCCGCGCCGGGGCGAAGCGACCGGGCGCATGGATTAGCAGCGGTACCCGCGCGGCCATCTCGAACCAGTGCATCTTGTACCAGAGCCCGCGCTCGCCGAGCATGTCGCCGTGGTCGCCGGAAAAGACGATCACCGTATCGTCGGCCAGACCGCACTCTTCCAGGGTCTTGAGCAGATGGCCGACCTGGGCGTCGACATAGCTGCAGGCACCGTAGTAGGCCTGGCGGGCGTCGCGGATCTTGGCGGCGGGCAGGGGCTTGTCCCAGAGGTCGATCACCTTGAGCAGGCGCTGGCTGTGGGGGTCCTGCTCGGCCTGGGGGATGGTGCCTTCCGGCAGCGGGATGTCGACCTCGTTGTACAGGTCCCAGAACTCGCGGGGAATGGTGTAGGGATCGTGCGGGTGGGTCAGGGATACGGTCAGGCAGAACGGCTTATCGTCCCCACGACGCACGTGATCGTAGAGGTACTGGCGCGCCTTGAAGACCACCTCTTCGTCGAAATCCAGCTGGTTGGTGCGCACGCAGGGCCCGGCCTGCAGCACCGAGGACATGTTGTGGTACCAGCTCGGACGCGCGTCCCCTGCGTCCCAGTTCACCGCCCAGCCGTAGTCGGCGGGATAGATGTCGCTGGTCAGGCGCTCTTCGTAGCCGTGCAACTGGTCCGGTCCGCAGAAGTGCATCTTGCCCGACAGCGCCGTGCGATAGCCGAGGCGGCGCAGATGGTGGGCATAGGTGGGAATGTCGGCGGCGAAATCGGCGGCGTTGTCGTAGGCGCCGATCTTCGACGGCAGCTGGCCGCTCACCAGGGTGAAGCGCGAGGGTGCGCACAGCGGACTGTTGCAATAGGCGGAGTCGAACACCACGGCGCGCTCGGCCAGGCGCTGCAGATGCGGCAGCTTGATCGGCGACGCGGCGTCGTACAGCGGCAGGATGGGCGCCGCCATCTGGTCGGCCATGAGAAAGAGGATGTTCATCGGCTTGGACAAGAGCGCCTCCGCTAGGATCAGGGTTGCTTATGGGTGCTCCATCATCCGATGCTGAAAAATCTGCGTGAAGGCCATCCGGGATGATGTTTCGGATAAGCTGGGCTTATGTCTGATCGCCATGGAAACGCCCTCTTGGACACCGCCCTCCCTGCCGACCGCCCTGCCCTGGCGCTGGACAGCCTGCGCACCTTCGAAGTGGTGGCGCGCCGCCTGAGCTTTACCGCGGCAGCGGGCGAAATGGGCACCACCCAACCGGCCATCAGCCAGCAGATCAAGCGCCTGGAAGCCCAGTTGCAGGTGCGGCTGTTCGATCGGGTCCATCGCGGCATCCTGCTTACCGAGGCCGGACGATTGCTGCAGGAATACGTCGAGGCCGGTCTCGCCACCCTGGACGAGGGGGTGCGCCTGGTCACCGCCCGGCCCGCCCACGAGGTGCTGCAGGTGGCTACTGATTTCGCCTTTGCCGCCTATTGGCTCTTGCCGCGCCTGCCGCGCTTCCATGCTCGCCATCCGGAGCTGGACGTCAACCTGGTGACCAGCGATCGGGTGCCGCTGCCCGGTCCGGAGATCGACATCACCCTGGGCTTCGGCGACGGTCGCTTCAAGCACGGCGAAGCCTGGCCGCTGTTTCGCGAAGAGGTCTTTCCGGTATGCAGTCCGCGCCTGCTCCAGGGTCGGCAGCCGCCGCTGCCCGCCCTGGAGCTGGGGCGCTGGCCGCTGCTGCATCTCAAGGCGGCGCCCAACAGCCGCTGGTACGACTGGAAGACGCTGTTGCCGGCGCTGGACCTGGCGCCCCTGCCCGCCGCGCCGTCCGGCGCGGTGCTGAGCTTCGACAACTACACCCTGGTGATCCAGGCGGCCATCGCCGGCCAGGGCCTGGCGATCGGCTGGCGCCACCTGGTGGACGATCTGCTGCGGCAGGAACTGCTCTGTCGCCCCTTCGCCGGGCTGGCCACCTCGCGCTATGGCTATTACGCCATCCTGCCCGAGCGCAAGCGGCGCCAGCGGCTGGTGCAGCGCTTTCTCGACTGGCTGCTGGAAGAGCTGGAGCTGCCGCGCGAGTCGCTGGCCGGCGCACGGCTGGCGACCTGAGCGGCGCGCTAGCGCTCGTAGACTTCCAGCGGCAGATCGTCCGGGTCGGCGAAAAAGGTGAATCTCTTGCCGGTCAGCTCGTCAGTGCGGATCGGCTCGGTGACCACGCCGTGGCCCTGCAGGTGGGCGACGGTGGCGTCCAGGTCGGCCACGGCAAAGGCCAGGTGGCGCAGCCCCTGGGCCTCCGGGCGCGACGGCCTGGGCGGGGCATCGGGAAAGGAGAACAGCTCCAGCTGGGCATGCGCACCCACCGCCAGATCCAGCTTCCAGGAGCGCCGGGCCTCGCGATAGGTCTCGGCGATCACCGGCAGCCCGAGGATCTCGGTGTAGAAATGCCGGGAGCGTTCGTAGTCGGCGCAGATCAGCGCCACGTGGTGCAGACAATCGAAGTGGGTCATCAGGGTACCGCGACGAATTTGAGGTCGGCCGGGGCGCCAACGTCCAGGCTCTGGAGTTCGTCGCCGAGCTTGCCGCTGTCGGGATCCCGGGCGAAGACCTTGAGCTGGTTGGATTTCTGGTTGGCCACCAGCAGGAAGCGTCCGGACGGATCGATGGCGAATTCCCGTGGCGACAGGCCGTTGACCGGATGGCGTTCGACAAAGGTCAGGGTGCCGTCGGGATTCACCGCGAACACCGCCAGCTGGTTGTCGGTGCCGCGGCTGGCGACATAGAGGAAGCGCCCGTCGCCGGACAGGTGCAGCGCTCCGGCATCCCGCTCGCCGGTGAATTCCTGGGGCGTCAGGCTGTAGCTCTGCAACTGCCGCAGCATGCCGTCCTGGTGGGCGAAGGCCATCACCTGCCCGGCCAGTTCCAAGGTCAGGTAGGCGTAGCGGCCATCGGCGCTGAACACCAGGTGGCGCGGCCCGCTGCCTTCCGGTACCGGCACGAAGGGCGTCTCGGCGGCCACCAGCGGCCGCTCCGGCTGCTGTGGCAGATAGCGATAAACGAATACCTTGTCGGCGCCCAGATCCGGAGCGAAGACGAAGCGGCCGTCCGGGGTGGTCACCGCCGCATGCACATGGCTGGACTGCTGGCGCGGGTGCTGTTCGCTGGGCTGGTGGAATTCGATCTGCGCCACCGGACTGAGCACGCCGCCGTCCTGGATCGGCAGCACCGCCAGGGAGCCTTCCGGCAGGCTGGAGTAGTTGGCCACGAACAGGAATTTGCCGTCGGTGCTGAGGCTGGAATAGGTCGGCTCGTCACCCAGGCTCTTGACCTGACTGATCTGCTGCAGGCGGCCATTACCGGGTTCGAAGCGATAGGAGGTGACTCGCCCGATGCTGTCGCCGCTCGAACCCCGGCCATTCTCGTTGACGGTGAACAGTGTCCGACCATCCCGCGACAGGGTCAGAAATGACGGATTGGACGCCTTGACGATGCGCAGCGGGCCATCGATCTGGCCATTGCGACTGTTGAAGCGATAGACATACAGCCCCTGGCTGCTGCCCGCGGTGTAGCTGCCGACCAGCAGGTTGAACAGACCGGGTTCGGCGCGGGCCGGGGCATTGTGCCCGACGAGCAGGGCGAACAGGGCCAGCGGCAGCAGACGGGGCAGAGCTCTCATGGGAAATCCTTGGCGAGCGATGGGCGTTGAGACCGATGCGAGGCGGCCCTGTTTCCCTACCGTCTGGAGGCGGAAGGCGGCCGCGCGCGGCGGCTATTCTACTGAAATCCGGGCTGGCACTGTGCCAGAGGCCTTTCGCCATTTATCGCCTGCGCCGATGCACTGGCGGTCCACGTCGGGCCATCCGGCCCGAGGAGGCCGTGCCAGAGCCTGCGGTGAATCTGACACCGTCCGAGGGCTGCTGGTAAAAGAATTGGTCAGGTTAATCCAGCACGCCCTGCAGGATGGCGTAGACGAGCCCGGTGCCCACGGCGACCAGCACCATGTCGGTACCCAGGCGCCGCCATTCGTAGCCTGGATAGTCTGGCAACTGGCGGGCGATGCCCGGGGGCAGGGGACGGCCATACCCGGGAGGCAAAGGACGCCCGCGCTCCAGACGCAGTCCTGGCGGCAGGTCGCCACCGCGACCGATCTGGCCGCGCAGTGCCTGGATGCGCTCCCGCGCCGGTCCCAGGTCCGGCGGTCCGGCACCCGGGCGGCCCTGGCCGCGCGATTCAGGACCCGGTCCCTGGCCATGGGGGCCACCCTGATCCTGCCAGCCCGGTCCGTGCGGACCCTTGGGCCCACCAGGCCCGTGATCCTGAGGCGCGGCCAGGGCCAGGTTGCCGATCAGGCAGAGGGCTGCAGCGGAGAGGAGGGTACGCATCGGGGGCTTCCTCGCGAGGGACGATGGCGTCGGTTATCCCCTTGGAGTCTGATCGCGGAAAAAGACTCCCAGGTCATTTGCGGACTTATGGCCTGTGGATAAATCAGGGATAAAATCGGTATAACTTCGGAAGAAATCTCCCAATCGCGTCAGAGACCGAATAAAAGTCCTTTATTATCAATGAATTAAAAAGATGATCGGCTGACTATCGAATCCGCTTTTTGTGGATAAAGCCTGAGACCCCCCTGCGCTGATGCCCATTTTCGCCTGCACCCGAGCCCTGTGCGGACTGGATTTCCCCCAGCCTGGAAACGAAAAAACCGCACCCGAATGACCGGGCGCGGCTTTTCTGGAGGTCGCCTTTCCCTAGTCCGGCTTCTTCAGCTTGGGATTGGGAAAGAACTGCACAGCCTGCACCTTGGGATCGGCCTTCTTGGGCTTGAGCGCACTGATGTTGACCCGCGTCGGCAATTCCTTGGGGACCGAATTGCCGCGCTCGTCCAAGGTGTCGCTGTACCCACAGGAGACGCACTCGCGATGGGGCGTGCCCTCCTGGGTCCACATCTTCAGGGTGTCCTGCGCCTGGCACGCCGGGCAGACCGCCCCGGCGATGAACCTCTTGCGGATCGGCTCGCTCACGCCGCCTCCTCGCTCAGCCCGGAATGGCGGAGCAGGGCGTCGATGCTGGGCTCGCGACCGCGGAAGTCGACGAACAGCACCATGGGCGCCTGGGAGCCGCCGCGGGCCAGGATGGCTTCACGGAAGGCCCGGCCGGTTTCGGGGTTGAAGACGCCTTCTTCCTCGAACTTGGCGAAGGCATCGGCGGACAGCACCTCGGCCCACTTGTAGCTGTAGTAACCCGCTGCATAACCACCGGCGAAGATGTGCGCGAAGCTGTTGGGGAAGCGATTGTAGGCTGGCGGCCGTACCACGGAGATCTCGTCGCGGATGCCTTCCAGTACCTCGCGCACGCTGCGGCCGTCGCCGTGGCTGGCGTGCAGCTCGAAGTCGAACAGCGAGAATTCCAGCTGGCGCAGCATCATCAGGCCGGACTGGAAGTTCTTGGCCGCCAGCATCTTGTCCAGCAGCTCCTGGGGCAGCGGCTCGCCGGTCTCGTAGTGACCGGAGATCAGCGCCAGGCCCTCGGGCTCCCAGCACCAGTTCTCCATGAACTGGCTGGGCAGCTCCACCGCATCCCAGGCCACGCCGTTGATGCCGGAAACGCTGGCATGCTCGACGCGGGTCAGCAGGTGGTGCAGACCGTGGCCGAATTCATGGAAGAGGGTGGTCACCTCGTCATGGGTGAGCAGCGCCGGCTTGCCGGGGCTGGCCGGGGTGAAGTTGCACACCAGGTAGGCCACTGGATCGATCAGCCGACCTTCGGCATCGCGGCGCTTGTCGCGGGCACCGTCCATCCAGGCACCGCCGCGCTTGTTGGCGCGGGCATAGAGATCGAAATAGAAGCGGCCGATGGAGGTGCCGTTTTCCTTGATCTCGAACAGGCGCACGTCCGGGTGCCATTTCTCGAAATCGCGCAACTCGGCGATCTCGATGCCATAGAGCTTCTGCACCGTGGCGAACAGGCCGGAGAGCACCTTGTCCACCGGGAACCAGGCACGGACCTCTTCCTGGGACAGCGAATAGCGCTGCTGGCGCAGCTTCTCGGCGAAGTAGCCGGTGTCCCAGCTCTGCAGATCCTGCACGCCCTGTTCGGCGGCGAAGGCGCGCAGTTCTTCCAGGTCGCGCTGGGCGAAGGGCTTAGAACGCACGGCGAGGTCGCGCAGGAAGCCCAGCACCTGATCGCTGCTCTCGGCCATCTTGGTGGCCAGCGACAGCTCGGCGTAGTTGGCGTAGCCCAGCAGGCGGGCCAGCTCCTGGCGCAGGTCGAGCAATTCCTCCATCACCGGGCCGTTGTCGAACTGACCGGCGTTGGGGCCCTGCTCGGAGGCGCGGGTGGCGTAGGCGGCATAGACCTCTTCACGCA
Source organism: Pseudomonas sp. AS2.8 (assembly GCF_014190935.1). Taxonomy (NCBI): domain Bacteria; kingdom Pseudomonadati; phylum Pseudomonadota; class Gammaproteobacteria; order Pseudomonadales; family Pseudomonadaceae; genus Pseudomonas; species Pseudomonas sp. AS2.8. The sequence continues at coordinate 410,584 of NZ_JACHVV010000003.1, forward strand.
GGGCGCGATCGTCGGCGTAGGTCATCACCGCGTAGTAGCTGGGGAATTCCAGGGTCACCAGCCAGCCGTCCAGCTCCTTGGCCTGGGCGGCGGCCTGCAGCTGGGCCTTGGCCGACTCGGGCAGGCCGGCCAGGGCGGCTTCGTCGGTGAGGTGCTTGGTCCAGGCTTGCGTCGCGTCGAGCAGCTGGTTGGAAAACTTGCTGCCCAGCTCGGACTTGCGCGCCTGGATGGCGGCATAGCGCTGCTGCTCGGCCGGCGGCAGGTCGATGCCGGACAGGCGGAAATCGCGCAGGGCGTGTTCCAGGGTGGTCTTCTGACCGACGTCGAAGCCCTTGGCTTCTTCGCTCTCGGCCAGGCGGCTGTAGGCCTGGAAGAGCTCCTTGTTCTGGCCGATCTCGGTGGAATAGGCCGACAGCTTGGGCAGGCAGGCCTCGTAGGCGGCGCGCAGCTCGGCGCTGTTGCACACGGCGTTGAGGTGGCCGATAGGGCTCCAGGCCTGGCCCAGCCGATCGTTCAGCTCGTCCATCGCCAGCACCAGGCCGGCCCAGGTGGGATGTTCCTTCTGCGTCTCCAGCAACTTGGCCAGGGCGGCACGGTTCTCGGCCAGGACGGTGTCGATGGCCGGCTCGACGTGCTCGGGCTTGATGGCGGAAAAGGGCGGCAGGTCGTAGGACTGAAGCAGCGGATTGCTGGCGCTCACGGCGTTCCCCTCGGGGCGATGGCTTTGACAGTTATATATGGAGCCCATCCTAATAGGTCTCAAGACCCTTCCGACGAGAAAAGGTATCTATCGTGACCATAAGGACCTTCCAGGGTAAGACCCCGCAACTGGGCGAACGCGCCTTCGTCGACGCCACCGCCGTGGTGATCGGCGAGGTCGAGCTCGGCGCAGACAGCTCGATCTGGCCGCTGACGGTGATCCGCGGCGACATGCACCTCATCCGCATCGGCGCCCGCACCAGCATCCAGGACGGCAGCGTGCTGCACATCACCCACGCCGGCCCCTTCAATCCGGACGGCTATCCCTTGCTGATCGGCAACGACGTCACCGTCGGCCACCAGGTGACCCTGCACGGCTGCACGATTGGCGACCGGGTGCTGGTGGGCATGGGCAGCATCGTCATGGACGGCGCGGTGGTGGAGGATGACGTGGTGATCGGCGCCGGCAGCCTGGTCCCGCCGGGCAAGCGGCTGGAAGGCGGCCATCTCTACGTCGGTCGCCCGGTCAAGCAGATCCGCCCGCTGGAAGACAAGGAACGCGCCTTCTTCACCTACAGCGCCGGCAACTACGTGAAGCTCAAGGACCAGCATCTGGCCGAGGGCTATGGGGAGGAGGGGGCGTAAACAACGCTCCAGGACACCAAGGCCTGTCATCCGGCGCTGTTGGGCTTCGGCGATGGAGCCGCCCAAACCCAACCTACGCGGCCTCCGTAGGTTGGGTTGAGCACAGCGAAGCCCAACAGCGTCACGGACCTAGCGCCGTAGCGTGGAAAACGGCGCAGCCTTTTCCACAGGAGACTTCGTGGCGCGGGGGCTCGCCCTCACCCCAACCCTCTCCCAAGGGGAGAGGGTGCTATCAGAGCGGGCGGTCATCTCCCGCATCTCCGGCCCGATCGCGATCAACTGTTATAACCCAGCCCCTAGAAACAGTCGCGTCGGCCGCGATCTGCTACCCCCGCAGCGGACAGGCTTCCCCCAGCCTTGCCTGGAGCACCCCACGCAACGCCTGCAATTCATCGATGCGCGCCTCGATGACCCTGAGCTTGTCGCGCAGCAGTTCTTGCAGATAGGCATCCGGATCGACGGCGCGCTCGACGTCCGCGAGGTTGGCAGCGATTTCCTGCAGGCTGAAACCCAACCGCTGGGCGGTGCGGATATAGCCCAGCCATTCCACGGCTTCGGGTGGATAGTCGCGATAGCCATTGGGCCGCCGCCGCGCCTGGAGCAGTCCCTGGCGCTCGTAGAATCTCAGGGTGTCGCGACTCAGGCCGGTGGCCTGGGCGAGGGTGCCGATCCGCATCCGTTCTCCTTGACCCTGGACCTTGCTCCAGGGTCGACACTGGCCTTCCTCTCATTCAAGGAAGTCCGTCCATGTGGAAGCTTGCGCCCTATCTGAGACTGGTCCGTGCCAGCGCCCTCTATGATCTGCTGGTCACCACCCCCTTCGCCACCCCCTGGAGTCTCGCCTGGCTGTTGCGGCAGCTCGACGACCTCGGCCAGGCGCTGGGCCTGGCGCCCCTGGCGGGGTTCCCGCCGGAAGCCCTGCTGCTGGGCAATCTGCTCGGCTCCGTGGTGTGCGTCTGGTCCGTGCTGCGCCTGATCCGGCCTTCGTTGCTGCTGGGACGCCTCGATGCGGTGGCCAGGGGCCTGTTCGCCTTCTGGCAGGCCTGGGCGCTGTACCAGGGCGCCAGTCCCTTGCTTGCCGTGTTCCTGGTAGTCGAAATCGGCTTTGGCGTCGCCCAGGCGTGGCCGGTATCTCCCAGCGTCCGCCGTGCTCAGCTGGCTTGCTGATGGCTATCCGTTGGGCTTCGGCGATGGCGCCGCCTCAACCCAACCTACAAGTGATCGCCAGGGCCGTAGGTTGGGTTGAACGCAGCGAAGCCCAACGGCGTCGCGGAACTACCCCAGCTGCCGGCGCAACTCCGCCAGCACCGGGGCGCTATCGGGGCGCACGCCGCGCCAGAGTTCGAAGGCCTCGGCGGCCTGTTCCACCAGCATGCCCAGGCCGTCCAGGGTATGGAAGGCACCCTCGTCCAGGGCCCAGCGATTGAAGGGGGTGAAGTCCTTGCCGTACATCATGTCGTAGGTCACCGTCTGCGGGCCGATGACCGCCTCCGACAGGGGCGGACGACCACCACCGAGACTGGCCGAGGTGCCGTTGATGATGACGTCGAAGGGCTCTCTCAGGGTGGAGAAGGCCGCCACCTCGATCATCCCCAGCTCGGCGAATTCCCGCGCCAGTTGCACTGCCTTGAGTTCGGTGCGATTGGCCAGCACCAGTTGCCCCGGATTGCAGGCCAGCAGTGGCTCCAGCACGCCGCGTACGGCGCCGCCGGCGCCCAGCACCAGCACGCGCTGGCCGGCCAGCTGCAGACCGGCGTTGACCGTGAGATCCCGGACCAGCCCGGCGCCGTCGGTGTTGTCGCCGAGCAGGCGACCGTTGGCCTGGCGCTTGAGGGTATTCACCGCCCCGGCCCGCCGCGCCCGCGGGGTGAGTTCATCGCACAGCTGGTAGGCCTCTTCCTTGAAGGGCACCGTGACATTGGCGCCCAGGCCGCTCTGGAAGAAGCTGCGGGCGCTTTCGCTGAAGCCGTCCAGCGGCGCCAGCAGCGTCCCGTAGTGCAGGCGCTGGCCGGTCTGGTCGGCGAACAGGCTGTGGATCAGCGGCGACTTGCTGTGGGCGATGGGATTGCCGAAGACGGCGTAGCGATCCATGGACTCTATCCTGCGGGCGTCGGGGCGAGCGCGAGCCAGTCGCGGTCGGTGAGAAAGAAATCGGTCAGGCGCGCTTCCGGCGAGCCGGGCGCGGGCTTCCAGTCATAGCCCCAGCGCACCTCGGGCGGCAGCGACATGAGGATGGACTCGGTGCGCCCGCCGGATTGCAGGCCGAACAGGGTACCGCGGTCATAGACCAGGTTGAATTCCACGTAGCGGCCGCGGCGATAGGCCTGGAATTCTCGCTCGGCCTGGCCGTAGGGGTGGTCGCGGCGGCGCTGGACGATGGGCAGGTAGGCATCGACGAAGGCATCGCCGATGGCGCGCTGGAAGGCGAAGCAGGTGTCGAAGTCCCAGTCGTTCAGGTCATCGAAGAACAGGCCGCCGATGCCGCGCGGCTCGCCACGGTGCTTGAGGTGGAAATAGCGGTCGCACCAGGCCTTGTAGCGCGGATAGACGTCGGCGCCGAAGGGCGCGCAGGCGTCATGGCAGACCTGGTGCCAGTGCAGGCAGTCGGCCTCGTTGCCGTAGTAGGGGGTCAGGTCGAGACCGCCGCCGAACCACCAGACCGGCGCCTCGCCAGGCTTTTCGGCCAGGAAGAAGCGCACATTGGCATGGGCGGTGGGAATATGCGGATTGCGCGGGTGCATGACCAGGGAGACGCCCATGGCCTCGAAGCTGCGCCCGGCCAGTTCCGGGCGATGGGCGCTGGCCGAGGGCGGCAGGCTGTCGCCATGCACATGGGAGAAATTCACGCCGCCCTTTTCCAGCAGGGCGCCATCGGCGATCACCCGGGTGCGGCCACCACCGCCGGTCGACCGGGTCCAGGCGTCTTCGACGAAAGCTGCGCTGCCATCCTCGGCTTCCAAAGCGGCGCAGATGCGCTCCTGCAGATCGAGCAGATAGGCCTTGACGGCCTCCAGGGAGGGATTCATCGCAAGGATTTCCACAACAGGCGGGGAGGGCGGAGAGCATAACACCCGTATCCGACCGGTTGACGTGGCCCGCGGTTGCGGCTTGGATGAAGGCTCACCCCAAGAGAGCCCGGCCAAGGGCTCCAACCAGGAGACACGCAAGCATGGCCCAGCGCATCCAGTTCAGCCGCACCGGTGGTCCCGAAGTACTCGAACTTGTGGATTTCGAACCCGCCGCGCCCGGCCCCGACGAGGTGCAGGTGCGCAACCATGCCATCGGCCTCAACTTCATCGAGACCTACTACCGCAGCGGCCTCTATCCGCCGCCGGCGCTGCCCTCGGGCCTGGGCACCGAGGGCGCCGGGGTGGTGGAAGCGGTCGGCAGCGCGGTTACCCGCTTCAAGGCCGGCGACCGCGTGGCCTATGCCACCGGGCCGCTGGGCGCCTATGCCGGGGTCCATGTGCTGCCCGAGCGCCATCTGGTGCACCTGCCGGAGACGATCTCTTTTGAACAGGGCGCCGCGGTCATGCTCAAGGGGCTGACCGTGCAGTACCTGCTGCGCCAGACTTATCCGCTGCAAGCCGGCGACACCGTGCTGTTCCACGCCGCGGCCGGGGGCGTCGGCTCCCTGGCCTGCCAGTGGGCCAAGGCCTTAGGTGTGCGCTTGATCGGCACTGCTGGCTCGCCGGAAAAGCTGGAAAAGGCCAAGGCGCTGGGCGCCTGGGCAGTGATCGACTACCGCCAGGAAGACGTTCCGGCGCGGGTCCGCGAATTGACTGATGGCGCCAAGGTGCCGGTGATCTACGACGGCGTCGGCAAGGATACCTGGGAGATGTCGCTGGACTGCCTGGCGCCGCGCGGGCTGATGGTCAGCTTCGGCAACGCCTCTGGCGCGGTCACCGGAGTCAACCTGGGGATCCTCTCGCAGAAGGGCTCGCTCTATGTGACCCGGCCGACCCTGGCCACCTACGCCGCATCGCCTGAGGCCCTGCAGGACATGGCCGATCAGCTGTTCGAGCTGATCACCGATGGCCGCATCCAGGTGGACATTGGCCGACGCTATCCGCTGGCTGAGGTGCAGGAGGCGCATCGGGCGCTGTCGGGTCGCGAGACCAGCGGCTCGACCATCCTGCTGCCCTGAGGCGAAGCGCCCGTGCGCCTGGCCGGGGAAATCGTGACGGCCATTAAGTTTCCCGCAGCCAGGCGGCACGACGGGGGTAAACGCCGGTCTATCTCGGACAGTCAGGTCGTCACGGCCTCGACGTTCTTTCAAGAATCGGCCGGATCGCTGCCCTCGTCATGCCTATCTCCAGCCCCCTCGCCAGCCTGCTCGATACCGCCACGGACACGGCGCTGATCACCCTGACCGCCGAAGGGCGGATCGGGCAATGGTGTCCGGCCGTCGCCCGGCTGCTGGGCTGGACGGCGCAGGACTGGCTCGGTGAATCCATCGTCGGCCTGCTGCTTCCGGAACCACCGGCCGACGGCTGGCTGACCGCCCTCGAACGCTGCCAGACCCAGGGCCTGCGCCACCGCGACGGTCACCTGGTACGCCTCGACCTGCATCTGGTGCCGCTGCGCCGGGCCGATGTCGCCGTGGGCTGGTTGCTGCACGTCTGGCAGGCCCCGGCGAGCCGGGCCCGTTTCGCCGCTCGGCGCAGCGCCGAGCGGGAGCTGCCGCAACGCCTGCAGGCGCTCGGCGAATGGTCACGGCGCCTCAGCGGCACCTCGGATCTGGCCGCCTTGCGGCTGTGTGCCACCCAGGCCCTGCGGGACCTCACCGACGATCCTCAGGCGCGGCTGCTGTCCGTGGCCGAGGCCGGCAATCCGCCGGTGGCTCAGTCGCTCATCCCCTTTGGTCCCGCTACCCAGCCCCTGGGCTATCTGCAACTGGGCGGTGCCGTCGAGGCGGACACCCGGCTGTTGCTCGATCAGCTGGCCCTGCTGCTGGGCGCCTTGCTGATTCGGCAGCAGACCCAGGACCAGGCGCGACACCTGGAGCGACGGCTGTCGCTGGAACAGGGACTGCTGGCCAGCGTGTTGCAGCAGGCGCCCCTGGGCATCTCCATCACCGAGGCCGGCAGCGAAGAAGCGGTGATGCTCAACGACCGCGTCGACATCCTGCTGGGCAAGCGTCCGGCCGGCGAGACGCTGGACGAACGCTATGGCGCCATCGGCGCCCTGCACGCCAATGGCCAGCCCTATGCGGTGGACGACTATCCCACGGTACGGGTGCTGCGCAGCGGCCAGGCGGTGGCGCCCGAATTGATGCGCTATCGGCGACCCGACGGCAGCATCCGGCTGCTGGAGGTCTCCAGCGCACCGGTCCGCTCCGCCACTGGCGAGGTGATCGCCTCGGTCACCCTGTTCGATGACGTCCAGCAGCGGGTAGATGCGGAAACCGCCCTGCGCGAACACAGCGCGCGCCTGGCCAGCCTGATCAACCAGGCGGCGGTCGGCATCTGCCAGACCGACGCCCGCGGGCGCATCCTGCTCGCCAATCGCCGCTATTGCGAATTGCTCGATCGCAACGAGGTGGGGGTGCTGGAGCAGACCCTGCAGGCCCAGACCCATCCCGAGGACCGGGCCATCCTGGAGCGCCATCTCGACACCCTGCGCGAGCGTGGCGACAGCTTCAAGCTGGACCAGCGCTTCCTGCGCCCCGACGGCTCGGTGGTCTGGGTCAGCCTGCATGGCTCGCCGCTGCAATCGGAACTCGGCCAGGAGCTGTCGGTGAGCCTGGTGGTGGTGGATCTCACCCAGCGCAAGCAGGCCGAAGCTGCGCTGCACCTGTCCAACCAGCGCTTCCGCAATGCCGTGGAGGCGGTGCAGGGGGTGGTCTGGACCAGCAATGCCCAGGGTCATCTGCTCGGTGAACAACTCGCCTGGAGCACCCTGACCGGGCAGAGCTATGCCCAGTACCAGCAGGATGGCTGGGCCGATGCCCTGCACCCCGAGGACGCATCCCGCACCCTGCGCCGCTGGCGCCTGGCGGTGCAGCAGCAGGTGGATTTCCACGACGAACATCGCCTGCGCTGTCGCGACGGCCAGTGGCGTACCTTCAGCGTGCGTGCCCTGCCGGTGCGCGAGAACGGCGTAGTCTGCGAATGGGTGGGCGTGCACACCGACGTCAGCGAGATCCGCATGGCCGAGCACCGCCTGCGGCGGCTTGCCGAACTGCTGGAACAGCGGGTCCACGAGCGCACCGTCGAGCGTGACCGCATGTGGCGGGTGGCCGACGACCTGCTCGGCGTCATCCAGGGGCAACGCTGGCTCAGCCGCAATCCCGCCTGGGGCCGTACCCTGGGCTGGGACGACGAGGAATTGCGTCATCAGCCGCCGACCTCGCTGGAGCACCCGGACGATCCGCCGGTGTTTCCGCGCCTGGCCGCCCTGCGCCACGGCGAGGTGCTCAGCGATCTGCCTGGACGCCTGCGCACCCGCGATGGTCACTGGCGCCACATGATGTGGAAGGCCACTGCCGATCACGACGGGCGCATCTATGTCTTCGGCCGCGACGTCACCGTCGAACACGATGCCGCCCTGGCCCTGCAGAACGCCGAGGCCGCATTGCGCCAGGCGCAGAAGATGGAAGCCATCGGCCATCTCACCGGCGGCATCGCCCATGACTTCAACAACCTGCTCACCGGCATCAGCGGCTCCCTGGAATTGTTGCGCCGGCGTCTGGACCAGGGTCGCCACGACAACCTGCAGCGCTATCTGGACACCGCCGAGCAATCCGCCACCCGCGCCGCCGCCCTGACCCATCGCCTGCTGGCCTTCGCGCGCCGGCAGACGCTGGATCCGCGGCCGGTCAACGTGAATGACCTGATCCTGTCCCTGGAAGAACTCTTCCAGCGCACCCTGGGCGAACGCATCAGCCTGCGCAGCAGCCTCGCACTGCAGTTGCCACCCGCACGCACCGACACCAACCAGCTGGAGAACGCCCTGCTGAATCTGGTGATCAACGCCCGCGACGCCATGCCCGAGGGCGGCCAGCTGACCCTGGAAACCGCCCTCGATCACCTCACCGACCTGGCCGCCGAGCATGACCTGCCGCCGGGTAATTACGTGCGCCTGACCATCGCCGACACCGGCAGCGGCATGCCGGCCGAGGTGGTGGACCGCGCCTTCGATCCCTTCTTCACCACCAAGCCCATTGGCCAGGGCACCGGCCTGGGCCTGTCGATGCTCTATGGCTTCATCAAGCAGTCGGGTGGCCACGTGACCCTGGAGAGCGAAATGGGCTGTGGTACCCGGGTCAGCCTCTGGCTGCCCTGTGCCCAGCCCGAGCGGCCGGCGGCGAGCGACACGCCCCAGGCGACCATCGCCCAGAGTCGGGGCGAACGCCTGCTGCTGGTGGAGGACGATGTCTCGGTGCGGCTGCTGCTACGCGAGATGCTCACCGAGCTGGGCTATCGCGTGCGCACCGCCGCCAGTGCCTCGGCGGCGCTCACCCTGGTCGACGGCGATCTGCCCTGTGACCTGCTGATCACCGATCTCGGCCTGCCGGATCTCGACGGCGCCGAGCTGGCAGGGCGCCTGCGCGAGCGCTGGCCGGAGCTGCCGGTGCTGTTCGTCAGCGGTCACGCCGAACGGCCGACGCCGAATGGCGAGCTCTCACTGGCCAAGCCGTTCCAGATCGATACGCTAGCGCGGTTGCTGCGCCAACTGCTCGATTGACCTAGGGCCGGAAGACCTTGCCGGTCACCAGGTCGCGAATCACGCTGGGATTCTTGCGCCCACCGAGTTCGCCCATGAGGATGCCGTCCAGGTTATCGGGAAAGTATTGCTGGACCCGCAACCGGGTGCGCGCGGCCGGGCGACCGGCGGGATTGGCCGAGGTGGAGATCAGCGGACCGGTCAGGGCGCAGAGTTCGCCCACCAGCGGATGCTCGGAGACCCGCAGCGCCACGGTGGCGTGGGCGCCGGTCACCCAGCCGGGCAGGCGATTGTGGTGCGGCACCAGCCAGGTGTTGGGCCCCGGCCAGGTGCTGGCCAGCTTGGCCAGGGAGGCCTCCGGCAGATCGTGGAGCAGGAAGTCGAACTGGCGGATGTTGTCGGCTACAAGGATCAGACCCTTTTCCATCGGCCGCCGCTTGAGCATCAGCAGGCGATAGACCGCGGCCTGATCCCAGGGATCGCAGCCCAGGCCCCAGACGGCCTCGGTGGGGTAGGCCAGGACGCCCCCCTCGCGCACGATTCGCGCCGCCTGCCGCACTCGCCAGCTGTTATGCATCGCCTAGCCTCCGCCAAATCCCTAAAGTCTACCCGAGCGGGCCGCCGATGCCAGTCATCCACCGCTAGCCGAGACGACTCCAGCTGCCCTGCTGCGCCACTACCCGGCCTTCCAGCTCCAACTCGGTCAGCTGGACCAGCACCTCCGGCAGCGACAGGCCGCAGAGCCGCGCCAGCTCTTCGCTGTTGAGCGGTCCAGCGGCCAGCTGGCGCAGCAGGGGATGCTCCTCGACCGCCGCGGTGGTAGTGAGTGGGGCCAGGCTGCGCCAGCCCTGCAGGGCTTCGAGGATGTGTTCCACGCTCTCCACCAGCTGCGCGCCCTCGCGGATCAGCTGATGACAGCCGCGGGCGCCGGGATGATGGATGGAGCCGGGCAGGGCGAAGACCTCGCGGCCCTGCTCGGCGGCCAGGCGCGCGGTGATCAGCGAACCGCTGGAAGGGCTGGCTTCCACCACCAGGGTACCCAGGCTGAGACCGCTGATGATCCGGTTGCGCCGCGGAAAGTTGGCGGCCTGGGGCGTGCAGTCCAGCGGCAATTCCGAGACCAGCGCACCACCCTCGTCCAGCAGGCGCCGGGCGAGCCCCAGGTGCCGACGCGGATAGAGCTGCCGTAGGCCGGTGCCGAGCACGGCGACCGTGCCGCCGCCGGCCTCCAGGGCGCCCTGATGCGCTGCGCCATCGATGCCCAGCGCCAAGCCGCTGGTGATGCAGAAGCCGGCCGCGGCCAGGCTGTGGGCGAAACGCCGGGCGTTGTCCAACCCCTGGGCACTGGCCTGGCGACTGCCGACCAGGGCCAGCTGCGGCCGTTCGAGCAGCTCGACCTGCCCTTCGACGAACAGCAGCGGGGGTGGATCGGCGATCTCGGCGAGCAACGCCGGATAGCGGTCGTCACCCAGGCAGAGCAGGTGGCGTTCGGGGCCGTCCAGCTAGGCCAGGGCCTGGTCGACCCGTTCGCGGGTCGCCGGGCTGCGGCGGGCGTCCGCGGCCACCGCCGGCAAGCGCAGGGCGCGCCAGGCCGAAGCGGGGGCACTGAGGGCGGCAGCGGCGCTGCCAAAGGCATCCAGCAGCAGGCGCTGGCGCACGGCGCCGAGTTCCGGCAGGGCATGCAAGCGAAGCCGGGCGTCCAGCTCGGCAGGGGAGAGGCTGGCCATGGGGTCATCCTTGAGGGTGGCCGGTCGCCATCCTGGCGACCCGGGAGGGGGTTAGGGGTTGCGCACCTTGTCCATGATTTCCAGCTGGCGGGTGGCGGTCAGGATCAGGCCGTAGCTGATCTTGTCATAGGTGCGAAAGACCATCAGCAGGCCGGCGCGCTCGTCGGGGATCTTCACCAGCTCGCCGGTGATGCGATCGCGCACCGTCTCGCCGGTCTTGTTGACCGCCAGCACATTGCCTTCGGTCAGGCCATCGCGGCTGCCCTTGTTCAGGGTCACCACATCGAACTGGCCGACCTGGGTGACGCCACGGGGCACGTCCAGAATCAGGCCGCTGATGTCACGTGCTGGCGCGCTGGGCATGAAGGTGGAATTCACCAGCCGCTCCTCGGTGGGGAACAGGCGATCGCCCAGGCGCACTTCCTGGGTGGTGCGGGTCAGTCTCAGGGTGGCGATGTCGCCTTCCTGGGTAACCAGATCGGCGCTGCCGATGAAGTCGCCGTTGATGCCGAGGAAGGCACCGGTCTTGGGATCGACATAGGTCTTGCCTTGGCGATAGATGCCATAGGCCGAGACACCCGGCTGCAACTTGCCGCGCACATAGATGCGATCGCCGGCGCCGCTCACCACCCGCTCGGCGTTGCCGGCCACCACATAGGGCGCGGCCTGAAACTGTTCGGCCGAATCGATGGCGCGATTCTGCAGCAGGAAGCTGTTGACCGCTTCCAGCGGAATGGCCGGGATGGCTTCGGCGATGGGCGTGCTGCGTACCGTGGGCGACAGCTTGACCGTGCCGCGCGAGGCGCCGCGGTTGAGCTGCAGGCGCGGCTGGCCGTCGACGTAGCTCAGCACCAGGGTATCGCCGGGATAGATGAGATGGGGATTCTTGATCTGCGGATTGGCCTGCCAGATCTCCGGCCACTCCCAGGGCTTGCTGAGGAATCTGGCGGAGATGTCCCAGAGGGTATCGCCGCGGACCACGGTGTAGCTTTCCGGGTGATCCTGACGCAGGGTGACCGCTGCGTACGCCGACTGCAGGGCGCCCGCTGCAGCCAGCAGCAGGGCGAACAAAGATTTCCTCATGCGTCGAATCCCTTTACACTCTTGGCCTTGAAGAACCGTCTTCACGCAAACGTCGGGGAATCGCCCCAGTCGTGCCCTGATCGCCATCTCTGTCGGCACTGGGCAGCGCAGGCGCTCATCCCCGTCGACCGACGTCATCCACCTTTCGGGACCAGCCCGAGCCGGGTGGAGACAACGCTGCGGCATCTTAGCAGCGCCCCTTGACTGTATTCCACAAGTGCCCTCAACGCCATGGCGATCCTAGACATCCTCGAATTCCCCGATCCCCGCCTGCGCACCGTCGCCAAGCCCATCGACACGGTGGACGACGCCCTGCGCCAGACCATCGACGACATGTTCGAGACCATGTACGAAGCGCCCGGCATCGGTCTGGCCGCCACCCAGGTCAATGTCCATCGCCGCCTGGTGGTGATCGACGTCAGCGAAGACAAGAGCGAGCCCCTGGTCTTCATCAATCCCGAGGCTGAGCCGCTCACCCAGGAACTGGGCGAGTACCAGGAAGGCTGCCTGTCGATCCCCGGTTTCTACGAAAAGGTCTGTCGCCCCGAGCGCGTCCGGGTGAAAGCCCTGGACCGTGACGGCAAGCCCTTCGAGCTGGAGTGCGACGGCCTGCTGGCGGTGTGCATCCAGCACGAGATCGATCACCTCGACGGCAAGCTGTTCGTCGACTACCTGTCGCCGCTCAAGCGCGATCGCATCAAGAAGAAGCTCGAAAAGCAGCAGCGCCACAAGGCCTGATCGCCCTGGCGGACGGCGTCATCGGCGTCCGCCGCTCGCCCTTTCCGCCAGGTCCGCCATGTCCAGATCCCTTCGCCTCGTCTTCGCCGGAACCCCGGAATTCGCCGCCGTGCACCTGCAGGCGCTGATCGACGCCGGTTATCCCATCGCCGCTGTCTACACCCAGCCGGATCGCCCCGCCGGGCGTGGCCAGAAACTGGCCATGAGTCCGGTCAAGCAGCTGGCGCTGAGCCACGGCATCCCCGTGCAGCAGCCGCCGACCCTTCGCGATCCCGCCGCCCAGGCCACCCTGGCGGCGCTGGAGCCCGATCTGCTGGTGGTGGTGGCCTACGGCCTGATCCTGCCCCAGGTGGTGCTCGACATCCCGCGCCTAGGCTGCATAAACAGCCACGCCTCGCTGCTGCCGCGCTGGCGCGGCGCCGCGCCCATCCAGCGCGCCCTGGAGGCCGGCGATGCCGAATCCGGGGTCACCGTGATGCGCATGGAAGCCGGTCTGGATACCGGCCCCATGCTGAACAAGGTGACCACACCGCTGAGCGCCGACGACACTGGCGGCAGCCTGCACGATCGCCTGGCCAGCCTGGGCGCCGCCGCCGTGGTCCAGGTGCTGCCGGGTCTGGCCGAGGGCAGCCTGCCGGGCGAGGTGCAGGACGATGACCTGGCCACTTATGCGCACAAGCTCAACAAGGACGAGGCCCGGCTAGACTGGGGCCATCCGGCGGTGGAGCTGGAGCGCCGTATCCGCGCCTTCGATCCCTGGCCGCTGTGCCACACCGCCCTGGCCGGCGAACCGCTCAAGGTCTGGGCCGCCGAACTGGCCGCAGGGCAGGGCGTTCCCGGCATGGTGCTGGATGCCGATCGCCACGGTCTGCTGGTCGCCTGCGGTGAGGGCGCCCTGCGCCTGACCCGGCTGCAGCTGCCCGGTGGCAAGCCGCTGGGCTTCGCCGATCTATACAACGCCCGTCGCGAGCGCTTCGCCCCCGGGCAGGTGCTGGGTCTATGAATCCGCGCCTGGCGGCCACCCGCGCCCTGGCGGCGGTTCTTGCCGGCCGCGCCTCCCTCGGCAGCAGCCTGCCCGAGCAACTGGTCAAGGTCGATCCGCGTGACCGCGCCCTGGCCCAGGATCTGGCCTTCGGCACCGCCCGCTGGCAGCCGCGCCTGTCGCTGCTGGCGGAAAAGCTCATGGATAAACCCTTCAAGGCCGGCGACCGCGACCTCGAAGCCCTGCTGCTGATCGGTCTATACCAGCTGTTCCATACCCGCATCCCGGCCCATGCCGCCATCGGTGAGACGGTGGGCTGCGTCGACAAGCTGAAGAAATCCTCGGCCAAGGGCCTGCTCAACGCCGTGCTGCGCCGCGCCCAGCGCGAATACGACAGCCTGCTGCCGGCCCTGGAGCATGATCCCGCCGCGCGCCTGGCCCACCCACGCTGGCTACAGAAAGCCCTCAAGGCGCGCTGGCCGGAGCAGTGGGAGGCCATCGCCACGGCCAACAACCTGCACCCGCCACTGATCCTCAGGGTCAATCGCCGTCAGGGCAGTCGCGACGGCTATCTGGCCGAGCTGGCCGCCGCCGGCATCCAGGCCGTGCCCTGCGCCTTCAGCGCCGATGGCATCCGCCTGCTGCAGCCCCAGGACGTCACCGCGCTGCCGGGCTTTGCCGCGGGGCGTCTCAGCGTGCAGGACGAAGCCGCCCAGCTGGCGGCCGAACTCCTGGAGCTGGCGCCCGGCCAGCGGGTGCTGGACGCCTGCGCCGCGCCCGGTGGCAAGACCTGCCACCTGCTGGAACGTGAACCGGCGCTGGCCGAGGTGGTGGCGCTGGACGCCGATGTCGGCCGCCTGGAGCGGGTCGAGCAAAATCTGGCCCGCCTGGGCCTCATCGCCCGCACCCTGGCCGCCGACGGCCGCGCCGTGGCCGACTGGTGGGACGGCACGCCCTTCCAGCGCATCCTGCTGGACGCCCCCTGCAGCGCCACCGGGGTGATCCGCCGCCATCCGGACATCAAGCTGACCCGCCAGGTCAGCGACATCGCGCCCCTGGTGCAGTTGCAGGGCGAATTGCTGGACGCCCTCTGGCCGACGCTGGAGGTGGGCGGCATCCTGGTCTATGCCACCTGTTCGGTGCTACCGGAAGAAAACAGCGACAACCTCGCCGCCTTTCTCGCCCGCACCCCGGGCGCCCGCGAACTGGACATCCCCGCCCCCTGGGGCCTCGTCCAGCCCCATGGCCGCCAGCTCCTGCCGCAGCCCGACGGCCACGACGGCTTCTATTACTGCAAGCTGATCAAGATCGCCAAGTAGGAGTCCCGCCATGCTCGAATCCCTGGAGAAGATGCTCGCCCGCGGCCAGGACAACGCCCTGCTCAGATTCGGTCTGGGCAAGGGTTATCTGGATGCAGGGGAGCCCGCGCGGGCGATCGAGCACCTGGCGCGCTGCGTCGAATTCGATCCGGCCTATTCGGCGGCCTGGAAGCTGCTGGGCAAGGCCCATGAGGGAAGTGGCGACGTGGCCAGCGCCGAGGCGGCCTGGATCCAGGGCCTGCAGGCGGCGCAGGCCAGGGGCGACAAGCAGGCGGAAAAGGAGATGACGGTGTTTCTCAAGCGCCTGGCGCGCCGCGCTCAGTCCTGATCGCGCAGGAACCTGAGCCCCGCGCCGTCACCGTCGGTGCGCATGACTTCCATGGTCACCTTGGGCGCTTCGATCGGCAGGTCGAGCACCTGGCCGACCACGCGGGTGCCCTGCGGCAGCCGGGTCAGCTCGGGATGCACCACATAGACGCCGCCATCGGACAGGTCGCGGGTCTCGCCGACGATCTCGCCATCCGGATAGGCGATCCATAGCCGGCACTTGAGCGGGGTACGGGTATGCTGGCGCTGATCGCGCGAATTCATCGCCTGACTCCCTGGCTTAGGCGCTCCCTTGAGGTCCTGGCAGCTTCCGGCAAAGCCCTGCGCCTGTCAGCCACGCACCGACCGAACGGTGCTGGCGAAGCGCCGAGCGATAGGTCATGGGACCACCACCTGCCCCTCGGCGCCCGGGCCGAACCCGGGCGCTAGACCTCAGTACCACTTCTCCTCGCCATCCGGGCGATTCTTGAACCTCTTCATGCTCCACATGTACTGGGTCGGATAGCGCCGCACGTAGCCGGCCAGCACCTCGCTCATGGCCGCCACCGAGACCTCCGGATCCGGGTCGTACATGGCCGGCGGTGCGGCTTCCAGGATCACCTTGTAGCCGCTGCCGTCTTCCAGGCGCACGGCATGGAAGAACACCCCGCGGGCCTTGCCGCGGGCCAGCAGCGAGGGCACGAACTTGCTGGTCAGGGCGGTGGTGCCGAGGAAGGGTACGAAGAGGCCGGCGCTGCGACTCGGCTCGGGATCGGCCGGGATACCCACGGCGCCGCCGCGACGGACTTCCTTGATCACGCTGATGATGCCTTCCGGGGTGGAGGGCGCCACGCGATTGCCCAGCTGCACCCGCTGGCGTTTGAGCAGGTCGTCTACCGCCTTCAGCTTGGGCGGCCGGTAGAAGATGATCGGCTTGGCGTGGGAGCAGTAGAAGTGGTTGAGCAACTCCCAGTTGCCCAGGTGACTGGTGATGCCCACCACGCCATCGCCGGAAGCCAGGGCCTCCTGCAGGACGTCCATGCCTTCTACTTCGCGCACCAGACGCAGCGAACGCTGCGGCGACCAGATCCAGGCGCAGGCGCTTTCGGTCAGGGTCTTGCCGATGCCGCGCAGGCACTCGCGCGACAGTCGCTCCAGACCGGCGGCATCGAGTTCGGGAAAACAGTGGGCGAGGTTGATGCGGGTGACCTTGCTGGCGCGGGTCGGCAGCTTCCACATGCACCAGCCGATGAATCCACCCAGGCGCTGGACCAGCGGCCAGGGCAGCAGGGCGAAAAGGCGCAGGAAGGCGATCATCAGCGCGCCTTTGAATCTTTCCAAAAGAGGGGCTCCTGTCTGAATGCCCAGACAGTTTACCGTCTACAAGTCCCGGAAACGTTAAGAAAGCGTAAGGTTCACGCCAACTGGCGCCTATACATTCGACTTTTCCTGCAGTTCTGCCGACGAAGACGCCAATTCGGCATGGCGGTCGCAATCGAGGGTGTGGTCCATCACCAGGCTCATGGCCTGCATAAAGGCATAGCAGATGGTTGGACCGGCAAAGGTGAAACCGGCCCGCTTGAGCGCCTTGCTCATGGCCTCGGCTTCTGGGGTGATCGCCGGCACCTCCTGGCGATCGCGAAAGTGATTGATCCTGGGCGCGCCGCCGACAAAGGACCACAGCCAGCCGGCAGGGTCTTCGAGGCGCAGCCAGGCCTGGGCATTCTGACGAGCGGCGCGCAGCTTGGCGCCATTGCGGATGATGCCCGGGTCCTGCATCAGCACCTCGATCTCGGCATCGCTCAGCTGCGCCAGGCGCGCGGGATCGAAACCATGCAGCACCTGACGATAGCGCTCGCGTTTCTTCAGCACGGTGATCCACGACAGTCCGGCCTGGAAGCCTTCCAGCAAGAGGAATTCGAAGAGTACCGCCGGATCGCGCTGGGGCACGCCCCATTCGTGGTCGTGATACTCGATGTACAGCGGATCGGCGGTGCACCAGAAGCAACGCGGCATGGTGAAGGCTCGGTCGAGAAGGGAAGGCCTCACCTTAGCGCAATTGCCCGCCAGCGGAGACAGCCCGTCCGGACAACCCGGCCAGCCGCCCGGCCGCGACACGAGTCCCATGCGGGCGACGACGGCTTTCGGCTATACTCTCCGGCTTTTCGTCGCAGCCGAACGGGTATTTTTCGTGAGCCAGTCCAAGCCCACCGTGCGCACCTTCCAAGACTTGATCCTGGCCTTGCAGCAATACTGGGCCGAGCAGGGCTGCGTGGTACTCCAGCCCTATGACATGGAAGTCGGCGCCGGTACCTTCCACACCGCCACCTTCCTGCGCGCCATCGGTCCCGAGACCTGGAACGCCGCCTATGTGCAGCCCAGCCGCCGCCCCACCGACGGCCGCTACGGCGAGAATCCCAATCGCCTGCAGCACTACTACCAGTTCCAGGTGGTCCTCAAGCCCAACCCGGACAACTTCCAGGAGCTCTACCTGGGCTCCCTGGCCGCCATCGGCCTGGATCCGCTGGTGCACGACGTGCGCTTCGTCGAGGACAACTGGGAATCGCCCACCCTGGGCGCCTGGGGTCTCGGCTGGGAAGTCTGGCTCAACGGCATGGAAGTCACCCAGTTCACCTACTTCCAGCAGGCGGGCGGTATCGAGTGCTACCCGGTGACCGGCGAGATCACCTATGGCCTGGAGCGTCTGGCCATGTACCTGCAGGGCGTGGATTCGGTCTATGACCTGATCTGGGCCGACGGCCCCTTCGGCACCGTGACCTACGGCGACGTCTTCCACCAGAACGAGGTGGAGCAGAGTACCTACAACTTCGAGCACGCCAATGTGCCCAAGCTGTTCGAACTGTTCGACTTCTACGAGTCCGAGGCCAATCGCCTGATCGCCCTGGACCTGCCGCTGCCCACCTACGAGATGGTGCTCAAGGCCTCCCACACCTTCAACCTGCTGGACGCCCGCCGGGCCATCTCGGTGACCGAGCGCCAGCGCTACATCCTGCGCGTGCGCACCCTGGCGCGCAGCGTCGCCCAGGGCTACTTCAAGGCCCGGGCCCGGCTGGGCTTTCCCCTGGCCAGCCCCGCGCTGCGTGACGAGGTCCTGGGTCGCGACGATGTCCAGGCGCTGCTCAAGGAGGGCGAATGATGAGCACCACTCTGGATTTCCTGGTCGAACTAGGTACCGAAGAACTGCCGCCCAAGGCGCTCAAGACCCTGGGCGACAGCTTTCTCGCCGGTATCGAGAAGGGCCTCAAGCAGGCCGGTCTCGGCTATGCCAGCGCCCGTGCCTATGCCGCCCCGCGCCGGCTGGCCGTACTGGTCGAAGCCCTGCAGACCCAGCAGCCCGAGCGTAGCGTCAATCTGGACGGCCCGCCGATCCAGGCCGCCTTCGGCACCGATGGCCAGCCGACCCAGGCGGCCCTGGGCTTCGCCCGCAAGTGTGGCGTCGACATCAGCGCCATCGATCGCAGCGGCCCCAAGCTGAGATTCTCCCAGAGCATTCCCGGCCAGCCGGCCGCCAGCCTGCTGCCCGGCATCGTCGAAGCCTCCCTGGCCGAGCTGCCGATTCCCAAGCGCATGCGCTGGGCCGCCCGCCGCGAGGAATTCGTGCGGCCGACCCAGTGGCTGGTGATGCTGCTCGGTGACGAGGTGATCGACTGCGAGATCCTGACCCGCCGCGCCGGACGCGACTCCCGTGGCCATCGCTTCCATCATCCCGATGCCGTGCGCATCAGCGCGCCGGCCCACTACGCCGCCGACCTGCGCGCCGCCCACGTGCTGGCCGACTTCGCCGAGCGGCGCCAGCTGATCGAATCCCGCGTGGCCGAACTGGCCGCGGCGGAGCAGGGCCGCGCCGTGGTGCCGCCCGCGCTGCTGGACGAGGTGACCGCCCTGGTGGAATGGCCGGTGCCGCTGGTCTGCGCCTTCGAGGAACGCTTCCTCGAGGTGCCCCAGGAAGCCCTGATCACCACCATGCAGGACAACCAGAAGTACTTCTGCCTGCTGGACGCCCAGGGCAAGCTCCTGCCGCGTTTCATCACCGTGGCCAACCTGGAGAGCAAGGATCCGGCGCAGATCGTCAGCGGCAACGAGAAGGTGGTCCGCCCCCGTCTCACCGATGCCGAATTCTTCTTCAAGCAGGACCAGAAGCAGCCGCTAGAAAGCTTCAACGAGCGCCTCAAGAACGTGGTCTTCCAGGCCCAGCTCGGCACCGTCTACGACAAGGCCCAGCGCGTCGCCGCCCTGGCCGCCTCCATCGCCGAACGCATCGGCGGTGATGCCGAGCGCGCCCACCGTGCCGGCGTCCTCGCCAAGTGCGACCTGGCCACCGAGATGGTCGGCGAATTTCCCGAGATGCAGGGTATCGCCGGCTACTACTACGCCAAAAAGGGCGGCGAGGCCGAAGACGTGGCCCTGGCGCTCAACGAGCAGTACATGCCGCGCGGCGCTGGCGCCGAGCTGCCGCAGACCCTGACCGGTGCCGCCGTGGCCCTGGCCGACAAGCTCGACACCCTGGTCGGCATCTTCGGCATCGGCATGCTGCCCACCGGTAGCAAGGATCCCTTCGCCCTGCGCCGTCAGGCCCTGGGCGTGCTGCGCATCCTCATCGAGAAGGGCCTGGAGCTGGATCTGCCGGCGGCCGTCGCCTTCGCCATCGCCGGCTACGGCGAGCGGGTCAAGGCCGCAGGACTGCAGGAGCAGGTGCTGGACTTCGTCTTCGACCGCCTGCGGGCCCGCTACGAGGACGAAGGCGTCGACACCGCGGCCTACCTGGCGGTACGCGCCCTGCGTCCGGCTTCGGCGCTGGACTTCGATCAGCGCGTCCAGGCCGTGCAGGCCTTCCGTCGCCTGCCCGAGGCCGAAGCCCTGGCCGCCGCCAACAAGCGCGTCTCCAACCTGCTCGGCAAGTTCGAGGGCACGGTCGCCACCCAGGCCGACCCCGCGCTGTTCGAAACCGAGGCCGAGCGCACCCTGGCCGCGGCGATCGCCGCGGCCGAGCGGGATGCCGCGCCCCTGGCCGAAGCCCGTCGTTATCGCGAAGCCCTGGAGCGCCTGGCCAGCCTGCGCGCCCCGGTGGATGCCTTCTTCGACGAGGTGCTGGTCAATGCCGAGGACGAGCGCGTCCGCGCCAACCGCTATGCGCTGCTCGCCCACCTGCGTGGCCTGTTCCTGGGCATCGCCGACATCTCGGTGCTGGGCTAGGGCATGAAGCTGATCGTGCTGGACCGCGATGGCGTCATCAATGTCGATTCCGATGACTACGTGCGCAGCGCCGAGCAGTGGCAACCGCTGCCCGGCAGCCTCGCCGCCATCGCCCGCCTGAACCGGGCCGGCTGGCAGGTGGCCGTGGCCACCAACCAGTCCGGCCTGGCGCGCGGCTACTTCACGGCAGACGACCTGGCGGCCATGCATGAGAAACTGCGGCGGTTGCTGGCGGAGGAGGGCGGTCGGATCGACCTGATCCTCCACTGCCCCCATGGCCCGGAAGCAGGCTGCGACTGCAGGAAGCCGCTGCCCGGCCTGTTTCGCGCCATCGCCCACCACTATGGACGTACCGACCTGAGCGGTGTCCCGGTGGTGGGTGACAGCCTGCGCGACCTGGAAGCCGGCGTGGCCCTTGGCTGCACGCCCTGCCTGGTGCGTACCGGCAAGGGTGAGCGCACCCTGGCCAAGCCTTTGCCATCCGGCACCCGGGTCTTCGCCGACCTGGCCGCGGTGGCTGATCATCTGCTCGAGGAAGCGCCCTGATGCGGCTCTTGCGTACCCTGTTGTTCTATGTGCTGCTGGGGACCAGCGGCATCCTCTGGTCCTGCGTCAGCCTGCTGATCGCCCCCTTCCTGGCCTATCGCGCCCGCTATCGGCTGGTGGTCAAAGCCTGGACCGGTTTCGCCGTCTGGCTGGCCAAGGTCATCTGCGGCATCCGCTACGAGATTGACGGCCTGGAAAACGTCCCGGCGCAGCCCTGCGTGATCGTGGCCAACCACCAGAGCACTTGGGAAACCTTCTTCCTGTCCGCCCAGTTCGAGCCCACTTCCCAGGTGATCAAGCGCGAATTGCTCAGGATCCCCTTCTTTGGCTGGGCCTTCTCGCTGCTCAAGCCCATCGCCATCGACCGCGACAACGGCAAGCTGGCCCTGCAGCAGCTGACCGAGCAGGGCGGCCGTTATCTCGCCCAGGGCTGCTGGGTACTGATCTTTCCCCAGGGCACCCGCATCGATTACGGCCAGATGGGCAAGTTCTCCCGCGGTGGCGCCGCCCTGGCCTGCAGCCTGAACGTGCCCATCCTGCCCATCGCCCACGATGCCGGCGCCTACTGGCCCAATCGCTCCTGGATCAAGTCGCCGGGGACCATCAAGGTCAGCATCGGTCCCTTGCTCTATCCCCAGGGCCAGGATCCGCGCGCCATCGTCGATCTCAACGCCCGCTGCTTCGCCTTCATCGAGCAGGCCCTGGCGCCCAAGCCTGACGCCAGCCCGGCCGAGCGCTGCGTAGCCTGATCGCCAGGCCGCGAGGCCTGGCCGTTTCCACTTCTTTTCCGCACTTTTCCCACAGACTTATCCACAGGCTGTGCCAGGCTTTTGGTGCGCCCGAATTTTGCTCTGCTAGCGCGGATTGACCTTCATCCACAAGTACCGACAAGCTTATTCCCAGGCTTATCCACAGGACCGTTCGTTATAGCCTGTGTCTCTATGCCGCATGGCACGGCCCCTTTGCGCACCTTTTCGGCGTCGATCAAAAGCGGCTGAGGAAAACTATCCAC
Organism: Pseudomonas sp. AS2.8; assembly: GCF_014190935.1. Taxonomy (NCBI): domain Bacteria; kingdom Pseudomonadati; phylum Pseudomonadota; class Gammaproteobacteria; order Pseudomonadales; family Pseudomonadaceae; genus Pseudomonas; species Pseudomonas sp. AS2.8. Next base: position 432,523 of record NZ_JACHVV010000003.1, read on the forward strand.
AAAACCTTCGGCTATAAGATGAACGGCGTTCGTTCCCGGGGAACGAAACGGCGCGACTCTCTAGCCAGAATGTTTTCCACAAAAAAGCCCCGCATGGCGGGGCTTGTGCATAACCGCAGGCGATCAGACGTCGAGGTTCGACACCGCCAGGGCGTTGCTCTCGATGAAGTCGCGACGCGGCTCCACGTGATCGCCCATCAGGGTGTTGAAGATCTGGTCGGCGGCCACGGCATCCTCGATGGTCACCTGCAGCATGCGACGCACGTTCGGATCCATGGTGGTTTCCCACAGCTGATCCGGATTCATCTCACCCAGGCCCTTGTAGCGCTGAATGTTGAATCTTTTGCTGGTCTCGGTCATCAGCCATTCCCAGGCTTCCTTGAAGGTGCTGACCGGGCGACGGCGTTCACCGCGCTTGGCATAGGCGCCTTCTTCCAGCAGGTTGTCAAGCTGGGCGGCCAGCTCGGTCACCAGGCGGTAATCGTTGCTGCCGAAGAAATCCCGGTTGAAGGTGACGTAGCTGGACAGGCCATGGGCGCGGGTCTCGACTTCCGGCAGCCACAGGCTGCGCTCGCGGTCTTCGCGCAGGCTCAGGGTGTAGGTGGTGCCATTGCGCTCGGCGGACTTCAGGCGCGTCTCCAGGCTGGCCAGCCACTGCCGCATGGCGGCCTCGTCACCCAGTTGCTCCACGCCCACGCGGGGCAGGTACAGCAGGTGTTCGCTGACGTCGGCCGGATACAGCCGCGACAGGCGCTTGAAGGTCTTCATCACCTGGCGATAGCTGTTCACCAGCTTCTCGAGTTCCACGCCGGACAGACCCGGGGCATTCTCGTTGACGTGCAGGCTGGCCTCTTCCAGAGCGGTCTGGGTCAGGTATTCCTCCATCGCCTCGTCGTCCTTGATGTACTGCTCCTGCTTGCCACGCTTCACCTTGTACAGCGGCGGCTGGGCGATGTAGATGTAGCCCCGCTCGATCAGCAGCGGCATCTGGCGGAAGAAGAAGGTCAGCAGCAGGGTACGGATGTGCGAACCGTCCACATCGGCATCGGTCATGATGATGATGTTGTGGTAGCGCAGCTTGTCGATGTTGAATTCTTCGCGACCGATGCCGCAGCCCAGCGCGGTGATCAGGGTGCCCACCTCCTGGGAGGAAAGCATCTTGTCGAAGCGCGCCTTCTCCACGTTGAGGATCTTGCCCTTGAGCGGCAGGATCGCCTGGGTGCGCCGATTGCGGCCCTGCTTGGCCGAACCACCGGCGGAGTCACCCTCCACGATGTAGAGTTCGGACAGCGCCGGATCCTTCTCCTGGCAGTCCGCCAGCTTGCCCGGCAGGCCGGCGATGTCCAGGGCGCCCTTGCGGCGGGTCATCTCGCGCGCCTTGCGCGCCGCTTCCCGGGCCCGGGCCGCGTCGATCATCTTGCCGACCACCGCCTTGGCTTCGTTGGGATTCTCCAGCAGGAAGTCGGAGAAGTGCTTGCCCATCTCCTGTTCCACCGCGGTCTTCACCTCGGAGGAGACCAGCTTGTCCTTGGTCTGGGAGGAGAACTTGGGATCCGGCACCTTGACCGAGATGATGGCGGTCAGGCCTTCACGGGCGTCGTCACCGGTGGTGGCCACCTTGAACTTCTTGGCCAGGCCCTCGGCCTCGATGTAGCTGTTCAGGTTGCGCGTCAGCGCCGAGCGAAAGCCCGCCAAGTGGGTGCCGCCATCGCGCTGGGGAATGTTGTTGGTGAAGCAGAGGATGTTCTCGTTGAAGCTGTCGTTCCACTGCAACGCCACTTCCACGCCGACGCCATCGTCCTCGCGCTGCACCTGGAAGTGAAATACCTCGTTCACCGCGGTCTTGTTGGTGTTCAGGTAGTCGACGAAGGCACGCAGGCCACCCTCGTACTTGAACAGCTCTTCCTTGCCGCTGCGCTCGTCGCGCAGGACGATGCCGACACCGGAGTTGAGGAAGGACAGCTCGCGAATCCGCTTGGCCAGGATGTCCCAACTGAACTGGATGTTGTTGAAGGTCTCGGCGGACGGCTTGAAATGCACCTGGGTACCGGTGGTGTCGGTCTCGCCGATCACTGCCAGCGGCGCCTGGGGTACGCCGTGCACATAGACCTGCTCCCACAGCTGGCCGGCGCGGCGAATGGTCAACCGCAGCTCCTCGGACAGGGCGTTCACCACCGAGACGCCCACGCCGTGCAGGCCGCCGGACACCTTGTAGGTGTTGTCGTCGAACTTACCGCCGGCGTGCAGCACGGTCATGATGACCTCGGCGGCCGAGACGCCTTCTTCCTTGTGGATGTCCACCGGGATGCCGCGGCCGTTGTCGCGCACGGTGATGGATTCATCCATGTGGATGGTGATGCTGATCTCGCTGCAGAAGCCGGCCAGGGCCTCGTCGATGGAGTTGTCCACCACCTCGAAGACCATGTGGTGCAGGCCGGTGCCGTCATCGGTGTCGCCGATGTACATGCCGGGGCGCTTGCGCACGGCATCCAGTCCCTTCAGCACCTTAATGCTGGAAGAGTCGTAGGTATTGGTCTCGCTCATGCTTGGCTCCCGCTAGTGTGGGTCTGCTTGATATGGCCGTGTTCCACGTGAAACACGCTGACCTCTGTCTCCGGCCGCCAGGCGGCCTGTAGCGTCTCGCGCTCGACACAGGTGATGAAGACTTGGCACTCCAGTGCCTCCAGCAGCCGGCACAAGGCCAGCCGGTGTCCCTCGTCCAGTTCCGAGGGCAGGTCGTCGATGAGATAGACGCACTGGCCCCGCTTGACCTGGTTGACCAGCCGCCCCTGGGCGATGCGCAACGCGCACACCACCAGCTTCTGCTGGCCGCGCGACAGGATGTCCGCCGCGTTGTGGTTGCCGATGCGGATCCGTAGGTCGGCGCGCTGGGGACCGGCCTGGGTATGCCCCAGCTGCAGATCCCGCGGCAGACTGTCCGCCAGCACCTCGCGCAGATCGCGCTCGCGGTCCCAGCCGCGGTAGTAGCTCAGGGTCAGGCCATCGAGCCGGATCAGCTCGGCCAGTACCGCGGTGAATTCCGGCTTCAGACGCTGGATATAGGCCTGGCGAAAGCCATCGATCTCTGCGCTGGCCAGGGCCAGTTCCTGATCCCAGGCGGCCTGCGCCGCAGGGTCGATTTTACCACGTCTGAGCCAGTGATTTCGCTGCCTGAGCGCCTTTTGCAGGCGTTGCCACAGCGGCAGGAAACGCTGTTCCTCGTGGAACACGCCCCAGTCGAGAAACTGCCGCCTGATCTTGGGACTGCCTTCGAGCAGCCGGAAGCCGTCGGGGTTGATCAGCTGCAGTGGCAGCACCTCGGCCAGCTGCGCTGCGCTGCGGGCATTCTCGCCATTGATGCGAATCTGGTAGTCGCCGCCGCGCTCGCGCTGGATGCCCAGGTTGCAGTCCTGGCCCCCGGGCAGCCGCACCTGGCCGAACACCGTGCAACTGGCCTGCTCGTGCTGGATGACCGGCGCCAGTTTGGTGCTGCGAAAGGAGCGCGCCAGGCCCAGCAGGTGGATGGCTTCCAGCAGGCTGGTCTTGCCACTGCCGTTGGCGCCATGCAGGAGGTTGACCCGGGGCGAGGGCTGAAGCGCGACCGCCTGCAGATTGCGCAGGCGGTCGGCATTGAAACGGATCAGCGTCATCGAGCGGCGATCAGAGGCGCATCGGCATCACGACATAAGAGGAATCGTCGTTGCCCGCCTCCTGCAACAGCGCACTGCTGCTGGAATCGGACAGGGTGATGCGCACCTGGTCGGTGGTCATCACGCCGAGTACGTCGAGCAGGTAGCTGACGTTGAAGCCGATCTCCAGGCTGCCGCCGTCGTAGTCGACCTGCAGCTCTTCCTCGGCCTCTTCCTGCTCCGGGTTGTTGGCCTGGATCTTCATGAAGCCGTTTTCCAGCTGCAGGCGGATGCCGCGGTACTTCTCGTTGGAGAGGATGGCGGTGCGGCTGAAGGCCTCGCGCAGGTGCTGACGCTCGCCCAGTACCAGCTTGTCGCCATGCCGCGGCAGCACGCGCTCGTAGTCGGGGAACTTGCCGTCCACCAGCTTGGAGGTAAAGGTGAAGTCACCGGTGGTGGCGCGGATATGGTGCTGGCCGAGGACCACGTTGACCGGCTCTTCCGGTTCGGTGAGCAGGCGCGACAGTTCCAGGATGCCCTTGCGCGGCACGATGACCTGGTGCTTCTCGGCCTGGTCGACGTCGGCCTCCAGCATGCACATGGCCAGGCGGTGCCCATCGGTGGCCACGGCGCGCAGGCGACCGGTGCTGGCTTCCAGCAGCATGCCGTTGAGGTAGTAGCGCACGTCCTGCTGGGCCATGGCAAAGCCGGTGCGCTCGATCAGGCGGCGCAAGCGACCCTGGGGGATGCTGAATTTCAGCGAACCCGGACCTTCCTCCACGGTGGGGAAGTCGTTGGCCGGCAGGGTGGACAGGGTGAAACGGCTGCGTCCGGCGCGGATCAGCAGCTTCTGCTCCTCGGTGCGGATGTCGATCAGCGCATCGGGCTGCAGGCTCTTGCAGATGTCCATCAGCTTGCGCGCCGGCACGGTGATCTCGCCGGCTTCGGCGGCTTCTTCCAGATCGACCCGGCCAACCAGCTCGACTTCCAGGTCGGTCCCGGTCAGCGAGAGGCGCTGGCCTTCCACGACCAGGAGTACGTTGGACAGCACCGGCAGCGTTTGCCGACGTTCCACGACACCGGCCACTAGCTGCAGCGGTTTCAACAGGGCTTCGCGTTGAATGGTGAAATGCATGGTCAGGTCCTTGCCAGGGCCGCGTCCGTCAGGTGGTCAGGGTACGCAGCAGGTTCTTGTAATCCTCGCGAATATCCGCGTCGGATTCCCGAAGTTCGGCGATCTTGCGACAGGCGTGCAACACCGTCGTGTGATCGCGTCCGCCAAAGGCATCGCCGATTTCCGGCAGGCTGTGGTTGGTCAGTTCCTTGGATAGCGCCATGGCGACTTGCCGCGGCCGAGCGACCGAACGCGAGCGGCGTTTGGACAGCAGATCGGCGATCTTGATCTTGTAGTACTCGGCCGCGGTGCGCTGGATGTTGTCGATGCTGACCAGCTTGTCCTGCAGCGCCAGAAGGTCCTTGAGCGACTCGCGGATCAGTTCGATGGTGATGTCCCGGCCCATGAAGTGGGCATGGGCGATCACCCGCTTGAGCGCGCCTTCCAGTTCCCGCACGTTGGAACGGATGCGCTGGGCGATGAAGAAGGCGGCGTCATGGGGCAGATCCACCTTGGCCTGGTCGGCCTTCTTCATCAGGATCGCCACCCGCGTCTCCAGCTCCGGCGGCTCCACCGCCACGGTGAGACCCCAGCCGAAGCGCGACTTGAGGCGCTCTTCCAGACCATCGATCTCCTTGGGATAGCGGTCGCTGGTGAGGATCACCTGTTGTCCACCTTCAAGCAGGGCGTTGAAGGTGTGGAAAAACTCTTCCTGCGAACGCTCCTTGCGGGCGAAGAACTGGATGTCATCGATCAGCAGCGCATCCACCGAGCGGTAGAAGCGCTTGAATTCGTTGATGGCATTGAGCTGCAGCGCCTTGACCATGTCGGCGACGAAGCGCTCCGAATGCAGATAGACGATCTTGGCGTTCGGATTGCGCTTGAGCAAATGATTGCCCACTGCGTGCATCAGGTGGGTCTTGCCCAGACCCACGCCCCCATAGAGGAAGAGCGGGTTGTAACCGTGCTTGGGATTGTCCGCCACCTGCCAGGCCGCCGCGCGGGCCAGCTGGTTGGACTTGCCCTCGACGAAGTTCTCGAAGGTGAAGGTGCGGTTCAGATAGCTGGTGTGCTTGAGCGCACCCTCCACCTGCACGGTACGTTCGGTCTTGACGGCCGGCTCGTCGGCCAATTCCGCCGTCACGTCTTCCAGGGCGACGCCCGCCGTGACGATATCCGACTGGATTGGTTGCGGCGCCTGCACCGGTGGTGGCAGCGGAGCGCTCTGGCTGCTCGGCGTCTGGACAGCGCGCGGCTTGTTGCTGCGCTTGCTGCCGATCAGCAGGGACAGCACCGGGGCAATACCGTCGTCGGCATGCTCCTCGAGCAATTCGAGCAGGCGACCCAGGTATTTCTCGTTGACCCAGTCGAGCACGAAGCGATTGGGCGCGAACACCCGCAGCTCATCCCCTTCCGCTTCCACCTGTAGTGGCCGGATCCAGGTATTGAATTGTTGCGAAGGCAACTCGTCGCGCAGCACATCCACGCAACGTTGCCAGAGTTCGACCGACACAGCGTCTCCCAAGAACTGGAGCGGCCCGGACGGGCCATGAGCAAACGCCCATTGTATCCCTCCCCACCCGGGTTATCCACATGACCGCGCAGTTTCCCGGCAGATACCTACCACGACCGCCGGAGCCAGCCGCATGACCGTCAGCACTGTGGATAAGGCCGTCTGACCTCTCTGGACATCCTAGGGTTTTTCTCTGTGGATAATCCGGGTGTGCGTAACCGCTCTGCTTATCCACAGTCTCTGGACAGCCTGACCACCTTCGCCCCACCTGTTGAAAACAGACTTTCCGCCGCCGCTCCGACCAGCCTGGATCGGGGCTGCCACGATCTATCCACAGAAATCTGCTGCACCATACATATTCACTTCAACAGTCTTTTAAAACCTTCTGACCTGTTGATTTTATTTACGCACTCGCCTGCCAGCCGGTGCTGGTTGGAAATTGACCTGTACCGAGGCTTTCTCTAGAATCGCCGGTCTCTTTGCGCGGGGCACTCATGCCTTGCCGCTTTCACCTAGGTAAAAGTCCATGAAACGCACCTTCCAACCCAGCACCCTGAAGCGCGCCCGTGTCCACGGTTTCCGTGCTCGTATGGCAACCAAGAACGGCCGTCAGGTTCTCGCCCGTCGCCGTGCCAAAGGCCGCAAGCGTCTGGCGATCTGATTGCCCGGTCAGGTGGTGAGTCAGGGTTTCGGTCGGGACAGGCGCTTACTGAGCTCCCAACAGTTCCAAGCGGTCTTTGACTCTCCCACCCACAAGGCATCCGGCAAGCACCTGCTGCTGCTCGCCCATGCCAATGGGCTCGACCATTCCCGCCTGGGGCTGGTCATCGGCAAGAAAAGCGTCAAGCTTTCTGTCGAGCGCAATCGCATCAAGCGGGTCATCCGAGATTCCTTCCGTCTGAATCAGGACCGCCTGGGCAGCTTCGATCTGGTCTTCGTCGCCCGTAAGGGACTTGGCGAGGTCGACAATCCCGAATTGCACGATCAGCTGCTGCAACTGTGGAAACGTCTTAATCGCCAGGCGAGCAAGACGATTGCCCACCCCATTGACAGTCCCGACGGTGCTCATGCGTAAACCGGCCCTGCTGCTGATTCGCTTCTACCGTTATGCCATCAGCCCCTTGATGGCCAGTCACTGTCGTTTCTATCCGACCTGTTCCGGTTACGCTCTCGAAGCCATCGAGCGCCACGGGCTGCTGCGTGGTGGCTGGCTGACCACACGGCGACTGTGCCGGTGCCATCCCTGGCACTCAGGCGGATACGATCCCGTTCCTCCCGCAAAGAACCCAGCCCCGACCTCTTCGATGGCCGAGTAAACATGGATATCAAGCGCCCGCTACTCATTGCCGCCTTGGCGATCGTGTCCTACACCCTGGTTTTCCAGTGGAATAAGGATTACGGCCAGGCCGATCTGCCCACGGCCAAGACGCAGACCAGCGTCCTGCCGGGCGATACCCCCAACGTACCCACCGATGTACCGGCCGATGCCAAGGCTGCCGCTCCGGTGGACAACTCGGCCGCCCAGCCGAGCACCGCGCTCATCAAGGTGCGTACCGACGTTCTGGATGTGGCCATCGACCCCCGCGGCGGCGACATCGTCCAGCTCGGGCTGGTGCAGTATCCCCGTCGCCAGGATCATCCCGACGTTCCCTTCATGCTGTTCGACAACGGCAACGAGCGTCTTTACCTGGCCCAGAGCGGGCTGACCGGTGCCAACGGTCCCGACGCCAACAGCGCCGGTCGTCCGCTGTACACCTCGGCGCAGTCCAGCTACGTGCTCGCCGATGGCCAGCCGCAACTGGCGGTGGATCTCAAGTACCAGGCCAATGGCGTCGACTACATCAAGAGATTCACCTTCCACCGGGGCCTGAAGGTCGACTGCTCGGACGCCGAGAAGGCGCAGAAGAAGATCACTTGCATCAACCCGGACGCCTACCAGATCCAGGTCAGCTACCTGATCGACAACCACAGCGCCAGCGCCTGGAACGGCGTGCTCTACGCCCAGCTCAAGCGTGACAAGAGCGGCGATCCCTCGGCCACCACCGCAACCGGCGTGTCCACCTACCTGGGCGCCGCGGTCGGTACTCCCGCCGAGCCCTACCGCAAGGTGTCCATGAGCGACATGGACAAGAACCGCCTGCAGGAATCCGTGCAGGGCGGCTGGGTCGGTTGGCTGCAGCACTACTTCGTCACCGCCTGGGTGCCTAACAAGGACGAGCAGCACCAGATCACCACCCGCAAGGATGCCCAGGGCAACTACATCGTCGGCTTCACCGGTCCGCAGTTCAGCGTGCCGGCGGGTGGCAAGGGCGAGACCTCGCTGACCCTCTATGCCGGTCCGAAGATCCAGGAGCACCTCAAGACCCTGTCCCACGGCCTGGAACTGACCGTCGACTACGGCTTCCTGTGGTTCATCGCCCAGCCGATCTTCTGGCTGCTGCAGCATATCCACAGCATCCTGGGTAACTGGGGCTGGTCGATCATCGTCCTGACCATCATCATCAAGATGCTGTTCTTCCCGCTGTCCGCCGCCAGCTACCGTTCCATGGCCCGCATGCGCGCCGTCGGCCCGCGACTGCAGGCGCTGAAGGAACAGCATGGCGACGATCGCCAGAAGATGTCCCAGGCGATGATGGAGCTGTACCGCAAGGAGAAGATCAATCCCTTGGGTGGCTGCCTGCCCATCGTGGTGCAGATGCCGGTGTTCCTGGCGCTGTACTGGGTGCTGCTGGAAAGCGTCGAGATGCGCCAGTCGCCCTGGATGTTCTGGATCACCGACCTGTCGGCCAAGGATCCCTTCTTCATCCTGCCGATCATCATGGGCGCCACCATGCTGGTGCAGCAGATGCTCAACCCGGCACCGCCGGATCCCATGCAGGCCAAGGTCATGAAGATGATGCCGATCATCTTCACCTTCTTTTTCCTGTGGTTCCCAGCCGGTCTGGTGCTGTACTGGATCGTCAACAACTGCCTGTCGATCCTGCAGCAGTGGTACATTACCCGGAAGATCGAGGCGGCCAGCAAGAAGGCCTGACCCCGCTCACCCTGTCCACACGACGCCCCTTGATTGGGGCGTCGTGCTTTCTGGAGGATCGTCATGTCCCTGTCTTCCGACAGCATCGCCGCCATCGCCACCGCCACCGGGCGCGGCGGGGTCGGCATCGTCCGCGTCTCCGGACCCCTGGCCGCCCCCCTGGCGCGGGCGATCTGCGGCCGTGAGCTGCCCCCGCGACATGCCCACTACGGCAACTTCCTCGCCGCCGACGGCAGCGTGCTGGACGCCGGCATCGCGCTGTTCTTTCCCGGCCCCAACTCCTTCACCGGCGAAGACGTGCTGGAACTCCAGGGCCATGGCGGCCCGGTGATCCTCGACCTGCTGCTGCGCCGGACCCTGGAAGAGGGCGCGCGGCTGGCCCGTCCAGGGGAGTTCAGCGAACGCGCCTTCCTCAACGACAAGCTCGACCTGGCGCAGGCCGAGGCCATCGCCGACCTCATCGAGGCCAGCACCGAACAGGCCGCGCGCAATGCCCTGCGCTCGCTGCAGGGCGAATTCTCCCGCCGCGTGGAAAGCCTGGTCGAGCAACTCATCCAGCTGCGTATCTACGTCGAGGCCGCCATCGACTTTCCCGAGGAAGAGATCGACTTCCTCGCCGACGGCCGGGTGCAGGGCTTGCTGGAGGGCGTCCAGGCCGAATTGCAGGAGGTCCGCCGCGAAGCCAATCGTGGCGCCCTGCTGCGTGACGGCATGACCGTGGTGATCGCCGGCCGCCCCAATGCCGGCAAGTCCAGCCTGCTCAATGCCCTGGCCGGCCGCGAAGCCGCCATCGTCACCGACATCGCCGGCACCACCCGCGATGTCCTGCGTGAACATATCCACCTGGATGGCATGCCGCTGCACGTGGTCGATACGGCCGGTCTGCGCGACACCGACGACCGTGTGGAGCAGATCGGCGTCCAGCGGGCCCTGGACGCCATCGCCGGAGCCGATCGGGTGCTGCTGGTGGTGGACGCCAGCGCACCGGAAGCCGGCGATCCCCAGGCGCTCTGGCCGGAATTGCTGAGCGCCAGGCCGCCGCTGGACAAGCTGACGGTGATCCGCAACAAGGCCGACCTCACCGGTGAGCCCACCGGACTGCTGGCGTCGACCGCGCCGGTGGAGATCGCCCTGAGCGCCACCGATGGCGGAGGGGTCGAGGCCCTGCGCGAGCACCTCAAGGCCTGCATGGGCTTCGAGCAGACCACCGAAGGCGGCTTCAGCGCCCGCCGTCGTCACCTGGATGCCCTGCAACGGGCGGCCAGCACCCTGGACCACGGCTATCGCCAGCTCACCCTGGCCGGTTCCGGCGAGCTCTTGGCCGAGGATCTGCGCCAGGCCCAGCAGGTGCTCGGCGAGATCACCGGCGCCTTCAGCTCCGACGATCTGCTCGGCCGCATCTTCTCTAGCTTCTGCATCGGCAAGTAATCCCTGCTCCGCTTTAGCAGGCCCGTGCAATGCGGGCCTTTTCTGTCCTCACCTCCCCCTTCCAGAGCCCTGTTGATAAACCCGCCTGAGGTCTGCCCATAAATCGGTGCACGAACTGTCTATGACCCGCGCTGTGGATAAGCAGGCAAAGGATCCACAGGATGCTGAGAGCTTGTATTCATCCACAGCACAAGACGTGCACGGGGTTCAGGTTTTCCCCAGACCAGGCCTGCCAAGGGCTGGATAAGCTTATCCACAGCGAAGGGCCTGCATATACATAAGCTCTATATCAGTCCTTTTAAAACTTTCTTCTCTATTGTTTATATTGAGCGTCTACTCCTGCGCCTGGTCATTTTTTGGCCAGAGCCCCTTCTGCAAGACTCGTCCAGGCCTTATACTTGCCGGCTTTCCTTTGAATTCCTGCCAACAGGCACGAGGTGCGTGGTGGACTTTCCTTCCCGTTTCGACGTCATCGTGATCGGCGGCGGCCATGCCGGTACCGAAGCGGCCCTGGCGGCCGCTCGCATGGGTGTGCGCACCCTGCTGCTCACGCATAATGTGGAAACTCTCGGCCAGATGAGCTGCAACCCCGCTATCGGCGGCATCGGCAAGAGCCATCTGGTCAAGGAGATCGATGCCCTGGGCGGCGCCATGGCCGCGGCGACGGACCTCGCCGGCATCCAGTTCCGCATTCTCAACAGCCGCAAGGGACCTGCCGTGCGCGCCACTCGCGCCCAGGCCGATCGCGTGCTGTACAAGGCGGCCATCCGCTACGTCCTGGAAAACCAGCCGAATCTGTGGATATTCCAGCAGGCCTGCGACGACCTCATCGTCGAAGGCGATCGCGTCGCTGGCGTGATCACCCAGATGGGCCTGAAATTCCATGCCGACAACGTGGTGCTGACCGCCGGGACCTTCCTTGGTGGTCTTATCCACATCGGCTTGCAGAACCACAGCGGTGGACGAGCCGGGGATCCGCCGGCCATTGCCCTGGCGCAGCGTCTGCGTGAACTGCCGCTGCGGGTCTCGCGCCTGAAGACCGGCACGCCGCCGCGTATCGACGGCCGCTCGGTGGACTTCTCGGTGATGACCGAGCAGCCCGGGGATACCCCGCTGCCGGTGATGTCCTTTCTCGGCAATCGCGAGCAGCATCCGGCGCAGGTCAGCTGCTGGATCACCCACACCAACGCCCGCACCCACGACATCATCCGCGCCAACCTGGATCGTTCGCCCATGTACTCGGGCGTGATCGAAGGGGTAGGGCCGCGCTACTGTCCGTCCATCGAAGACAAGATCCACCGCTTCGCCGACAAGGACAGCCATCAGGTCTTTCTCGAACCCGAGGGCCTGACCACCCACGAGCTCTATCCCAACGGCATCTCCACCTCGCTGCCCTTCGATGTGCAGCTCGAGGTGGTGCGCTCCATGCGCGGCATGGAGAACGCCCACATCCTGCGACCCGGCTACGCCATCGAATACGATTTCTTCGATCCGCGGGATCTCAAGTACAGCCTGGAAACCAAGGTCATCGCCGGGCTGTTCTTCGCCGGCCAGATCAACGGCACCACCGGTTACGAAGAAGCCGGCGCCCAGGGTCTGCTCGCCGGGGCCAACGCCGCCTTGCGTGCCCAGGGCCGTGAGGCCTGGTGTCCGCGTCGCGACGAGGCCTACCTCGGCGTGCTGGTCGACGACCTCATCACCCTGGGTACCCAGGAGCCCTATCGCATGTTCACCTCGCGCGCCGAATACCGGCTAATCCTGCGCGAGGACAACGCCGACCTGCGCCTGACCGAGAAGGGCCGCGAGCTGGGCCTGGTGGACGACCAGCGCTGGGCGCTGTTCGAGGCCAAGCGCGAAGGCATCGCCCTGGAAGAGCAACGTCTCAAGGCGATCTGGGTCCGTCCGGGCACGCCCCAGGGTATGGCGGTCGCCGAGCGCTTCGGCACCCCGCTCAACCACGAGTACAACCTGCAGAACCTGCTGGCCCGCCCGGAGATCGACTATGCCGGTCTGCTGGCCGCGGTGGGCGAGACGCCGGCCGAGACCCAGGTCGCCGAGCAGATCGAGATCAAGACCAAGTACGCCGGCTATATCGATCGCCAGCAGGACGAGATCCAGCGCCTGCGCGCCAGCGACGCCGTGGCACTGCCGGTGGAGCTCGACTACGCCAGCATTTCCGGACTGTCCAAGGAGATCCAGCACAAGCTGGCCCAGGCCCGTCCCGAAACCCTGGGCCAGGCCTCGCGCATCCCGGGCGTCACCCCGGCGGCGGTTTCGCTGCTGCTGATCCACCTCAAGAAGCGCAGCGCCGGTCGTAGCCTGGAGCACAGCGCCTGATGGCCAGCGCGATCCAAGCCAACGAACTGCGCCAGGGCGCCGAGACCCTCGGCGTGGCGCTGCCCGCCGCCGTGGAAGAGCGACTGCTGGGCTACCTGGACCTGCTGGTCAAGTGGAACAAGGCCTACAATCTCACCGCGGTGCGCGACCCTAACGAGATGGTCTCGCGGCACCTGCTGGACAGCCTCAGCATCGTCCCCTACGTGGGCGCCGGGCACTGGCTGGACGTGGGCAGTGGCGGCGGCATGCCGGGCATTCCCCTGGCGATCCTCTTTCCCGAGTCGCGCTTCACCCTGCTCGACAGCAACGGCAAGAAGACCCGCTTCCTGACCCAGGCCAAGATCGAACTGGGCCTTGCCAATCTCGAGGTGGTCCACGCCCGTGTCGAGGCCTATCAGCCTGCCGCGCCCTTCACCGGCATCGTCTCGCGGGCGTTCAGCGCCATCGATGACTTCGCCACCTGGACGCGCCACCTGGGCGACAACCAAACACAGTGGCTGGCGATGAAGGGGCTGCACCCCGACGACGAGCTGGCCAAGCTACCAGCGGATTTCCGGGTTGCGGCGGCGCACGTCCTCGCGGTTCCCGGTTGCCAAGGCCAGCGGCACTTGCTGATACTGCGCCGCACGAACGGAGAGGGGTAAGGCGGTACATGGCCAAGGTTTACGCGATAGCCAACCAGAAGGGCGGGGTGGGCAAGACCACGACGTGCATCAATCTCGCCGCTTCTCTGGCCGCCACCAACCGGCGCAAGGTGCTGCTGATCGATCTCGATCCCCAGGGTAACGCCACCATGGGCAGCGGGGTCGACAAGCACGCCCTGGAGCATTCGGTGCTGGACGTCCTCACCGGGGCCTGCGGCCTGCTCGACGCCATGCACTTCTCCGAGCACGGCGGCTATCAGCTGCTGCCCTCGAACCGCGACGTCACCGCCGCGGAAGTGGAGCTGCTGGAACTGCCCGGGCGCGAGAGTCGCCTGCGCGATGCTTTGGCGCCAGTGCGGGACAACTACGACTACGTGCTCATCGACTGCCCGCCGTCGCTGTCCATGCTGACCATCAACGGCCTGGTGGCCGCCGATGGCGTGATCATTCCCATGCAGTGCGAGTACTTCGCCCTGGAAGGCCTGACCGATCTGGTCGGCAGCATCCAGCACATCGCCCAGCGGCTGAATCCGCAGCTGAAGATCGAGGGCCTGCTGCGCACCATGTTCGATCCGCGCATCGGCCTGGCCAACGACGTCGCCGCCCAGCTCAAGCAGCACTTCGGCGACGAGCTCTACGAAACCATCATTCCGCGCAACGTCCGCCTGGCCGAAGCGCCCAGCTACGGCATGCCCGCCCTGGTCTACGACAAGAGCTCCAAGGGGGCCGCGGCCTACCTGGAACTGGCCAGCGAGCTGGTCAAACGTCAGCGCAAGGCGGCTCGCGTCGCCAAGACTGCCTAAGGAATCCCCATGGCTGTGAAGAAACGAGGTCTGGGCCGCGGTCTCGACGCCCTGCTCGGCGGTGCCAGCGTCAAGGTCCTGCAGGAGCAGGCCGCCGCCACCCCGGTCAGCGAACTGCAATCGCTGCCGCTGGACATCATCCAGCGCGGCAAGTACCAGCCACGCCGGCACATGGATCCGACCGCTCTGGAAGAGCTGGCCAACTCCATCCGTGTCCAGGGGCTGATGCAGCCGATCGTGGTGCGTGCCATCGGTGAAGGCCGTTACGAGATCATCGCCGGCGAACGCCGCTGGCGTGCCAGCCAGCAGGCCGGTCTGGAGCGCATCCCGGCGCTGGTGCGCGACGTGCCCGACCAGGTCGCCATCGCCCTGGCGCTGATCGAGAACATCCAGCGGCAGAATCTCAATCCGCTGGAAGAGGCCATGGCCCTGCAGCGGCTGCAGGACGAATTCGAGCTGACCCAGGCCCAGGTGGCCGAAGCCGTCGGCAAGTCGCGCTCGGGCGTGACCAACCTGCTGCGCCTGCTGGCACTGGCCGAAGACGCCAAGGACCTGCTGGCCAAGGGCGAGCTGGAAATGGGCCATGCCCGCGCACTGCTCGGTCTGCCCAAGGCGCGCCAGGGCGAAGGGGCGCGGCACGTTGTCGCACGGGGCCTCACCGTCCGCCAGACCGAAGCCCTGGTGCGCCAGTGGCTCAGCGGCGCGGAGCCGGAGGAGAAGGCCGCGGTGGTCGATCCCGACATCAGTCGGCTGGAGCAGCGTCTGGCCGAACGTTTGGGCGCCAACGTGCAGATCCGCCACGGCGAGAAAGGCAAGGGCCAGCTGGTGATCCGTTACACCTCTTTGGACGAACTTCAAGGCGTACTGGCGCACATTCGCTGACACAAATGCCTGCGAGCCTGGACGGCAATCTGTCCGGGGTGGCTTGAACCACTCCGGACGCGCCCCTATACTTTGCCCGCTTTTTGTCGGCACAAAGCATGCCAGTGAAAACAACTATTAAGCCGACACCAGAGGACTTCGAGCCGATGGACCGCCGCACGCCCAAACGCCTGCCTTTCCATCACCAGCCTGCCTTTCGCCTGCTGCTCGTCCAACTGGCTGTCGCGTCGTGTGCCGCCGTTGTCTTGTTTTGCTTCGTCGGTAAGGTCGCCGGTTATTCCGGATTGTTGGGCGGGCTGATTGCCTGGCTGCCCAATCTGTATTTTTCGTTCAAGGCGTTCCGCTATCGCGGCGCCCATGCCGCCCAAGACATCGTCCGTTCTTTCTACTCGGGCGAGGCGGGCAAACTGATTCTCACGGCAGTGCTCTTTGCACTGACGTTTGCTGGGGTAAAACCGCTTTCGGCTCCTGCACTGTTCGGCGTCTACCTGTTGACGCTGATGGTCAATGCCGGCGCGCCCTTGCTACTGAAAAAACCGACTAGACCTTAAGGCATTCGAGGCACACATGGCAGCAGACTCCGCTTCGGGCTACATCCAGCACCACCTGCAGAACCTGACCTATGGTATGCACCCGGTGAACGGCTGGAGCTTCGCCCACACCCCCGCTGAAGCTAAGGAAATGGGCTTCTGGGCCTTCCACGTGGATACCCTTGGCTGGTCGGTCGCCCTCGGCCTGATCTTCCTGGTGCTGTTCCGCAGCGTCGCCAAGAAGGCCACCAGCGGTCAGCCCGGCGGCCTGCAGAACTTCGTCGAGGTGCTGGTCGAATTCGTCGACGGCAGCGTCCGTGACACCTTCCACGGCAAGAATCCGCTGATCGCGCCTCTGGCCCTGACCATCTTCGTCTGGATCTTCCTGATGAACCTGATGGACCTGGTGCCGGTGGACTGGCTGCCGTCCGTGGCCGGCATGCTGTTCGGCGAGCACACCTACTTCCGCGTGGTGCCCACCACCGACCCGAACGCCACCCTGGGCATGGCCCTGTCGGTGTTCGCCCTGCTGATCTTCTACAGCATCAAGATGAAGGGCCTGGGCGGCTTCTTCGGCGAGCTGACCCTGCATCCCTTCAGCAGCAAGAACATGCTGCTGCAGATCATCCTGGTCCCGATCAACTTCCTGCTCGAATTCGTCACCCTGATCGCCAAGCCGATCTCGCTGGCACTGCGACTGTTCGGCAACATGTATGCTGGCGAGCTGATCTTTATCCTCATCGCCATCATGTTCGCCAACGGTCTGGCGCTGGGTGGCCTGGGTATCGTGCTGCAGTGGGCGTGGGCGGTGTTCCACATCCTCATCATCACCCTGCAGGCCTTCATCTTCATGATGCTGACCATCGTCTACCTGTCGATGGCGCACGAAGAAAGTCACTAAGGAATGGCCCCCGGACGCTGCTGACGGCGTCCGGAGGCGGTTCTGCCGTGAGTCCCGGAGGACGTTGTTCGCCGGGTAACTTGGGAAAACTTTTTCGCTTCAACCTTAACCAAGACGACTAAAAAAGTCGGGAGGAAAGATGGAAACTGTAGTTGGTTTGACCGCGATCGCCGTTGCTCTGCTGATTGGCCTGGGCGCTCTGGGTACCGCCATTGGCTTCGGTCTGCTGGGTGGCAAGTTCCTCGAAGGCGCCGCTCGTCAGCCGGAAATGGTTCCGATGCTGCAAGTCAAGATGTTCATCGTCGCCGGTCTGCTCGACGCCGTGACCATGATCGGTGTTGGTATCGCCCTGTTCTTCACCTTCGCTAACCCCTTCGTTGGTCAGATCGCCGGCTGATCACCCTCACGGGTGTAGGCAGGACTGATGGACAACGAACGAGCGAGGTGTTGGCGTGAACATTAATGCAACCCTGATAGGCCAGTCCGTTGCCTTCTTCATCTTCGTGCTCTTCTGCATGAAGTACGTGTGGCCGCCGATCATCTCGGCGCTGCGTGAGCGTGAGAAGAAGATTGCCGATGGCCTTGACGCTGCCAACCGCGCGGCTCGTGATCTGGAAGTGGCACAGCAGCAAGCCAACCAGAAAGTGAACGAAGCCAAGGGCCAGGCAGCCGAGATCATCGAGCAAGCCAACAAGCGTGCCGCTCAGATCGTCGAGGACGCACAGGCCAAGGCCCGTGCCGAAGGCGACCGGATCAAGGCGCAGGCTCAGGCGGAAATCGAGCAGGAAATCAACACCGCGAAGGACGCTCTGCGTGCTCGCGTCGGCGTGCTGGCCGTGGCCGGCGCCGAGAAGATCCTCGGATCGACCGTTGATGCCAATGCTCATGCCCAGTTGGTCGACCGACTGGCAGCGGAAATCTAAGCGAGGCCACCAATGGCAGAACTGAACACGCTGGCCCGGCCCTATGCCAAGGCGGCTTTCGAGTTCGCACAGTCCCAGCAGCAGCTGACCCAATGGTCGGCCGCGCTAGGGCTGCTCGCCGCGGTATCCCAAGATGGGACCGTGCGCCAGCTGCTTCAGCAGCCGCAGTTGACTGCGGACGCCAAGGCCGGATTGCTCATCGATGTATGTGGCGATCAGCTGGATGCACAGTCCCAGAACTTCGTTCGGACCGTGGCAGAAAACAACCGGATCGACCTGTTCCCGGCCATCGCCGAGATCTACGAGGCGTACAAGGCCGAGCAGGAAAAATCCATCGAGGCGGAAGTCACCAGTGCTTTCGCCCTGAGCGACGAACAGCAAGACAAACTCGCCAAGGCTCTCAGCGCAAGGCTAGGTCGACAAGTGCGACTAAATGCATCCGAGGATGCGAGCCTGATCGGTGGTGTGGTTATCCGCGCCGGCGACTTGGTAATCGATGGCTCCGTTCGCGGCAAGCTCGCGCAACTGGCCGAAGCGTTGAAACCTTGAGTTTGAAGGGGCAGTAGCATGCAGCAACTCAATCCTTCCGAAATTAGTGAAATCATCAAGGGTCGCATCGATAAACTCGACGTGACCTCGCAAGCCCGCAACGAAGGCACCATCGTCAGCGTGTCTGACGGTATCGTGCGGATCTTCGGTCTGGCCGACGTCATGTACGGCGAAATGATCGAATTCCCCGGCGGCATCTACGGCATGGCGCTGAACCTGGAGCAGGACTCCGTCGGCGCTGTGGTCCTGGGTAGCTACCTGGGTCTGGCCGAAGGCATGAGCGCCAAGTGCACCGGCCGCATCCTGGAAGTCCCGGTTGGTCCGGAACTGCTGGGCCGCGTCGTCGACGCCCTGGGCAACCCCATCGATGGCAAGGGTCCGCTGAACGCCAGCGCCACCGACGCCGTCGAGAAGGTCGCACCGGGCGTGATCTGGCGTCAGTCAGTCGACCAGCCGGTGCAGACCGGCTACAAGGCCGTCGATGCCATGATCCCGGTAGGCCGCGGTCAGCGTGAGCTGATCATCGGTGACCGTCAGATCGGCAAGACCGCCATGGCGATCGATGCCATCATCAACCAGAAGAACAGCGGCATCCGCTGCGTCTACGTTGCCATTGGTCAGAAGCAATCGACCATCGCCAACGTGGTGCGCAAGCTGGAAGAGAACGGCGCTCTGCACAACACCATCGTGGTGGCAGCCAGTGCGTCCGAATCGGCTGCCCTGCAGTTCCTGGCGCCCTACTCGGGTTGCACCATGGGCGAATACTTCCGCGACCGCGGTGAAGACGCCCTGATCGTCTATGACGATCTGTCCAAGCAGGCCGTGGCCTATCGCCAGATCTCCCTGCTGCTGCGTCGTCCGCCGGGCCGCGAAGCCTATCCCGGCGACGTGTTCTATCTCCACAGCCGTCTGCTCGAGCGCGCTTCCCGCGTTTCCGCCGACTACGTCGAGAAGTTCACCAACGGCGCCGTGACCGGCAAGACTGGCTCGCTGACCGCATTGCCGATCATCGAGACCCAGGCCGGCGACGTGTCCGCCTTCGTTCCGACCAACGTGATCTCCATCACCGACGGCCAGATCTTCCTGGAAGCCGGCCTGTTCAACTCGGGCATCCGCCCGGCGGTCAACGCCGGTGTCTCGGTATCCCGTGTGGGTGGTGCGGCCCAGACCAAGATCATCAAGAAGCTGTCTGGCGGTATCCGTACCGCGCTGGCCCAGTACCGTGAACTGGCGGCCTTCGCCCAGTTCGCCTCGGACCTGGACGAAGCCACCCGCAAGCAGCTCGAGCATGGTCAGCGCGTCACCGAGCTGATGAAGCAGAAGCAGTACGCGCCCATGTCCATCGCCGAGATGTCCCTGAGCCTGTACGCCGCCGAGCGTGGTTTCCTGAGCGATGTGTCCCTGGACAAGATCGGTAGCTTCGAGCAGGCCCTGATCGCCTACTTCAACCGCGATCACGCCGACCTGATGGCCAAGATCAACGTGAAGGGCGACTTCAACGACGAGATCGACGCCGGCATCAAGGCGGGAATCGAGAAGTTCAAGGCCACGCAAACCTGGTAAGCCGCGACGGGGGCGCCAGCCCCCGTTTGCCAACCCGATAGGTGTCACATGGCAGGCGCAAAAGAGATTCGCGGCAAGATCGCGAGCATCAAAAGCACACAGAAGATCACCAGCGCCATGGAAAAGGTTGCGGTCAGCAAGATGCGTAAGGCTCAGGCCCGCATGGCTGCCAGCAAGCCTTATGCCGAGCGCATCCGCGCTGTGATCGGCCACCTGGCCAACGCCAACCCCGAGTACCGCCATGCCTTCATGGTGGATCGCGAGGTCAAGCGCGTCGGCTACATCGTGGTCAGCTCCGATCGGGGTCTGGCCGGTGGTCTGAACACCAACCTGTTCAAGGCTCTGGTTCGCGACATGAGCGACCAGCGCGGCAAGGGTGTGGAGATCGATCTGGCGGTGATCGGGGCCAAGGGTGCCTCCTTCTTCCGCAGCTTCGGCGGCAACGTGGTCGCGGCCATCAGCCACCTCGGCGAAGCCCCGGCGATCAGCGATCTGATCGGCAGCATCAAGGTGATGCTGGATGCCTACCTGAACGGCCGTATCGACCGTCTGTACGTGGTGTCCAACGTCTTCGTCAACACCATGACCCAGAAGCCGACCATCCAGCAACTGGTGCCCCTGGTGCCGGGTGAGGGCGGTGAGCTGCAGGGCAAGCACTGGGACTACCTCTACGAGCCCGACGCCAAGACCCTGCTCGACGGTCTGCTGGTGCGCTACGTGGAATCCCAGGTGTATCAGGCCGTGGTCGAGAACGCTGCCAGCGAACAGGCCGCGCGGATGATCGCGATGAAGAACGCCACCGACAACGCCGGCGATCTCATCAAGGAGCTGCAGCTGGTCTACAACAAGGCTCGCCAGGCTGCGATCACCCAAGAAATTTCGGAAATCGTCGGCGGCGCCGCCGCGGTCTGACGGACAGCTTAAACATTCGAGGAACGCGAAATGAGTAGCGGACGTATCGTACAAATCATCGGCGCCGTGATCGACGTGGAATTCCCGCGCGACGCGGTACCGCGCGTCTTTGACGCCCTCAAGGTGCAGGGTGCCGAAACCACCCTGGAAGTCCAGCAGCAGCTGGGCGACGGCGTGGTCCGTACCATTGCCATGGGTAGCACCGAAGGCCTCAAGCGCGGCCTGAACGTGGGCAACACCGGCGAGGCCATCAAGGTCCCGGTCGGCGTCAAGACCCTCGGCCGCATCATGGACGTGCTGGGCAACCCCATCGACGAAGCCGGCCCCATCGGCGAGGAAGAGCGCTGGGAAATCCACCGCAAGGCCCCGTCCTATGCAGAGCAGGCCGGTGGTAACGACCTGCTGGAAACCGGCATCAAGGTCATCGACCTGGTCTGCCCCTTCGCCAAGGGCGGCAAGGTCGGCCTGTTCGGCGGCGCCGGCGTGGGCAAGACCGTCAACATGATGGAACTCATCCGTAACATCGCCATCGAGCACAGCGGTTATTCCGTGTTCGCCGGCGTGGGCGAGCGTACCCGTGAAGGGAACGACTTCTACCACGAGATGAAGGACTCCAACGTTCTGGACAAGGTCGCCCTGGTCTATGGCCAGATGAACGAGCCGCCGGGCAACCGTCTGCGCGTGGCCCTGACCGGTCTGACCATGGCCGAGAAATTCCGTGACGAAGGCCGTGACGTCCTGCTGTTCGTCGACAACATCTACCGCTACACCCTGGCCGGCACCGAAGTGTCCGCGCTGCTGGGTCGTATGCCGTCCGCGGTGGGCTACCAGCCGACCCTGGCAGAGGAGATGGGTGTCCTGCAGGAGCGCATCACCTCCACCAAGCTGGGTTCGATCACCTCCGTGCAGGCCGTCTACGTCCCTGCGGATGACTTGACCGACCCGTCCCCGGCAACCACCTTCGCCCACCTGGACGCCACCGTGGTTCTGTCCCGTGACATCGCCTCCCTGGGTATCTACCCGGCAGTCGATCCCCTGGACTCCACCTCGCGCCAGCTGGACCCGAACGTGATCGGCCAGGAGCACTACGACACCGCTCGCGGCGTCCAGTACGTGCTGCAGCGCTACAAGGAACTGAAGGACATCATCGCGATCCTGGGCATGGACGAACTGTCCGAGTCCGACAAGCAGCTGGTATCCCGTGCTCGTAAGATCCAGCGCTTCCTATCCCAGCCGTTCTTCGTGGCCGAGGTCTTCACCGGTTCGCCCGGCAAGTACGTGTCCCTCAAGGACACCATCGCCGGCTTCTCCGGGATCCTGCGTGGCGACTACGATCACCTGCCCGAGCAGGCGTTCTACATGGTCGGCGGCATCGACGAAGCCATCGAGAAAGCCAAGAAACTGTAACTGCCGCGCCCGGCGACGGGCGCTTTTAGAGGCACGCTATGGCCAAGACAGTCCAATGCGACATCGTCAGCGCGGAAGGGGAAATCTTCTCCGGCGCGGTGGAGATGATCATCGCCCACGGCCACCTGGGTGATCTGGGTATCGCCCCGGGCCATGCGCCGCTGCTCACCGATCTGAAACCGGGCCCCATCCGCCTGGTCAAGGCCGGGGGCGCCGAGGAGGTGTTCTACATCTCCGGCGGTTTTCTGGAAGTGCAGCCGAATGTCGTCGAAGTGCTGGCCGATACCGCCAGCCGCGCCGGTGACATCGACGAAGCTGCCGCTCTGGAAGCCAAGCAGCGCGCCGAGGCAGCGCTGAGCGACAAGGGCACGGAGTTCGACTACACCGCTGCCGCCACTCAGCTCGCCGAAGCCGCCGCCCAGCTGCGCACCATCCAGCAGCTCAAGCGGCAAGCCAAGCGCTAAGCGCAAGGTCAGGCTGTAACGACAAGGGTAGCTTCGGCTACCCTTTTCTTTTGTCGCCCGAAAAGTGGGCGAGAAATTTCGCGTAGTCGGACTTGGAAGGCGCCTGTCGCCTTCGGTTGCCGGCTCGTCTCTTCCTCCTGTCTCCGAGGTTCCGATGTCCCTGGAAATCGTCATCCTGGCTGCTGGCCAGGGCACCCGCATGAGATCCGCTCTACCCAAGGTGCTGCATCCCGTAGCCGGTCGCAGCATGCTGGGGCATGTCCTCGACCGTGCTCGTGAGTTGCAGCCGGCCGGCATCCATGTCGTCATCGGTCATGGCGCCGACCAGGTCCGCAGCCAGCTGGCCGCGGACGACGTCAGCTTCGTGGTCCAGGCCGAGCAACTCGGCACCGGCCATGCCGTAGCTCAGGCGGCGCCGGCGCTGACGGCGGAGCGGGTGCTGATCCTCTATGGCGATGTACCCCTGATCCAGACCGAGACCCTGCAGCGCCTGTTGCAGCAGGTGGATGACGGTCACCTGGCGCTGCTGACCGTGGAGCTGGACGATCCCACCGGCTATGGGCGGATCCTGCGCGATGAGCAGGGGCGGGTAACCGCCATCGTCGAGCACAAGGACGCCAGCGACGCCCAGCGCGCCATTCGCGAAGGCAATACCGGCATCCTCGCGGTACCCGGTCGGCGCCTGGCGGATTGGCTGGGTCGCCTGTCCAACAGCAATGCCCAGGGCGAGTACTACTTGACCGACGTCATCGCCCTCGCGGTGGCGGACGGCCTGACCATCGCCACCAGCCAGCCGGCGGATGCCATGGAAGTGCAGGGCGCCAACGATCGCCGGCAACTGGCCCAGCTGGAACGGCACTTCCAGCAGCGCGCCGCCGAGCGCCTGATGCTGCAGGGCGTGACCCTGCTGGATCCCCTGCGCTTCGATCAGCGTGGCCAGGTCGAGGCGGGTCGCGACGTCTCCATCGACGTCAATGTCATTCTCGAAGGCCGGGTGGTGCTGGAAGACGGCGTGAGCATCGGTCCGAATTGCGTGATCAAGGACAGCGTGCTCAAGCGCGGCGCCATCATCAAGGCCAACAGTCATCTGGACGGCGCCGTGGTAGGGGAGGGCGCCGACGTCGGTCCCTTCGCCCGCCTGCGACCGGGCAGCGAACTGGGCGCCAAGGCCCATGTAGGCAATTTCGTCGAACTGAAGAACGCCCACCTGCAGGCCGGCGCCAAGGCCGGGCACCTGAGCTACCTGGGTGATGCCAGCATCGGCCCGGACAGCAACATAGGGGCGGGCACCATCA
Organism: Pseudomonas sp. AS2.8; assembly: GCF_014190935.1. Lineage (NCBI taxonomy): Bacteria > Pseudomonadati > Pseudomonadota > Gammaproteobacteria > Pseudomonadales > Pseudomonadaceae > Pseudomonas > Pseudomonas sp. AS2.8. The sequence goes on from NZ_JACHVV010000003.1 coordinate 456,451, forward strand.
CCTGCAACTACGATGGTGCCAACAAGTTTCGAACCGAAATCGGCGCGGATGTCTTCGTGGGTTCCAACAGCTCGCTGGTGGCCCCGGTCAGCCTCGGCGCGGGCGCGACCACCGCAGCAGGCTCGGTCATCACGGCCGATGTGCCCGCTGATGCCCTGGCCCTGGGGCGGGCCCGGCAGGTCAACAAGACCAGCTGGCAGCGGCCGAAGAAGACCCCCAAGACTTGACGGCTGCTCGCTATTAGGTTTTGATTCGATCCATTATCTTTCGAATCGAAATTTATGACCCGTCGCAATACCGCGCAGCGCCGTCACGCCATCCTCGCCCAGCTCCAGGAGCAGGGCGAGGTCAGCGTGGACGGGCTGGCCCGTCAGCTGGAGACCTCCGAGGTCACCATCCGCAAGGACCTGGCCGCCCTCGAGCGCAATGGCCTGCTGCTGCGTCGCTATGGCGGCGCGGTGGCCATGCCCCAGGAGCTGCTGGCCGAGGCACCGCCCCAGGCGTCGCCCTTCAAGCAGGCCATCGCCCGGGCCGCGGCCCAGCGCCTGCGCGAACATGCACGGATCATCATCGACTGCGGCAGCACCACGGCGGCGCTGATTCCCCAGCTCGATCGCCGTCCCGGCCTGGTGGTCATGACCAATTCCCTGCAGGTGGCCATGGCGCTGCGCGAGCTGGAGCAGGAACCCATGCTGCTGATGACCGGCGGCACCTGGGATCCGCACTCGGAATCCTTCCAGGGCCAGGTTGCCGAGCAGGTGCTCCGCTCCTACGACTTCGACCAGCTGTTCATCGGCGCTGACGGCCTCGATCCGGAGCGTGGCACCACTACCTTCAACGAGCATCTGTCGCTGTCGCGGGTGATGGCCGAGGTGGCGCGGGAGGTGGTGGTCATGGCCGAAGCGAGCAAGCTGGGCAGGCGAATTCCCAATCTGGAACTACCTTGGGAAAGGGTGGACGTGCTCATTACCGACGAGCGCCTGCCCGCCGAAGCGGCCCGGGCGATCGAAACCCAGGGGGTACAGGTGGTCTGCGCCCCTGTGGAAAACTAGACAATCAGGTCATCCACAGCTGGCCCCGCTGGGTCGCTGTGGATAAACCAGCAACGGGAGGTAAGCATGTGTGGAATCGTCGGCGCCATTGCCGAGCGTAACATCACCGCCATTCTGGTCGAGGGTCTCAAGCGCCTGGAATATCGTGGCTACGACAGCGCCGGCCTGGCCCTGCTGGATGCCCAGGGCGAGTTGCAGCGTCTGCGCCGTATCGGCAAGGTCAGTGAACTGGAAGCGGCCTTGCTGGCCGATCCCCTGGCCGGTCGCCTGGGCATTGCCCACACCCGGTGGGCGACCCACGGTGCGCCCACCGAAGCCAATGCCCACCCACATTTCTCCCAGGGTGACGTGGCCGTGGTGCACAACGGCATCATCGAAAACCACGAAGCCCTGCGCGCCCAGCTCAAGGCTCAGGGGTATGTCTTCACCTCCCAAACCGATACCGAGGTCATCGTCCACCTGCTGCACCTCAAGCTGCAGGACAGTGGCGACCTGACCACGGCGCTCCAGTTGGCGGTCAAGGAGCTGCACGGCGCCTACGGCCTGGCGGCGGTCTGGCGCCAGCAGCCGGATCGTCTGGTGGCGACCCGTAGCGGCAGTCCCCTGGTGATCGGCCTGGGCCTGGGCGAGAACTACCTGGCTTCCGACCAGTTGGCGCTGCGTCAGGTGACCGATCGCTTCGTCTATCTGGAAGAGGGCGACGTGGCCGAGATTCGTCTGGATCAGGTCCAGCTCTGGGACGTGAACGGGGTGCCGGTCCAGCGCGAGACGGTGCAGTACCACGAAGGCAGCGAGGCGGCCGACAAGGGCGCCTATCGCCACTTCATGCTCAAGGAGATCCACGAGCAGCCCAGCGTGGTCCAGCGCACTCTGGAAGGGCGCCTGGGTGATGGACAGGTACTACCCGAGGCCTTTGGTCCCTCGGCGTCCGCCTTGTTCGCCAAGGTGCGCCAGGTGCAGATCGTCGCCTGTGGTACCAGCTTCCACGCCGGTTCGGTGGCGCGCTACTGGATCGAGGAATACGTAGGGATTCCCTGCCAGGTGGAGGTGGCCAGCGAATTCCGCTACCGCCGTGTCGCCGTCAGCCCGGACACCCTGTTCGTCACCATCTCCCAGTCCGGTGAGACCGCCGATACCCTGGCCGCGCTGCGCATGGCCAAGCAATCCGGCTATCTGAGCAGCCTGGCGATCTGCAACGTGGCGACCAGCTCCCTGGTGCGCGAATCCCAGCTGAGCTTCCTGACCCAGGCGGGTCCGGAGATTGGCGTGGCCTCGACCAAGGCCTTCACCACCCAGCTGGTCTCCCTGCTGCTGCTGACCCTGAGTCTGGGACGCTGCCAGCAACGCCTGGATGCCGGTGTCGAAGCCGAGCTGGTGGCCGAGCTGCGACGGCTGCCGGCGCGCCTGGACGAAGCCCTGGCCATGGACAAGACCGTCGAGAAGCTGGCGGAGTCCTTTGCCGAGAAGCACCACACCCTGTTCCTGGGACGCGGCGAGCAGTACCCGGTGGCGATGGAGGGCGCGCTCAAGCTCAAGGAGATCTCCTACATCCACGCCGAGGCCTATCCGGCCGGCGAACTCAAGCACGGTCCGCTGGCGCTGGTGGATGCCGACATGCCGGTAGTGACGGTGGCGCCCAACAACGAGCTGCTGGAAAAGCTCAAGTCCAACCTGCAGGAGGTGCGGGCGCGGGGTGGTCAGCTGATCGTCTTCGCCGACGAGCGCGCTGCCTTCGAGGAAGGCGAAGGCACGCGGATCGTGCCGATGCCGCACATCCATGACGCCCTGTCGCCGATCCTCTACACGATCCCGCTGCAGTTGCTGTCCTACCACGTGGCCGTGTTCAAGGGCACCGACGTGGATCAGCCCCGCAACCTGGCCAAGTCGGTAACCGTGGAATAAGTGGTTCCACGTGGAACCTCAGGGCACGCGCCAGCGGCCCTGATTCTGCTGGCTGCAGGCGACGGCCAGAAAGCGGCCGTCGCCGGGCTCGCCGTAATAGTGGATGTCCTGTCGATAGGGCACGCCAGGACTGCGTGCACCCTGGCAGATACCGATCTCGCCGACCGGGCAGCGGTCGACGAAGCTGACCTCGGTCTGCTGACCCTTGAGCTGCGGCTGGCAGAAGCCGTCGCGAAACAGCGGGGCGGGGATGTCGATGTTGCTCTGGCAGATCTGCACGTCCACACTGCCCTGACGACTGCGGATCACGCAGGCATCGGCGAGTGCCAGTGACGGCAACAGCAGCAGCGGGATCAGCGATCGCCACATTCCAGCCCATCTCCTCGATCAAATCGCCACTCTAGCATTCGACCTCTCGCCATGCGCCTCGCCGATATCAAGACCCATGTGATCGCCGGTCCTCTGGGGGCCGGCAAGACCACCCTGATCCGCCAGTTGTTCGCCCAGCGTCCCGCCCATGAGCGTTGGGCGATCCTGGTCAACGAATTCGGCCAGGTCGGACTCGACGCGGCGCTCATGACTCCGGACGACGAGGGCCTGAGTATTGCTGAGGTCCCGGGCGGTTGCCTGTGCTGCGTCCAGGGTGTGCCCCTGCAGGTGGCCCTCACGCGGTTGTTGCGGCGCGCTCGGCCGCAGCGGCTGATCATCGAGCCCTCAGGTCTTGGCCATCCCGCCAGCCTCTGTCGGCTACTCCAGGCCTCGCCCTGGGCCGGGGTGCTGAGCTTGCAACCCCTGGTCTGGGTAGTGGACGCCCGGCAGGTGCTGGAACGCCAGCCCCTGCCGGAGGCCCAACAACAGGCGCTGGAGCAGGCCGGTCTGGTCGTGCTCAACAAGAGCTCCGGTCTGGACCGCACCCTCCTGCCTGCGCAACTGGGCAACCGGCCGCTGTACTGGACCGAAGAAGGGCGGATCCCCCTGGCCGAACTGCCCCTGGCAAACACCGAGGCATCGGCTGGCGGCGAGTTGCCCGAGCCTGGCACCGCCACCAGCCCGCAGGCACTGCTGCTGCCGGGGCGTCCGCTGCGCTTCAGTCATACCCAAGAGGGACACCAGGCCGTCGGTTGGCGCTGGCATCCCAGCCACAGCTTCGATGGGCTGGCGCTGCTGGCCCTGCTGGGTGGTCTTCCTGGGCTGATCAGGCTGAAGGCGGTCCTGCAGCTGGCGGATGGCTGGCAGGCCTACAACGGTCTCGCCGGGGAAGGTCGCTGGGAACCGACCCTATGGCGGCGTGACAACCGGCTGGAGCTGATCCTGGAGGAGAGGCCGGACCTAGAGGCCCTCGAAAAGGATCTGCGCGGGACCATTCGCGACATTTGAGGTTGCCAAATTTGTTCAGTTAATGATAATGATTATTAAATTTACTTCCTCTGCGTATTGCTCACATGGCTCCGACGTCGCTTGCCAAGCCTGAACCCTTCGTAATTGCCGCGCGTTCTGACGGTGACGAGGTGGAATCCGTCCAGGGACCCGTTAGGGCCGGCGACGTGGAGCCGGTGGCAGGGGTCAATGCCGAGCGAAGCGAGCCTTCGGCCACCATCTTGTCGTTCCGCATGCCCGAGCGTAATGAAGAGATCCTGACCCCGGTACTGACCCCGGTCGGTGCGGCCGAGCCGGGCGAGCAGCCACCGCGTGGCCGCGGCTGGGGCGCCGCCTCGGCGCTGTCGCTGATCATGCACGCCAGTATGGCAGCGGCCCTGTTCCTGGTGGTCCAGGCGCCGCCGGAGTTGAAGATCGCCAAGGGTGACGAACCCATGCAGGTCAGCTTCATCCAGTTGCCCAAGCCGGTTCCCGAACCCCCGGCGCCGACCCCGGCACCGCCCGCGCCGCCGCCACCACAACCCGAACCGCCGCCCCCGGAGCCACCCAAGCCCGTGGAACCGCCGAAGCCGGTGGAGCCGCCCAAGCCGGTGGTGGAAAAGCCCAAACCCAAGCCGAAGCCCAAGCCGGTCGAGCACAGCCAGCAGAAGCCGCTGCCGAAAAAGGTCGAGCCTGCACCGGAGCCCGTCGCCCAGGCCGCGCCGTCACCGGCACCCGCGCCTGCGGCCAGCGCCGCACCCAGTCAGCCGGCACCCGCCGCGGCACCATCCGGCCCGCCAAAGACCGCGGGCCTGCCTACCGGCAGCATCGACGACGCCGATATCCGGCCGGTCAAGATGACACCGCCGGAATATCCGGAAATGCTCCGTCGTCGCGGTGTGGGTGGCGAGGTGCGGGTGATGTTCACCGTGACCGCGGACGGTCGACTGGCCGATATCCAGGTGCTGGAAGCCTCCAACAAGCAACTGGAGCGCGCCGTGCTCGAGGTACTGGGTGAATGGCGCTTCGCCCCGCGTGTCTCCGGTGGTCAGATCGTGCCGCGCAAGGCCACCAAGACCTTCAACTTCAAGATCCAGCGCCGCTAGGTCGTCAGGCGACGGAGCCCCTGGGCTGGGCCTCGTGCTCCCCGGGCCGCTCCAGGCCCAGATAGCGGAACATGCCATGGGCGATCTCGCGTTCGCCCATGATCACCTCGTCCACGCCATTGGCTTCCAGATGCCGGATCTCGTCGTCGTGATGGGCGCGGGCGAGGATGTGCAGATCCGGCGCCAGCTCCCGCGCCCGGCGACCGATCTCGGCAGCTTCGAAGCCGTTGGGAATCGCCAGCAGCAGCGCCCGCGCCTCCTTGAGCCTGGCCCGCGCCAGTACCTTGTCCTGGGTCGCGTTGCCGAGGATCACCTTGAACCCCTGCTGGCGTAGCGCCGTGACGTGCTCGGGCTCGTCCGAGATGACTATCAGCGGCGGACCCTGGTGGTCCAGGCGATCGCAGATGTAACGACCCACCCGCCCATAGCCCACCAGCACCAGGTGACCGCTCTGCTCGACCGGCTCGGGTTCGTCGTCCAGTTCCGGGGCATGCTTGCCCTTGGCATTGATCAGCCGTCGGCCTTCGCGGCGTTCCATCCAGGGCTGCAGGCGATCGATGCCGTGAAACAGCAGCGGATTGAGGATGATGGAGATGATGGCGGCGGCCAGGATGAGGTCGTGAGCGCTCTGGTCGAGCAATTTCAGCGACAGGCCGAGACTAGCGAGGATAAAGGAGAACTCGCCGATCTGCGCCAGGCTGGCGGCGATGGTCAGGGCCACGCTCAGCGGTCGGCGATAGGCCAGGACGATCAGGGTCGCGGCGATCGACTTGCCAAGGACGATGACTGCCACCGTGGCCAGTACCGCCAGGGGTTGTTCCAGCAGGATCTCCGGATCGAACAGGCAACCCACCGAAAAGAAGAACAGCACGGCGAAGGCTTCGCGCAGAGGCAGCGAATTCTCCGCGGCGTCGTGGCTGAGTTCCGACTCGTTGAGCACCACGCCGGCAAAGAAGGCGCCCAGGGCGAAGGACACCCCGAACAGCGAGGCCGAGCCGTAGGCGATGCCCATGGCGATGGCCAGGGTCGCCAGGGTGAAGAGCTCGCGCGAACCGGTACGGACCACCCGGGCCAGCAGCCAGGGGATTACCCGCCGGCCCACCAGCAGCATCAGGGCGATGAAGGCACCGACCTTGAGCGCGGTGAGGCCTAGTTCCAGGCCCAGGCTCTGGCCCGACTCTTCGCCGCTGTCGCCACCCAGCGGCCCGGCCAGCGCCGGCAGTACCACCAGGGCCAGCACCATCAGCAGGTCTTCCACGATCAGCCAGCCCACGGCGATCCGTCCGCGCCGGCTCTCCACCATCTGCCGTTCTTCCAGCGCCCGCAGCAGCACCACGGTACTGGCTACCGACAGCGACAGGCCAAAGACCAGGCCGCTGCCCAGGCCCCAGCCCAGGAAATGGCTCACGCCCATGCCCATCAGGGTGGCGGCGGCGATCTGCACGATGGCGCCGGGAATGGCGATGCGTTTGACCGCCAGTAGATCCTTGATGGAGAAGTGTAGACCCACGCCGAACATCAGCAGGATGACGCCGATCTCGGTCAATTCCTTGGACAGCTCGGGATCGGCGACGAAGCCGGGCGTGAAGGGGCCGGCGGCCACTCCGGCGAGCAGATAGCCGGCGATGGGCGGCAGGCGCAGGCGGGTGGCCAGGGTGCCGAAGGCGAACGCCAGGACCAGGCCGATCGCCAGGGTGGATATCAGGGGGGTGTCATGGGACATGCTGGCTCCAAGGATTTGGATTGCCAGATCCTGGAGCCGCTGCCGTCGAACGACGGCGACCTAGCCGGCAAAACTCAAAAGGTTTCCTTGAGTGCCTGATAGCGCTCTTGAAGTTCCCGACGGATCTGCCGGCGCTGCTGGGCCTGCACACAGCGCCGCTTCTCGTCCGCGGTCACGGGTTCGAGCTGGGGGACGGGGCAGGACTTGCCGTGCTCGTCCACCGCCACCATGGTGAAGAAGCAGCTGTTGGTGTGGCGCACCGAGCGTTGCTGGATGTTCTCGGTGATGACCTTGACGCCGATCTCCATGGAGGTGGTCCCGGTGTAGTTCACCGAGGCGAGAAAGGTCACCAGTTCGCCGACATGCACCGGCTCGCGAAAGATCACCTGATCCACCGACAGGGTCACCACATAGCGTCCGGCATAGCGGCTGGCACAGGCGTAGGCCACCTCGTCGAGGTGCTTGAGCAGGGCGCCGCCGTGGACATTGCCGGAAAAGTTGGCCAGGTCCGGGGTCATCAGGATGGTCATGCTCAACTGGTGGTTGCCGGCTTCCATGGGCGAATCCTCGAGGGGGAAATCCTGTAGACGGCGCAGCGGCGCCGTCTGTCACAGCCATCAACGGCCGGCGGAGAGCCCGAAGTCGATGGGCAGGTCGGCGCCGGAAATGGCCGCCGCCTGGGGCTGGCAGAGGAAATAGACGAACTCGGCCACCTCTTCCGGCTGGATGAAGCGCGCGGTTTCGCCCTGCGGATAGCGATTGAGCAGGTTGCGACGATAGCCCGCCGGATCGCCGCTGCCGTAGTGGGCAGCCTGGAAGTCCAGCATGGGGGTGTCGATATCGCCTGGCGAGACGGCGTTGACCCGCACGCCATCGCGCGCCAGTTCCACCGCCAGATTCTGGCTGAAGAAGCGCACCGCCGCCTTGGCGGCACCATAGGCCGCCGCACCGGCGATGGGCTGACGCCCGGCGCCGCTGGCGACATTGATGATGACGCCGCGGTTTTCCTTGAGGAAGGGGATGGCCGCCGAGCACATGAAGAAGGTGGCCTTGAGATTGACCGCCATCACCAGGTCGTAGTCGTCCTCGGTAAAGGTCTCCACCTCGCCTTCGCGCCAGATGCCTGCGGCGTTGATCAGGGCATCCAGGCGCCCGGTGCGGGCCATGACCTTGCTGACCAGGGAACGGCAGCCCTCGGCGCTGGAGATATCGGCGGTCACGCTGGAATCCAGGCCGACGATGCCGTTCAGCCCATGCAGGCCCTCGGCATCGCGGTCGGCGGCGGCAACGCGCCAGCGACTCTGGGCGAAGCGTTGCGCCAGGGCGCGGCCGAGGCCGCCCGCGGCGCCGGTGATCAGGACGACGGGAGTGCTCATGACGCTTCCTCCGGAGTAATGGCCTTATCCAGACCCGTGTCGGGCAGGGTCGTTCAGTACCGGCCCGGTCAGCCTTCCAGCCAGACGTCGCGGGCCCAGATCCAGACCGAATCCCAGGATTCGTCGGTCAGGTCGCCGTCTTCCCACAACAGTACCTCGCCTTCCTGGCTGACGCAGTAGTAGCCGTCGTCGCTGGCGCAGAGGGGAATGTACTCCCGCGGCAGGCCTTCGTCCCAGGCAGTGGCGGCCACTTCCGGCAGATAGGTATGGGACTGGGGGTCGGTGACGGTCACCGGCTCGATACGGCCATAGACCACGTCGCTGACGGTCAGCAGGAATTCACGGAATTCCGGCGGCAGGCTGATGAGCAGCTCTTCCTCAATCTCGACCAGCAGGTCTTCGTCGGGCAGCTCCAGGGGTACGGGAACGGGTTCGTTTTCTTCACGCAGGCGTTCGATGACGTCTTCCATAGCAGGCCTCTCTCGAAATGCGCACCGGATAAAGGGAAAAGAGGCGCGCAAGGTTAGCAGTTCAGTCCGGGATAACGGCAGCTTCCGTGCGGACTTGATAGCGGTTTCGAGAGATGTTCGGCAGGCGGCGCCCATGAAAAAGCCCGGCGTAGAGCCGGGCTTTTCGGTGCAGCGCTGTTATCAGGCGTTCTGGCGGATACCGGCCAGCAGCCAGGGCTGGTTCTCGCCAGCCATGCGCTCCATGCGCCAGCTTTCGCTGAACGGCTGGCCCTGGTCGAAGCGCGATTCCTTGGATACACCGTTGAAGGTGATGGTGGCGATGGTCTTGCCTTGCAGGTCCTCGACACCGTCCAGGGTAGCGTTCAGGTTCTCGATGTAGGTGGACTGAAAGCCTTCGCCCAGGGCCGCGCGCTCGTCACGCAGCCACTGCAGCATCTGCGGGGTGACGAACTCGGAGATCTTGTCCATCTCGTTGGCGTCCCAGTGCTGCTGCAGGCTCATGAAGTGATCACGACCGGCGGCCACGAAGCGCTCGGCATTGAACCAGCTCGGCGCGTTGATCACCGGTGCGGCACCGGCAGCGGCACCGCCGAACAGACCGCCATTGTTGGGCTGGTTGGGCATCTCGCGCTGCATGGGCGCATGACCGGCGACGGCGGGCTGCGGACCAGCCTGCTGCTTGCGACGGGCGATCAGGCGGAAGATCACGAAGGCGATGAGGGCCAGGATCAGGAAGTCGAAGAACTGGAAGCCTTCGAAGCCGTCACCCATGAACATGGAGGCCAGCAGACCACCGGCGGCGATACCGGCCAGCGGGCCGAGCCAGCGCGAAGCGCCACTCGGACGGGCAGCGGCGGCGGCGCCAGCACCGGCGGCAGGAGCGGCCATGCCCGGCTGCTGGGTCGGTGCGGCCTGGCGGGTCTGGTGGATGGGCGCGGCGCCAGCGGACTTGCCGGCGCCCATGCGTTTGGCATTGGCATCCAGGCTGAGCGTGAGGCCCAGGCACAGGATCATGAAGAAGCTCATCAGGCGTTGCATGTGGTGTTCTCTCTGTGAAGAGTCTGGTGTTGGATACATCTTGCGCTGCCCGGTCAAGTACAGCCAGCGTGAATTGTTTCGGTATTTTGCCCTGTCGGCGTTCCCTGGAAGCAGGCCGCCAAGTGCGTGCGACCGTTGAAAATTTCCAAGCACATCAATCTATTACAGATTTTTGCAAAATCCGTCACAAGAGTTTACAGATGCTAGTCTGGGTCTCCAGTCAGCGCAGGTGTCGGGAGAGTGCCCGGCCCGTCATAGGAGGGCCCGGCCGATGCATGCTTTAGCTTTTATCCAGGACATGGCCGTCATCATGCTGGTGGCCGGCGTGGTGACCATCCTCTTCCACCGCCTCAAGCAGCCCGTGGTCCTGGGCTATATCCTCGCCGGCTTCATCATAGGACCCCACACCCCGCCATTCGGTCTGATCCACGACGAAGAAAGCATCAAGACCCTCGCCGAGGTGGGGGTCATCTTCCTGATGTTCAGCCTCGGTCTGGAATTCTCGCTACGCAAGTTGTTCCGGGTGGGCGCCACGGCCTTCATCGCCGCCTTCCTGGAGATCAGCCTGATGCTCTGGCTGGGTTATCAGGTGGGGCAGATGTTCGGCTGGTCGCACATGGATTCCCTGTTCCTCGGCGCCATCCTGGCCATCTCCTCGACCACCATCATCGTCAAGGCGCTCAACGAGCTGAAGATGAAGCACGAGCGCTTCGCCCAGCAGATCTTTGGCGTGCTGATCGTCGAGGACATCCTCGGCATCGGCATCATCGCCCTGCTGTCGGGTCTGGCGGTGAGCGGCTCGGTGGAGCCGGGCGCGGTGGCCTCGACCCTGGGCAAGCTGAGTCTGTTCATGATCGTCGCCCTGGTCATCGGCATCCTGCTGGTGCCGCGCCTGCTGGCCTACGTGGCCAAGTTCGAAAGCAACGAGATGCTGCTGATCACGGTGCTGGGACTCTGCTTCGGCTTCTGCCTGCTGGTGGCCAAGCTGGAATACAGCGTGGTGCTGGGCGCCTTCCTGATCGGCGCCATCATGGCCGAATCGCGCCAGCTGCTGCAGATCGAAAAGCTGGTGGAGCCGCTGCGCGACATGTTCAGCGCCATCTTCTTCGTCGCCATCGGCCTGCTGCTCGATCCCAAGGTGCTGGTGGAGTACGCCTGGCCGATCACCGTGATCAGCGTGGCCGTGGTACTGGGCAAGATCCTCGCCTGCAGCCTGGGTACCCTGATCGCCGGCAACGACGGCCGGACTTCGCTGCGGGTCGGCATGGGGCTGGCGCAGATCGGCGAGTTCTCCTTCATCATCGCCACCCTGGGGATCACCCTGGGCGTCACCAGCCACTTCCTCTATCCGGTGGCGGTGGCCGTGTCGGCGGTCACCACGCTGCTCACCCCCTATCTGATCAAGGCCGCCGATCCGCTGGCGCTATGGATCGGTCGCTGGCTGCCGCAGCCGCTGCAGCGGGTGCTGGGCATCTATGGCGAATGGCTGCGCAGCATCCAGCCCCAGGGCGAGAAGGCGGTCCTGGCCGGCATGATGAGACGCATCCTGCTGCAGGTCGGCATCAACCTGTCGCTGGTCATCGCCATCTTCCTCGGCGGAGCCTATTTCGCCGGCGGACTGGCGGGCTGGCTCAGCACCTGGATCGCCGATCCCGACCTGCAGAAGGCCTGCATCTGGGGTGGCGCGTTGCTGCTGTCGCTGCCCTGCCTGATCGCCGCCTATCGCAAGCTCAAGGCCCTGGCCATGCTGATGGCCGAACTCAGCGTCAGGCAGAACCAGGCCGGGCGCTATACGCAGCCGGTGCGGCGACTGGTCAGCGAGTTGATCCCGCTGCTGTCGCTGGCCGGCATCCTGGTGCTGCTGGCCGCCCTGAGCAGCAGCATCCTGCCGCGCGGTGAGCTGTTGCTGCTGATCGGCCTGGTCGCGGTGGTGGTGATCGCGGTGCTGTGGCGCTGGTTCATCCGCGTCCATTCGCGGCTGCAGATTGCCTTCATCGAGACCCTGGAGCAGGACAAGGGCGGACATCATTAGGCCGCTTTTGCGGAATCCAGCCATTGCCGGCCGGGGATCGACGCGGCAGAATCGCTCTAAGTCGCCCGTTTGAATGAACGGGACGATGGCAAGGGAATGCGCAATGCAGGAAATGGGCTTGGCCGCTTTCTGCCGTCCGGCAATCTCCCACCGGCGGTCAGGCCCTTTTCCTGCGCCCCTTCAAGGTCGCCAGGCGAGCAACAGCACGCCCCCGCCGATGGCGGCGATGCCGCACCACTGGCGCAGGTCCAGGCGCTCACCCAGCAGCGCCACGCCAAAGATCGCCACCAGCACCACGCTCAGCTTGTCCACCGGCGCCACCAGCGACGCCGGGCCCAGCTTGAGCGCCCGGTAGTAGCACAGCCAGGACAGGCCGGTGGCCACGCCCGAGAGCAGCAGGAACAGATAGCTGCGCCCGGCGATGCTGGCCAGGGGTTGCGCCTGCCCGGTGGCCAGGACGATGGCCGCCAGGACCACCACGACCACCAGGGTGCGCAGCAGGGTGGCGAAATCGGCGTTGACGTGTTCCACGCCCAGCTTGCCGAAGATGGCCGTGAGGGCGGCGAAGGCCGCCGCCAGGAGCGCCCAGAACAGCCAGGAGGTCGTCATGGCTAGAGGGGTTCGAGCTTGGCGTAGCTTACCATCAGCCACTTGCTGCCTTCGGACTTGAAGTTCACCTGCACCCGGGCATGGGCGCCGGAGCCCTCGTAGTTGAGGATGACGCCGTCGCCGAACAGCGCGTGGCGGACCGGCTGACCGAGGCTAAAGGTGGTTTCCGGCACCGGTGCCTGGGCGAAGAGGTTGGGGCGACTGCCGGCGAAAGGCTGCTTGACCGCATTGGACAGGCGCACCTCCTGGATCAGACCGTCCGGTACCTCGCGGACGAAGCGCGACACCTTGTTGTAGGTCTCGCTGCCGTAGAGGCGGCGCGTCTCCGCATAGCTCATCACCAGGCGGCGCATGGCGCGGGTGATGCCCACATAGGCCAGGCGACGTTCCTCTTCCAGGCGGCCGGGTTCCTCGAGGCTCATCTTGTGCGGAAACAGCCCTTCTTCCATGCCGGCGAGGAACACCAGGGGGAATTCCAGGCCCTTGGCGCTGTGCAGGGTCATCAGCTGGACACTGTCTTCGTGACTGTCGGCCTGGGTGTCCCCGGATTCCAGGGCGGCGTGGTCGAGGAAGGCCGCCAGGGGCGTCATCTCCTCGTCACCGCTGAAATCGAAGGAGCGCGCGGCGCTGACCAGTTCTTCCAGGTTTTCCACCCGTGCCTGGCCTTTCTCGCCCTTTTCTTCCTTGTGGAAGGTGACCAGGCCGGTCTGCTCGATGATCTGCTGCACCAGGTTGTGCAGGGACAGGTCCTCGGCCTTGAGTGCCAGGGTATCGACCAGCTCGACGAAGACGTTGAGCGCCGAGGCGGCGCGACCCGACACCGCGCGGGCGCCGACCAGGTCGTGCAGCGCCTGCCACAGCGAGGTGTTCTGGGCCCGCGCGGCGCTGCGCAGCGCCTCCACGGTCTTTTCACCGATGCCCCGCGGCGGCACGTTGATCACCCGCTCCAGGGCGGCGTCGTCGTGGCGATGCTGGATCAGCCGCAGATAGGCCATGGCGTTCTTGATCTCGGCGCGCTCGAAGAATCTCAGACCGCCATAGATGCGATAGGGGATCTTCTCGCGCAGCAGCGCCTCTTCCAGCACCCGCGACTGGGCGTTGGAGCGGTAGAGGATGGCCATCTCGCTGCGCCGGCTGCCCTTCTTGAACTCGCTCTCGATGGTTTCGACGATGTAGCGGGCTTCGTCGTGCTCGTTGAAGCCGGCATAGAGGGTGATGGCCTCGCCTTCACCGGTATCGGTCCACAGCTCCTTGCCGAGGCGGCCGAAGTTGTGGGCGATCAGGCCGTTGGCGGCCTTGAGAATGGTGTCGGTGGAGCGGTAGTTTTGCTCCAGACGGATGATCTCGGCCGAGAAGTCCTCGTTGAACTGCTGGATGTTCTCGATCTTGGCACCGCGCCAGCCATAGATGGACTGGTCGTCGTCGCCCACCACCATGAGGCTGGCGCCGTTCTGGGCGAGGTGCTTGAGCCAGGCGTACTGGACGGCGTTGGTGTCCTGGAATTCGTCCACCAAGAGATGCTGGAAGCGCCGCTGGTAGTGCTCCAGCAGGCTGGGATTGTTGCGCCAGAGATCCAGGGCGCGCAGCAGCAGCTCGGAGAAGTCGATCACCCCGGCGCGGGCACAGGCGGCCTCGTAGGCTTCGTAGATGCTGCGCATGGTGCTGAGGAAGAGATCGCCGGCGGCCTGGATATGCTGTGGCCGCAGGCCTTCGTCCTTCTGGCCGTTGATGAACCACTGTGCCTGGCGCGCCGGCCAGCGCTGCTCGTCGAGGCCCAGCTCGCGGATCACCCGCTTGACGATGCGCTGCTGGTCGTCGCTGTCGAGGATCTGGAAATTCTGCGAAAGCCCCGCTTCCTGCCAGTGGGCCCGCAGCAGGCGATGGGCGAGGCCGTGGAAGGTACCGACCCACATGCCCTGGGGACTCATGCCCAGCAATTGCTCGATGCGGTGGCGCATCTCGGCGGCGGCCTTGTTGGTGAAGGTCACCGAGAGGATGGAGTGCGGCGAGGCGCGCTCGACCTGGATCAGCCAGGCGATGCGGTGCACCAGCACCCGGGTCTTGCCCGAGCCGGCACCGGCCAGGACCAGTTGGCGACCCAGGGGCGCGGCCACGGCCTGACGCTGGGCATCGTTGAGGGAATTGAGCAGCAGGGAGATGTCGTCATTCATCGCCGCATTCTACCGATGCGGTAGAAGGAGCGCCAAACCGGACGGATGGGAGGCGAGGCGGGTGGCACAGGGCGGCCGAACCCCCAGCCAGCAGGGCTGGCCGGGGGTCAGGGAAAGGCTTGGGAATGGTGCGTCAGGCGGCGATCGGCGAGCGCCAGTCGTCGGAACCGGAGGTGCCGGAGACCTCGTGGGTCCAGACGATCTTGCGGTAGGTGAAGTAGACGTCTTCCAGGTGGGTAAAGTGCGCCATGCTCGGGTCCTGGCAGTTGGGCATGCGCGACTGGACGTCGACGATGATGGCGTCCTCTAGCTCGATGGTGAAGTAGTGCTCCTGGGTGCCGGTGGCCGAGGTGCGGTACCACTCCAGGCGGCACTTGCCGAGGCGTTCGCCGGAGGTGAGGGCGTTGAAGATCAGCGGCGAGGCCTTGTCGAAGACCTTGGTGATCATCAGCGGCTTGTGCACCCGCTGGCCGGTGGGCTGACCCGACTGGGGATCGCGGGGAATGATCACCTGGTGATTGAAGGCCTGGACCAGGATCTGGTCTTCGTGGCCTTCCTGGAAAATGTTGCCGACCGAGTCTTCGGTAAAGGTACCAGCGGTGATCAGGCCTTGCTTGGTGCCTTCGAGGGACAGATACGCGGGGGTTGGCATGGTGCTCTCCTTGCCTGGTGATAGGCCTTCATGGCCCGGTACCAGCACCTAACAAGGGCCATGCCAGAACTGAAAATTTCTTTCTGATCAGTGGATTGCAAAAGCACTACAAGGTGGAGGCCGGGTAACTGTGCGCCACTACGCAGGAATCTGTGCAAGGCCTTGCGCAGAGCGGTTCAAAAGCTGCTCCGGCTCAGGTAGCCGATTTTTGAGGCGACTACCAAGTGCCTGAGCCAGCTCGAAAAAGACCGTGCTGAATCGTAATGACCAAGAGCCTTGGCGACCGTTATGTAGTATAAGTACGACGCACTACATCCGCCCGCTAGACGAGATACGCCTGTGAACCTCATGCAACACATTGCTCAATCCCGCCACCTGCTGCGCAAGTCGGAGCTCAAGGTCGCCGAGCAGGTCATGGTGGATCCGGCTGCCGTCATGCACAGCTCCATGGCCGACCTCGCCCACAACGTCGGCGTCAGCGAGCCCACCATCGTGCGTTTCTGCCGCGCCATCGGCTGCGATGGCTTCCAGGATCTCAAGCTGCGCCTGGCGCAGAGCCTGGCGGCGGGGGCCAGTTTCGGCCAGTTCGCCATCCACGAGAACGATGCGGTAGAAGACTTCAGCCTGAAGATCTTCGACACTACCCTGCACACCCTCATGGACGTGCGCGAGCGCCTGGACATGCGGGCGCTGGAAACGGCCATCGAGGCGATCGCCAAGGCGCAGCGGGTGATGTTCTACGGCTTCGGCGCCTCGGGCTCGGTGGCCAACGACGCCCAGCACAAGTTCTTTCGCCTGCAGCTCAGCGCCACCGCCTATTCCGATCCACACATGCAGGCCATGTCGGCGGCGACCCTGACGCCTTCCGACGCCGCCATCTGCATCTCCCAGTCGGGGCGTTCCAAAGACCTGCTGATCACCGCCAATCTGGTGCGCGACAACGGCGCCGCGCTGATCACCATCTGCCCGGGGCAGACGCCGCTGGCGGACCTGTCCACGGTCAATATCGCCATCGACGTGCACGAAGACACCGACATCTATGTGCCCCTGACCTCGCGCATCGCCCACCTGGTGGTGATCGATGTGCTGGCCATGGGCGTGGCCATGTCGCGGGGGCCGGCGCTGGTCGAGCATCTCAAGAGCGTGAAGCGCAGCCTGCGCAGTCTGCGGCTGTCGTCGAAGTCGACCAAGCACAGCGACACCCAATAGTCGTCTAGCTGTCGCCAAACCGTCACCTGTTGGGGTGAAGCTGCCCATTCCGATCCAGCCCGGAGGAATTGGCATGACCGCTCTCATCCAGCAATCCAGCGTTCGTCTCGACAGCAAGACTCGCCGAAAGCTACAGGATCAACGGCGGATGAAATTCCGCCGCGCCATCGAAGCCCGTGCCGAAGAACAGCGACTCGCCGTGGAACTCGATGAACTGCTGTTTCTCAATCAGCTGCTGGACGAACGCCAGGCCCAGCGCCGGCAGCAGGCTCCAGGGCAATACCTAACGCATTGATCAGGCTGCGCTGGCCGCGCAGATAGTCGACGAAGGCCTGGGCCACCGGCGACAGCGGCTTGCCGCGGACCTGGACCACGCACCAGGAACGGCGCAACGGCAGCTCGGCGACATCCAGCTCGACCAGGCTGCCCGCGGCGAGATCGCTGCGAATGGCCTGGCGCGGCAGCAGGGCCAGGCCGAGTCCGGCGCGGACCGCCTCGCGTTGCGCTTCGAAGGCGCCGATCTCCAGCTGTTCGGCGAAGTGCGCGCGCTTCTGCTTGAGGTAGTCCTCGCAGGCCTGGCGCGTGCCGGAGCCGACCTCGCGCACCAGCAGCGGATAGGCCGTCAGGTCGCGCAGGCTGAGTCCTTTCCGGCCGGCCAGGGCATGGCCCGGACGCGCCACGGCGACGATGGCATTGTCCAGCAGTGGCAGGAAATCCAGGTCCGCGTTGCTCGGCACCCCGGACATCAGCGCCACGTCTTCGCGATTCTCCGTCAATCGCCGCAGCACCCGGGCATGGTTGCCCACGGTCAGCGCCAGGTCGACCTGGGGATGGCTGCTGCGGAACTGGCTGAACAGGTGCGGCGCCAGGTACTGGGCGCTGCTTTCCACCCCCAGCCGCAGCTGACCGTGCAGGGCGCCGCGCAGATTCGACAGCTGCATGTCCAGGCTGCCCAGTCGGGCGAAGAGATCGCGTCCGGTCTGGCGCAGGGCCTCGCCGGCCTCGGTGAGGTAGAGGGTGCGATTGACGTAGTTGAACAGGGGCGCGCCCACCACCTCTTCCAGCTGACGCACCTGCAGGCTCACCGCCGGCTGGGTCAGCGCCATGATGTCGGCCGCACGGCTGTAGGAGCGGGCCTCGCAGACGGCCTCGAATACCTGCAACTGGCGAAAGGTGAGCCGCATTAGGGGCTTCCGCATAGGCATCTTCGAGATCCATAAGGAATGACTTATGGAGTATCCAACAATTATTTATTTTCCATAAGAGAGACCCTGGCGTAGCTTCAGGTCACCGGCAATAACAAGCGGCTGCAGGCTGCAGCAGACAAGGAGCCAGGTGTGATCAAGAAGATACTTATCGCCAATCGGGGCGAGATCGCCGTGCGCATCGTGCGTGCCTGTGCCGAGATGGGCATTCGCTCGGTGGCGGTCTACTCCGATGCCGATCGCCAAGCGCTCCACGTGAAACGTGCCGACGAAGCCCA
Organism: Pseudomonas sp. AS2.8; assembly: GCF_014190935.1. Lineage (NCBI taxonomy): Bacteria > Pseudomonadati > Pseudomonadota > Gammaproteobacteria > Pseudomonadales > Pseudomonadaceae > Pseudomonas > Pseudomonas sp. AS2.8. Next base: position 474,630 of record NZ_JACHVV010000003.1, read on the forward strand.
TGGGATCGGCAGCGATCCGCTGGAGGGTTATCTCAATCCGCGCAAGCTGGTGAATCTCGCCGTGGAGACCGGCTGCGACGCCCTGCATCCCGGCTACGGCTTCCTGTCCGAAAATGCCGAACTGGCGGAAATCTGCGCCCAGCGCGGCATTCGTTTCATCGGGCCGTCCGCCGAGGTCATCCGCCGCATGGGCGACAAGACCGAGGCGCGGCGCAGCATGATCGCCGCCGGCGTGCCCTGCACCCCCGGCACCGAGGGCAACGTGGCGGACATCGCCGAGGCGCTGCGCGAAGGAGATCGCCTCGGGTATCCGGTGATGCTCAAGGCCACCTCCGGCGGGGGCGGTCGCGGTATCCGCCGCTGCAATTCCCGCGAAGAGCTGGAGCAGGCCTATCCGCGGGTGATCTCCGAGGCGACCAAGGCCTTCGGCTCGGCCGAGGTGTTCCTCGAGAAGTGCATCGTCAATCCCAAGCACATCGAGGCGCAGATCCTCGCCGACAGCCACGGCAATACCGTGCACCTGTTCGAGCGCGATTGCTCCATCCAGCGGCGTAACCAGAAGCTGATCGAGATCGCGCCCAGCCCCCAGCTGACCCCCGAACAGCGCGCCTACATCGGCGACCTGGCGGTGCGCGCGGCCAAGGCGGTGGGCTACGAGAACGCCGGCACCGTGGAATTCCTGCTCGCCGAGGGCGAGGTCTATTTCATGGAGATGAACACCCGGGTGCAGGTGGAGCACACCATCACCGAGGAAATCACCGGCATCGACATCGTTCGCGAGCAGATTCGCATCGCCTCGGGGCTGCCGCTGTCCTTCGCCCAGGAAGACGTCCAGCACCGCGGTTTCGCCCTGCAGTTCCGCATCAATGCCGAGGACCCGAAGAACAACTTCCTGCCGAGCTTCGGCAAGATCACCCGCTACTACGCGCCGGGCGGACCCGGGGTGCGCACCGACACCGCCATCTACACCGGCTACGTGATCCCGCCGTACTACGACTCCATGTGCCTCAAGCTGATCGTCTGGGCACTGACCTGGGAAGAGGCCATGGATCGCGGCCTGCGCGCCCTGGACGACATGCGCGTGCAGGGAGTGAAGACCACCGCGCCCTATTACGAGGCCATCCTGCGCGATCCGGAATTCCGCAGCGGGCGTTTCAACACCAGCTTCGTGGAAAGCCATCCGGAGCTGACCCAGTACTCGATCAAGCGCAACCCGACGCACCTGGCCATCGCCATCGCCGCCGCCATCGCCGCCCACGCCGGTCTGTAAGGACGACAGAACAATGAAAAGCATCCAGATCACCGACACCATCCTGCGCGACGCCCACCAATCGCTGCTGGCGACCCGCATGCGCACCGAAGACATGCTGCCGATCTGCGCCAAGCTCGACCAGGTCGGCTACTGGTCGCTGGAAGTCTGGGGCGGCGCCACCTTCGACGCCTGCGTGCGCTTCCTCAAGGAAGACCCCTGGGAGCGTCTGCGCCAGCTGCGCCAGGCGCTGCCCAACACCCGGCTGCAGATGCTCCTGCGCGGCCAGAATCTGCTCGGCTACCGGCACTACAGCGACGACGTGGTCGAGGCCTTTGTCGAGCGCGCCGCGGCCAATGGCACCGACGTCTTCCGCATCTTCGACGCGATGAACGACGTGCGTAACCTGGAAACCGCCATCCGCGCGGTCAAGGCCAGCGGCAAGCATGCCCAGGGCACTCTCTGCTACACCACCAGCCCGGTGCACACCGTCGCGGCCTTCGTCGACCAGGCGCGGCGCATGGCCGACTTGGGCGTGGACTCCATCGCCATCAAGGACATGGCCGGTCTGCTGACGCCCTATGCCACCGGCGAGCTGGTCAAGGCGCTCAAGGCGGCCCTGAGCCTGGACGTGGTGGTGCACTCCCATGACACCGCCGGGGTGGCCGCCATGTGCCAGCTCAAGGCGGTGGAGAACGGCGCCGATCGCATCGACACGGCCATCTCCAGCCTGGCCTGGGGCACCAGCCACCCGGGGACTGAATCCATGGTCGCGGCCCTGCGCGATACGCCCTACGACACCGGCCTGAACCTGGAGCTGCTGCAGGAGATCGGCCTGTACTTCCATGCGGTGCGCAAGAAGTACCACCAGTTCGAGAGTGAATTCACCGGGGTCGACACCCGGGTGCAGGTCAACCAGGTGCCGGGCGGCATGATCTCCAACCTGGCCAACCAGTTGCGCGAGCAGGGCGCGCTCAATCGCATGAACGAGGTGCTGGAAGAGATCCCGCGGGTGCGCAAGGACCTGGGCTATCCGCCCCTGGTGACCCCGACCTCGCAGATCGTCGGTACCCAGGCCTTCTTCAATGTCCTGGCCGGCGAGCGCTACAAGACCATCACCAACGAGGTGAAGCTTTATCTGCAGGGCCGCTACGGCAAGGCGCCGGGCGCCATTTGCGAGCAACTGCGCAAGCAGGCCATCGGCCAGGAAGAGGTGATCGAGGTACGGCCGGCCGATCTGCTCAGCCCCGAGCTCACACGGCTGCGCACCGAGATCGGCGACCTGGCCAAAAGCGAAGAGGATGTGATGACCTTCGCCATGTTCCCCGACATCGGGCGCAAGTTCCTCGAGGAACGCGCCGCCGGGACTCTGGTGCCGGAAGCCCTGCTGCCCATTCCCAGCGCGGATGGTGTGGCCGCGGTGGGTGGCCAGGGCGTGCCGACCGCCTTCAGCGTCGACGTGCACGGTGAGACCTATCAGGTGGACATCACCGGTATCGGCCTCAAGAGCGAAGGCAAGCGGCACTTCTACCTGTCCATCGACGGGGTGCCGGAAGAGGTGGTGTTCGAGGCCAGTGGCGACTTCGTCGCCGAGGGCGGTCAGCGGCGGCGCCAGGCGGAGCGTCCGGGCGACGTCAGCACCACCATGCCGGGCAACATCGTCGAGGTGCTGGTCAAGGAGGGTGATCAGGTCAAGGCCGGGCAGGGCGTGCTGGTCACCGAAGCCATGAAGATGGAAACCGAGATCCAGTCCCCCATCGCCGGCACCGTCACCGCGGTACGGGTGGCCAAGGGCGACCGGGTCAATCCGGGTGAAGTCCTGATTGAAATCGAAGGCTGAGATCCCTTCGATTTCCCTTGGGGCCACTAGGCCCCTTTTTTTATGGGCGGTTTCTATCCATTCGATTGAGAAAAAGCACTAACACCTCTCGATAGGGTCTGCTATTTAATATAGCCAAGGCTATAACGATCCCGGGAGGATTCGCGATGCTGAAAGAACTCAAGAAACGCGCCCTGCGCGGTCTGCTGGACAAGCTGCTCGACGGACACGCCGAACGTCGCGCGCTGGAAACCCCGCCCGAGCGTCCTCGCGGCATGACGGCCCACGCCGCGCACTGATCCCCGCCGATCAGGCAGGGGCCGCTCAGCCTCTACCGCACTCATAGGCGCCTTCGCTGTGTCCTGAGCGAGGCGCCTTTTCCTGTTCGTCTCTGTCCTAGACCCCTCTCATCCCAGGTTACAAAGTCTCCCTGCACCTCTGATAGGTTGTGCTATCTAATTTAGCCAAGGCTATAACCACCGAGAGGCGGGCAGGATGCTAGAGAAGACGAGACGCTGGACCCTGGTGGGTCTGCTGGGATTGCTGTTGGCGAATGCCGCCCAGGCCGCCGAGCCGTTCAAGGTGGTCACCACCTTCACGGTGATCGCCGACATGGCGCGCAACGTGGCGGGCGACGCCGCGCGGGTGGAATCCATCACCAAGCCCGGCGCCGAGATCCACAACTACCAGCCCACTCCGGGCGATCTGCTCAAGACGCGCGATGCCCAGCTGGTGCTGTGGAACGGCCTCAATCTGGAGCTCTGGTTCGAGCGCTTCTTCAGCCGCATGAAGGACGTGCCCAGCGCGGTGGTCTCCCGGGGCGTCGAGCCCATCGCCATCGCCCAGGGCCCCTATGCCGGCAAGCCCAATCCCCATGCCTGGATGTCACCCCGGGCAGCGCTGATCTACGTCGACAACATCCGCGATGCCTTGATGCAGCACGACCCGGCCCAGGCCGACACCTATCGTCGTAACGCCGAGGCCTACAAGGCGCGCATCACCGCCACCCTCGAACCCCTGCGCCAGCAACTGCAGGCGATTCCCGAACAGCGGCGCTGGTTGGTGTCCAGCGAGGGCGCCTTCAGCTACCTGGCGCGCGACCTGGGGCTCAGGGAGCTCTATCTCTGGCCGATCAACGCCGATGCCCAGGGCACGCCGCAGCAGGTCCGCCGCGTGATCGAGATGGTGCGCGCCGAGCGGATTCCGGCGGTGTTCAGCGAAAGCACGGTTTCCGCCGCACCGGCCGAGCAGGTGGCGCGGGAGAGCGGCGCCCGCTACGGCGGGGTGCTCTATGTGGATTCCCTGAGCGCGGCCGAGGGGCCGGTGCCCACCTATCTCGACCTGCTGCGGGTCACCACCGAAACCCTGGTGAAGGGGCTGGCGCCATGATCGCGCTCGACGGGGTCGGCGTGACCTATCGCAATGGCCATACCGCCCTGCGCGACGCCAGTCTGGTGGTGCCCGGCGGCTCCATCACCGCCCTGGTGGGCGTCAATGGCAGCGGCAAGTCGACGCTGTTCAAGGCGATCATGGGCTTCGTGCCCCTGCGCAGCGGCCAGGTGCGGGTCGATGACCTGCCGGTGGCCCAGGCGCTCAAGCGCAACCTCGTCGCCTACGTCCCCCAGAGCGAAGACGTGGACTGGGATTTTCCGGTGCGGGTGGAAGACGTGGTGCTCATGGGTCGCTATGGCCGGATGAATTTCCTGCGCCTGGCCCGCGCCGCCGATCACCAGGCGGTGGACGCCGCTCTGGCCCGGGTGGGGCTGACCGAATTGCGCAAGCGGCAGATCGGCGAACTCTCCGGTGGCCAGAAGAAACGCGTCTTTCTCGCCCGCGCCCTGGCCCAGGACAGCCGGGTGATCCTCTTGGACGAACCCTTCACCGGGGTGGACGCCACCTCCGAGCGCGCCATCATCGAGTTGCTCCAGGCCCTGCGCGCCGAGGGTCGCTCGATGCTGGTGTCGACCCACGACCTGGCCAGCATCGAGCGCTTCTGCGACCGCACCGTGTTGCTCGATAGGACCGTGCTGGCCCAGGGGCCGACGGCCGAGGTCTTTACCCGCGAAAATCTGGAACGCACCTTTGGCGGCGCCCTGCGGCTGTTCGAGGCTGGCCAGGCGGAGCCGCGGCGGCGGGAGCGTGCCTGATGGAAGGGCTGCTGGAACCCCTGACTTACGGCTACATGAGAAATGCCCTGGGCGCGGCGGCGCTGGTGGGCGGGTTGTGCGCCTTTCTTTCCGCCTATCTGATGCTCAAGGGCTGGTCGCTGATCGGTGATGCCCTGTCCCACGCCGTGGTGCCCGGCGTGGCCGGCGCCTATCTGCTCGGCCTGCCGCTGGCGCTGGGCGCCTTTCTCGCCGGTGGCGCGGCGGCCGGGGCCATGCTCGGCCTGCGGCAGTACACCCGGCTCAAGGAAGACGTCATCATCGGGCTGATCTTCAGCGCCTTCTTTGGCGGCGGGCTGTTCCTGGTCTCGCTGGCACCGGTGGCGGTGGACATCCAGACCATCGTCTTCGGCAACATCCTGGCCATCACCCCCGAGGCCAGTCGCCAGTTGCTGATCATCGCCGCCGTCTCCCTGCTGGTGCTGCTGCTGAAGTGGCGCGACCTGCTGCTGGTGTTCTTCGACGAAGGCCAGGCGCGCGCCTGCGGCCTCAATCCCACCCTGTACCGGCTACTGTTCTTTACCCTGCTAGCGCTGAGCACCGTGGCGGCGATGCAGACGGTGGGCGCCTTTCTGGTCATCGCCCTGGTGGTGACGCCGGGGGCGACGGCCTATCTGCTCAGCGACCGCTTTTCCCGGGTGGTGCTGATCAGCGTGGCCATCGGCGTCGGCAGCGGACTGCTGGGCACCTACCTCAGCTACTTCCTTGACGGCGCCACCGGGGGCTGCGTGGTGGTCTTGCAGACCCTGATCTTCCTGCTGGCCTTCGTCCTGGCGCCGCGGCACGGCCTGCTGGCCAACCGCCGCCGGGCGCGCCAGACGGCGGAGGCGGGCTGATGGACTGGCTGCTGCTGACCCTGGAAGTCGATTTCCTGCGCCAGGCGCTGTTGATGGCCGTGCTGGTGGCGGTGCCCACGGCGCTGCTGTCCTGCTTCCTAGTGCTCAAGGGCTGGGCGTTGCTGGGCGATGCCATCGCCCACGCGGTGTTTCCCGGCCTGGTGCTGGCGTCGGCGCTGGGGGCGCCGCTGGTGGCGGGCGCCTTTGTCGCGGGACTGGGTTGCGCCCTGGCGACCGGCTATCTCAAGCGCCACAGCCGGGTAAAGCAGGACACCCTGATGGGCGTGGTCTTTTCCGGCATGTTCGGCCTGGGTCTGGTGCTGCACGCCAGGCTGCCCACCGAGTTGCACCTGGACCACATCCTGCTCGGCGACCTGCTGGGGGTGACCCCGGCGGCCTTCTGGCAAATGGCGGTGATCGCCGGCCTGGTGGTGCTGGCGCTGGGCTGCCGCTGGCGTGACCTGCTGGTGCTGGCCTTCGATGCGGCCCAGGCCCAGGCCCGGGCCCTGGGCCTGCGGGTAGGGCTGCTGCACTACGGCCTGCTCGGCCTGATCGCCCTGACCGTGGTGGGCGCCCTGCAGGCGGTGGGCATGGTGCCGGTGGTGGCCTTGCTGATCGCCCCGGGTGCCACCGCCTTCCTGCTGACCCGCTCCTTTGGCTGGATGCTGCTGGTGGCCACGGCGCTGGCCGTGACGGCGGCCCTGGGCGGGGTGCTGCTGAGCCTGGTGTGGGACAGCGCCCCGGCGCCGACCCTGGTGGTGCTGCTGACGGCCGGCTTCCTGCTGGCCCTGGCATGGCGCCTGTGGCGGGATCGACGTCGTTCGGGCGACAAGGGCGTTCAGGTGGCCTGATGTAATCGGCTGACCGGCCCTGCCAGGCACCTCCGGTCATGCTCGCCTCACCTCAGGAGAACCACAATGAAAACCGTCGCCCAGTTGCTCGCCTTGAAGACCCAGCAGGACGTCTACACCATCGCCCCCGACGCCTGGGTGCTCGATGCCCTGCGGCTGATGGCGGAAAAGAACGTCGGCGCGCTGCCGGTGATGCGCGACGGCGAGCTGGTGGGCATCGTCAGCGAGCGTGACTATGCGCGCAAGGTGGCCCTGCAGGGGCGCTCCTCCTACGCGACCCCGGTCAGCGAGATCATGACCGAGGCGGTCATCATCGTACTGCCGCAGCAGACCGTGGGTGATTGCATGCAGATGATGACCGACCACCACCTGCGCCACCTGCCGGTGATGGGCAACGGCAAGCTGATCGGGCTGCTGTCCATCGGCGACCTGGTCAAGGCCACCACCGTCCAGCAGGCGGAGCTGATCCGCCATCTGGAGGGTTATATCCGCGGCGAGTGACGGGTCAGCCGGTCCGTCCGGCCGTCACGGCGAGGGCGCTGAGCTGGCGCCCTTCGGCATCGAAATTCTCCGCCGCCAGCCAGCGCCGGAAGCCGGCGTCCACGGCGGGCCATTCGTGATCCAGCAGGCTGAACCAGGCGGTGTCCCGGTTGCGGCCCTTGACCACCCGGTGCTGTCGGAACAGCCCCTCATGGCGCATGCCCAGCCGTTCGGCCGCCCGCTTCGAACGGGCATTGGCGTTGTCGCACTTCCACTCCAGGCGCCGATAGCCCAGAACGAAGGCTTCCTGCATCAGCAGATAGAAGGCTTCGGTGGCCAGGGGCGTGCGTTGCAGGCGCCCGCCAAAGGCGACATGGCCGATCTCGATGCTGCCGTGTTCGGGGACGATGCTCATCAGGCTGAGTTGCCCCAGGGCGCGGCCATCGCGGGGATCCACCACGACGTAGAACAAGGGATCACGACCCTGGGCCAGGCCGGCCAGCCAGGTGTCGAAGGCGGCCCGCTCGGTGAAGGGGCCATAGGGCAGATAGTCCCACAGGGCCGGATCCTGGTCGTGCAGGGCCTCCCAGAGATCGTCGCCGTGACGCGGCGGGTCCAGGGGTTCCAGGCGTACATGGCGACCCTGCAGCAAACGGGGCTGGGGCGGAAGGGCCGGGGTCCAGTCGAGAGGGGTCATATTCTGTCTCCCAGCAGGTGGCGGTACTGGATGAAGCCGGAGCGGGTGGCGATGCGATCGTACAGCTGACGCCCCGGGTAGTTGGTCTCCTGGGTCAGCCAGTGCACCCGGTCGCAGCCATCCGCTTCGGCGCGGGCATAAACGTGCTCGATCAGGGCGCGGCCCAGGCCGCCGCCGCGGTGGTCCTGGGCGACATAGAGATCCTGCAGGTAGCAGTAGTCAGTTTCGGTCCAGCAGGAGGGGTGATAGATGAAGTGCACCAGGCCCAAGGGCTGCTCGCCGTCCCAGGCCAGGGCGCCATGCAGGGGCTGGGCGGGGTCAAGCAGCCGTTGCCAGGTGCGGGCATAGGTGGTTTCCGGCAGAACGGTCTCGTAGAAGGCCAGGTAGGCCTGCCAGAGGTCATGCCAGGCGGCGTGATCGGCTTCGCTCAGGGGGCGGATGGTCATGGGTGGCTCCAGGGTCAGGCGGGAGAGGGGATCAGGGCGGCCAGGGCCTGGTCGCCGGGTACCGGGCTGGCGGCCAGGCCCTGGCGGACGCCTTCGCGATCGGCGGCGTTGCGATTCTGGCTGAGCTTGGCGATGCCCTGGAGGCTGTCGAGGGGCAGGCGCAGGCCGCGGATGGCCCGCAGCATGCCCTGGACATAATCCGCGGGCGCATCCGCGACCCGCCAGGGGCGGGCACGCCCGGCTTCGTGCTGGTCGGTGAGGCGCTCCAGCAGCTGCAGCAGGCGCTCGGGGTCATCGAACACCTCGACGCTGCCGCGGGCGTGCACCGCCTGGTAGTTCCAGGTCGGCACCACTCGTCCATGTTCGGCCTTGCCGGGATAGAAGACCGGGCTGACATAGGCCTGGGGACCCTGGAACACCGCCAATACCTGTCCCGCTTCGACCAGCGCCTGGGCCTGGGGATTGCTGCGCGCCAGATGGCCGTAGAGGGTGCCATAGGGACCCTCGTCGGGCGCCAGCCAGAGCGGCAGATGGCTGACCAGCGGACCAGCCTCGGTCTGGCTGATGAGCAGCGCCAGGGCATGATCGCGCAGGTGCTGGTGCAGCCCGGGCAGGTCTTCGAGGCGAAAGGCGGGATTGGGATACATGGGCAGGAACTCCGGCAACGTCCGGCCATGCTAAGGTCGGCTTTGGCTCCCTGTAAGAGCCAATTTCCATGACTTTCAGGGTGCCAATCCATGCTGGGATTCGAGCCGTCGGGGCTGTTGCTGGAGCCGGGTCAGGGGCTTGCACGCCAGCTTTACCAGGGCCTGCGCGAGCGCATCCTGGCCGGCGAGCTGGCCGCTGGAGTGCGGCTGCCCGCCAGTCGCGAACTGGCACGGCTCCTGGACGTGTCGCGCAATACCGTAACCGCCGCCTACGAGCAGCTGCTGGCCGAGGGTTTTCTCGACAGCCGTCCGGGTGACGGCACCTATGTCGCGCCCGTGACCCGGGCGCTGGCCGCTCCCGAAGCTACGGCCAGGACCACACCCGTGCCTCTGGCCAGCGTGCCGCCCGGCGCGCCGTGCGCCTTTCGGGTCGGCCTGCCGGCGGTGGATCTGTTTCCCTTCGCCACCTGGGCGCGGCTGCAACAGCGTTTCTGGCGCCAGCCGGAACCGGCGCTGCTGGGCTATCGCGAACCCGGCGGCGAACCACGGCTGCGCCGCCTGCTCTGTGCCTATCTGCGCCAGGCGCGGGGCCTGGTCTGCGCGCCCGAGCAGATCCTCATCACCAGCGGCGCCCAGCAGGCCATCGAGCTCTGCGCGCGGTTGCTGCTGGCGCCGGGAGCCCTGGCGGCCATGGAGGACCCCGGCTATCGCGCCGCGGGCCTGGCCTTGCAGAGTGGCGGGGCACGGCTGCAGGGAATCGCGGTGGATGGGGCAGGGCTGGTGGTGGAGCAGTTGGCAGGGCAGCGGGACTGCCGGCTGGTCTATGTCACCCCTTCGCACCAGTATCCCACCGGCGCGGTACTGTCGCTGCCGCGACGCTTGGCGCTGCTGGACTGGGCGCGGCAGGCGGACGGCTGGATCGTCGAGGACGACTACGACGGCGAATACCGCTACCAGGGCGCGCCGCTGGCGCCCCTGGCCGCGCTGGATCGCCACGGTCGGGTGCTCTATGTCGGCACCTTTTCCAAGATCGCCTTTCCCGGCCTGCGCCTGGGTTATCTGGTGGCTCCGCCCGCATTGGTGCCGGCGCTGCTGGAGCTGCAACGGGCCGGCATCCGCCATCTAGACAGTGCCACCCAGACGGTCATGGCCGATTTCATCGAGCAGGGTCATTTCCAGCGCCATATCCGGCGCATGAGACGGGCCGCGCGCAATCGCCGCGATGCCCTGCTGGCCGGCTGGCCAGAGGTTGCCGGCTGCGCCTCGCCCGGTGTCCCGGTGGCCGGCCTGCATCTGTGCCTGCCGGTCACCCGCCTGGCCCGCGAAGCCGAGCTGGTAGAGCGGGCGGCCGCGGTCGGGGTGGAACTCAACGCGCTGTCGCGCTACTGGCTGCCCGAGGGCCCGACCCCGCCCGACGCCCGCGCCGGACTGGTGCTGGGCTTCGCGGCGGTGCCGGAGGCGCGGATCAAGGAGGCGCTGGCCAGGCTGCGGGGGGCCTGGGCCTGGGCCTGAGCGCTGCCGTCAGAGGCTTTTCGACTCCAGGTTGAGACGGTCCAGCAGGCCGGCGGCGCCCGCGGGATCCAGGGCCGCGGTCAGCGCGACTTCCAGGGTGTCGCTCAGACGCACGCGTTCCTTGGGCGCAAGACTTACCCGCAGACCGTCTTCCTCGCCGGAGGCCAGATCGACCAGGCCCTTGCAGAGGTCCTTGCCGCGCGCGCCCAGGTTCTGGAGGTCCTGCAGGCAGTCATTGCGCTGCTGCTGGTGCGCCGCGGCCAGGGCCCGGTCACGCTGCTTGTCGAAGTCGCCCGCGGTAGGGTCGAGCGGCAGGTAGCGGCGGGTCAGGGCCAGGCTGCGCTTGAAATAGCCTTGATCCTTGACGTCCACCTGCAAGCCCTTGAGTTCGGCGCGTTGCGCGCTCTGCTGCAGCTTGCCCAGCAGGCCGAAGGATGACAGCAGACCGCGCTGGCCAACCTGCTGGCCATTTTCGGCCATATCACTCAGGTCTTCGGCCAGACGGCGGACCTGAGCCAGCGACAGGCTCGCATCCACGTCCAGCAGCTCCGGCAGGTCCAGGGTCAGGCCGATGTCCGCCAGCTCATCCTCGACGTTCCATTTCAGCCGGCCGGAAAAGGGCGCCAGTTCGGCGCGCCCGCTGGCGAGCAGCAGACTGCCAACCAGGGGCAGGTGCAGCGCCGTCGAGCGCCCCTTGGCGTCGGGCGGAAAAGCCACGCCTTCGAACTGGACATCGGCCCGGCGGTGAGCGGGTTCATCCTTGAGGTCGGAGAGGGTCAACTGGGCGATGCTCGGCCCATCGCTGATGCGCACCTCGTGCAGCTTGATCGTGCCGCCCAGCGGTGAGGAGGACAGCGACTGCCAGCTGATCTTGTCCTGCAGGCGGTGTTCGAACAGCCAGTCGCGCAGACGTCCGTCGGCGACATGAGCGGCGTAGGCCTTGAGACCGAAATAGCCACCGACCACCACGACCAGCGCCGCACCGGCCAGGAGTTTGACGTTGAGAGTCCGTTTCATCAGAAGCGCTCCTCGCCGAGACCGGCATCCTTGAGCTGTTGGCGGGCCGCCTCGGGGGTCCAGGCGGGATCTTCGAATTGCACTCGTGCCAGCGCCAGGGGGTCGCGCAGGTCGCTGCAGCCTTCGCTGGTGCAGGGCTGCACGACCTTGGCCGTCAGGTGCGTCAGGGGCAGGTCGTCGGCATCACGCGCCTTCGGATCGAGCTGCAGGGTGCCGCTCAGGACATACCAGCCGGTCTTGGCCGGGATGCCGGCCGGTACCTGCGCCTGGATCGGATAGGGATAGTCGAGGGTCCAGCCGTCGCTATTCGTTTTGGTCACCCTGGCGATCAGGCGTACGGGATGGGTAGCGCCGCGCACCAGGTCGCCATAGTCGCCACCACTGCCCAGCGAGTAGTCCACATCGTTGACCTGCCGAGCCAGTAGCGCCTGGGGATTGCTACGCGCTTCCTGGGTCAGGCGTTCGTAGGTATCGAGCTGGTCACGGGCACGGAACGCCTGCTGCATCCGTGCCTGCCGGGCTTCGCGCTCACGCTCGCGTGCGGCCTGCTCGCGCTGGCGCGCCTGCTTCTCGTCCCACATGAACAGGTAATTGGTGGCCTGCTCGGGATTGAACTGCCAGGCCTTGCTGCGCCAGTTGCGGTCGACATTGACGCGATACAGCCAAAAGTCCTGACTGGATTCGTTGCTGTTCCAGGGGCGGGGAAAGATGCCCTTGGTGAAGTCGCGCACGGCCAGGAAGGTGAAGTGCGGAATCATCGTACCCAGCGCGTCGAGCTGTTGCTGGGTCTTGGCGATGATGGGGCGGATCTGGTCGAGCTGCCTGAATTGCTCGCTGTTGCCGGTCACGAACAATACATCCGGACCACTGGTCGACCACTGGCCGCGATAGCTGTAGCCGAGACGCAGCAGGCTGTAGCTGGCGGTCGCCGGATCGCTGGCCAGCAGGAACAGCGCCTGCTTCTGGCTATCGAAACCGACAAAGCGCAGCGGCGGCAAGGGCTTGTCCAGCGGCAGTCCGTTGAGGAAGAAACCCTTCCAGCGTTGCAACTGCTTGCCATCGCTCCGCTCCACGGCGAGTTCACCCTCGCCCTGGGCCAGGCCGTTCTCGCAACGGATACCGCTGGAGCGAACCTGCAGGTAGCGGCTGTCTTCGTCGGCCTTGAAGGGAACGCGGAAGGCGCAGCCCTGGTTGTCCTTGAGGGTGGTCATGAAATCGCTCTTGGCCAGTTCGGCTTCGCCATCGCCCGGGCGCCAGCCGGCGACATCGAAATCGGTGGCGATCTGACCGGCAGGCGCCTTGGCTGCCGCAGGTTCAGCTGCAGGTGCAGGCTCGACCTTGGCCGGCGCGACAGGTTTCGATTCGGCGACCGGGGCCGGTGGCGCTGCGGGTGCCGGTGCCTCTGGAACTACCGGAGGAGTGGCGGGCTTGGCTGTCTCAGGCGGCGCCGCCTTGGGCGGCTCGACGGGGGCCGGGGCAGGAGCTGCGGCGACGGCAGCCGGATTCTGTACCTGCGCGGTCCAGGCCGCAGCCTTGGTGGCCGTCCCGTTCAGCCGGGCGTCGGTGCTACCGGTCGCCGTCCAGGTCAGGCGTTCGGCCTGGTCGCACTGCTTGCCGAGCAATGCGCCGATCTTGGGCATCAGGCGTTCGACGGCCACGGCCTCGGCAGGCTTGCCATAGACGAAGCGCAGCGCCAGGTCGGGCGCGCACCAGGCGGCCGCAGGGTGATCGACGAAGACCTCGACGTCTTCGGCCTTGGAATAGGCGAGGCGGGTGCTTTCGGCCTGGGCAGCCGTGGCCGTGGCCAGCAGCGTCAGGGCCAGCAGGGTGGGTTTCATGGTCATCCTTCCTTAGATCAGTTCCCAGGCACCGTCAGCGGCCTGGCAGGCCTTGGTGGTCTGCTGATCCTGCTGACCGTCCTGGCTCAGGCTGTAGTTCAGGGTGCGGCAGGTGGTCTTGGCGGCGACCTTGTCCTGCACCGGCGCGGCATCGAGATCGGCCGCATCGAGGTCCACGCCCTGCTGCTTGGCGCTGGCCACGTCCAGGGTGTCCAGATCCACCGCAGGTGCCGGTTGAGCCTTGGTCTTGCCAGCGGTCGCCACTGTGGCAGCCGTCGCCGGAGTCACCAGGGGCGCGTAGACATAGCCGATGGTCACGCCCTTGCGGCCCACGGCAATCCAGTCGTTGCCGGTACGGCCCAGGGCAGTGAAGCGCGTACCCGTGGGCAGTCCACCGACCTTGGCGGCATTGTCGTTGGGCGCGGCGCGCAGATTGGCCGACTTGATTGACTGATAGGGCTTGTTGAGCAGGGTCAGCTGCTCGACCTTCTGCACCTTGGGTGTGCGCTTGACCGCCACCTGGCGGGCTTCGGTCTCGGTCGCCACCGGCACGATACGGGCGGTGGCGCCACTGTGGTCGGAGGTCCAGGTGGTCACCTGACCATCCTGGGCGTGCTCCAGCGCCTTTTGCGTCTGCACGGCCAGGGCCTCGCGATCACGCTGGTCGAGCTTGGCCCCCAGGGTCTTGCCCAGGGCGCCACCGGCGAGGGCGCCGGCCAGCATTGCGGCGGTACGGCCACTGCCACCACCGATCTGGCTGCCGATGAGGATGCCGGCCGCCGCTCCGACCACGGTGCCGACGTTTTCCTGATTGAGCCATTCGTTCTGCGACATGTTGGAGCAGCCAGTGACGGCGAGGCTGCCACCCAGGCAGAGAACGGCAAGGCGATGACGAGGCTTCATGGTGAGTCCTTTCCGAAGCAGGAATTTAGGAGAAGGGAATGGTAGAGGCTTGATCCAGGGGTGTTGTGATCGGGTTCACCGAAATCCGGTTTGGTATCAAAGGGCTAGCACAGTCCAGCAGGAACATCGGGAGGCTCTACCGCCCCCGATACGCTTTCCCGTAGTGCCGTTCCAGGCGCGACTGCATGAATTCCATGGCCAGGGACATCAGCCAGTAGAGCACCGCCGCGGTGGTCAGCATTTCCAGATAGCGATAGCTGGAGCGGCCATAGGACTGGGCAAGGAACATCACCTCCCAGACACCCATCACCGAGACCAGGGAGGAGTCCTTGAGCATGGAGATGAACTGGCTGGTGGTGGGCGGGATGATGCTGCGCATGGCCTGGGGCAGGGTGACGCGCCAGAAGATCACCCGTGGCGACAGGCCCAAAGCCAGCGCCGCCTCGCGTTGACCGGCGGGGACGCCGAGCAGGCCGGCGCGAAAGATCTCGCTGAGGTAGGCGCCATAGTTCAGCGACAAGGCGAGGATGCCGGCGCTGATGGCGCCGGGCACCACGCCGATCTGTGGCAGGCCCAGGTAGATCAGCAGGATCTGGATCAGCAGCGGGGTGCCGCGAAAGAAGGAGGCGTAGAAGGTCGCCACGCCATAGGCCAGGGCGCTGGACGACAGTCGGCCCAGGGCCGCGGCGAAGCCCAGCAGCACCGACACCAGGATGGAGCTGAGGCTGAGGAACAGCGTCAGGGCCGCGCCCTGCAGGAAGCCGTTGGGCCCCAGGCGCCAGCCCACCAGGTTGGGCAGGCGCGGCCAGACGCTGGCGAACTTGAGATCGAAGCCGAGCACGAAGACCACGCCCCCGGCCAGCAGCGCCAGCCAGGTCAGCCAGACACGGGTACGAAAGCTCAGCAGCGGACGCGATTCGACCGGGGGCGGTAGCTGACTCATTGGCTGATGTCGGCACCGATCCACTTGTCGGAGATCCGCTTCAGGGTGCCGTCCTGGCGCAGCCCGTCGATGATCTCGCGCAGCGTGGCGGCGAATTCCGGGTCACCCTTTTCGATGGCCACGGCGTTGGGCTCGGCATAGAGCGGCGCACCGGCCAGCTTGAACTTGCTGTCCTGGGCCAGGCGCGGCTGGGCGGTCACCAGGTTGGTCAGCACCGCGTCCAGGCGCTTGCCAGCGCCCAGGCCGAGGTCCTGGAAGGCGACGTTGTCGTCGGGGAAGGGCACCACCTGGACGTCGTCGAAGGGATAGCTCAGCGGTTTGTCCTCCTGGCCTTCGATGGTCAGGTCCTTGTTCAGGTAGCTCTCGTAGGAAGAAGCGCTAGTGACGCCGACCTTCTTGCCGGAGAGGTCCTTGGCGCCGTGGATGCGGTCGTCACCGGCGTTGACCACGATCACCGCTGGCGAGGCGTAGTAGTTGACCGGGAAGTCGAACACCTGGGCGCGCGCCTGGCTGGGCGTCATGGAGCAGATGCAGACGTCGTAGCGACCGCTCCAGCGACCGGCGGCGATTACGTCCCAGGAGGGGGTTTCCAGGCGCAGCTTGACGCCGAGCTTGTCGGCCACAGCCTTGGCCACGTCCACGTCGAAGCCTTCCAGCTGGTTCTGGGCATTGAGCTGGGAGAAGGGCGGATAGCTCTCCATGAGCACATTGACCAGCTCGCCCTTGGCCTTGATGCGGTCCAGGGTGGCCCCGGCCGAGGCCGAGGTAGCGACCAGCGCCAGGGTCAGGCCTAAGGCCGATAGCAGAGCGGTTCTCATGGGGGCGTCCTTTGCAAAGGGAAAGAGGGCCTGGTATTAGAGAGATATGAGAACCGATATTGAACTCTGTTTTGGTTATAAGGAAAAGTGAAATAGCTATATGGCTAACATGAATTTAGTTCTGCTCGACGGTGGCATGGGCCGTGAGCTGCAGCGCCGCGGCGCGCCCTTTCGTCAGCCGGAGTGGTCGGCCCTGGCCCTGAGCGAGGCGCCGGAGCAGGTGGAGGCGGTGCATCGTGCCTATATCGAGGCCGGTGCCCAGGTGATCACCAGCAACAGCTATGCGGTGGTGCCCTTCCATATCGGCGAAGCGCGCTTCGCCGCCGAAGGCGAGGCGCTGGCCGCGCGGGCCGGTCAGCTGGCAAGGCAGGCAGTGGTGGCCAGCGGTCAGCCGGTGCGGGTGGCGGGGTCACTGCCGCCGCTGTTCGGCTCCTATCGTCCCGACCTGTTCGAGCCGGCGCGGGTGGACGAGGTGCTGCAGCCATTGATCCGCGGCCTAACGCCCCACGTCGATCTCTGGCTGGCGGAGACCCAGAGCTCCCTGGCCGAGGTGCGCGCCATCGCCGCCGGGCTGCCCAGGGATGGTAAGCCGCTGTGGCTGTCCTTCACCCTCAAGGACGAAGACGTCGACGAGACCCCGCGGCTGAGATCCGGCGAGCCGGTGGCCGCGGCGGCGCAGCTGGCGGTGGAGCTGGGCGCCGGAGCGCTGCTATTCAATTGCAGCCAGCCCGAGGTGATGGCCGCGGCGCTGGATACCGCACGGGCGACCTTTGCGACGGCGGGGATCGAGATTCCCTTTGGCGCCTATGCCAACGCCTTCCCACCCCAGCCGGAAGAGGCCACCGCCAACGACGGCCTCGACCCCCTGCGTCCGGACCTGGATCCGCCCGGCTACCTGAGCTTCGCCCAGGACTGGCAGGCACGTGGCGCGAGTCTGATCGGCGGCTGCTGCGGCATTGGCCCGGAGCATATCGCGGTGCTGAATCAGCGACTGCGCGGCTGACCTTCGCGCTCAGTCGGCAAAAAAGCGGACAGCGCCCTAAGCGCTATCCGCTTTTTTCTTACCGCCAGATGCCGTTCAGACCTGCGCCTGGCCACCATCGGCGAACAGCTCGGCGCCGTTGACGAAGCTGGAATCGCTGGAAGCCAGGAACAGGGCGACCCTGGCGATTTCCTCCGGCTCGCCGACGCGACCCAGGGGGATCTGGCTGGCCAGGTGGTCCAGCAGGCCCTGTTGCTGGGTGGCATCCGGGCCGGCCAGTTCCACCAGACCCGGGGTGCGGGTGGCGCCGGGACTCAAGGTGTTGATGCGGATGCCGCGGCCCTGCAGCTCCAGGATCCAGTTGCGGGCGAAGGCGCGCACGGCGGCCTTGGACGCGCCATAGACGCTGAAGGCCGGGGTACCGGTACTACCCGCCGTGGAGCCGGCCAGGATCACCGAGGCATGGTCCGCCAGCAGCGGCAGGGCCTTCTGCACGGTGAACAGCACCCCCTTCACATTGCGATCGAAGGTGTCGTCGTAGTGGGCCTCGGTCACCTCGGCGAGGGGCAGCATGCTGCCACCCCCGGCATTGACGTAGAGCACGTCGAGGCGTCCGTGCTCGCGGCGAATGTGCTCATAGAGGGCATCGAGCTGGTCCAGTCGAGACGAATCCACAGCGATGCCGGTGGCGTTGCCGACCTGGGCGACCGCGGCGTCCAGTTCCGTCTGGCGCCGACCGGTGAGGATGACGTGGGCGCCCTGCTGGGCGAAGAGTTTGGCAGCGGCCAGGCCGATGCCACTGGTGGCGCCGGTGACGAGGGCGATCTTGTCGGCGAGCTTGAGGGTCATGGCTGAATCTCCGAGCGGTTGTGATCAGGTGGAGTCAGCCTATCGACCCTGGCTGTCTTGCAAAATAGAATGATTGGCAAGCCATCGTTGTAGAAATGAAATGAGCAGATTGCCGGATTTCGAAGGGTTGGCGATGTTCGCCAAGGTTGCCGAGGAGGGCTCCTTCGCCGCCGCGGCGCGGGTGCTGGGCGTGTCGGTGGCCACCGTCTCGCGGGCGGTGACGCGCCTGGAGGAGCGCCTCGGCGGGCGGCTGTTCAATCGCACCTCACGGCAGCTGGCGCTGACCGAATTCGGCCACGAGCTGGCCGCCCAGGCCGGCGATCTCTATCGCCAGGCGGAGGCGACCGAAAGCGCCGCCCAGGCGCGCGCCGTGCAGCCACGCGGGCAGGTGCGGCTGGCGGTGCCCATGGCCTTCGGCCTGCGGTGGGTGGCGCCGCTGCTGCCCGAGCTGCTGCGCCGCTATCCCCAGCTGACGGTGGATCTGCACCTGTCCGATGCCACCGTGGATCTGGTGGCGGAGGGCTTCGACGCCGCCCTGCGCATCGCCGCCTTGCCGGACTCCTCACTGGTCGCCCGGCGGCTCTGCGCGGTCAGCCAGCTGCTAGTGGCGGCGCCGGCCTATGTCGAGCGCCACGGCTGGCCAAGCCATCCGCAAGAGCTGACCGAACACGCCTGCCTGAGCTACGCCTACCGGGCGCGCAGCCAGGTGTGGCGCTTCAGCGGGGACGAGGGTCGCGAGGCAAGCGTGCTGCCGCGTGGCCCCCTGCGTGTCACCAATTCCGAAGCCCTGCTGCCGGTGCTGCTGGAAGGCCTGGCCATCGCCGAGTTGCCGGACTTCATCGCCGCCGACTACCTGGCCGATGGCCGGTTGGTGCAGCTGCTGCCGGACTGGCAGCTGACCCGTGGCGGCCTCTACTTCGTGACCCCCTCGGCGCGCAGTCGCCCGACCAAGATCCAGGTACTGCTCGATTTCTTCGTCGAGCACCTGAGCACCCCGGGCTGGCAGCGAGGCGAACAGCTCCTATCCGTGTCGGCTTCGTGACATCCGGCAACATCCACTCGCCTCCGCGCAAGGCTGGCGAAAGGTTGACCTCTTAGGATCCGCTCAAGACCCGCCCCCGTGAGCGGGCGACGTGCCTACAAAAATAACCAGGATTCTTGCCATGTCGTATCTGTCCCTCCAGGCGTCCCCGCGCGCCCGTCTCCCCTGGATTTTCGCACTCTCCGCGCCGCTGCGCCGCGGCTGAACCCTCCTTCTCTTCGCGAAAATTCAGAGGTATTCCCATGCTGACTTTCCTCGGCTTCGCCATGGTCATGACCTTCATGTACCTGATCATGACCAAGCGCCTGTCTCCGCTGATCGCCCTGACCATGGTGCCGATCGCCTTCGCCGTGCTCGCCTGGGCGCTGTCCAGCGAATTCGCCAGCCTCGGCCACGTCAAGCTCGACGCCCTCGGCCCGATGATGCTCGACGGCATCCGCAAGCTGGCGCCCACCGGCGTGATGCTGCTGTTCGCGATCCTCTACTTCGCCGTGATGATCGACACCGGCCTGTTCGACCCGGCGGTGCGCTGGATCCTCAAGCTGGTCAAGGGCGATCCGCTCAAGGTGGCCATGGGCACCGTCTTCCTGACCCTGGTGGTCTCCCTGGACGGTGACGGCTCGACCACCTACATGATCTGCGTGGCGGCCATGTTCCCGCTGTACCGCCGCCTGGGCATGAATCCGCTGATCATGACCTGCCTGATGCTGCTCTCCAGTGGCGTGATGAACCTGACCCCCTGGGGCGGTCCGACCGCCCGCGCCGCCAGTGCCCTGCACGTGGATCCGGCCGACGTCTTCGTGCCCATGATCGCGCCGATGCTGTTGGCCATCGCCTGGCTGTTCTTCCTGGCCTACCTCTATGGCCGCAGTGAGCGCGCGCGCCTGGGCATCCTGCAGATCGGCGAGACCGAAGGCGCCGACGTCACCGTCTCCCAGTGCGTCGAGGCCCGCCGCCCGCACCTGCGCTGGTTCAACGGCCTGCTGACCCTGGCGCTGATGGCCGCGCTGATCGTCGGCGTGCTGCCGATGCCGGTGCTGTTCATGATCGCCTTCGGCATCGCCATGACCGTCAACTACCGTTGCCTGAACATGCAGAAGCAGCGCATCGCCGCCCACGCCGAAAACGTCCTGGCGGTGGTCTCGCTGATTTTCGCCGCGGGCATCTTCACCGGCATCCTCTCGGGTACCGGCATGGTCGACGCCATGTCCAAGGGCCTGCTGGCGGTGATCCCGGACGCCCTGGGTCCGTACATGGCGGTGATCACCGCCCTGGTCAGCCTGCCGTTCACCTTCTTCATCTCCAACGACGCCTTCTACTTCGGCGTGCTGCCGGTGCTGGCCGAGGCCGCCGCGGCCTATGGCATCAGTCCGGTGGAGATCGCCCGGGCTTCCATCGTCGGTCAGCCCGTGCACCTGCTCAGCCCGCTGGTGCCCTCGACCTACCTGCTGGTGGGCCTGGCCAAGGTGGAGTTCGGCGACCACCAGCGCTTCACCCTGAAATGGGCCACCGTGACCTGCATGTTCCTGCTGGTCGGCGCTTTGTTACTGGGTGTGTTTCCGCTGTACAGCCGCTAGAGTTTTGCCAGAGCTACGACTAGCCTTGCCGGCTGTTCGAAAACGGCGCATCGCCCGATGCGCCTTTTCCATTGGAGCGCGCGCCCGAGCGCGCCTCAGCTAAGAGAGGATTCGCAATGGAATGGTTGACCAACCCGGAAATCTGGGTCGCCTTCTTTACCCTGACGGCCCTGGAGATCGTCCTCGGCATCGACAACATCATCATGATCTCCATCCTGGTCAGCCGCATGCCCAAGCACATGCAGGCGCGGACCCGTTTCTTCGGCCTGGCCCTGGCCATGGTCACCCGCATCCTGCTGCTGCTGTCGATCACCTGGGTGATGCGCCTCACCGCCGACCTGTTCTTCGTCTTCGGCCAGGGCATCTCCGGGCGTGACCTCATCCTCTTCTTCGGCGGCCTGTTCCTGCTGTGGAAGAGCAGTGCCGAGATCTACGAAGGCCTGGAAGGCGAAGACGAGCACGACGAGGACGCGCCCCAGAAGAAGGGCAGCGGCTTCATCGGCACCATCATCCAGATCGCCATCATCGACATCGTCTTCTCGCTGGACTCGGTGATCACCGCGGTGGGCATGGTCAGCCACGTGCCGGTCATGGTCGCGGCGATCATCGTCGCCGTGCTGGTGATGATGCTGGCGGCCGGCGGCATCAGCAATTTCATCGACAAGCACCCAAGCCTGAAGATGCTGGCGCTGTCCTTCCTGATCGTGGTCGGCACCGTGCTCATCGCCGAGGCCTTCGAAGTCCACGTGCCCAAGGGCTACGTCTACTTCGCCATGGCCTTCTCGCTGGCGGTGGAAGCCATCAACATCCGCCTGCGCGGCAAGGCCAAGGCGCGCGAGGCGGTCAAGCTGCGCAAGGAGCAGATCTGATCGCAGCGGCGGAACCCACCCGGCTCTCCGCCGCCTAAATCAGCAAGTCCCCACGAGCCCGAAGGTGCCCTGCCTTCGGGCTCGTGCGTCTGTGCAGAACGGTC
This sequence comes from Pseudomonas sp. AS2.8, assembly GCF_014190935.1. Classification (NCBI taxonomy): domain Bacteria; kingdom Pseudomonadati; phylum Pseudomonadota; class Gammaproteobacteria; order Pseudomonadales; family Pseudomonadaceae; genus Pseudomonas; species Pseudomonas sp. AS2.8. The sequence goes on from NZ_JACHVV010000003.1 coordinate 496,274, forward strand.
ATTACGATTTTGTGACAAGCTCGCCAGGAGCTCTTGGACACGCGCCGGGAGGGCGCCACGATGCTGACACTGCTCAATCTGCTATCCGCCGTCGCCCTGCTGGTGTGGGGCACCCATATCGTGCGCACCGGTATCCTGCGGGTATACGGCGCCAGCCTGCGCCGGGTGCTCAGCCGCAGCATGCAGCGCATGCCACTGGCCTTTCTCTCCGGCATCGCCGTTACCGCTCTGGTGCAGAGCAGCAATGCCACCGCGCTGCTGGTGACCTCCTTCGTCGCCCAGGGCCTGGTGCCGCTCACTCCGGCGTTGGCCATCATGCTCGGCGCCGACGTGGGCACCGCGCTGATGGCGCGGGTGCTGACCTTCGACCTGTCCTGGCTGTCGCCGCTGCTGATCTTTCTTGGCGTGGTGTTCTTTCTCGGGCGCAAGCAGACCCGCGCCGGCCAGCTCGGCCGGGTCGCCATCGGCCTGGGGCTGATCATCCTGGCGCTGCAGCTGATCGTCGAGGCGGCCTCGCCCATGACCCACGCGGCCGGGGTCAAGGTGCTGTTCTCTTCGCTGACCGGCGACCAGTTGCTCGACGCCCTGACCGGCGCGGTGTTCGCCATGGTTTCCTATTCCAGCCTGGCGGCGGTGCTGCTGACCGCCACCCTGGCCGGCTCCGGGGTCATCTCGCTCAAGGTGGCGCTGTGCCTGGTGGTGGGCGCCAACCTGGGCAGTGGCGTGCTGGCCTTGATGGGCGCCGCCAAGCAGGGCGTGGAAGCACGGCGGGTGGCGGTGGGCAGCCTGCTGTTCAAGCTCGCCGGCTGCATCCTGGTGCTGCCCTGGATCGGCCTGCTGGCCGACTGGCTGCAGGGCTATGACTTCAACGACGCCGAGGTGGTGATCGGCTTCCACGTCGCCTACAACCTGGTGCGCTGCCTGCTGTTCCTGCCGCTGACCGGGCCCCTGGCGCGCTTTTGCACCGCCATGCTGCCGGCCAAGGACAGCGCCGAGACCATCCTGCGGCCGCGCCACCTGGATACCGCCGCCCTGGACACCCCGGCTCTGGCGCTGACCAACGCCTCCCGCGAGCTCTTGCGCATGGGCGACGTCATCGAGCAGATGCTGCAGCACCTGCTGGTGCTGATCAACGCCGGCGACAAGCAACTGGCTCGCGAGGTGCGTCGTCTCGACGACGACGTCGATGCGCTCTACACGGCGATCAAGCTGTACCTGGCGCGCATGCCGCGCGACGACCTGGACGAGCGCGACAGCCGGCGCTGGGCCGAGACCATCGAACTGGCGATCAACCTGGAGCAGGCCGGCGATCTCATCGAGCGCATGGCCAGCGACGTCGACAGCAAGAAGATCGCGGCCCGGCGGTCCTTCTCGGCTTCCGGAGTGGACGAACTCTCCGCCCTGCACCGGCTGCTGGTAGACAGCCTCAAGCTATGCCTGTCGGTCTATCTCTCCGGCGACCTGGACGCGGCGCGGCGCCTGCGCCGGCTCAAGCAGCGCTTCCGCCTGCTGGAGCGGCGCTACGCCCATGCCCACGTCGAGCGGCTGCACCAGCAGGTGGTGGAGAGCTTCGAGACCAGCTCCCTGCACCTGGGCCTGCTCAGCGACATGCGCCGGGTCAATTCGCTGTTCTGCAGCATCGCCCACGGCGTGCTGGAGGCGGCCGATGCCGGCTACGCCACCGAGCACGAGCTGCCGGTGGAAGGGCGCGAGGAGTCGGGCGGGATTTGAGGCCGCGGTTTGATGCGCGGGTTCGTGGATGAGGCTGCTCCGTCATCCACCCTACGGGGCTGTTTCGATCATAGCGGTCATGGGCCGTAGGTTGGGTTGAGACAGTGCCATCGTCGAAGCCTAACATTGCCTAGGTCTGGGCGATGTTGGGCTTTGCTGCGCTCAACCCAACCTACGGCCGCCTCGGCGGAGCGCCATGGCCGCGATAACCCCTTCGCTCACTGCACCCGGCTATCGAGCTTCTGCAAGATTCGCCAGGCCGCCTCGATCCGTGCGGAATTCGGGTAGTTGCGATTGGCCAGGATCACCAGGCCGAGCTGCCGCTCCGGAATGAACAGCGCATAGGCGCCGAAGCCGTTGGTGGAGCCGGTCTTGTTCAACAGCCGGGCGCCGCTCGCCGGCAGCGGCGGATGCTGCCAGTCCACTGGTTGCGACTCCAGGGCCATCGCCGGGGTGTTGCCGGCCAGCAGCCGGGCCTTGGGCAGCGGATAGGCATAGGCCTCCCACGCCAGTCCCTGGGTCATGGGGCCGCTGCGGTAGTAGCCCTGCTGGGTGGCGTCGAGCGCCTTGGCCAGGGGCGCCGGCAATCGGTCAGGGTGCAGGTTCGCCTCGACGAAGGCGAGCAGATCGCCCGCGGTGGTCTTGATGCCATAAGCCTCTTCGGCATAGGCGCCCGGATTGACCCGCAGCGGCTGGTCGTTCTTGCCATGGCCCCAGGCGTAGTGGGCCTGCTCCGCCGCTGGCACCTGCAGATAGGTATGGCCGAGGCCCAGGGGCGTGAGCACGTGGCGCTGCAGGGCCGTGGCGAAGGGCTCGTCGAGCCGCTGGGCCGCCAGGGCGCCGAACAGGCCGATGCTGGGATTGGAGTAGAGGCGGCGGCTGCCGGCGGGGAAGGGCGGCTGGAAGGCGCGGTAGAAGGCCGTCGTCTGATCGTCCTGGGTCACGCTGTCGGGAAATTGCAGCGGCAGGCCGCCGGCGCTGTAGGTGGCCAGTTGCAGCAGGCTGGCCTGGCCGATGGCGCTGCCGGCCAGGGCCGGGCGCACCTCAGCGGCGGACTCGTCCAGCCGCAGGCGACCGGTCGCCGCCGCGTAGCCACCCAGGGTGGCGGTATAGGTCTTGCTCAGGGAGCCGATCTCGAACAGGGTGGCGGCGTCCACCGGCTGGCCGCTGCGGCGGTCGGCGGTACCGAAGTAGTAGAGCCGACGCAGGCCTGGGGAAGTAACGCCTATCGCAAGGCCCGGGATGTCCTGCTCGGCCATCACCGCGCGGGCGGCGGCGCGGACCTCGTCGTCGAGGGGATTGGCCGCGTTGGCCAGGAGTGGCAGGGTCAGGCCCAGGCCGAGCAGCAGGGAAAGACGCGGGAAAGCCGACATGCGGGAGCCATTCCTGAAGAGGGGAGGCCAGGAGTCTAGCCGAGCGTTGCCGCACCGGTATGAGACGTGGCCGGCGTTGGAAGATTTTGCAGCCGGCGCTGTCCATGGCTGGCTGGAGCCCGGTCCTCGACTGGACTACAGTCGCCTCTCACCTTTTCCAGGAGTCATCCCATGTCCGCAGCCCCCCTCGTCGAACAGATCCAACTGGGCCAATTGCCCGTCTGGCGCATCCGCGTCGGCCAGGCCGAAGCCCTGGTGGCCTGCCAGGGCGCCCATGTGCTGCGCTACGGCTTCGACGGCGAGCCGGACATCGTCTGGGGTAATCCGGAAGCCGTGTTCGAGCCCGGTACCCCGATCCGTGGCGGCATCCCGGTCTGCTGGCCCTGGTTTGGCGACCTGCTGAAGAATCCGGCCGAGGTGCAGGCCATGTGCACCACCACCGCGGACGCCCCGGCCCACGGCCTGGCGCGCCAGATCGCCTGGCAGGCCGGCGGCGTCGAGGTGGACACCGACCGGGTGCGCCTGGACTTCCACCACCGCACCTCCGCCGAGACCACCCCGGGCTGGCCCCATGCCACCGAGCTGACCCTCAGCCTGAGCGTGGGTGAGCGCCTGGAGCTGACCCTGAGCGTGCGCAACCTGGAAGATCACCCGCTGGTGCTGAGCCAGGCGCTGCACACCTATTTCGCCGTGAGCGACGTCCGTGAAGTAGGTATCGAGGGTCTGGCCAATGCCGACTACTACGACTGCCTGGACGGCTGGACCCGCAAGCGGCAGAACGGCGAGCCGACCATCACCGGCGAGACCGATCGGGTCTATGTCGGCCTGCCGGCCCGCCTGGCGATCCGTGATCCCCAGTGGCAGCGCCGGCTGTTCGTCGAGACCCGCAACAGTCATTCGGCGGTGCTGTGGAATCCCTGGATCGACAAGGCCGCGCGCTTGAGCCAGTTCGCCGATGACGCCTGGACCGGGATGCTCTGCATCGAGACCGCCCGGGTGATGGACGACGTCCTCACCGTGGCGCCGGGCGCCTCGGCCGAGATGGCAGTGAGCGTATGGCGCGAAGCGCTGTAAGGCACCGAGCGGGCGTCTCGGGCAGCCCTCACCCTGGTCTTCTCGGAGGGTGAGGGAGCGGCCAGCCCCTAGCCGATGATCACAACTCCTCGCACAGATTGCGTCCGATCCACTTGGCCACCGCCGCGCGCTCCAGTCCGCAGCCGAGCAGAGCGTGCAGTTTGCCCAGGGCGGCCTCGCGGGTCATACCGCGACCGGAGATGACCCCAGCGTTGGCCAGGCCGCTGCCGGCGGCGTAGGTGCCTAATTCCACTGTCCCGCGAGCGCCCTGGCTGAGGGCGACCACAGGGACTCCGGCGTCGCGCCATTCGGCGAGGGCGGCAAGAAAGTCGGCGTCGTCCGCCGGCCCCGTGCCGCTGCCGTAGCACTCCAGCACCAACCCCTGCACACCGCTGCTCGCCAGACCGCGCAGAGTGGCGCCGTCGACGCCCGGAAACAGCGGCAGCACCGCGACTCGCACCGGCTGACGTGGCTGGTCGAAGCGCAGCGCTGGTGGTGTTGCGACCAAGGCCTCGCCACTGCGCGGCCGGGCGCTTTCCACAAAGGCCTTCCAGCCGCTGCTGGCCTGCTTGGTGCAGCGTGCCGCCGGCAGGCGTTCGCCATGGAATTGCACCTGCACCCCCGGCGCTAGCCCACTGGCGAAGGCGGCGAAGCTATCCGCCAGGTTGCCGTCGGCATCGCTATCCGGCACGCCGGCCGGCAGCATGGAGCCGGTCAGCAGCACCGGAATGGCCAGGCCCAGCAGACGGAAGGCCAGGGCGGCCGCGCTGTAGGCCAGGGTGTCGGTGCCGTGCAGCACCAGCACGCCGCGGCAGGCGGGGTCGGTGGCTGCCGACAGGATCGCCTGGGCCATGCGCTCCCAGGCGGCGGGGGTCATGTTGGCGCTGTCGATCAGCGGCAGCAGCTCCTGCAGCCGCCAGGCCGGCGTGCCCAGGTCCGGACGGCTGGCCAACAGGGCGTCGATGCGCGCCTCGAAACCAGCGGCGGGGGCCAGGCCGGCGGCGGTCGCCTGCATGCCGATGGTGCCGCCGGTGTAGAGGATGTGCAGGTAGGGTGAGCTCATGAGGGACTTCCTGATAAGACTGCCCCCACACGAGGTGGGGGCAGGAAAACGGTCGCGGTCCGGGTCAGCGCGACCCGGCAGCGGCATCAGTGCGCCTGGCGCGGCTGGGCGGCGCGGGCTTCGGCGACGGTCTCTTCCAGACGCTCCAGCGCCGGCCAGGCCTGGCGATCCAGGTCCAGGTCGCGGAACTGATCGGCGTCGAACACCGGCTGGTCGACCCCGGCACGGCGCTGGGCGTCGTAGTCGTTGAGGATGCGCATGCCGACCTTGATCAGCATGGCCAGGGCGATCAGGTTGACGAAAGCCAGGCAGGTCATGGTGATGTCGGCGAAGGCGAACACTGTGGTCAGGTTCTGCATCGAGCCCCAGCAGATCAGCACCAGCACTAGGCCCCGATAGCCGAGCAGCACGGCCTTGCCGCGGCCGAGCAGGTAGCGCAGGCCGTTTTCGCCCAGGTAGATGTTGTAGAGGATGCAGGTGAAGACGAACAGCGACAGGGCGACGCTGATGAAGATACGGCCCCAGTCACCGACCACCGCGGCCAGCGAGTTCTGGGTCAGGACAATGCCGTCGCCTTCGAAGCCCGGAGTGTAGAAACCCGACAGCAGGATCAGCAGCGCGGTGCAGGTGCAGATGACGAAGGTATCGAGGAAGACGCTGAAGGCCTGCACTACGCCCTGGGCAGCCGGGTGCTTGACCGCGGCCACGGCGGCGACGTTGGGCGCAGCGCCCAGGCCGGCTTCGTTGGCGAAGACGCCACGCTTGACGCCCATGGTGATGGCGGCGCCCAGCAGACCGGCGAAGGCCGGCTCCAGGCCAAAGGCGCTCTTGACGATGGTCAGCAGGGTGCCGGGGACCAGATCGATCTGGGTGATGATCACATAGAGGGTGACGGCGATGTAGGCCAGGGTCTTGACCGGCACCAGAATGTCGGAGACCGCGGCGATGCGCTTGATACCGCCGATGAACACCAGGCCCAGCAGGATGGCGAGGGCGATCCCGGTGTACTGCACCGGCAGACCGAAGGCGTTTTCCAACGAATGGGTCACGGTAAAGGACTGCAGACCGACGAAGGCGAAGCCGTAGGTCACCAGCAGCAGTGCCGAGAAGATCAGCGCCATCCAGCGCTTGTTGAGGCCGTGCTGGATGTAATACGCCGGACCACCCACGTAGAGGCCGTCACCGTCGGCGCGCTTGTAGACCTGCGCCAGGGTGCACTCGAAGAAGCTGCTGGCCATGCCGACCAGGGCGGTCACCCACATCCAGAACACCGCGCCCGGGCCACCCAGGGTCACGGCCAGGCCGACGCCGGCGATGTTGCCGGCACCGACGCGACCGGCCAGGCTGAGCATCAACGCCTGGAAGGAACTCAGGCCGTCGCCGCTGTTGCGCAGGGAGTCCTTGAAGACGGTGAACATGTGCGGGAAATGGCGCACCTGCACGAATCGCGAGCGCAGGGTGAAATAGCTGCCCAGGCCGACGATCAGCACGATGAGCACGTGGCCGGACAGGAAGTCGTTGAGCATTTCTAGGTAGTGCATGAAGAATCCTCGAGCATGCTAGTGATGCTCCAAGGCCGGCTCGCAAGCCTTGGGGCTATTATTGTGGAATATCCCGCCAGGGCCTGCTCCCGGCGTGGGGAGACGACGGCAACAGGCTCTGGAACGGATCGGTCCGGGTGGAACGGGCAGTAAGACGGACCGGGCGCCTAGATTCGGCTATCCCACCGGCGTGAACAATTCCGCGCCTCGCTTCAAAATGGCGCGACTTGATGCTAGTTTTCTCGCCGTCTGTCAAGCTCGGGCCGGATTCATGAGCGACTTTTCCGCCAATTTGCAGCTGCTCTGCCAGCGCCACCGCTCGATTGCCGCCGTCTGTCGCGCCGTCGGCATCAACCGCGCCCAGTTCAATCGCTACCTCAACGGGCAGAGCCGTCCGTCGCCTTACAACCTGCAGCGCCTGGCGGAATTCTTCGGGCTGCCGGTGGGCGATCTGCAGCTGCCGCAGCGGCAATTCGCGGCGCGCCTGGGGGCGCCGGTCGGTCAGGAAACGGGGTGGGCCGGGCAGGCACTGGCCCTGTTTGGCGAGCGTCAGGAGGGCCTGGCGCGCTACCAGGGCTATTACCACGAATACTATCCGTCGCTGTCCACGCCGGGCGTGGTGCTCTGCGGACTGGTCTGGCTGTTCGCGGAAGCGGGCGTCTTCCGCTACGTGCGTTTCGAGCGCCTGCGTCGCCGGGACGAAGCCACCAGCCAGGCGCGCTTTCGCTACCTGGGCCTGGCCATGAGCCTGGAAAGCCGACTGTTCTTTACCGACTACGAATCCCTCACCGGCAACGAGTTGTCGCAGACGGTGCTGCTGCCCAGCGCGCGCAACCGCATCGATCGCCTGAACGGACTCAAGCTCGGCGTCAGCGCCTCCGACCGGCGCGAGCCGGCCTGCACCCGAGTGGTCTGGGAGTACCTCGGTACGCGGCCGCCACGGGGTCGGGCCTATGCCCGCATCGGCCTCTACGACTGGCAGGATCCCGGCTTGGACGAGGATCTGCGCCAGCGCCTGGCCAGCGTGGCTCTGGTCGACCGGGTTTATCGCCTGGGCTAGAGGGATTCCTCGATCGCTGGGTGGCAGCGATCGCAGTCTTCGAGGATGGCGCGGTCGCGCCCGGCCTGCTTGGCCCAGTAGAGCTGGCGATCGGCGGCCTCGATAAAGGTCTCCGCGCAGTCATGATCCGGCCGGGCGCAGGCGCCGCCGATACTCACCGTCACCCGCGGCCCGGCAGGGGGGCCGAGATGGGGGATCTCCAGGCGCCGTACCGCGTCGAGCAGGCGCTGCGCCAGTTTGGCAGCATCCTCCTCGCGCGACGGCGTACAGAGGATGGCGAATTCCTCGCCGCCGTAGCGGGCCAGGCAATCGCCGGCGCGCAATTCGTCGGCCAGGGCGGTGGCGACCTGTTGCAGGCAGCGATCGCCGGCCGGATGCCCGTAGCGATCGTTGAAGGCCTTGAAGTGATCGACGTCGATCATCAGCAGGAGCAGCGGCCGGGGCGGGGGATGGGCCAGGGCGGTGCCCAGGGCCTGCATCAGCGCCCGGCGATTGGCCACGCCGGTCAGGGGATCGGTGGCGGACTGCTGCGCCAGGAAGCGATTGGAAGCGATCAGTTCTTCGTTGCGCAAGCGGTCGCGCAGGATCAGCAAATAGCCCTGACGGCGGGCGCGCTCCATCCAGAAGTTGTTGAGCAGGGTAAAGCTCGCGGTGGCGAACGCCAGGGTCATGACCAGCGACGCCTCCAGGGCCGGCAGGGTGTGCATCTGGGTGGCCAGGCCGATGGCCAGCAGGGCGAACAGCGTGTGTACCGCGGCCTGGCGCAGGGGCGGGGCGATACAGCTGTTGGTGAAGAGCGTCATCAGCGGCATCGTCGCCAGCCAGAGGGCGCGATGCGCGGCATCGGTGGCCTCGACGTCGAGCAACGGCGGGAAATAGGCCAGCAGACAGGGCAGGATGCCCAACCACTCGCGCGCGGGATGTTCGGCGCGTATTACCCCGAGCGCCAGCAAGACCAGTCCGCCGCCAATCACCACCAGCGCGCTGAGCAGACTGATGAGCCAGAAGGCATCGGTCATCAGGATCCAGTCCCAGATCGAGAAGCTGGCGTAGGCAAGGATGGCCACGGTCAAGCTGATGCGCAGGTGCCGCCGGCGCGAACGGGCGATGTCGTGCTGGTAATGCCGTTCCAATACCGGTTCGAAGCGCAGGGCCCAGAAAGGGCGAGCCAGCGCTCGGTTGAGGGCAACACTGAGGGACATGACGCCGTACCTGGCAGGTAAATCCAATAGTCACTTCAGCACAATAAGTCCCTTAGCGCGATAGAGGGTTCCCGGACGCAGGGATGTAACCGCCGAATGGTAGCCCTTGGCTACCATTCGGATAATTGTGGACGTCGTAGCCGCTAGTTGCCGGCCTTGATGCGACTCCAGGCGCGGGTCCGTACCCGCTCGATGGGCTGCGGCAGCGGCTGCACGACATAGAGCTTCTTGAGCATTTCCGGGGTGGGCACCAGGTCGTGGTTGTCGCGGATAGCGGCGGTCACCAGCGGCATGCCCGGCTTGTTGGCGTTGGGATAGCCGAGGTAGTCGCTGATCCCGGCGATCACCTTGGGTTCGAGCAGGTAGTTGATGAAGGCATGGGCCTGGTCGACGTTGGTGGCACTGGCCGGAATGGCCCAGGTGTCGAACCAGATGGGTGCGCCTTCGCGCGGCAGACGCCAGTCCACCACCACACCGTTGCCGGCTTCCTTGGCCCGGTTGCCGAACTGGTAAAAGCTGCCGGAGTAGCCCACCGCCACGCAGATGTCGCCGTTGGCGATATCGGTCATGTACTTGGTGGAGTTGAAGTAGGCCATGTAGGGGCGGATCTTCAGCATCAGCGCCGTGGCCTTTTCGTAGTCCTTGGCGTTGGCGCTGTTGGGGTCCAGGCCCAGGTAGTGCAGCACCACCGGCAGGATGTCCGAGGGTGAATCCAGCATGGCCACGCCACAGCTCTTGAGCTTGGCCATGTTCTCCGGTTTGAACACCAGGTCCCAGCTGTCCACCGGTGCGTCCGCCCCCAGCGCCGCCTTGACCTTGGCCGGGTTGAAGCCGATGAGGATGGTGCCGTACATGTAGGGCACGCCATACTGGTTGCCCGGGTCGTTGACCTCCAGCAGCTTGAGCAACTCGGGATCGAGATTCTGCCAGTTGGGCAGCTTGCTCTTGTCCAGCTTCTGGAAGACCCCGGCCTTGATCTGGGTTTCCAGGAACTGGTTGGAGGGAATCACCAGGTCATAGCCGGAGCGCCCGGTGAGCAGCTTGGCCTCCAGCGACTCGTTGCTGTCGAAGGTGTCCCAGGTGACGCGGATACCGGTCTGCTTGGCAAAGTCCTTGGGCGTCTCGGGCAGGATGTAGTCGGCCCAGTTGTAGACCCGCAGTTCACCGGGATCGGCGGCCTGGACGGCGGTGGCGAGCAGGGCACCGCCGAGCAGGGCGGTGAGCGGACGCAGGAGGCTGTACATGGTCGGATTCCTCGCGATAGGGATCAGGCGCCGTCGAAGGCGGCCAGGACGTTCACCGTATTGATGCCGATCTCCGCCACGGCGTAACCGCCTTCCATGACGAACAGGGTCGGCAGGCCGAGCCGCGCCAGGCGTTCGCCCAGGCGCAGGTAGTCGTCGCTCTCCAGCTTGAACTGGGAAATGGGATCGGCCTTGAAGGTATCCACGCCCAGGGAGACCAGCAGCAGGTCCGGGGCATAGTCCTGCACGCGCGCCAGCGCTAGCTCCAGGGCGGCGCTCCAGCTGTCCCAGGCGCTGCCGGCGGGCAGCGGCAGATTGAGGTTGAAGCCCTGGCCCGCCCCGCTGCCGGTCTCGTCGGCATAGCCGAGGAAAAAGGGGAACTCGAAACCCGGATCGCCGTGCAGCGAGAGGAACAGCACATCGTCGCGCGCATAGAAGATGTCCTGGGTGCCGTTGCCGTGGTGGTAGTCGACATCGAGGATGGCCACGCGCCGGGCGCCGCCGTCGAGGGCGGCCTGAGCGGCGATGGCGGCGTTGTTCAAATAGCAGTAACCGCCCATGACATCGGCCGCGGCGTGGTGGCCCGGCGGACGGCAGAGGGCAAAGGCGCTGCGCGCGCCCGCGGCGACCTCGGCCCCGGCACTCAGGGCCACCTGGGCAGCGCTGTAGGCGGCCTGCCAGGTCCCGGAGGTGATGGGCGCGCCGCCGTCGAAGCTGTAGTAACCGAGGCGTCCGTGCAGGCTGGTGGGCGGCAGCACCTGGCGCAGGGTACGCGCCGGCCAGGTATAGGGCAGCAGGTCCACGGTCTCGCCGCGGGCCGCCCATTCGTCCCAGGCGCCGGCGAGAAAATCGAGATAGGCCGCGCTATGGATGCGTGCCAGCGGCGCCTGACCGAAGTCCTTGGGCGCCACCACCTCGCCGAGCTGCCGGCGGTGACACTCGGCGAGGATGAATTCGACGCGCTGGGGCTTTTCGAAACAGGGCTGCAGCTGGCCATCGATCAATTCGCAGCGGCCGTGGTGCAGGGCGTGGTCGGGACTGTGGTGGATGCGCATGGCGACTCCGGGCGGCGGGCTCTACCCAGATTCTTGCCAGCCTGGTGCCTCTGGACGAGAGGCGCAGCGGCCAAAAGGGGATAGATCCGGCCAGATTGCGCCCGGCGTCGGCTATTAGCCGCCCTTGGCTTCGTAGACCACGAACCGTTTCAGGGTCGGCTCCAGCACCTCCCAGGTGCCCTGGAAGCCACGCGGCACGACAAAGCTGCTGCCGGGCCCGAGACGGGTGGCGTGGCCCTGGTCATCAGTGACCAGACTCACCCCTTCGAGGATCTGGCAGTACTCCTCCTCGGTGTAGTTCACCCGCCACTTGCCCACCTCGCTGTGCCAGTGGCCGACGGCAAAGACACCGCTGCCATCCTCGTAGTCGAGCCAGAGGCTCTGCAGCGGGTCGCCTACCAGGCGCTTTTCCGCCGGCAGGCGGTATTGGTCGGTGGGTTGGCCACGGTCCGCGAGCAGGTGCAGGGCTGGCATGGCAGAGCCTCTCGTTGTGCAGGAACCGCCAGCATACGCCAGCCGCTAGAGTCGATAACCCCGCGGCGACTGTCCGCTCCAGCGGCGAAAGGCATGGCGGAAGCTGGCCGTTTCGCTGAAACCCATCACCTCGGCGATGCGATAGATGGGCAGCCGCTCCTGGGCCAGCAGGTCCCGCGCCCGCGCGAAGCGTAACTCGTCCAGCAATTGCTGATAGCCGCTACCGCCGGCCTGCAGGTGGCGACGCAGGCTGCGCGGGGCCATGCCGAGGTGGCCGGCCAGGGCCGCGAAGGAGGGTGGGGCCGCCAGGTCGGCGCCCAGCAGGGTGCGGATGCGGGCAAGCAGGGCGCGCTGGCGATCCTGCTCGGGGGCGAGGCGGCCGCACTGCTCCAGGGCGTCGCGATGGGTCACCGGATCGGCCAGTGGCAGCCCGCGGTCAAGCCAGGCAGCGGGAAAGGCCAGGCCGTTGAAGGTGGCGGCGAAGGCCAGGGGCGTGGCGCCGAAGCAGTCGCCATAGCGCGCGCGATAGACTGGCTCGGCGTGCCGAAAGGCCACCTGCACCAGCGGCAGGGACGTACCCAGGAGGTCGCAGCAGATCGCCAGGAGCGAGGCCAGGCAGCACTCGGCATTGCAGCGCTCCAGTTCCGGCGCGAAGGGATGGTCGTCGGCCCTGAGCCAGGCCAACTCGCCGTGGCGCTCCAGACGCAGGGTGAAATAGGCACCCAGCAGGCTTTGATGGGCCAGGGCTGCCTGTAGCGCCGCGCCCAGGGTCGGGGCGCTGAGCAGGGCATAGCCGAGCAGGCCGTAGCCGGAGACGCGCAGCCGCCAGCCCAGCAGCAGTCCCAGTTCGGGCGGGGCGACCGGCAGGGCGTTGGCGATGACCCGCTGTTCCTGGGCCAGGGTGATGAGCCGATGGGGCTGTTCGAGGTCGTCCAGCCGCAGGCCGCTGCCAGCCAGCAGGGGAGCCGCCCGGGCGGGCGTGTCGGCCGCCAGTTGCTGGAGGAGCAGGGACACCAGGTTGAGATTGATCAGACCGGACTGACGCATGCGAAAACTCCCCGGGGCGGTGGTAGCCTTCCAAGCAAGAAGGATACCGCGCCCGCGGGGAGTTGCCGTCCGTTACCGCTCAGGTCTGGCGTGCGGGACTCAGACCTTGGCTTTCAGCGGTACGAGCCGGGGGGCGATCATGTTTTCCGGGCGCAGGATGTCGTCCAGGGTCGCCTCGTCCAGCAGGTTCTCCTCGCGCACCAGCTCCAGCACGCCGCGACCGGTTTCCAGCGCCGTCTTGGCGATGCGGGTGGAGGTCTCGTAGCCGAGGTAGGGGTTGAGCGCGGTGACCAGGCCGATGGAGTGCTCCACCTGGCGGCGGCAGTGCTCGACGTTGGCGGTGATGCCGGTGATGCAGTGCTCGCGCAGCATGTCCATGGCGCGCTGCAGCAGGCGGATGGAGTCGAAGATCTTGTAGGCGATCAAGGGCTCCATGACGTTGAGCTGCAGCTGGCCACCCTCTGCCGCCAGGGTCAGGGCCAGGTCGTTACCGATGATCTCGAAGGCCACCTGGTTGACCGCCTCGGGGATCACCGGATTGACCTTGCCCGGCATGATGGAGCTGCCCGGCTGGCGCGGAGGCAGGTTGATCTCGTTGATGCCGGTGCGCGGACCGCTGGAGAGCAGGCGCAGGTCGTTGCAGATCTTCGACAGCTTCACCGCGGTGCGCTTGAGCATGCCGGAGAACAGCACGAAGGCGCCCATGTCCGAGGTGGCCTCGATCAGGTCGGCCGCCGGGGTCAGCGGCTGGCCGCTGATTTCCGCCAGGCGCTGCACGGCCAGGAGCTGGTAGCCGGGGTCGGCGTTGATGCCGGTGCCGATGGCGGTGCCGCCCAGGTTGACCTCGGTGAGCAGCTCCGGCGCCAGGCTCTTGAGGCGCGCCAGGTCTTCGCCCAGGGTGGTGGCGAAGGCATGGAATTCCTGGCCGAGGGTCATGGGCACCGCGTCCTGCAGCTGGGTGCGACCCATCTTCAGCACCTCGGCGAATTCCATGCCCTTGGCGGCGAAGGCGGTGATCAGGCTGTCCAGGCTGGCGAGCAGGGCGTCATGGCCGAGCAGCAGGCCCAGGCGGATGGCGGTGGGATAGGCGTCGTTGGTCGACTGCGCCATGTTGACGTCGTTGTTCGGGTGCAGGTGGCGATACTCGCCCTTGGCATGGCCGAGCAGCTCCAGCGCCACGTTGGCGATCACCTCGTTGGCGTTCATGTTGGTCGAGGTGCCGGCCCCGCCCTGGATCATGTCCACCACGAACTGGTCGTGGAATTCGCCGCGAATGATGCGCGAACAGGCGTCATTGATCGCCTGGTGCTTTTCCGCGGGCAGGTGGCCAAGCCGGTGGTTGGCGTCGGCCGCCGCCTGCTTGACCATGGCCAGGGCCACCACCAGCTTGGGGTAGTGACCGAGGGGCACGCCGGAGAGGCGGAAGTTCTGCACGGCGCGCAGGGTCTGGATGCCGTAGTAGGCGTCGGCAGGCACGTCGAGGGTACCGAGGAGATCTTTTTCGAGGCGGACGGATGATGCAGAGTCGGACATGATAGCGTTGGGCTTCGATCGAGCGGCGGGCGCCGCGATGCCCTAGAATCTAGGCCTGCCAGCCGATCCCGGCCAATGCCGATCCGCCAAGCCTCATGCCGGATCGGCATAACTCTGGTTGTGACCTTGCGAGATCAGACGACGTATGGGTGCCATGAACATCGAATTCAAATGGCTGGAAGACTTCGTGGCCCTGGCGGCCACCCACAGTTTTTCCCAGGCCGCCGAAAAACGCTTCGTCACCCAGCCCGCCTTCAGCCGCCGCATCCGCGCGCTGGAGGAAAGCGTCGGCCTGACCCTGGTGGACAGATCCCACACCCCGGTCAGCCTCACCGAAGCCGGTCAGCTGTTCCTGGTCACGGCGCGCAGCGTGGTGGAGCAGCTGGGCGAGACGGTACGGCACCTGCACCACCTCGAAGGCGGGCAGGGCGAGGTGCTGCAATTCGCCGCCGCCCACTCCCTGGCCCTGGGCTTCTTTCCGCAATGGATCGCCGGCCTGCGCGGGCAGGGCCTGGCGCTGGCCAGCCGGCTGGTGGCCACCAACGTCGGCGATGCCATCCACGCCCTGCGCGACGGCGCCTGCGACCTGATGCTGGCCTTCCACGATCCCGACGCGGCCCTGCAGATGGACCCCGAGCTGTTTCCCTCGCTGCACCTGGCGCAGACCGCCATGCTGCCGGTCTGCGCCACCGATGGCGAAGGTCGACCCATGTTCCAGCTGGACGGGCAGAGCAGCGTCCCCCTACTGGCCTACAGCGCCGGCGCCTTCCTCGGCCGTTCGGTGAATCTGCTCTTGCGCCAGCGCAAGCTGCGCGCCGTCACCCTCTACGAAACCGCCATGGCCGACAGCCTCAAGACCATGGCCCTGCAGGGCCTGGGCGTGGCCTGGGTGCCGCAGCTGTCGGTGGCGGCCGAACTGGCCCGTGGCGAACTGGCCATCTGTGGCGATGCGGCCTGGCAGGTCGGCCTGGAGATCCGCCTCTATCGCTGTGCCCTGTTGCGCAAGCGCCTGGTACAGCAGGTCTGGCGGCATCTGGAAAGCCAGAGCCACGGCGGCTGATCGACGCTATTGAACTGTGCTGATTTCGGCATTTTACTAGCCGACGTCCTGCAAGCCTTTTGCCGTCATCTGCGCGACACTGGCACCTCTCTCACGGAGGTCAGCCATGCAGCGCATCCGCGTCATCGACTCCCACACCGGCGGCGAACCCACCCGCCTGGTGCTGGACGGTTTCCCCGATCTCGGCCACGGCAGCATGGCCGAACGCCGCAGCCGTCTGGCTGGCGAACACGACGCCTTTCGCCGGGCCTGCATGCATGAGCCGCGTGGCAACGAGGTGCTGGTGGGAGCGTTGCTCTGTGAGCCGGTATCGCCCGCGGCCAGCGCTGGCGTGGTGTTCTTTAACGAGGTCGGCTACCTGGGCATGTGCGGTCACGGCACCATCGGCCTGGTGGTGTCCCTGGCCCATCTCGGTCGGATCGGTCCTGGCGATCACCTGATCGAGACCCCGGTCGGCGACGTCACTGCCACCCTGCATGACGACGGCAGCGTCAGCGTGCGTAACGTCCCGGCCTATCGCCATCGCCATGCCGTCCAGGTGGAGATTCCCGGCCATGGCCCGGTCACCGGCGACATCGCCTGGGGCGGCAACTGGTTTTTCCTCTGTGCCGATCACGGCCAGCGCATTGCCGCCGACAACCTCGACGGTCTGCTCACCTTCAGCCTGGCCCTGCGTGGCGCACTGGAGGCCGCCGGTATCACCGGTGAGCAGGGCGGCCACATCGACCATATCGAACTCTTCGCCGAGGATCCGGACGGCGCCGACAGTCGCAGCTATGTACTCTGCCCGGGGCGTGCTTATGACCGCTCGCCCTGCGGCACCGGCACCAGCGCCAAGCTGGCGTGCCTCGCGGCCGACGGTGACCTGGCCCCCGGCGCCGTTTGGCAGCAGGCCAGTGTCATCGGCAGTCGCTTCGAAGCGCACTATCAGCCCGGCGACGAGGGGCGCATCCTGCCGGTGATCCGTGGCCGCGCCCACGTCATGGCTGAAGCGACCCTGCTGCTGGCCGCGGACGATCCCTTCGCCTGGGGTATCCCGGGGTGAAGTCCGTGGCGGAGGTCCTCGTCGTCGGCGCCGGCATCGTCGGGGCCAGTTGCGCCGCGGCCCTGGCCGCGCGCGGCTGTCGCGTGCGGGTGCTCGACGCCGGCCTGCCCGGCGCCTCAGCCGCCGGTATGGGCCACCTGGTGGTGATGGACGATGACCCCGCCGAATTGACCCTGAGCGCGCGCTCCCTGGCGCTCTGGCGCGAGCTGGTACCCCAGCTGCCGAGCGCCGCCGACTACCGCAACTGCGGCACCCTCTGGCTGGCCCGTGACGCCGCCGAACTGGATCTGATTGAGGCGAAGCGCCAGCGTCTGGACGCCCAGGGTGTCGCCAACCAGCCCCTAAACGCTGCCGCCACCGCCGCTGCCGAACCTGCGCTGACGGCCCTGGCTGGCAGCCTCGAGGTGTCCGGTGACGGTCTGCTCTATGCGCCCGTGGTGGCCGCCTGGCTGCTGCAGCGCTCGCCGCTGATCGAGTTTCAGCGTGCCCGGGCGACGGCCATCGAAGGCTCGCAGGTGCGCCTGGACGACGGGCGCTGGCTGACCGCCGACGCTGTAGTGCTCGCCGCCGGCCTGCAGGCCGCCAGTCTCTGCCCCGACCTGCCGCTGGTGCCGAAGAAGGGCCATCTGCTGATCACTGATCGCTATCCCGAGCAGGTCCGGCACCAGTTGGTGGAGATCGGCTACGGCGCCAGCGCCCATGCCAGCAGCGGCGCCTCGGTGGCCTTCAACGTCCAGCCGCGACCCACCGGCCAGCTGCTGATCGGCTCGTCGCGCCAATTCGAGCGTCCGGACATGGCGATGGAGCCTGCAGTGGTTGGCCAGCTACTGCGCCGCGCCCTGGACTTCCTGCCGGGCCTGACCCATACCTCGCTGATCCGTGGCTGGACCGGCCAGCGCGCTGCCAGCCCCGATGGCCTACCGCTGATCGGCGCTCACCCCGACCAGCCCGGTCTGTGGTTGGCGGTCGGTCACGAAGGCCTGGGCGTCACCACCGCCCCGGCCACCGCCGAAGCCATCGCCAACGGACTGTTCGCCGAGTCTTCGACGTTCCACGTGGAACCCTTCGCGCCCTCGCGCTTCGCGACCGTCCCGAGGAGTCAGGCATGCTGACCCTGTTCATCGATGGCGAGCGTCTGGAGATCCGTCCCGGCAGCCTGCTCACCGCCGCGCTGGCCAAGAGCGGCAATCCCGCCGCGCGCCGTTCGGTAGGTGGTGAAGCCCGGGCACCTTTCTGCGGCATGGGCATCTGCCAGGAATGCCGGGTACAGGTCGACGGCGTGCGCCGCCTGGCCTGCCAGACGCCGTGCCAGGACGGCATGCAGGTGGAGCGCCTGTCATGAACGCCACGCGCTGCGATCTGCTCATCATCGGCGCCGGCCCGGCCGGTCTCGCCGCCGCCCGCGCGGCCAGTGGTCGGGGCCTGAACCTGGTGCTGCTGGACGACAATCCCTTGCCCGGCGGCCAGATCTGGCGCGCCCGGGCGGGCCAGGTCGCCGCCGAAGTCGGTCAATTGCCAGCAGACGTCACCCTGCTCACTCAGACCCGCGTCGCCGCGGTCCTGGGGGCGCGCCAACTGCTGCTGGAAGACGCCCACGGCAGCCGCACCCTGGACTTCGAGACCCTGATCCTCTGCACCGGCGCCCGCGAACTGCTGTTGCCGTTCCCCGGCTGGACCTTGCCTGGAGTAACCGGTGCGGGCGGCCTGCAGGCGCTGATCAAGGGTGGCGTGGAAGTGGCCGCTGAACGTATCGTCGTCGCCGGCACCGGTCCGCTGCTGCTGGCCAGCGCCGCCACCGCGCGCCAGGCGGGTGCCCGGGTCGCCCTGGTCGCCGAACAGGCCGGGCGCCGCGCCGTACTCGAGTTCGGCCTGCAGCTCTGGCGTTGGCCGAACAAACTGCGCCAGGCGCTGAACTTGGCCACTCCTCGCTATAGTCCCGGCACTTGGGTCGAGGCGGCGCTCGGCAGCGACCGACTCGAAGCCGTGCGCCTGCGCCAGGGCGAGCGTCGCTGGGAGGTCGCCTGCGACCGCCTGGCCTGTGGCTACGGCCTGGTGCCCAATGTCGAACTGGCCCAGAGCCTGGGCTGCGCGACCCTGGACGGCGGCGTGGCGGTGGATAGCCACCAGCGCACCAGCCAGCCGCACATCCTGGCCGCTGGCGAATGCACTGGCATCGGCGGCAACGAACTGGCCCAGGCCACCGGCCGTATCGCCGGTCTGGTCGCCAGCAGCCAGCTCGACGCCATTGCCAGTGTGCAAGCCGAGGCCCGTGCCTGGCGCCGCTTCGCTGCCCAATTGGCGCACACCTTCGCCCTGAATCAGGCCATTGCCCGTCTCGCCCAGCCGGATACCCTGGTTTGCCGTTGCGAAGACGTCACCCTCGGCGCCCTGGTCGGCCATGCCGACTGGACCCAGGCCAAGCTGCGCAGTCGCTGTGGCATGGGCGCCTGCCAGGGCCGCATCTGCGGCCAGGCCACCCGCGTCTTGCTGGGCTGGACGCCGCCGACGCCGCGCTTTCCCCTGCAACCCACCCGTATCGACAGCCTGCTGGCCCTGACCGAGGACGAGAGATGAATGCCGCCACCCACCTGGACGCCCTGAGCCGCGCCCGGCCCGCCGACCTGCCCGCGCTGCTCGCCAGCCTGAGTCTGGTGGCGCCGCTGCTCGATGCCATCCCCGGCGTGGTGTTCTTCGTCAAGGACTTGGACGCGCGCTATGTGCTGGTCAACCTGACCCTGGCCCAGCGCTGCGGCTATGAGGACGTCAGCGAATTGCTCGGCAAGACCGCCGAGGAAGTCTTCCCGGCGCCTTTGGGTGGCGCCTACGCCGAACAGGATCGCCGCGTGCTGCGCGAAGGCCTGGCACTGGACGACCAGCTGGAATTGCACCTCTATGCCGGCCGTACCCCGGGCTGGTGCCTGACCCGCAAGCTGCCGCTGCACGACGCCCAGGGCCAACTGATGGGCATGGCCGGCATCTCCCACGATCTGCAAGCGCCCGCCGCCGATCATCCGGCCCACGCCAAGGTGGCCGAGGTCGATCGCTATCTGCGCGAGCACTATGCCCAGCCGCTCTCGGTGGGCGAACTGAGCCAGCGGGTCGGCCTGTCGGTCTCCCAGCTCGAACGCCAGTGCAAGCGCATCCTGCGCCTCACGCCCCAGCAGTTGCTGCACAAGGCCCGGCTCGACGCCGCCTCGCGTCTGCTGGCCCGCGATCTGCCCGTCACCGAAGTGGCCCTGGCCTGCGGCTATACCGACCACAGCGCCTTCAGCCGTCAGTTCCGCCGTCTCACCGGCCTGTCGCCCCGGCAATACCGCGACTCTCTCAAGCCCCGTTCCCGTCTGGAGGAAACCCCCGCATGAGCACTCCCCGCGTTAACTGGAGCGGCGTCTTTCCCGCCGTCACCACCCAATTCAACGATGACTTCTCGGTCAACCTGGAGAAGACCCATGGCGTGATCAGCAACCTAGTGCGCGATGGCGTCTCCGGTCTGGTGATGTGTGGCACCGTGGGCGAGAACACCTCCCTGACCCTGGAAGAAAAGATCTCCCTGGTGGAGGTCGCCAAGGACGCCGCCGGCGGTCGCGTGCCGGTGATCTGCGGCGTTGCCGAATTCACCAGCCTCAATGCCACTCGTACCGCCCAGGCGGTAGGGCGCGCCGGCGCCGACGGCATCATGCTTATGCCGGCCCTGGTCTACTCGGCCAAGCCGCACGAGACCGCCGCGCACTTCCGCAGCGTGGCCAGCGCCCTCGACCTGCCACTGATGGTTTACAACAATCCGCCGATCTACAAGAACGACGTCACCCCGGACATCCTCATCTCCCTGGCCGACGTCGACAACATCGTCTGCTTCAAGGATTCCTCCGGTGACACCCGCCGCTTCATCGACGTGCGCAACGAGGTGGGTGACCGCTTCGTGCTCTTCGCCGGTCTCGACGACGTAGTGCTGGAAAGCATCGCCGTGGGCGCCGAAGGCTGGGTCTCGGGCATGTCCAACATCTTCCCCACCGAAGGCGAAACCATCTTCCGCCTGGCCAGGGCCGGTCGCTTCGCCGACGCCATGCCGCTCTACGAATGGTTCATGCCGCTGCTGCACCTGGACGCCCGTCCGGACCTGGTGCAGTGCATCAAGCTTTGCGAAGAACTCGCCGGCCGCGGCAGCGCCCTGACCCGTCCGCCGCGCCTGGCTCTGCCCGACGCGGACCGCGCCTTCGTCGAACGCCTGATGGCCAAGGCCCTGGAAACCCGCCCGCAGCTGCCGGATGTAGGGATCTGAGGCAAGGCGGTCATGGCGGCGAACCGACATGGCCGCGATGGACCGTAGGTTGGGTTGAGACGGCGCTATCGTCGAAGCCCAACATTGCCTGGGGTCCCGAGACACTGTTGGGCTTCGCTGCGCTCAACCCAACCTACGGCGGCTTATAAGAGCGGTCACAGCGCCGAATTACCCTGGCCGCGATAAGACAGCCCTGCAGGTCAGGTCACTACGGCAGTCGCCATAGACACCCGTGCGCTTACGCCACACAGATCCGCCCCTCTCCCGCCTGCGGGAGAGGGCTGGGGTGAGGGCGCTCTTCAAGGCGATCCCTTCCGAATCACCCAGGCCTCTAGCCCGCACTTCTCACCCCACACCACCACCCATTCCATGGGCGTTACAGCCTGTCCTGCAACCGACAGGCGATACCCGGCGCAGGGGCACGCTTCGCCACGCTTTCGTCTATACTGTCCCGCTCATTTCCCAAGCCACGTCCACCGCGTGGCTTCTTCATTTCAGAGGCACGACGATGAGCGCACTCGTAGGCGTGATCATGGGCTCCAAGTCCGACTGGTCCACCCTGAGCCACACCGCCGACATGCTGGACAAGCTGGGCATTCCCCACGAAGTGAAGGTGGTCTCCGCCCACCGTACCCCCGACCTGCTGTTCCAGTACGCCGAAGAGGCTGCCGGGCGCGGTATCGAGGTGATCATCGCCGGTGCCGGTGGCGCCGCCCACCTACCGGGCATGTGCGCCGCCAAGA
The DNA here is from genome assembly GCF_014190935.1 of Pseudomonas sp. AS2.8. Classification (NCBI taxonomy): domain Bacteria; kingdom Pseudomonadati; phylum Pseudomonadota; class Gammaproteobacteria; order Pseudomonadales; family Pseudomonadaceae; genus Pseudomonas; species Pseudomonas sp. AS2.8. The sequence goes on from NZ_JACHVV010000003.1 coordinate 517,798, forward strand.
CCCATCTGCCGGTGCTCGGCGTGCCGGTGCAGTCCTCCATGCTCTCGGGCGTCGACTCCCTGCTGTCCATCGTGCAGATGCCGGCCGGTGTACCGGTCGCCACCCTGGCCATCGGCAAGGCTGGCGCCATCAACGCGGCGCTGCTGTCCGCCAGCATCCTCGGCAGCAAGTACCCCGAGTACCACGAGCGGCTGAACGCCTTCCGCGAAGAGCAGACCCGCACCGTGCTGGACAATCCCGATCCGAGGGAGCAGGCATGAAGATCGGCGTCATCGGTGGCGGCCAACTGGGCCGCATGCTCGCCCTGGCCGGCACGCCGCTGGGCATGAACTTCGCCTTTCTCGATCCGGCGCCGGATGCCTGCGCCGCTGCCCTGGGCGAACATCTGCGCGCCGACTACGGCGACCAGGATCACCTGCGCCAGCTGGCCGACGAGGTCGATCTGGTGACCTTCGAATTCGAGAGTGTCCCGGCCGAGACCGTGGCCTTCCTTTCGCAATTCGTGCCGGTCTATCCATCCGCCGAAGCCCTGCGCATCGCCCGTGACCGCCTGTTCGAGAAGTCCATGTTCCGCGACCTGGGCATTCCCACCCCGGCCTTCGCCGACATCCTCTCCCAGGCCGACCTGGACGCCGCCGTGGCCCGCATCGGCCTGCCGGCGGTACTCAAGACCCGCACCCTGGGCTACGACGGCAAGGGCCAGAAGGTCCTGCGCCAGCCGGAAGACGTCACCGACGCCTTCGCCGAACTGGGTAGCGTACCCCTGCTGCTGGAAGGCTTCGTGCCCTTCACCGGCGAGGTCTCCCTGGTGACCGTGCGCGGTCGTGATGGCGAGGTGGCCTGCTACCCGCTGGTGCACAACACCCACGAGAGCGGCATCCTGCGCCTGTCGGTGGCCAGTTCCGACCACCCGCTGCAGGCGCTGGCCGAAGACTATGCCCGCCGCGTGCTGGAACAGCTCGACTACGTTGGTGTGCTGGCCTTCGAATTCTTCGAGGTCGAGGGTGGCCTCAAAGCCAACGAGATCGCCCCGCGCGTGCACAACTCCGGGCACTGGACCATCGAAGGCGCCGAATGCAGCCAGTTCGAGAACCACCTGCGCGCCGTGGCCGGCCTGCCGCTGGGCTCCACTGCCAAAGTCGGCGAGAGCGCCATGGTCAACTTCATCGGCTCGGTGCCGCCGGTGGCCGCCGTCACCGCCCTGGAAGACTGCCACCTGCACCACTACGGCAAGGCCTTCAAGGCCGGGCGCAAGGTCGGTCACGCCACCCTGCGCAGTGCCGATGCCGCCACCCTGCAGACCCGCATCGCCGCCCTGGAAGCCCTGATCCAGGACTGATGCCAAACGGCTTCCGCACACGGAAGCCGTTTTCCCCTGAACCTCGAAGGATCACCGGTGGTCGGAGAGTACAACGACGCCTGCTGACCGGCGTTGTCTTACCAGCACTTAAACAGGGGATTCTTCACATGGGCATCATCGCAACCATCATCATCGGTCTCATCGTCGGCCTGGTTGCCCGCTTTCTCAAGCCGGGCGACGACAGCATGGGCTGGATCATGACCATCATTCTGGGCATCGTTGGCTCCGTGGTCGCCACCTACCTGGGCCAGGCACTGGGCATCTACCGTGCCGGCGAAGGCGCAGGCTTCATCGGTGCCGTGGTCGGCGCCATCATCGTGCTGTTCATCTACGGCATGGTGACCAAGCGTCGCTAAGACGCCGCTTCGCTTCGGCGAAGCCAAGTAGCACAGCGTTTCCGCCCCTGGTGTCGCCCGTCGACCCAGGGGCTTTTTCATGGGCGAGGCTCTGCTTTGCGGCCTGGCGACTGGACCCCTGGCCTGGCGCGCCGCACACTCGGACTTTTGCCTCCGACCTGCCGACCATGCCCAGACTGCTCATCACCCTGCTGCTCGCCAGCCTGCCGCTGCTGACCCACGCCGCCAAGGGCGAACCGCCGGAAACCAACTGGCTCGACCTGCTCACCGCAGAAGATCGCCACGCCCTGGAAACCATGCCCGAGATCAGCCACAACAGCCCTGAGGCCCCGGGTGGTTTTGGCTCGCCTGGCGGACTCAAGCAGAAGGACAGTGGCCTGCCCGAGGTGATGCACTCCACCCGCACCGTGGCCGCTTTGAATGGGCAGAACGTGCGGTTGGGGGGCTTCCCGGTGCCGCTGGAGACCGACGCCAAGGGCAATTTCCGCGAATTCTTCCTGGTGCCCTATCCGGGCGCCTGCATCCATGTCCCGCCGCCCCCGCCCAACCAGATCGTGCTGGTGCGCTACCCCAAGGGCGTACCGCTCCCCGACATCTACGAGCCCTACTGGGTCATCGGCACCCTGCACACCGAGTCGGTCGACAACGCCCTGGCCGAGGCGTCCTACACCCTGGACGCCAGCAAGGTCCGCAAGGTCGAAGAAAGCGATCTCTAACGATCGTAGGTTGGGCTAAGACAGCTCCACCGTCGAAGCCCAACAGCCAGAGGTGGCAGCGTAGGGTGGACAACGGCGCAGCCTTGTCCACCAACGATCACACGCAAACCCTAGGCCGACTGCCGCTCACCGTAGCGCTGCTCCAGATAGGCGATGATGTCGTCCGACTCGTACATCCACACGCTCTGGCTGCCTTCGTCGATCCGCAGGCAGGGCACCTTCACCCGGCCACCGCCCTGTTCCAGCTCGGCGCGCAGCTGAGGGTCCTTCTTGATGTCCTTGAGGCGGATCGGCAGGTTCAGCCGATGCAGCGCCCGGCGCGTCTTCACGCAAAAGGGGCAGGCCTGGAACTGATAGAGCGACAGATTCGCCAGCTCCGCCTCGATGGCAGCCTGAGCCTGCTCAGTGCGCTTGAGCTTGCGGGGCCGGGTCACCAGATCCAGGCCGACGATCACCTGGCCGAGGCCGTTGCGTAGCAGATTGATCAACGCGATTCACCTTGAGGGTCGTTCGAGCCGGGCAGTTTACCCTATCGACCCAGGGCTGCCGCTCCGCCAGTCGTTACGGAACGTCACCCGCAGGACAGGGCTCTACTAGAGGGATTAATTCCTCGATGGAGACCTGTTGCATGCCGCTGTCTTCCGCAGAGCGCGAAGCCTTTCGCCAGCTCGCTGCCGATCTTCCGGGTGTCGATCTTCCGGTCTATGAACAGTTCGCCAAGGACCCGCTGGACCCCATCATCGGTCTGGGCGATCCCGATGCGCCGCTAGGCTTCTTTGGTCGCGATCCGGGGCGGGACGAGGTGAAATACAGCGAGCCCTTCATCGGCAGCGGCGGCCAGATCGCCCGCAAGGTCCTCTATACCCATCTGCACGGCCAGCCCCCGGCCGACTTCGAAGCCACCCGCAGCCTGAGCCAGCAATTCTTCTGGGCCAACACCGTGCCCTACAAGCCGCTTGGCAACAAAGCCTGGTCGGAACGGGTGAAAAAGACCTTCCACCCCCTGATGCGCCGCCTGCTGATAGAGCACTGGCACGGCACCCAACTCATCACCCTCGGCCGTGAAGCCTTCCTCTGGTTCGGCATCGGCCAATCCAAGGAAGAGCGCGCCCGCCTGGAAGCCTTCTGGAAGAGCGAAGAACGCTTCGAAAGCAGCATCGAGGTCACCCTGGAAACGGAGGAGGGCGCGCGTAAGACACTGACCCTCGATCCACTGCCGCATCCGTCGCCGTTGAATCAGACGTGGTATACGAGGTTTCCGGGGTTGTTAGAAAGTAGAATAAAAAAACTCGTATAGGGTTATAACGTAAGCGTACGGCGAATTCACCTTCCGAACTCCCGCTTTAAGGGCGAGCGATTCACTACTACAGTTCTAGCCGGGCAGGCTCAAGTGTAGCAAGGGGAAGGGGCGGCCCTCGCCATCCAGCGGAGAACGACCTGTTTGAACAAATCCGTAATGTAAATAGAACCCTACCGCTTCAGGGTTCTGTTCATTCACATCAACACTCATCTGACTGCGCAAACTACGGGCATGATCCAGCAGTGCGCGGCCAATCCCTTTCCCTCGAAGATCTGGTTCGATGAAGAGCATCTCTACGTGGTTTTCATTGAGCCCGATGAACCCTAGCGGGCATTTCTCGGCATCTACCGTAACCCATAATTCAACAGCGGGTAGGTAAATATCGCGGAGCTGAGGAAGCAATGCCTCGATATCGGATTCTTGCAGGAAGTGATGTGTGGCGCGAACGGAGCGCAGCCAAATGCTGAGCAGCTGCGGATGGTCGGCGTTAGTAGCCTGACGAATGATCATAGAATCATCCTTTACAATTGATATCGGAAATGAGGCGCGCTAGTAGATAGCGACCGTAAAAGTGTCGGCAACTTGTATGACCGCTTCGCGAGTTAACGCCTGGGCGGTTCACGGCAGAGGTAGCCGGAAAGGAGGGAGGAAGGACGATACTGGGAGGCTTTGGGGGTGTCAAAAAAAGTTACGGAAGGGAATGGTGGAAGCATACCTGACAGATGGTGGCCGGGCCGGTAGGGATCTCACGCGGGACGCTAGAACCGGATGATGTCAGGAGCTTACGGTGACTTACCCGGACGCTTACGTTATAACAAGATTCTTATGCCATCTTGGATGCCGAAATAAAAGGGTTCTGGTCTTTTGTATGCTCCTTGTTTGGGGTAGGTCTAGGTACCTTTCTTATAGGGTTTTTAGGAAAAACCCAGATTGAAAATCGCTTGAGGCGAGTATAGATCACGAGTATTCAAAGGATTTGGAGCGCATCAAGGATTAGATAATTAGAGATCAAGTCAAGGCCATCGAAGAGTTAAAAAGAGAAATTCAAATCAGAGATAGAGCCGCAAAGATTGCTGATCTTTTATCGGAGTGGTTTTCATGGCCTGAGAGCCGAAAAAAGCTAAATTTGCTGACTTTCGAAGCTATTTTGTGGCTTCCTGATGAGATTCTTGAGGACCTCTCTGCAGTGCTTTCACATTCTCCAGATGCGCCTAATGTCAGACAGGTCTTAAGCAAAGTAAGAAAGCATTTGCTAGGGCCTACAAATTTAGGCCCAGAAAAATTTATAATTTTCAAGGATGATACTAGTAACTGTTCCAAAAAAATTACCCAAAATAAAATTTTTTAAAATATTTCTCTAAATAGTTTTAAAAGCATTAGATTCAATAGCTAGAGCCAGCCATATTCCGCCATCGACAAGGGCTCCCCATCCCCCACGATGAAATGATCCAGCACCCGCACATCGATCAGCGCCAGGGCGTCCTTAAGTCTCGTGGTGAGCAGGCGGTCGGCCTGGCTGGGTTCGGCGATGCCGGAAGGGTGGTTGTGGGTGAGGATGACGGCGGCGGCGTTATGGGCGAGGGCGCGCTTGACCACCTGGCGGGGGTAGACGCTGGCGCCGTCGATGGTGCCGTGGAACAGGGCTTCGAAGGCCAGCACCCGGTGGCGGGTGTCGAGGAACAGGCAGCCGAAGATCTCGTGGGGTTCGTGGCGCAGGCGGGCCTTGAGATAGTCGCGGACCTGCTGAGGGCTTTCCAGGGCCGAGTCGCGCTTGAGGCCTTCGGCCAGGTGGCGGCGGCCCATTTCCAGGACCGCCTGCAACTAGCTGAACTTGGCCGGGCCGAGGCCGAGGTGGGCGCTGAAGGCGGCGAGATCGGCTTCCAGCAGGGCTCTGAGGCTGCCGAATTCCCCGAGCAGCTGGCGGGCGAGGTCGACGGCGCTTTTGCCGGCCACGTCGGTACGCAAGAAGATCGCCAGCAGTTCAGCGTCGGTAAGGGCCTGGGAACCCTGTTCCAGCAGTTTCTCCCGCGGCCGTTCCTGGGCCGGCCAATCCTTGATGCTCATGGGTGCTCCTTGTCTGGCGAGGCGCCTGCGTCCTGCAGGCGCTGTGCTATCTTAACCGGATCATTCGCGGGTGCGCGCAGGCCTCGATTGGCCGCGTAATGCCCGTCCCAGACGGTTCGAACACGGAACAAAGGCTATATGCAGCGGCTCCATCGTAAACGCATCGTGCTGGGCGTCGGAGGTGGCATCGCCGCTTACAAGAGCGCCGAACTGGTGCGCCGACTTAAGGATCAAGGCGCCGAGGTGCGGGTAGTGCTGACTCGCGGCGGTCGCGAATTCATCACGCCGTTGACGCTGCAGGCACTGTCTGGCCTGCCGGTGCATCTGGATCTGCTGGACCCGGCCGCCGAAGCGGCCATGGGACATATCGAGCTGGCCCGTTGGGCTGATCTGGTGTTGGTCGCGCCGGCCACTGCTGATGTCATGGCGCGCCTAGCCCAGGGCGTGGCGGACGATTTGCTCACCACCTTGGTGCTGGCCACCGATGCTCAGGTAGCCCTGGCGCCGGCTATGAACCAGGCCATGTGGCGCGATCCGGCTACCCTGGCTAATGCCGAGCTCCTGCGCAGCCGTGGTATCAAGCTGTTCGGTCCGGCCAGCGGCAGCCAGGCCTGTGGCGACGTCGGCCCCGGCCGGATGCTGGAAGCCACCGACCTCGCCCAACTCGCCGCCGACTGCTTCCAGCGACTCGACCTGACCGGTCGCCACGTGGTCATCACCGCCGGCCCGACCCAGGAAAACATCGACCCGGTGCGCTACATCACCAACCACAGCTCCGGCCGTATGGGCTTTGCCCTGGCGGAAGCGGCGGCGGAGGCGGGCGCGCGCGTCAGCCTGGTGAGCGGCCCGGTGCACCTGCCGACCCCCGATCGCGTCGAGCGCATCGACGTGATCAGCGCCCGCGACATGCTGGCCGCCTGCGAGGCGCTGATGCCCTGCGACGTGCTCATCGCCTCGGCGGCGGTGGCGGACTATCGCCCCGAGGTCATCGCGCCGCACAAGCTGAAGAAGGACCCCACCCGCGGTGACGGTCTCCTGCTGGAGCTGGTGCGCAACCCGGACATCCTCGCTACCCTGGCAGGGCGCCCGGATCGGCCCTTCAGCGTCGGCTTTGCCGCGGAAACCCAGAACCTGCTGGAGTACGCCCAGCGCAAGCTGCGCGACAAGAATCTCGACCTCATCGTCGCCAACGACGTGGCCAATCCGGCCATCGGTTTCAACAGCGAAGACAACGCGGTCACCGTGATCGACCGTGGCCTGCACGAGATCCGCTTCGAGCAGACCAGCAAGGGCAAGATCGCCCGGCAACTCATCGCCCTGATTTCCACCCACCTGAAAGACACTGCCCAGACCCATGCATAGCCTTCAAGCCAAGATCCTCGACCCGCGCCTGGGGCGCGATTTCCCGCTGCCGTCCTATGCCACTCCCGGTTCGGCCGGCCTCGACCTGCGCGCCATGCTGCAGGAGGATCTGTTGCTGGAGCCGGGGCAGACCGTGCTGATTCCCACTGGGCTCGCCATCCATGTGGCCGATCCGTCGCTGGCGGCGCTGATCCTGCCGCGCTCGGGCCTGGGCCATAAGCACGGCATCGTGCTGGGCAATCTGGTCGGCCTGATCGACTCGGACTACCAGGGCGAGCTGATGGTCTCCTGCTGGAATCGTGGCCAGACCACCTTCACCGTGAGCGTGGGCGAACGTATCGCCCAGCTGATGCTCGTACCTGTGGTCCAGGCGCACTTCGATATCGTCGACAGCTTTACCGAGACCGAGCGGGGCGCTGGCGGCTTCGGGCATTCCGGTACCCGCTGACGCCAGACACGCAAGACGCGCCGTGACATAAAGGAGAAGAACGGCATGGCTAGGGGCAAGAACGGCAAGGATGTGCGCAAGGCGGCCCCCCGGGTCGCGGTTTTGCCCGGCATGGGCGCGGGGCTGCTGCTGGCGCTCGCGGGCCTGCTGCTGGCCGCGCTACTACTGTGGTTTCTGGTGTTGCAGCCGCAGGGCGCGCGCAACCAGGAGCAGCAGGCGGATCAGGCACTGCAGGCCCAGGCCGCCTCCCTCAATCAGCTGCTGGTCGGCCTGACCCGTCGGCTGCAGGGTGCCGCCGGGGATGCCCTGGTGCTACAGGCCTTGCAGGGCGACGATCCGGCGGCGCGCAAGGCGGCCGAAAGCCAGCTGCGCGAGCGCCTCGGCGTGGTCGATGTGCTGGTGGTGCCGGCCGGCATGCGCCAGATCGAAGACGGTCGCCCCGGTCCCCTCAACTATGCCGCCCTCGATCTGCTCAAGCGCCTGGAAAGCGGTCAGCGGACGCCGCCGGAAGCCTATCGGCTGGGCGATCGCTGGCTGGTCTACAGCGCTCAGCCCATCCGCCGCGGCGATCAACTGCTCGGCAGCGCCGTACTGGTGGAAGAACTGCCCGCCGTACTGCAGGGCTGGGCCACGCCACCGGCGAACGTCGGCCAGTGGCGCCTGCTGCAGCAATTCCCCGGCGGCAGCGTGCAGGTGCTGGCCAGTGGCGGCACCTCGGGCGATCCGGCGCTGACCCGCCGGCTTGCCACCGGCAGCCCGCTGTGGACGCTGGAGCTGGCACCCGCCGCCGAGGCCGGTGCCGATACGCCCCTGGGCCTTCCGCTGGTGGCGCTGCTGCTGGCGCTGTTTGGCGTGCTGACAGGCTTTTGGCTGTTTTCCCGGGAGCTGTCACGTCGGCTCCGTGACGACGTCCGCAGTCTGACGGCCTATGCCGAGGAACTTGAATCCAATCAGATAGCCAAAAGCCCGACTTTGCGCCTGGCGGTAATGGAACCCGTGGCCAAGTCGACGGCCCGATTGGCCAGCCGATCGGCCGGGTCGTCGCCGGACCTGTACGCCACCGCTCCCAACGATGCGGTGGCCAAGACCCTGGCGGAGTTTGCCGACAGAGGCCGCACCCAACAGAGCGAGCCGCTGTTCCAGACCACCGACATCCTCGATATCAGTATCCTCGACGAAGACCAGGATCTCCTGGGATTGGAGAAACCCCCGATGAGCACTACCCCGCAAGCCCCCCAACTCAACGCCAGCATCTTCCGCGCCTACGACATCCGTGGCGTGGTGGGTGACTCCCTGACCGCCGAAGCCGCCTACTGGATCGGGCGCGCCATCGGCTCGGAGAGCCTGGCACGTGGCGAGCCCAACGTGGCCGTCGGCCGTGATGGCCGCCTGTCCGGCCCCGAGCTGGTCGCCCAACTGATCAAGGGCGTGGCCGACAGCGGCGCCAATGTCAGCGATGTCGGCATGGTGCCGACCCCGGTGCTCTACTACGCAGCCAACGTGCTCGAAGGCAAGTCCGGCGTCATGCTGACCGGCAGCCACAACCCGCCAGACTACAACGGCTTCAAGATCGTCATCGCCGGCGAGACCCTGGCCAACGAATCCATCCAGCGTCTGCGCGAGCGCATCGAGACCGGCGACGTGGCCAGCGGCCAGGGCCAGATCAAGCAGGTCGACGTGCTCAAGAGCTACGCCGACTACATCCGCAACGACGTGGTGCTGGCCAAGAAGCTCAAGGTGGTGGTGGACGCCGGCAACGGTGTCGCCGCGGTCAATGCGCCCCAGCTGATCGAATCCCTGGGCTGCGAGGTCATCCCGCTGTTCTGCGAGGTGGACGGCAACTTCCCCAACCACCATCCGGATCCGGGCAAGCCCGAGAACCTGGAAGACCTGATCGCCAAGGTAAAGGAAACCGGTGCCGACCTGGGCCTGGCCTTTGACGGCGACGGCGACCGCGTCGGCGTGGTGACCAACGAAGGCAAGATCATCTATCCCGACCAGCTGCTGATGCTGTTCGCCAAGGACGTGGTCTCCCGCAACCCGGGCGCCGACATCATCTTTGACGTCAAGTGCACCCGCCGCCTGAACAACCTCATCGCCGGCTACGGCGGTCGTCCCATCATGTGGAAGACCGGCCATTCGCTGATCAAGAAGAAGATGAAGGAAACCGGCGCCCTGCTGGCCGGCGAGATGAGCGGCCACGTGTTCTTCAAGGAACGCTGGTTCGGTTTCGACGATGGCATCTACAGCGCCGTGCGTCTGCTGGAGATCCTCAGCCAGGAGAAGAACAGCGCCCAGCAGGTATTCGATACCTTCCCGGTAGACATCTCCACTCCGGAGATCAATATCCAGGTGACCGAAGAGAGCAAGTTCGGCATCATCGAGACCCTGCAGCGCGACGCCCAGTGGGGCGATGCCCAGATCACCACCCTGGACGGCGTTCGCGTCGATTACCAGAACGGTTGGGGTCTGGTGCGTGCGTCCAACACCACGCCGGTGCTGGTGCTGCGCTTCGAGGCAGAAACCCTCGAGGAGCTGGAGCGCATCAAGACGGTGTTCCGCAAGCAACTGCTGGCGGTGGAGCCGGATCTGAATCTGCCGTTCTGACCTCGGGTCAGCGGTAGCACAGAGGGCGCCTAGGCGCCCTCTGTCTTTTCTTAGTCGACCTTGAGAGGTGAGCCATGACCCTGAGCCGCGAGGATGCCTCGCACGTCGCCGAGGTGCTGTCCGAGGCGCTGCCCTATATCCGCCGGTTCGTCGGCAAGACGCTGGTGATCAAGTACGGCGGCAACGCCATGGAGAGCGACGAGCTCAAGGCCGGCTTCGCCCGTGACATCGTGCTGATGAAGGCGGTGGGCATCAACCCGGTGGTGGTGCACGGCGGCGGTCCGCAGATTGGCGACCTGCTCAAGCGGTTGTCCATCGAGAGCCACTTCATCGACGGCATGCGCGTCACCGACGCCCAGACCATGGACGTGGTGGAGATGGTCCTGGGTGGCCAGGTCAACAAGGACATCGTCAACCTGATCAACCGCCATGGCGGCAAGGCCATCGGCCTGACCGGCAAGGACGCGGGCCTGATCCGCGCCACCAAGCTCAAGGTCAGCCGGCAGACGCCAGAGATGACCAAGCCGGAGATCATCGACATCGGCCATGTGGGCGAGGTTACCGGGGTTAACATCGACCTGATCAACATGCTGGTGCGTGGCGACTTCATCCCGGTCATCGCGCCCATCGGCGTGGGTCCGGACGGCGAGTCCTACAACATCAACGCCGACCTGGTGGCGGGCAAGGTGGCCGAGGCGCTCAAGGCCGAGAAGCTGATGCTGCTGACCAACATCGCCGGTCTGATGGACAAGCAGGGCCAGGTGCTCACTGGGCTGTCCACCGAGCAGGTGAATTCGCTGATCGCCGACGGCACCATCTACGGCGGCATGCTGCCGAAGATCCGCTGCGCGCTGGAAGCAGTGCAGGGCGGCGTGCAGAGCGCCCACATCATCGACGGCCGGGTGCCCAACGCGGTGCTGCTGGAAATCTTCACCGACGTCGGCGTCGGTACGCTGATCTCCAACCGCAAGCGCTGAGCGCTTTCGGTCGGACCCAAAACGGCGCCCCAGGGCGCCGTTTTCATTGCTGGCCCGGGCTTACTGCTCCCAGCTGGCCTTAGGCAACGTCAGGCCGTGCTGGCCGTTGTAGGTCGCCCGCTTGGGCGACTCCCAGCCCTGCAGCAGCGCCTCCTCGACCCGGTAGATCTCCACTCCCAGCGGACGACAGACCTTGAGCGGGTCCTCAGCGTCCGGGCCCCACATCGCCAGGGACAGGTCGCCGCCCGGGCAGGTGGACAGGGCGCAGAGCACGTCGATCTCGGCGAAGAATTCCAGGTAGTCGCCGGGCTTGGCCGGGCAGGCCTTCATGAAGTACAGGTCGTCATGGTTGAGGCCGGTGCACTGGAAGATGTTCAGCACATCGTGGACATCGAACTCGGTGAGGCCGTGGGGCAGCACTGCGCGGGTCAGATTCGAATGGCAGTGGTGGTGGAAGTCCTCGCCGGTGAGCATCTTGTTGACGTAGGGATCGCAACGGGTGCCGAGCAGATCGTGCAGGCGGCCACCGTGTTCGTCGATGCCATAGCCGGCCAGGCTGTCGTCGGTGATGGTCAGCAGCGGACGCAGGAAGGGCAGGTTGGACCAGAGGCGGTCGTAGGTACTGACGTGGGCGCCCTGCAGTTGCCGGGTACGCGCGGCCCACATCCGTTCGCGCGGATCCTCGGCGTTCCACACGTTGAAATCTCCGACCTGAGGCCCGTGCGGAGTGGTGACGCGGAACAGATGGCCAGCGGGGACCTTCCAGGCGCGACCGGTACGGATCGGAATCTCGAATTGCTCGATCAGGGTGCGCCCGTCCTTGCGTTCACGCAGCCGATCGTAAAAGGCCTGATCGACCTGCAGGGCGGAGCCCTGGGTGGACTGGTAGGCAGCGGGGTAATCCTTGTACATGGGAGGTCTCCTCGGTCAGAGCGGCCTGGCTGCGCTGAGCAGATCCAGTAGCCGATTTTCGGAATCGTCGAGATAGCTGGCCATGGCCTCGCCCGCCGCCTGGCGGTGCCCGGCGGCGAGCAGGTCGTGGATCTGGCGGTCGCGGGTTATCCAGGGCCGCTGGAAGTGTTCCTCGTCGGGCGCGAGGGAAAACAGCAGGCGCATTTGGGCGGCAACGGTGGCGAAGAATTCATCGAACAGCGGACTGCGTAGCAGGCCGACTATGTGCTGATGGAAATGCAGGCTGTGGGTGCCGAGGGCGCGCCAGTCCTCGCGCGACTGCGCCAGTTCAGCCGCCTCCAGGGCATCCAGCATCCGGTCGGACTGGTATTCGCGCAGCGGGCGGCTGGTGAGGATGGCCTGCAGTTCCAGGGTACGACGCACCTTGAAGAGGTCGCGCACCTCGGCCAGGCCCAGGCGCCGCACCATGACCCCCTTGTGTCGCACATAGGTGGCCAGGCCCTCGCGATCCAGCTGGTGCAGCGCCTCGCGGATGGTGTTGCGCGAGGCGTTGTAGGCCTTGACCAGTTCAGCCTCGACCAGCGCCGTACCGGGTAGGAGGTGGCCGCCGATGATGTCTTCGCGCATTTCCAGAAGCAGCTGAGCCCCCAGGGACAATGCCGCCGTTTCCTTGCCGCTCATGAGTCTTGGCTATCCGATTGTTCAACAATGCATTGAAATCGGGCTTGCACGGTGCGTGCCAAGACTCTTGGGTGCAGGAGGCCGATCGCCCTGCATCAGGACGTCGGCTACTGGCAGTTGAGGGGGGTGATAGGCAGCCAGGCGTATGCCAGGTGTCAGGCGCAGGTCCGGGTGCTGCGCCCTGCCGGCTCAGCGCTCCGCGTCGGGAGCGCCTTCCAGCCGCTGCATGCGCGCGCGATCGGTGTCGAAGGCGGCGCTGGTGCTGGTGCGCAATTCGGCGTAGCGCTGCAGATCGGCCTGCAGACGCACCTGATCGGCCGCTGCGGCGTCCAGTCGTGCCTGCAGATCCGCCGGGAGCGCCTGGCCATTGCGCTGCTGCACCGCCGCCTGCTCCATCAACTGGCTTTGCAGCTGGCGTGCGGCCTCAAGGTTGGCCTTCTTGATCTGCATCAGGCCATCGAGCTCCGTCAGCTTGCGCGCCTTGGCACGGTCGACGTCCTCCACATTGCTGTAGAGCTTGCGCAACTGGCCATCGACGACCGCCTGCTGGCGCTCGCGCGCCTGGCGATCGAGTTCTGCGGCGGGCAGCGCTGGTGCGACCTTGCGGATCACCCGGCCCTGCTCGTTGAGCACGTCGTAGCCCTTGCCGGCGTACTCCGGCGGCACGCCCTGGCGATCGATGACCAGGGTGCCGTTACGGTCCAGATAGCGATACAGCTCGGCCGCCTGGCCGGCCAGCGGCAGGGCGATGAGCAACAGGCTGGCAGCGGCGCGACGTACGACCATGGCCGTCTCTCCTGGGGCTGGCGGCTAGATGCCGTATTGAGCGCGATAGTCCTGGACAGCGGGCAGGTGACGCTTGAGCTCGGCATCCTCGGCCAGGTATTCGAGCACCTGATCCAGGGCGACGATGCTGAGCACCGGAATGCCGTAGTCACGCTCGACTTCCTGGATGGCCGACAACTCGCCGCGACCACGCTCCTGGCGATTCAGGGCAATGAGCACCCCGGCCGCGCTGGCACCCTGGCCTTCAATGATCTGCATGACCTCGCGAATGGCGGTGCCGGCGGTGATGACGTCATCGATGATCAGCGCCCGACCGGTCAGGGGCGCGCCCACCAGCAGGCCGCCTTCGCCGTGATCCTTGGCTTCCTTGCGGTTGAAGCACCAGGGCACGTCGCGGCCATGGTGCTCGACCAAAGCCACCGCCGTAGCCGCAGCCAGGGGGATGCCCTTGTAGGCCGGCCCGAAGAGGACGTCGAACGGCAGATTGGCCTGGACCAGCGCATCGGCGTAGCAGCGACCGAGCTGGGCCAGCGCCGAACCGCTGTGGAACAGGCCGGCGTTGAAGAAATAAGGGCTGATGCGACCCGATTTCAGGGTGAATTCACCAAAGCGCAGAACTCCGCGCTCGATGGCGAAACGAATGAAATTACGCTGATACGCCTGCATATAAGTCCTTGCGCGGCTTGTATTTAGCTAAACCGGTTTAGCTCGGGTATCATACATCCACGATTTTTTGGGGGCCATTTATGCGGATCATCAGCTTGAACGTCAATGGTATTCAGGACGCTGTGGAGCGGGGCCTGTTGCCTTGGCTCAAGGCGCAGAATGCCGACGTGATCTGCTTGCAGGATACCCGCGCCTCTTCTTACGACATGGACGACCCGGCCTATGCGCTGGAGGGTTACATCCTCTATGCCTGCGACGCCGAAGTGCCGTCCCAGGGCGGCGTCGCGCTCTATACGCGGGTCCAGCCCAAAGCGGTGATCAGCGGCCTGGGCTTCGAGTCCTGCGATCGTTTCGGTCGCTATCTGCAGGCGGACTTCGACAAGGTCAGCATCGCCACCCTGCTGCTGCCTTCGGGCAAGCGCGGCGATGAAGATCTGAACATGAAATTCAAGTTCATGGACGACTTCACCCACTACCTGAACAAGCAGCGCCGCAAGCGCCGCGAGTACATCTATTGTGGCTCGCTGTATGTGGCGCATCAGAAGCAGGACGTGAAGAACTGGCGCGACTGCCAGCAGATCCCCGGTTTCCTGGCGCCCGAGCGGGCCTGGATGGACGAGGTGATCGGCAACATGGGCTATGTGGATGCCCTGCGCGAAGTGAGCCGCGAAGGCGACCAGTTCAGCTGGTGGCCGGACAGCGACCAGGCCGAGCACCTGAATCTGGGCTGGCGCTTCGACTACAACATCCTCACCCCGGGTCTGCGTCGCTTCGTCCGCTCGGCGCGCCTGCCGCGGCAACCGCGCTTCTCCGAGCACGCGCCGCTGATCGTCGACTACGACTGGACCCTGAGCATCTGATCCACACGGTGCCCTGAAACGAAAAAACCAGCCTGCGGGCTGGTTTTTTGTTGGGCGGCTATTTCACCAGGATCACTGGCAGCGGCACCTGATGGACCACGCGGTGCGCCACCGAGCCGAGCAGCAGGCCGCTGAGCGAGCCCAGGCCGCGGGTGCCCATAACCACGGTGTCCACCTGCAGTCGCCGCGCCGTCTCGCCGATGGTCTCGGCGATGCCGCCGAAACCGACGTGGGTCTGGGCCTCGATGCCGGCTTCTAGCAGAGCAGGGCGCGCTCTGACCAGGATGTCCTCGGCCTTGTCCTGCAGGCTGCCGCGCCATTCGCGCAGGATGCGGTCGTCGAAGGGCGCGCCATAGATCTCCGGCTCGTTCTGAACGTTGAGCAGATGCAACTCCAGCGTCAGCCCCGCCTTCACCAAGTCGAGGATATAGCGCAGGGCGTTGTCGGCGCTGGGGGAACCGTCGTAGGCGACCAGGACAGTGTGCATGGGGCATCTCCACGAGAGGGGTATGCCTTCATGCTAGACCCTGGCTGTCAGGGTCGCTTGATCCCGATCAAGCCCGTGGCCTCAATGCCCCACCCAGTTGCGCGCGCCCTTGGGAATCACCTCGGATTCGTCCAGCTTGCTGGCGAACATGCTCACGGCTTCCACGGCGTCGCTGGCGCCATCGCGGATCTGCACGATCACCGCGCCGGCCTGGTCCGCCAGCTCGACGCCCTTGGCCGCCCGGCCCTGGGTGCTCTCCATGCTGGCGACCGCCTGCTGGGTTTCACTGAGAATCCGGCCGATCATCTCGGCAATCTCCGCCGTTGCGCTGCTGGTGCGTCCTGCCAGCTGACGAACTTCGTCGGCGACCACGGCGAAGCCGCGACCCTGGTCACCGGCGCGGGCCGCTTCGATGGCGGCGTTGAGCGCCAGCAGGTTGGTCTGGTCGGCGATGCCGCGAATGGTGTTGACGATGGCGGTGATCTGCTCGGAACGCTGACCCAGCTGGCCGATCACCTCGGCGGAGGCGCTGACGTTGTGCGCGATCTCGCGCATCTCGCCCGCGGCGGCCTGGATGATCCGGGTGCCGTGCTCGGCGACCTTCTCGGTCTCGGCGGAGATGTGATAGGCCCGCGAGGCGCTGCGCCCGTCGCTTTCGTGCTTTTCCACCCGCTCGCTGATGTCGCTGGCGTACTTGACCACCTTGTACAGCCGGCCGGTGGCGTCGTACACCGGGTTGTAGCTCGCTTCCAGCCAGATCACCCGCCCATGCTTGCCCAGGCGCTTGAACTGGCCGCGAAAGAATTCGCCGGCATTGAGGCGGCGCCAGAAGTCGGCGTATTCGCTGCTGTTGACCAGGGCCGGCTCGCAGAACAGGCGATGCGGCTGGCCCTGGATCTCCTTCAGGCTGTAGCCCAGGGTGGCCAGGAAGTTGTCGTTGGCATCCAGGATGCGTCCGTCCAGGTCGAACTCGATGCGCGCCAGAGCGCGGTCCAGCGCCTTGAGTTTGCTCTGGGCTTCGCTGTCGCGCTCGACCTGGGCGGTGACATCGAGGGCGTACTTCACCACCTTGGCGATCTTGCCGCTGCTGTCGGGCAGCGGGTTGTAGCTGGCTTCCAGCCAGAGCGTACGGCCCTGGGCGTCCAGCCGCTGGAAGGTGCCGGAGACGAAATCGCCACGCTTGAGGCGCGCCCAGAAATCGCCATAGTCGCGACCCTGGACCACGGTGGCGGGGCAGAGACGACGATGGTGCTGGCCGACCAGCGCGTCGGCGCGGTAGCCGGTCAGGCGGAGGAAGTTGTCGTTGGCGCGCAGGACGGTGCCGTCGAGATCGAACTCGATCACCGCCATGGAACGCTCCAGTGCCTGGGTCAGGCCCTGATTGGCATGCTGCTCGGCTTCCAGCCGAGCGATGGTCTTCTTTAGATGCGCATTGAACATGGCAGAACTCGCTGGCTGGGACAAAGATGTAACCAGCCTATCGGCGCCAACGGAGCCGACTTGATAGGACCCGGCGAACGGCAGAACTCGCCCGTTGAGTGGCTGTCGCAAACGCGCCGGCCCGGGGCGTAAACAGGCATCTTGGGGTCTGGGGCGGGGCCTACCATCGCGGCAAGGGGGTGGTTTTCACCGCCACAGACTTTAGGAGCGCCGCGATGTTCAGCAAGCAGGACCAAATCCAGGGCTACGATGATGCGCTGTTCGCCGCCATGGGCGAGGAAGCGCGGCGCCAGGAGCATCACCTGGAACTGATCGCCTCCGAAAACTACACCAGCCAGCGCGTCATGGAAGCCCAGGGCAGCGTGCTGACCAACAAGTACGCCGAAGGCTATCCGGGCAAGCGCTACTACGGTGGCTGCGAGCATGTCGACAAGGTCGAGCAGCTGGCCATCGAGCGCGCCAAGCAGCTGTTCGGCGCCGACTACGCCAACGTCCAGCCGCACTCCGGCTCCCAGGCCAACTCGGCGGTCTACCTGGCGCTGCTGCAGCCCGGCGACACCATCCTCGGCATGAGCCTGGCCCATGGCGGTCACCTGACCCACGGCGCCAAGGTCAGCTCCTCCGGCAAGCTCTACAACGCCGTGCAGTACGGTATCAACACCGACACCGGCCTGATCGACTACGACGAGGTCGAGCGCCTGGCCCAGGAGCACAAGCCCAAGATGATCGTGGCGGGCTTCTCCGCCTACTCCAAGACCCTGGATTTCCCGCGCTTCCGCGCCATCGCCGACAGCGTGGGTGCCCTGCTGTTCGTCGACATGGCCCACGTGGCCGGTCTGGTCGCCGCAGGTGTCTATCCCAACCCGGTGCCCTTCGCCGACGTGGTGACCACCACCACCCACAAGACCCTGCGCGGCCCGCGTGGCGGCCTGATCCTGTGCAAGGCCAACGCCGACATTGAGAAGAAGCTCAACGCCGCGGTGTTCCCGGGCGCCCAGGGCGGCCCGCTGATGCACGTCATCGCCGGCAAGGCGGTGTGCTTTAAGGAAGCCCTGGAGCCGGGCTTCAAGACCTACCAGCAGCAGGTGATCAGGAACGCTCAGGCCATGGCCGGTGTGTTCAAGGCGCGCGGCTACGACGTGGTCTCCGGCGGCACCGACAACCACCTGTTCCTGGTCAGCCTGATCAAGCAGGGCATCACCGGCAAGGATGCGGACGCCGCCCTGGGTCGCGCCTGCATCACCGTGAACAAGAATGCCGTGCCCAACGATCCCCAGTCGCCCTTCGTGACCTCGGGTCTGCGCATCGGCACCCCGGCCCTGACCACCCGTGGCCTGGGCGTCAGTGAAAGCGAACGCGTCGCGGGCTGGATCTGCGACATCCTCGACCACCTCGGCGATGCCGATGTGGAAGCCCAGGTGGCGCGCCAGGTGGCTGCGCTGTGCCGCGACTACCCGGTTTACCGCTAGTCGCCGCGCGCCTGACGCAACCCTTATCCAACCCCTTTCCCTCTCGCGGAAAGGGGCGTCGTCTGCAGGAGTCTCCAGATGCAACGCTATTCCGGCTTCGGCCTCTTCAAGCACTCCCTGAGCCATCACGAGAACTGGCAGCGGATGTGGCGCACCCCGACGCCCAAGCCGGTGTACGACGTGGTCATCGTCGGTGGTGGCGGTCACGGCCTGGCCACCGCCTACTACCTCGCCAAGCAGTTCGGCGTGAAGAACGTCGCGGTGATCGAGAAAGGCTGGCTGGGCGGCGGCAACACCGCGCGCAACACCACCATCGTCCGCTCCAACTACCTGTGGGACGAATCGGCGCACCTCTATGAGCACGCCATGAAGCTGTGGGAAGGCCTGTCCCAGGACCTCAACTACAACGTCATGTTCTCCCAGCGCGGCGTCTACAACCTCTGCCACACGCTACAGGACATGCGCGATTCCGAGCGCCGGGTCAGTGCCAACCGCCTCAACGGCGTGGACGGCGAACTGCTCGACACCCGCCAGGTGGCCGAGGAGATTCCCTACCTAGACTGCAGTAAGAACACCCGCTACCCGATCTTCGGTGCCACCGTGCAGCGCCGCGGCGGCGTGGCCCGTCACGACGCCGTGGCCTGGGGCTTCGCCCGCGCCGCCGACGCCCTGGGCGTCGACCTGATCCAGCAGACCGAGGTCACCGGCTTCCGCAAGCAGGACGGCAAGGTAATCGGCGTGGAAACCAACCGCGGCTTCATCGGCGCCCGTCGCGTCGGCGTGGTCACCGCCGGCAACTCCGGGCACATGGCCAAGCTGGCTGGCTTCCGCCTGCCGCTGGAATCCCACCCGCTGCAGGCGCTGGTGTCCGAGCCGATTAAGCCCATCATCGACAGCGTCATCATGTCCAACGCGGTGCACGGCTACATCAGCCAGTCCGACAAGGGCGACCTGGTGATCGGCGCCGGTATCGACAGCTGGGTCGGCTATGGCCAGCGCGGCTCCTACCCGGTGATCGAACACACCCTGCAGGCCATCGTCGAGATGTTCCCGATCCTCTCGCGGGTACGCATGAACCGCCAGTGGGGCGGCATCGTCGACACCTCGCCTGACGCCTGCCCGATCATTTCCAAGACCCCGGTGGAAAACCTGTTCTTCAACTGCGGCTGGGGGACCGGCGGCTTCAAGGCCACCCCTGGCTCGGGCAACGTCTTCGCGGCGTCCCTGGCCTCCGGCGAGATGCATCCGCTGGCCAAGCCCTTCTCCATCGACCGTTTCCACACCGGCGCGCTGATCGACGAACACGGCGCAGCGGCCGTCGCGCACTAAGGAGCCCGAGCATGTTGTACATCCACTGCCCCCACTGCGGGGAATTGCGCTCCGAAGAAGAATTCCACGCCGCCGGCGAGGCGCACATCCCGCGTCCGCTGGATCCCGAGGCCTGCAGCGACGCGGAGTGGGGCGATTACATGTTCTTCCGCGACAACCCGCGCGGCCTGCGTCACGAGCTGTGGGTCCACGCTTCGGGCTGCCGCCAGTACTTCAACGCGACCCGCAACACCGAGACCTACGAAATTCTCGAAACCTATCCGATCGGCGAGCAACCCCGCTTCACCGAGCGAGGAGAGCGCACATGAGCCAGGTCCATCGACTCACCCAGGGCGGCCGCCTGGACCGCAGCCAGGCCATCACCTTCACCTTCAACGGTCAGACCTACCAGGGCTTCAAGGGTGACACCCTGGCCTCGGCGCTGCTGGCCAACGGCGTGGACGTGATCGGGCGCAGCTTCAAGTATTCCCGACCGCGCGGCATCGTCGCCGCGGGTGCCGAAGAACCCAACGCCATCATGCAGATCGGCGCCACCGAGGCCACCCAGGTGCCCAACGTGCGGGCCACCCAGCAGGCGCTGTACCAGGGCCTGGTCTCCGCCAGCACCAACGGCTGGCCGAGCGTCAACAACGACCTCATGGGCATCCTCGGCAAGGTCGGCGGCAAGATGATGCCGCCCGGGTTCTACTACAAGACCTTCATGTATCCGCAGAACCTGTGGATGACCTACGAGAAGTACATCCGCAAGGCTGCCGGCCTCGGCCGTGCGCCGACCCAGGTCGATCCGGACACCTACGACAACTTCAACCAGCACTGTGACGTGCTGGTGGTGGGCGGTGGCGCTGCCGGTCTGGCCGCGGCCCTGGCCGCCGGTCGCAGCGGCGCCCGGGTGATCCTGGCCGACGAACAGGAAGAATTTGGTGGCAGCCTGCTGGACAGCCGCGAGCGTCTCGATGGCGCCCCGGCCGCCGACTGGGCCGCCAAGGCCGTGGCCGAGCTGCAGGGCCTGGGCAACGTGGTGCTGCTGCCGCGCGCCACGGTCAACGGCTACCACGACCACAATTTCCTCACCATCCACGAGCGACTCACCGATCACCTGGGTGATCGCGCGCCCCATGGCCAGGTGCGTCAGCGCCTGCACCGTGTCCGCGCCACCCGCGTGGTGCTGGCCACCGGCGCCCACGAGCGGCCGCTGGTGTACGCCAACAACGACCTGCCAGGCAACATGGTGGCCGGCGCCGTGTCCACCTACATCCGCCGCTATGCCGTGGCCCCGGGTCAGCGCCTGGTGCTGTCCACCAACAATGATTATGCCTACCGCGTGGCCCTGGACTGGCTCGAAGCCGGTCGCCAGGTGGTGGCCGTGGCCGATGCGCGGCCCAACCCCCGCGGCGCCTGGGTCGAGGAAGTGCGCAAGCGTGGCGTGCGCGTCATGGGCGGTACCGCCGTGAGCGAAGCCCGTGGCAACACCCGGGTGACCGGGGCCAAAATCGCCACCATCGACCTGACCGCGTTCCGCACCCTGGGTGGTGGCGAGTGGGTCGATTGCGACCTCATCGCCACCTCCGGCGGCTACAGCCCGGTGGTCCACCTGGCCTCGCACCTGGGCGGTCGTCCGCAGTGGCGGGAAGACATCCAGGCCTTCGTGCCCGGTCCGGCGCCGCAGAAGCGCGTCTGCGCCGGTGGGGTGAATGGCGTATTCGCCCTGGGCGATGTCCTGGCCGACGGTTTCGAGGCGGGCGCCACTGCCGCAGCCGAAGCCGGCGCCAAGGTGGTCAGCGGCGAGCTGCCCCAGGTCGAGTTCCGCCAGGAAGAGCCGAGTCTGGCACTGTTCCAGGTGCCCCACGACAAGCCGTCGTCGCGCGCCCCCAAGCAATTCGTCGACCTGCAGAACGATGTGACCGCTGCCGGCATCGAGCTGGCCTGCCGCGAGGGCTTCGAGTCCATCGAGCACGTCAAGCGCTACACCGCCATGGGCTTCGGCACCGACCAGGGCAAGCTGGGCAACATCAACGGCTTGGCCATCGCTGCCCGCATCCAGAGCAAGGCCATCCCGGAAGTCGGCACCACCATGTTCCGCCCGAACTACACGCCTATCACCTTCGGCGCCATCGCCGGACGGCATTGCGGCCACCTGTTCGAGCCCAAGCGCTACACCGCGCTGCACGCCTGGCACCTCAAGCAGGGCGCCCTGTTCGAGGACGTCGGCCAGTGGAAGCGCCCTTGGTACTTCCCCAAGGCGGGCGAGGACCTGCACGCCGCGGTCAATCGCGAGTGCCTGGCCGTGCGCCGCAGCGTCGGCCTGCTCGACGCCTCGACCCTGGGCAAGATCGACATCCAGGGCAAGGATGCGCGGGAATTCCTCAACCGCGTCTACACCAACGCCTGGACCAAGCTGGACATCGGCAAGGCCCGCTACGGCCTGATGTGCAAGGAAGATGGCATGGTCTTCGACGACGGCGTTACCGCCTGTCTCGCCGACAACCACTTCCTGATGACCACCACCACCGGTGGCGCCGCGCGCGTCTTCGAATGGCTGGAGCTCTACCACCAGACCGAATGGCCGGAACTGGAGGTGTACTTCACCTCGGTCACCGACCACTGGGCGACCCTGACCCTGTCCGGTCCCAACAGCCGCAAGCTGCTGGCCAAGCTGACCGACATCGATCTGGACAACGCCGCCTTCCCCTTCATGGCCTGGAAGGAAGGGCAGGTGGGCGGGGTGCCGGCGCGGGTGTTCCGCATCTCCTTCACCGGCGAGCTCTCCTACGAGATCAACGTGCCGGCCAACTACGCCATGGGCGTGCTGGAGCAGGTGGTCGCCGCCGGCAAGGAATTCGACCTCACCCCCTACGGTACCGAGACCATGCACGTGCTGCGGGCGGAGAAGGGCTTCATCATCATCGGTCAGGACACCGATGGTTCGGTCACGCCCCAGGACTTGGGCATGGGCTGGGCGGTGAGCCTGAACAAGAGCTTCTCCTTCATCGGCAAGCGCGGCATGCATCGCGTGGACTGCGTCCGCGAGAATCGCAAGCAACTGGTCGGCCTCAAGCCCCTGGATGCCCGCGACGTCCTGCCGGAAGGCGCGCAACTGGTGTTCGAGCGCAACCAGCCGATCCCCATGGACATGGTTGGTCACGTGACCTCCAGCTACCACAGCGCGACCCTGGGCTACGGCTTCGCCATGGCCATGGTCAAGGGTGGGCTGGGCCGCATGGGCCAGACCGTCTACGCCCCGCTGGCCGATGGCCGCTACATCGCTGCCGAGATCGTCTCGCCGGTGTTCTACGACCCCAAGGGTGAGCGGCAGAACGTCGCCTAACGAGGATAGCGCCCCATGAACAACATCAATGTGTACGACCAATACTCCGCCAAGGCGCGCGCCGAATCCCCGCTGTTCCACGCCGAGCTGAACAAGCTCGTCGGTCGCGGCCCGGCCACTGCCGGGGTGACCCTGCGCGAGCGGGCCCTGCTGGGTCACCTGGTGCTGCGTGGCGACGCCCATGACGAAGGCTTTACCGGCGCCGTGCAGAGCGTAGTCGGCTTGGAAGTGCCCGGTCCGCTGGCGATCACCCAGAAGGGCGAGAGCTCGCTGCAGTGGCTTGGCCCGGACGAGTGGCTGCTGGTGGTACCCGGTGGCAGCGAGTTCGCCACCGAGCAGGCCCTGCGCCAGGCGCTGGGCGAGCGCCATGTCGCCATCATCAACGTCGGTGGCGGCCAGACGCTGGTCGAGCTCAAGGGACCCAAGGTGCGTGAAGTGCTGATGAAGTCCACCTCCTACGACGTCCACCCGGACAACTTCCCGGTGGGCAAGGCCGTGGGGACGGTGTTCGCCAAATCCCAGCTGGTGATCCGCCACACCGCGGAAGACACCTGGGAACTGGTGGTGCGCCGCAGCTTCGCCGACTACGTCTGGCTGTGGCTGCAGGACGCGAGCGCCGAGTACGGACTGCGCATCGAGGCCTGATCGGTCGCTGCGTCTAGTCGCTCTCTCGAACCCGACCTGCGTGATGCGCAGGTCGGGTTTTGTGATTCTGGCTTCATCTCCATGCAAAGGAATTCATCATGAGCCGCACGCCCGATACCTGGATTCTCACCGCCCAGAGCCCGAGTCGCCTCGGCACCGTGGACGTGGTTACGCGCTATCTGTTCGAGCAGGGCTGCTATGTCACCCAGCACCACAGCTTCGACGATCGCGAAGCCCAGCGCTTCTTCATCCGGGTGGAATTCCAGGTGCCCAGCGACTTCAACGAAGGCCTGTTCCGCGTCGGCCTGGACCTGCGCTTCACGCCCTTCGACATGACCTTTGAGCTGACTCCGCCCGGCTATAGAGCCAAGGTCGCCATCATGGTCTCCAAGGCCGACCACTGCCTCAATGACCTGCTCTATCGCCAGCGCATCGGCCAGTTGCCCATGGACGTGGTGGCGGTCATCTCCAACCATCCGGATCTGGAGCCGCTGGCGGCCTGGCACGGCATTCCCTATCACCATTTCCCGCTGGACCCCCAGGACAAGCCGGCCCAGGAAGCCAGGGTTTGGCAGGTGCTGCAGGAGACCGGTGCCGAGCTGGTGATCCTCGCGCGCTACATGCAGGTACTGTCGCCCGAGCTGTGCCGCCGCCTCGATGGCTGGGCGATCAATATCCACCATTCGCTGCTGCCGGGCTTCAAGGGTGCGCGGCCCTATCACCAAGCCTATGCCAAGGGCGTCAAGCTGGTGGGCGCCACCGCGCACTACATCAACAACGACCTGGACGAGGGCCCCATCATCGCCCAGGGCGTCGAGTCGGTGGACCATGCCCACTACGCCGAGGATCTGGTGGCCCGCGGCCGCGACATCGAGTGCCTGACTCTGGCCCGCGCGGTGGGCTATCACCTGGAACGCCGCGTCTTCCTCAACGCGGGGCGGACGGTAGTGCTCTAGGTCTTCCCGCTACCTCTCCAGGCAGGCTGTGAGATCGCCGAGGCGCTCGCAGCCTGCCTGTCTTGTGTCATCTCAATCCTGTCCCCGTCGCTCGGCAGCACTCATCAGGCGCTGCCGAAGAAGGCGCCTGCGCGTCTTTTGGCCAGGGCCAAAAGCGGTGCTCAGGATCATGGGAGGCGGGAGCCGGCCAGGCGGGCCTGCTAGCTCTGTTGGCAGTGGAGCAGGAGGGAGATGCGCACCCGCCTCTGCAGCGGAGAGACGGGTGGCGAGCGGGCGATCAGCCCGCCTGGGACAGGGTCGAGCGGACCGCGGGCGGGGCAACGTCTTCGCCGGCCTTTTCCAGATTCTTGCCCAGCAGGGCGTGGTAAAGCTCCTTGTCGCCGAGGATGCCCACGGCGCGGCCGTCGGTCTCCAGCACCAGCTTGTGCCCGGTGTGGTAGCGGATCTCCAGGGCGTCGCGCATGCGGATGTCGGCCGGTGCCAAGGTCGGCTGGCGCTGCAGGCTGGTGACCGGCATACCCGGGGTCCAGCGTTGCAGGGCCAGGCTCTCGCCGCCGCGGCGCAGGGCCTTGACCGTCTGGTTGTCTAAGGCGAGCCAGATGTCGTGGCTGCGCTCCAGGCAGATCTCGTTGCCCTCGCGCCCGCACTTGTCCAGGCCACGCATCAGGCTGTAGCCGCTGAGCACGTTGAGCGGATTGGTGTGGGCGACAAAGGTGCGCACGTATTCGTCCGCCGGGTTGAGCACGATGTCTTCGGGACGGCCGTGCTGGATGATGCGACCGTCCTTCATGATGGCGATGTTGGTGCCGATCTTGAGGGCTTCGTCGAGGTCATGGCTGACGAAGACGATGGTCTTGTTGACCTTGGCCTGCAGCTGCAGCAATTCGTCCTGCAGTTGCTGGCGGATCAGCGGATCGAGGGCGGAGAAGGGCTCGTCCATCAGCAGGATGTCGGCATCCATGGCCAGGGCGCGGGCCAGACCGACGCGCTGCTGCATGCCGCCGGAGAGGGAATCGGGCTTCTTGTTGCGCCACTGGGTCAGGCCGACCAGCTCGAGCTTCTCGTCCACCAGCTTCTTGCGTTCGGCAGC
Organism: Pseudomonas sp. AS2.8; assembly: GCF_014190935.1. Lineage (NCBI taxonomy): Bacteria > Pseudomonadati > Pseudomonadota > Gammaproteobacteria > Pseudomonadales > Pseudomonadaceae > Pseudomonas > Pseudomonas sp. AS2.8. Next base: position 543,634 of record NZ_JACHVV010000003.1, read on the forward strand.
CGAGCGACCCTGCATTTCCAGGCCGAAGCCAACGTTCTCAGCCACGGTCAGCCAGGGCATCAGGGCGAACTTCTGGAACACCATGGCGATGCGCGTGGTGCGCATGTCCTTGAGTACCGCGGGCGAGCAGTTGGCGATGTCCACTTCGCTGCCTTTGTGCTCGATTAGCAGCTTGCCGCGGCTCACGGTGTTGAGGCCGTTGATGCAGCGCAGCAGGCTGGATTTACCGGAGCCGGACAGGCCCATCAGCACGCAGATCTCGCCCTTTTGGACCTCCAGGCAGGCGTCCTCGACACCCAGTACCTGCCCGGTTTCCTGGAGGATCTCGCTGCGACCCTTGCCCTGGTCGAGCAGCTCCAGGGCACGCTTGTTCTGCTTGCCGAAGATGACGTCGACGTGTTCGAAACGAATGGCGGTCATGACTTATTTAACCTCGCGTGGGGCGGGTTGCTTGCACACCCGGTCGAGCAGGATGGCGATCAGGACGATGGACAGGCCGGCTTCGAAGCCCAGGGCGATGTCCGCGGTGTTGAGGGCGTTCACCACCGGCTTGCCGAGGCCGTCGGCGCCTACCAGGGCGGCGATCACCACCATGGACAGCGACAGCATGATGCACTGGGTGATGCCGGCGCCGATGCTGGGCATGGCGTGGGGCAGCTCAATGCGGGTCAGCAGCTGCCAGCGCGAGCAGCCGAAGGCCTTGCCGGCGTCCATCAGCTCGGCGGGAACGTCCTGGATGCCCAGGCAGGTCAGGCGGATCGGCGCGGCCACGGCGAAGACCACCGTGGAAATCAGCCCGGGAACCACGCCCAGGCCGAACAGGGTCAGGGTCGGAATCAGATAGACGAAGGTGGGGACCGTCTGCATCAGGTCCAGGACCGGGCGCAGGCCGGTGTAGAACCAGGGCTTGTGCGCGGCGATGATGCCCAGCGGCACGCCCACGGCGATGCACACCAGGGTGGCGAAGACCACTTGGGCCAGGGTTTCCATGGTTTCCTGCCAGTACCCCAGGTTGAGGATCAGCAGCAGGGAGACGAGGGCGAAGATCACCAGGCCGATGCTGCGTTGCAGCAGATAGACCCCTACCGCGACCAGGGCAATGAAGGCCAGCGGGTTGAACCACATCAGGCCGGCGGTGAGGCCGTGGATGAGGCCGGACAGCACATCGGAGATCTTGTCGAAGACGCTGGCGCCATGCAGCGTCAGCCAGTCGATGAAATCGGCGATCTGCTGGCCGAGAGGGAGCTTGTGGTCGGTGATTAACATAACGGTGCCCGTCAGGTAGGAGTGGACAGGTCGAAGCACGAGAACCGCTGATTCGTGCTTCGGCTGTGGCAGTACCCGCCCGAACTGGCGCGGGACAGTCGAATGTTAGTGTTCGATCAAGGGGCCAGGGCGGTCTTCGCCGCCTCCAGCGCAGGCTTGCCATCGCGGGTGGTCACGCCGGCCAGCCACTGGTCGAGCACCTGCGGATGCGCCTTGAGCCAGGCCTTGGCGGCGGCGCTCGCGGCTTGTTTTTCGTTGAGGACCTTGTCCATCAGCTGGTTTTCCATGTCCAGGGTGAAGGACAGATTGGTCAGCAGCTTGCCCACGTTGGGGCATTCTTGGACGTAGCCCTTGCGGACGTTGGTGTAGATGGTGGCGCCGCCATAGTTGGGACCGAAGACGTCGTCGCCGCCTTGCAGATAGGCCATCTTGAAGCGGGTGTTCATCGGGTGGGGTTCCCAGCCGAGGAAGACCACCCACTGCTGGCGCCGCTCGGCGCGCTGGATCTGCGACAGCATCCCGGCCTCGCTGGACTCCACCAGCTTGAACTTGCCCAGGTCGAAGGTGTTCTTGTCGATCATGCCCTGGATCAGGCGATTGCCATCGTTGCCCGGCTCGATGCCGTAGATTTTGCCGTCGAACTTGTCGGCATTCTTGGCGATGTCGGCGAAGCTCTTGACCCCGGCGTCGTAGACGTACTGGGGGACGGCCAGGGTGTACTTGGCGCCTTCCAGGTTGGCGCGCACGGTCTCGACGCTGCCGTTGTCGGCATACGGCTTGATGTCTGCCGCCATGCTCGGCATCCAGTTGCCGAGGAAGACGTCGATATCCTTGTTCTGCAAGGACTTGTAGGTAACCGGTACGGAGATCATGTTGGTCGTGGTCTGGTAGCCGAGGGCGTGCAGCACCTCGCTGGTCACGGCCGTGGTCACGGTGATGTCGGTCCAGCCGACGTCAGCAAAGCGCACCTTGGCACAGGAAGCCGGCTCGGCCGCCTGAACAGCGAGTGGCGCCAGCAGGGCAGCACTCAAGAGCCAACGGGAACAACCTTTCATGGACACATCTCCTTGCGTTTGGCGGGGTACCTTTCGGTGCGCCCCACGTGTATTTATCTGTAACCCATCCCCCCAGGCTCGCCTACCGCCTGCGTCGCTACCAGTGTACGCGGCGTCGTAACCAGAAGCGGAAATGTCGTATCCAGCGTGAGCCCCGGGGCACGTCCGCACCCAGAGCGCGGCGGCCGAGCGAAAGAGGCGGGCAGCAGTGCTCTTTGCGGCGGCGGGCCGCTACCCAGAGGTGTCGGCGGTGGCTGAAGCGACCGCGAATCAGTTGGCCAGACTGGCCTTCACCGCAGCGCTGCCCGGTGCGCCGCTGCGGGTGGCGACACCCTTGAGCCAGGCATCGAGCCGTTCGGGATTGCGCTTGATCCAGTTGCGCACAGCGCGGCGCGGATTGTCCTTTTCGTTGAGCACCCGATCCATCAGCTGGTTTTCCATGTCCAGGGAAAACTCCAGGTTGCCCAACAGCCGTGCTACGTTGGGGCACTGCTGGGCATAGCCCTTGCGCACCACCGTGTAGACCGTCGCCCCGCCCTGATTTTGCCCGAAGTAGTCATCGCCGCCGTCGAGGTAGGCCAACTTGTGCCGGACGTTCATCGGATGGGGTTCCCAGCCAAGAAAGACGATCCACTGGTGGTCCAGCAATTCCTTCATCCGCACCTGGGTCAGCATGCCCTGCTCGCTGGATTCGTCGAGCTTGAAGTCGCCTAGGCCAAACGCGTTGCTGGCGATCATCTTCTTGACCAGGGCGTTGCCGTCATTGCCGGGCTCGATGCCGTAGAGGGTGTGATCGAAGCGGTCGGCGAAGCGGGCGATGTCGGCGACGTTCTTCACGCCGGCGTCATAGACGTACTGGGGCACCGCGAGGGTGTAGCGGGCGCCTTGCAGGTTGGCGTGCAGGCGTTCGACCGTACCCGCATCGACCAGCGGCTGGCTAAGCTTGGCCTGCGCCGGCATCCAGTTGCCGAGAAAGACATCGGCCTCGCCCGCGGCCAGGGCGTCGTAGGTCTGCGGCAGGGACAGGCGCAGTACCTCGGTCTCGTAACCGAGGGCGCTGAGCAGATAGCGGGCCGTGGCGTTGGTGATATTGAGATCCGACCAGCCGACATCGGCCAGGCGCACCTGCTGACAACTCTCGGCCTCGCCCGCTTGCACGGTCGAACTCAGCAATAGGCCGGACAACCACAGCGCTTGGGGGATTTTCATCCTGAACTCCAGGGTTCGCGAAGGGGAAGGGCACGGGTCACTGCACGTACCGGTCCGTCTGGCTCGGGCCTTGGTGGCTTTTCGCCATAAGTAGCCAGAAGGGCGACAGACGGTTGAAAAGCCTGACCTACAACCGTGCCCACTGAGTCGCCATGCCACATTTTGGCGCGCGTTGGTTACGTCCTGGTGTTACCGATGGAATACATCTGGCGAAGTGCCATCGGTAAAAGGTCGGTCTCGGACCCGAAAGGTCGCAAATAAAAACCCTAGCTAATCAACGCCATTGAGCGCTGCTGAATGGGTTATTCGCCCCAGACAGCCTGCCTGCGTGGGGGTTCACCCATTTTCGGCATGGGAATTGCGACATGACTTATGCGTCCGCGACACATCTTTCGCCCAACGTTGTCCGCCGCACCTCATTAGAGCCCAGCCAAGGGCCCCAGCCTGCGTGAAGGAGATTCAAACCATGTCGCCCATTCCCACCTCGTCACAGGCCCGTGCGATCCAGTCCATCGGCTTTCTGCTGCTGGACAATTTCACACTCATCTCCCTGGCGTCGGTGGTGGAGCCGTTGCGCATGGCGAATCAGTTATCGGGACGGGAGCTCTATCGCTGGTGCACCCTGAGCCTGGATGGCCGCCCGGTGCGCGCCAGCGATGGCCTGCAGATCACTCCGGACAGCGCTGTGAGCGCCGCTCCGGTCATGGACATGGTGATCGTCTGTGGTGGCGTGGGCATCCAGCGCAGCGTGTCGCGCGAACATTGCACCTGGCTGCAGAGCCAGGCGCGCCAGGGCCGCAAGCTTGGTGCGGTCTGTACCGGCAGCTGGGCCCTGGCCCGGGCCGGCCTGCTCGACGGCTACGACTGCAGTGTTCACTGGGAAACCCTGGCGGCCCTGCAGGAAGCCTATCCGCGCGTGGTGCTCAGCACCCGGCTGTTCACCATCGACCGCAATCGCTGCACCGCCTCGGGCGGTACCGCACCAATGGACATGATGCTGCACCTGATCGGCCGCGAGCATGGCCGCGAGCTGTCGGCGGCGATTTCGGAAATGTTCATCTACGAGCGCATCCGCAACGAGCAGGATCACCAGCGCGTCCCCCTCAAGCACATGCTGGGCACCAACCAGCCTAAGCTGCAGGAAATCGTGGCGCTGATGGAAGCCAACCTCGAAGAACCCATCGACCTCGACGAACTGGCGGTCTATGTGGACGTGTCCCGGCGCCAGCTGGAACGCCTGTTCCAGAAGTACCTGCACTGCTCGCCGTCGCGCTACTACCTCAAGCTGCGGCTGATCCGCGCCCGGCAGCTGCTCAAGCAGACCACCCTGTCGATCATCGAGGTGGCCTCGGTGTGCGGCTTCGTCTCCACCCCGCACTTCTCCAAGTGCTACCGCGAATACTTCGGCATCCCGCCGCGCGACGAGCGCCAGGGTCCGACCATCCAGCAGCCCATCGCGCTGATGCCGCTGTCCCAGGAGCTGTCGCTGATGCCGGCCTCGTCCGCGCTGGCGGCCCTGAGCCAGGCCCAGGGCGAATCCACCTTTGCCAGCGTACGGCTGTAAGTCGCCTCCGGCCGCCTAGCGACCGCTGGGCAGGCTGAGCAGCAGCGCCGCCGTCTGCAGATCCGGCTGGCCGTCGAAACGGCCCGGCCGGTACTTCATCTGGAAGGCGCCGATGACGTCGCGGGTGGCCGCATCGAGCACGCCGGTGCGGGGCACCGCATAACCGATCCGAGCCAGCTGATCCTGGAACCAGGCCGGCGGCGGCAGCACGCTGCCCAAGCTGGCCTGGCGCTGGGCAACCACCGCCGGATCCGGCCAGTTGATCAGGCCCGCCGCGGCCAGGCGCGCCCAGGGAAACAGCGGGCCTGGGTCCTGCTTGCGCCCCGGAGCGATGTCGCTGTGCCCGATGATGGCGCGGCGATCCAGGCCATGGCGTTGTTCGATGTCCTTGAGGAGCGGAATCAGCGCTTGGATCTGGGCTTCGCTGAAGGGATACCACTGGCGTCCGGCCGGGGTGTCGCGAAAGCCCAGGTTGACCATCTCGATGCCGATCGAAGTGGAGTTGAGCCAGGTGCGGCCTTCCCATTCGCTCACGCCCGCGTGCCAGGCACGGCGATTCTCGTCCACCAGGCGATAGACCGTGCCATCGGTGTCGATCAGGTAGTGGGCGCTGACGCCGGCCTGGGTCAGCAGCTTGAGCGATTGCTGGGAGCCGGCCGCGGTGTAGTGCAGCACGATGTACTGCACCCGGCTGTCCTGATCGCGGGCGGTATAGTCGTCATTGATGCGCGGACCGCTGGAGCAGCCGGCCAGGAGCAGGCCGCAGATCAACCAGGGGAGGAGCTTGAAGGGCTTTCGCACGATTACCTCGCGAACGTGGAAGGGGTCAGGCCACGTCCAGGCGATCGCGTCCGGCGCGCTTAGCGCGGTAGAGCGCCTGGTCGGCACGTTCGAATACGGTATCGGCATCCTCGCCCGGCGCAAAGGCCGCGAGACCAGCGGACAGGGTGATCACCACCCGTTCGCCCTTGAAATGGAAGGGACAGGCGGCGACTGCGGCGCGTAACTGCTCGATCAAGGTGACCCCGCCGGCAACCGGTGTGGCGCCCAGCAGCATGACGAATTCCTCGCCGCCGAAGCGGGCGATGAAATCGGTCTTGCGCAGGCGGCGCTGCAATTCGCTGGCGATGATCTTGAGCACCTTGTCACCGGCCAGGTGGCCGTAGCCATCGTTGATGCGCTTGAACAGATCGACGTCGAGCACCGCCAGCAGCAGGTCGCCGCCATGGCGTTGCCAGCGGGCCACCTCGAGGTCCAGTCGCTCGCTCCAGGCGGCGCGATTGGGCAGGCCGGTGAGGGGATCGCAGAGCGCCTTCTGCCGCTGCTCTTCCAGATGGCCGCGATACTGCTGGGCTTCGCGCTCCATGCCGGCGACGCGCTCGGTGAGGGCGCTGAGCCGTTCGCTGGCTTCCTGCTCGCGGGTCTCACGCTGGCTCTGCTGGTCGGCCAGGCTGGTCAGCAGGCCTTCCAGACGGCTGTCCAGCGACAGCTTGAGGCTGTCCAGGTCCGTCGCCTCCTGTACTTCGCTCTGCAGTTCGCTGACCTGGCCGCGCAGGGCGTCACCAAAGGCACGCTCCTGGGTCTGGCCATCCTGGCGCCCCGTATGGACGTCGTGCAAGCCGATCTGGAAAGCGGCAAGGCGCTCATTGAGGCGGCGCAGGTAGAGCTGGAATTCGCTCTGCCCGGAATGGTTAAGCGCCAGCACCAGCACCGAAAGGTCGTCGAGCACCGGCACCAGTTCGTACCAGTTCAGACTGCCCTGGATACGCTGGCGCAGGTGCTCGGCCTGAGGCTTGTGGCTGTCCGGCAGCGCCAGGTCGTCGAGCAGCCGCAGCAGGGTGGCTTCCAGATGGGGCGCAATGGCGCTGTAACCGGGTTCAGGTACCGGAGGCAGGGCATAGGCCGGATCGGCCTGGGCTGCCAGGGGCTCTGCTGCGGTTTCAGGTGGCGCGGCGGGGACACCTTCGACCGGCAGCGGCGGCGGTTCCGGCGTTTCCGCCGCTGGCGCGGCTGCCGTCGCCGGCGAGGCGTCTTCTACTACCGGACTCGACGTTGTCGCCGGCGCCTCTTCCGCAACCTCGCCTCGACCGCCCAGCAGGCGCTGCAGAAAGCCGGCGCGGGCGGGCTGTTCGGGGTGCAGATGGCTCAGCGCCTGTTGCTGCAGACGACTGAATTCGCCGAGCAGCGCAGGCAGTTCGCCCGGTTGGTCGGCTGCGGCCTGGGCGCGCTTGGCAAAGCCCTTGAGCGCCTTGCGCTGGTCGCGCGGCAATTCCAGGGTCTGCAAGAGCCGGCAGAGTTCGGCGAAGGCCTCGGCCACCTGACGCGCACGCAATTCGCGGCGCTGCTCGGAGTCGAGCACGGTGCGCTCCAGGCGCGGAATCAGCTTGGCGAGATCGGCGTCACTGTCGTCACGGCGGAGGATGTCGCGCAATTCGACCAGGCAGGCGTCCACCGCCGCGTCGTTGCCTTCGGCGGCCAGGCTGCTGCGCACGAGGCCACGACGCACCAGGTCCAGGCGGTTTTCCCACCGGCTTTCCAGGCGCTCGAGATTCTCGAGGCTCTCCAGGTATTTGCTTTTCCAGCGTTCGATGTCCGCGCGCTCCATCCGCCCGCTCCAAAGGCTTGAGGGTGGCCAGCAGGCAGGCGCCACGGGGCGGCCAGCCGACTTGATAGTGGCTAGGGTATCGGCGGTTGCGGGGAAAGTTTGAGCAGGACGACCGGAGGCCGCTTGAGAGGGACGAGCTGAGGAGCCGCCGCCGCGGGACGCGGCGGCGGGTGGCGCTTACTTGGCGGCGCGTTCTTTCTGGATCAGGAAGTCGGCGACCTTCAGGGTCTCGTCCGGACCACCCGAGGAGCCCAGGTCGAAGCGGTACTTGCCATTGACCACCATGGTCGGCACGCCGGTGATCTGGTAGGCCATGGCCAGTTTCTTGTCCTTTTCCACCTGACCCTTCACGGCGAAGGAGTTGTAGGTGCTGAGGAATTTTTCCCGATCCACGCCCTGGGTGGCGAGGAAGTCGGCCATCTCCTCGGGGGTGGCCAGCTTCTTGTGCTCCTTGTGGATGGCGGCGAAGACGGCGTCATGCACCTTGGCTTCCACACCCATGGCTTCCAGGGTCACGAACAGCTGACCGTGGACGTTCCAGATGCCGCCGAACATGGCCGGCACGCGCTTGAAGGAGACGTCGTCGGGCAGCTTCTTGGACCAGGCGTTGAGGGTGGGCTCGAAGGCGTAGCAGTGCGGGCAGCCGTACCAGAACAGCTCAACCACTTCGATCTTGCCGGGTTCGGACACCGGAACCGGACTGCTCAGTTCGGTGTACTGCTTGCCGGCCTGGATGTCGTCGGCATGGGCGGCCGCGCCGAACAGACTGGCGGCGGCGAACACGGCGGAGAAAAGCAGGTTGCGCATGAGACTACTCCTGGAAGAAAGCACGCCCACCAACCGGGCATGACGGATTGCGGGCATTGTAGCCGGGCGCATCGCCGCGCCTAGTCGCCGCAGCGCCCGAGGCCGGCCATGTTCAGGCTTCGTTCAGGTTACCAGGGGCGCGGCTCTCGCCCGGCGCATCCGATATACTGCTGACTTTGCCGCGCGCTCGCGAGTACCCCCATGTCCAGCTTCAAGAATCCCATCGTCGGTCTGTGCCAGCAGGCGTCCTTTCTCATCAGCGCCGCTAAGGTCGATCAGTGCCCGCTCGACAGCGGTCGCGAAGTGGCCTTCGCCGGTCGCTCCAATGCCGGCAAGTCCAGTGCGCTGAACACCCTGACCCACGCCAGCCTGGCGCGTACCTCGAAGACGCCCGGACGTACCCAGCTGCTTAACTTCTTTACCCTCGACGACGAGCGGCGCCTGGTGGACCTGCCCGGCTACGGCTACGCCAAGGTGCCGATCCCGCTCAAGCAGCACTGGCAGGAGCACCTGGAGGCCTATCTGAGCAGCCGCAATTCGCTTAGCGGCGTTGTGCTGATGATGGATATTCGCCATCCGCTGACCGAATTTGACCGCCTGATGCTGGACTGGGCCCAGGCCAGTTCCATGCCGTTGCACATCCTCCTGACCAAGGCCGACAAGCTGGCCTTCGGGGCCCAGAAGAATGCCCTGCTCAAGGTGCAGCGCGACGTACGCCAGGGCTGGGGCGATACCGCCAGCATCCAGCTGTTCTCGGCGCCCAAGCGCCAGGGGGTAGAGGATGCCCAACGCGTGCTGGCCCGCTGGCTGGGCCTCGACGAACCCAGCGCCGAGGCATAAAAAAACTCCGGACTTCCATTAGGGGAGGGGAGAAGTCCGGAGTTCAAGACTGGACCGCCAAGCAGGGGTCCAGCATCTGCCAACACTAAACAGCAAAGGAGCAGAACGGCTATCCACGCCGTTCAGCAGTTCAGACGGGGCACCAGGAAAAAGGTTCGCCCCGGCCGAACAGAAAGCCGGCGCCCTGACTAGCGGCCGCTGGCGAGCCCCAGACCCTCGTCGGCGCCCAGGTGCACGTTCATGCACTGGACCGCAGCACCCGCCGCGCCCTTGCCCAGATTGTCCAGCCGCGCCACCAACGTCATCCGCTCGGCATTGCCGAAGACGAAGAGATCGGCGCGGTTGGTGTCGTTGCTGGCCTGGACGTCGAAGAAGCCATTGTCCAGCTCCTCCTCGGCGGCCACCGGCGCCACGCGAATGAAGGATTCGCCGTCATAGTGACGGGCCAGCGCCGCCTGCAGATCGGCGGCAGTGGTACCCGGGCGCAGCTGGCTGGCGTGCAGCGGAATGGTCACCGCCAGGCCCTTGAGGAAGGGACCGACGATGGGGCTGAATACCGGCGCGGCGGTCAGACCGCTCTGTACCCGCATTTCCGGCAGGTGCTTATGGCCCTGGCCCATGGCATAGGGACGCGGACTCAGCAGGCGGGCGTCGCCGCCGGCTTCGTAGGCGGCGATCATCTGCTTGCCGCCACCGCTGTAGCCGGTCAGGGAAAAGGCCGACAGCGGGGTGTCCGGGGCCAGCAGGCCCGCGTCCACCAGCGGCCGGGCCAGCAGGATGAAGCCGGTGGCGTGGCAGCCGGGATTGGCGATGCGCTTGCTGGCGCGCAGCGCTTCGCGCTGACCGGGCGCCAGTTCCGGCAGGCCGTAGGTCCAGCTGCTGTCGGTGCGGAAGGCGGTGCTGGCGTCGATGATGCAGGTGTTGGGATTGGTCACCAGGCTCACCGCTTCCCGGGAGGCGGCATCGGGCAGGCAGAGAAAGGCCACATCGGCGGCGTTGAGGAAGCGCGCGCGTTCGGCCGGGTCTTTGCGCTTGCTCTCGTCGATGCGCAGCAGTTCGATGTCCGAACGACCGGTCAGGTAGTCCAGCAGACGCAGGCCGGTGGTGCCTTCCTGGCCGTCGACGAAAACTTTGAAGCTCATGGCGGTGCCTCTCGCGGATGGGCGCTGAAAGCCTCGATTGTAGCGACTCAGGCAGATCAGGCATACGTCGCGGAAAGCGGATACAGCCGTGTCTCGTCTGACCGGCGCAGTAAGCCGGATCAGAGCGGTTCAGGCAGGATCGATAGGTACAGATACAAAACTAAATGTTTTGTACGGATACAGTGTTCTGCAGCTGTAAGTGGTTCGGTCCTGCGTCAGCGGCGAAGCTGGGATACCTCCACTGCTTCGCTGGATATCGCCATGGATCGCCTCTTGCCTACCCTTACTTCCGTTCGCTTTCGTGCCTACCCGCTCGGCGTGCGTCCCCTACTCAGGTTGTTCATCCTCTGGCACCAGCGGGCCGTAACCCGCCGCCAACTGCAACAGCTGGACGCCCGGGCCCTGGCAGATCTGGGTCTAAATCAGGTTGATCAGTACCGAGAGGGCAGCAAGGGCTTCTGGCAGCGATGAAAATCCGCGGCAGGGTGAGACTTCCTCGGGCAGACGGTAGTCTTACTCAGGCCTATCCAGACGGGAGTCATCCATGAAAGCCTTGCACCTGGGCGCCGCTGCGGCGCTGTTCTGCCTGTCCACCGCCGCCTCGGCGTCGAGCTTCTATGTCACCACCGACATCATCGTCAACGCCATCGATGCGACCTCGGACACCACCTCGTCCATCACCGGCTCCTTCAAGAACGACAAGCTGGTACAGGAAGCCCGTGACGATGCGGCCACTTTCGTCGGCAGCGCCGGCGACATCCGCGGCGTACGCCTGGAGGCGGCGCTGGACCACCTGCGCAGCCAGGCACCCGCACTGCGCGAGGCTAGCGATGACCAGTTGGCCCAGGCGATCCTGGCGATCTGACGCGCAACACCGCGATACCCCCCGCGCCCCGTGCCTGCTAGCCCGGAGCGGGGGGCTGCGTTAGCCTTGGCGACCATCTGCCACCGGAGGGTCGTCATCTATGTATATCCGTCGTTCTGCCGCGCTGCTGCTCGGTCTCTGTGTTGCCACGCCGGTCCTGGCGTTCGACTCCACCACCGAGGGTCTGGTGAAGACCATCTACGGCACCAGCCAGCTCACCACTGGCCCCTTCCAGAACAAGCTGGTCCTGGCGGCGCGTGACGATGCCGCGGCCTTCGTCGCCACCGACGGCGCCCTGCGCGGTGCCCAGCTGGAGGAAACCCTCCGCGCCCTGCGCGCGGCTGATCCGGCGCTGCACGCCTCCGACCGGGAACTCGCCCAGGCGATTCTGAGTCAGTAGTCCGTTTCAATTCCGTGACATCCCTGGAGTATCCATGCGCCGTTCCCTGCTTATCGCCGCTGCCCTGACCCTGGGCGTTTCGAGCCTGGCTCAGGCCCAGACCCTGGTGGCCACCAGTAACATCGTGGTGCGGGCGCTGCAGCGCAGCATCGACTTCACGTCCGATACCACCACCTCCATTCGCGACGCCAAGATGATCCAGGCCGCGCGTGGCGATGCCGCCAGCTTTGTCGCCACCGACGGCGACATCCGTGGCGTCCAACTGGAAGAAGCCTTCCGTAGCCTGCGCGACCAGTTCCCGGCCGCGCGCCAGGCCAACGACTTGCAGCTGGCCCAGGCCATCCTGGCGCTGTGATGAACCGCGCCGGCCGGCTGCGGCAGTGGCTGGCTGGCCTTGCGGCCGGCCTGGCCCTCGGCGGGGCTCAGGCCGCCCTGCACCTCGAACTCGATACCCAGGGCCTGACGCCCGCGCAGATCCAGGCGACCCAGCAACTGCTGGCTGAAGCCCAGGCGCTGTTGCCACCCAAATTCAAGGCGGCGCTGGATGAGCGCATCCCGGTGCGCTGGAGCAGCGAGCTGCTGGAAGAAGCCTATGGCGAGGCGGACCGGCGCAATCTGCTGCTCAATCGCCGCCTGCTGCCCAGTCTGGTGGACGGCAGCGACACCCGCATCCAGACCGGCCGACCCCATGGCACCCAGCACCGCGAACTGCTGGCCACGGTGCTGCACGAGCTGACCCACTTCTATGACCGCGAGCGCGTCTGGACGCCTGAGCAGCGCCAGCTGATCCTCTCGTGCGGCGGCCTGGGACTGACTTCCGACCAGCTGCCAGTGAAATGCCAGGGCCAGGCCGGGCGCAGCTACACCCTGTCCGACGATCCACGGCTGCTGGACCTGGCCGGCTGGCAGGTAAAGACGCGTAAGCACGGCAATCGCGAGTCGAAGAATCTCTTCATCGCCCGCAGTCCCGATCTCTATGAAGTCACCAACCCGAAGGAATTCGTGGCGGTGAACATGGAGTACTTCCTGCTCGACCCCAGCTACGCCTGCCGGCGGCCGGCGCTGCAGCGCTACTTTGCCGAGCACTTCGGCTGGTCGCCTGCGCATGACGCCTGTCCAGGACGCTATCCCTATCTCAACGCCGGCAACGACTTTGGCGAGGCGCCTCTGGGCTGGCTCGATCCGGAGCGGGTCTATGCGGTCGACTACCTGTTGGCCGAGGGCAACGAGAAGGTCATGAGCCGCTGGGGCCACAGCATGCTGCGCCTGGTGGTCTGCGCCCCGGGCCGGCCGCGCGGCCCGGATTGCCGGCTGGACTTGCAATACCATCTGGTGCTGTCGTTCCGCGCCTTCGTCAACGACGTCCAGCTCTCCAGTTGGCGCGGCCTGACCGGCTCCTACCCGTCGCGGCTGTTCGTGCTGCCGCTGGCTCAGGTGGTGGACGAGTACACCAAGGTGGAGCTGCGCGGCCTGCAATCCGTGCCGCTCAAGCTGACCCGTCCGGAGATCGCCGACTTCCTCGAGCGGACCGCCCAGGTGCACTGGAGCTATGACGGCCAGTACTACTTCGTGACCAACAACTGCGCGGTGGAAACCTTCAAGCTGCTGCACGACGGGGTGCCGCGCCTGGCCGATGCCCAGCTCGATGTCATCACCCCCACTGGGCTGATGGATGCGCTGAGGTTCAAGGACCTGGTGGACACCTCAGTGCTGGACGATCCACGTGAGGCGCTGCGGCTGGGCTATCGCTTCGACAGCTTCCGCGAGCGCTTCCAGGCGATGTTCAAGGTGGCCCGGGAGCGCCTGAAGCTGCCCCAGGCGGATGTCGAGGCCTGGCTGGCACTGACTCCGCAGCAGCGTCGCGAGCAGTTCCAGCGCGCCGACCTGCGCGCCAGCGCCGCCTTGCTGCTGTTGGAGCAGGCGGCCTATCGCCGGGCGCTGCTGCAGGCGCAGACCGAGCTCAAGGATCGCTACCTGGGCCAGGACGCGGTGGACAAGGCGCGTTTCGGCAAGGCCGGTGGCGCCCTGGAGCAGATCCTCAAGGACAGCGGCTACCTGAGCCGTCCGGCCGAGCTGCTCGGCACCGACGGCTATGGCCTGCCGCAACCGGGCGAGTGGGAACAGTTGACCGCCGAGAGCCAGAAGCGCCAAGCGCACCTGCGCAGCCTCCGAGACACCCTCAACAACGAGGTCCGCCAACTGCTCTCGCCGGAGGCCCGCGATGGCCTGGACCTGACCGAAGCCAACCTGGACCTACTCGGCAAGCACCTGCGTGAGCTGAACAAGGCCAGTGGCGGGTTAGAGCTCAAGTAAGGCGGTTAAAGCGTTGGGCTTCGCGTTGCTCAATTCAACCTACGAGATTGGTGACGTAGGTTGAATTGAGGCGGCTCTATCGCCGAAGCCCAACAGCCCAAGCATCCGCTAGCGCTTCGGCGCCTTACCCTGGGGTTTGGCGGGTGCCGCGGGTTGCGGGCGCTCCAGCAGGGCCAGCAGCTGTTCTGGCGGGACTTCCTGGCCGTTGAGCATCAGCCGCCCAGCGCTGTAATTCAGGGTAGCCACCAGATCCTCGCCTTCAGCCTTGAGCAGGCCGCTGTTCAGGCCGATGCCGGCCAGCGCTTCGGCGGTGGCCTGAGCCTGCTGCTGCATGGCCGGCTGGGTGCGCTGGGCGCCCGCCTGGAACAGCACGCCATCCACCAGGCTGCCTCGCGCCACCGACAGGCGCGCATCGAGACCGGCCAGCATCTGGGCCGCGAGTTGCTCGGGCGGCAGATCGTAGGTCGCCGGCTTGGCCAGGGTCAGGTCCAGGCGCAGGTGGTTGCTGCCGCCTGGGGTGTCGAGACGCAGATCATCCACCACCAGCTGGGGACGCGCGGCGAGCACATCGCCGAGATGTTGCTGCAGGGTAGCCTGGGTGGTGGGGTCGAGGCCTTGCTCGGTATCCAGCTGCAGGTGCTGCAGCAGGGCATTGAGCTGAGCCAGGGCCGGGCTGTCGAGATTGCTGTAGTGACTGCTCAGGGTCGCCTTGCCCAGGGTCTGGCCGGCGATATTAAGCTGACTGAGGCTCGCGTTGAGCGTACCTGCCAGTTGCTGGCCCTGTTGCCGGGTGTCGCCCTGAATCTGCAGATCTCGCAGCTCGACTGCGGGCTTACCGGGCATGGCCAACAGCAGGCGGCCGAGACGCAGCTGCCCTGGACCAAGCCAGAAGCCATCGGCATTGCGACGGTTGTCGCCGGTCAGGCCGAAGCCTTCGGTCTCCAGCTTGGCCCAGCCATCCGGCGTGCGCACATTGAGGCTGAATTGCCCGACGGTGCTGTCCAGGCGCAGCCGACTGGCTTCCATGTCGGTATTGAAGGTGGCATTCAGGCCGGAGAAGGCCACCGCGCCCTGGGGCTGGTCCACGTGCAGGGCGGCCAGGGCGAGACCGCCGTCCACCGCGCGGTCGTAGCCCAGGGTGGCGTCGAGCTGTACAGGTTCGGCGCCCTTGGCCAGGGTGAAGAGATCGGCCGTGACCGGCGTGCGCGCCAGGGTGAAGCGGTTGACCGCCATGACCGGCGCCAACTGCAGGGACTTAAGGCGGGTCAGGGGGAGGGGGCCATGCTGGATGTTGTCGAGCACCCGCAGCACCTCTACGGGCGGCCGATCCTCGGCCTGTACGCTCAGACTGAAGGTGGCGGTGCTGCTGAAGATACCCCGCTGCAACTCGACCAGCTGGAGCTGCAAGGGGTACTCGGGGAGTTGCGCCTGCAGAGCCAGCTGGGCCTGACTGGAGGCCTGGCGCAATTCGCCTTCCAGCCGAGTGCCGGTGTACCAGGCGCCACCCACGGCGGTGCCGACGGCGACCAGGGCCACACCGGCGAGAGTGGTAAGTAGCGGTTTCTTCATGGTGACCAAATCCCTTTGTATGAGGCTCACGGCGGCGCGCGGCCGATAGGAGGCGGAGTGTACGAGAGCGCCAGGTGGATGCCGAGGGGGAGCAGCCGGTATCGGCTCGCCGGGCTGCAGACTGTGATGGCTTTCCGACCATGCCGGCGCAGAGTCGACGACCAGCTCCGCTGGGTGCTAGCGTGCCGCGATCCCCACTGCCGGAACCTCCGCCATGACCGCTCTCCTGTGCCTGCCTGCCATTTCCATCCTTGCGCTGCCGGGGGTGCCGGCATGAGCAGTCAGCGTCCGGTCGAGGGTCTGCAACTCCCCGCTGAACTCCTGGCCCGCGCCGAGGCGCTGCTGGCCCAGGGTGGACGTCGCCTGCTGGGTATCGCCGGTACTCCCGGCGCGGGCAAGTCGACCGTCGCTGAACTCTTGGCCGCAGCGCTGGGCGAGCGCGCCGTGGTCGTGCCCATGGACGGCTATCACCTGGCCAATCGCGAGCTGGCTCGTCTGGGCCGCGCCCAACGCAAAGGCGCGCCGGACACCTTCGACGCCCGCGGCTATCGCGCCCTGTTGCAGCGGCTGAAGACGCCAGTGGCCGGAGAGACCGTCTATGCGCCGTTGTTTAATCGCGAGATCGAAGAACCCATCGCCAATGCCATCCCGGTCCACGCCGAGACCCAGCTGGTGATCAGCGAGGGCAACTACCTGCTCTTGACCCAGGCGCCCTGGAGCGATGTCGCCGAGGTGTTCGACGAGTGCTGGTATGTGCGTGTCGATCCTGAAGAGCGTCGCGAACGGCTGGTCGCCCGCCACATGCACTTTGGCCGCAGCCGTGCGGACGCCGAAGCCTGGGTGGAAAGCACCGATGAGCCTAATGCACGACTGATCGACGGCGACCGGGCGCGGGCGGATCTGGTGGTGGAATGGCGGGATGGGGCGGCTGCCGGCAAGGCCTAAGCCTGTGCCCGCTGCCATTCGGTCGGACTCGCGCCGGTGATGCGGCGAAAGGCGCGGGCCAGGGCCGAGGGACTATCGTAGCCGACCTCGTCGGCGATCAGCGCCAGGGGCGGCGCTGCTGCAAGCGCTGATGCGCACGCGGGCGAATCATCAGCATGAGGCTGGGCTCGACCAAGTCCCGCCGCTCGCCCCGTGCGGTTTCGAAGCTCAGGCGTCCGCCGCGCAGCAGATGGACCTGGCCCGCACCTACCGGCCTAGAGCTCTGGCCCTGGCAGGGTCAGATCAATGACTCGAAGTTGGAGAGATGCTTAACGAGCTCGGGGAGCTGCTGCTTAAGCAACGTATCGAGTAGCTCGCAGGGCGTATGGGTAGGGTTCTTCAAAGAAGCACGCTGTCTTCGGGCTGCTTCAAGCACAGCTGCTTGATCCAAGTCCCATATGTCGGAAAGGAAGACGTCGGGATGCAACGCCTCGATCTCGAAGCACTTGAGGATTTCAGCAGGAAAGTCCCTGAGGTTATAGGTGACGATGACCGAAGCACCGCATTTGATGGCAGCGGCTAATACATGCCGGTCGTCTTCGTCTGGTAGGTCGAGCCCTTTCACCAAAGGCTCATAGTCCTTCACAAGACAGTCAGGAACTGCCCGATTCATGAGTTCGACAGTGCGATCGAGCTGCGCGCTTGTCAGGTCGGGACGGTTCTTCAGCATGTTTCTCGTCCACTCATCATGGATCTGCTCGGACCAGCGCGCTCGATACGCTCCAGTGAGGGCCAGTTGCATCAGCAAATCGCGCAGAGGTGCGGGGTACAGAACACAGGCATCGTAGATGACAGTGAACGGTGAATGTCTCATCAATACCCCATGTTAAGCGCTTGGGCTTGCGCAGCCAGTTCTTCCATAGCGTCCTGACTCGCCCTATCACGGTCAGCTTTGTAGACCATGAGGTCGGTGAACTTAATGCGTCGATGACTACCGGTCTTGGTGTGTGGAATCTGGCCTTCGTCCAGCAGCTTAACAAGATGAGGACGCGAGACATTGAGCATGTCGGCGCATTCTTGGGTCGTCAGCTCTGCATGAATCGGCACTACCTTCACGGTGTTGCCTAAGGCCAATTCGCTGAGTATGTCCCCGAGCAACTTAAGCGCGAGCGTAGGTAGTTCAACAACCTGGCGTTGCTGGGCCTCATCAACCAGTTCAATACGCTGAGTATCCAGCTTCGTTGAAACGAAAGCAGCGATCTGACGGCTTGATTCAGTAGCCGTAGCGATTGCTTTTTCATCCGGGAGAATGGTTCGAGCAAGATCGGCGGTGGTCATGATGTATCTCCCAAAGGCAACGCACATTTCTGGCGTCTCATACGCCACTAGCGTTTATAGTCGAAATAAACGAAACGTGCAATATTCGAAATAAACGAAAAGACCGTTGATGCCTACTTATCACTGCCGGAGTGACATGCACGTCGACCACTGATACCTGCCGACCGCGGGAGGCGGCCGGCAGTCTTGGTCAGGCAACGGGGATGGGGTTGTCGGCCAGCGCCTGGTTGAACCGGTTGATCAGCGCATGCTCCTGCGGGCCGGGATTGGCCCGCAGCGGCACCACACGATCCACTAGCACCTCGGTCTCGGCAGTGACCAGCTTGTCCAAAGTCTAGAGACGAAAGCGTCCAGTGGCATGGCGCGGCTGTCGCCAGCAGTTGCTGGTGGAGACCTAAGCCCTGGCCATCGAGCCGTCGCTCACACTGCTGGATTTCGTCCGCTTGGCCGGCGCCCAGGCGCGCCGCACAGCGGGGATCTGTACCAGTGGCTTTGCGCTGGTCGCGGCCGGTCTGCTCCACCGGCGCCGGGCTACCACCTATTGGTCCTTCGCACGGGCCATGCAGGATCGCTATCCACAGATCCGTGTCGAGGAGGACCGCATCTTCATCGTCGACGGCCCCGTGTGGACCACCGCCGGCCTGGACCTGGCCCTGGGCATGGTGGAAAAGGACTTGGATATGGAGGTAGCGCGCTCGGTGGCGCATCAGCTGGTCATGCAGCAATTCCGCTCTGGCGGCCAGACTTAGCATTCAGAACTACTGACCCTGATGCCGAAATCGGATCGGATTCATACCGCGCTCGCATACGCCCGGCAGCACCTGGGCCGCCCCCTGAGTGTTGAGGAGCTGGCCGAGGTGCCTCACCTGAGTCCGCGGCAATTTAGTCGGGTGTTTATCGCCGAGACGAGGTAGTTACCGGCAAAGGCCGTCGA
The DNA here is from genome assembly GCF_014190935.1 of Pseudomonas sp. AS2.8. Classification (NCBI taxonomy): domain Bacteria; kingdom Pseudomonadati; phylum Pseudomonadota; class Gammaproteobacteria; order Pseudomonadales; family Pseudomonadaceae; genus Pseudomonas; species Pseudomonas sp. AS2.8. The sequence continues at coordinate 562,465 of NZ_JACHVV010000003.1, forward strand.
GGGGCTGCGCCTGGAGACGGCACGTTTGATGATCGAGCAGCCCCGTCATTCCCTGGAAACGGTGGCGCGGGAGACCGGCTTTCGCAATCACCGCCATCTGCGCGGATTGTTCATGCGCGGCTTCGGCGTGCCGCCACAGATGATCCGACGCGACGCCCGTCGTCTGGCCTAGCCCAGGCCTTAAACGTTTCACGTGGAACCTGGCAGGTAGCGTTGAAATGGCCTATCCGCATGCGCTATTCAGGCTGCGACTTAGCTTAGAGCCCCTTACGCGCGCTTAACAGGAGGCTTGATCTGCCACAGCTTGAGCGGCCTGAAAGGCGAGATCTCCCAGGATGTCTGCGTGCGCTTCCTGGCCGCTCATCATGTACAGCATCTGTGTCCAGAGCACATCGTAGCTTGAGAGCCAGGTGAGCAGCTCCGGATCCAGCACGTGGACGTGGAGCAGTGCGGTGGCCGCGGCTTGTAAGCGATAGGGCCGCTCAGCCGGATAGTGAACGCGATAGGGGCGCTGCAGCGGGCCCTGCCAAGGCCGCCATGGCGTTCCGTCATCGTGTTCTACGCGGAGATCAACGACCAGCTTACCCAGATCCTGCAGCAGCACGGCGTAGGCCACCGCGGCCGTCCAGGCTTCGGCTTGCTCGGCCTGCTCCTCGGGTGGCGCGCCGGCAGGTAACAGGCAGGCCTGGCGAAGGCGAAGTGCGCAGATGATGCGGTGAAGCGCCTGATCGAGCATGCCTCCGGCGCACCGGTAGTGCCCGTCCTGTGAGGCGGGAAATTCCTGAACCAAATGGGCGTACCGCTGCAGGGGGGCGAGGTACAGCTGTGCGAATTGCTCGCGCGAGACCGCGGTGCGCTGCCAGATCTGTTCTACCAGGACAGTGCGCGCAGGACGCGCCAACAAGACGTCTCCCGGCAGGGGGTGACGTAGGCGTTGAGCCGAATCTGTCGTAGGGCCAGGATCAGGCAGTAGAGAGGCGTCGGTGCGACGATTGAGCCAATGTCTGAGCAGACTGAGGTCTCTGATGGCTAATCGCATCACCTGATGGAAAAAGCATATGTACTGGTTCACGGGTTGTGCCTGGTGGTTCAGGAAATAGCCTTTACTGCATCCCTTGTCGCAGCGCTTGGGTTCCCTTGCTGCCTGCGCCTCGTGCGTCTTGAGTGGCCGTTGCCAGCGCCTGAAGGGCCGCACCAGCCCGTAGGCCTGCCCAGGTCAGAGCCGTTATCCAGAATGTTGGAAAGGCGATAAACATCGTGGCCATGACGAAATTCAGCAACAGGTCACCGAAGGCGTTGTTCAGGCCAATCAGTGGATCGAAATTTCGATGGGGACGTCCGGCGCCAAAGCCCCAACCATAGAGAGCATCCAGGATGGTGCTATCGAGCCAACGGGCCAGCTGAAACCAGAACTCCACGAAGAAGAGCGCAAACTGCACGGTGCTGAGCGTCAGCGTGGTCTTGAGGTCGTAGGTGCCTATGACCAGCAGCAAGGGAAGGCCAATCACCAGCGCCATCTTCAGCAGCGACAGCACCATCGGCAGTGCCTGACGCACGACGTCCATGGCTGGAAAGAACCCCAGCGATCCCAAGGCTAATCCTGTGTCGCCGGCCAGGCGGGCGGCCATGTTAGGCAGCGACATATCCACCTGGCCGCCATAGTCGGTATAGACCTGACCCTGATTGAGCTTCTGCTGGCGCGGCGCGACGACAGCGCGTATGACCGCATCGTCTACGGTCTGCCGGGAAACAAAGCCTGCCCACTGCGCCAGACGGTTCAGCAGGCCGGCATCAACCTGGGTCAGCAATCGCTCGCGCAGCCCCCGTCCTGGATCGGACCACCATTGGCGACAGGTTGGATAGCCTGCGCCGTTGGGACCCGGTGCCAGGCCTGCATCACGCGTCGCTTCGTAAGGCCAAGCGGCGCGTGGAGTACGCGCCCGGTCAATGTCATAAAAGCCGGGTGAGTTGAGAAAATGGCGCGAGCCGATCCAGGTGACGTCATAACGCTGATCCGCAGCCAGGCCAGGGCGCTGCATGAACAGCCGGGCGCGCGAGGGTCCGTAGCACTCACGGGTGAAGTCGGCTACTTCCTGTGCGAGCAGTGGATCGGCAATGCGTGTGGCATCAAGCTCCATACGGATCTGTCGCAAGTCCGTGCCGCAGGGAATGGCCGCGATGGCCGCACCGGTCACAGCCTTTGATAGCGCGTGCACAAAGAACCACCAGACCGGTATCAAGGCCTGCTGTCCATTGAGCTGGGTATAGCTCAGGGCCCACCCCGTCTTGGCAGGGGCCGCAACGTCAACCTGGCATTGGCGGGAGCGGGTCATATCAAACTGAAGGGTGTTCAGCGATACCGGGATCATGGGAATCGCTGCAAAGGCGATGACGCCGATCGCTAGGAGCATGCGGCTTTCGATGCGTCGGGTAGAGAGCAGGCTCTGCTGACTTTCATCCGCACTGATGGTGCGAGTGTGCAGCCATTCCTGGATCACGATCAGCAGAAAGGGCAGCGCAAAGAGACCGCTGGCCAGCAAGAGATTCCAGATGCCGTTATGGATAAGCCAGCCGACCAGGGTGAGGTAGTACTCAAGGTAGTCCGTGGTGTAGAGCGTCATGACAGGGTGTCCTCACTACACGGCGTGGGCCCAAAGGCGCCATTCCGCAACCACCAGTGTCGACAGGGCCAGGCCTTCCAGCAGGTACAGACGTACCACGCCGCGTGATGACCCTTCGCGGGCGCGTACCCGTTGGTGCAGCCCATACCAGCCCCACGCCGTGAGGCCATACAGGCACAGCCGCCACAGCAACAGGAGCATCGCGTGCGCCTCCAGCCAAGCGGTCCAGGCCTGTAGTCGGTCTAGGGAAGGTTGGCCGAATTGCGGTGCCAGGAGGAGCACCACCAGGAGCACCAGCGCGGCCAGTGAGCGACGCCGCAGGCATTGTTTGCGGACCGCACGCCAAATGAGTTGCCTCATGGCGCATCCTCCTGAGGGGCCTGAATCACATCCAGGCGGCGGGGCGTGGCATCACCCTGGAAGATACCGCCTGAGCGAGCGGCGCGTTCGCGTTGGCGATCTACCACACGCGACGCCGCATTGGTCGTCAGCGTCCTGCGCAGCTCCAGCTCGGTCTTCAGGTTACCGACCTCCTGGGTCAGGGTTTCCTGCTCGGTACGAAGGGTGCGCGTGGCGATCTCATTTGCGGCGACGTTGGGCTCCTTGAGACCGGTCAGCAGCAACCGCTGGAGCAACAGCGCTTGCTCCACGACGCGTGACAAGGCCACCTCGGAGGCAAGACGCTCGCTTAGTACATCTCGGTCCGGCTCATCGCGTAAGGCCTCGATGACACCTCGGGTGACGGGCAATGCGCGGCTACCCGCAGCGGCAAGCTGCTCGGAGGTGGTGGGCGTGGTGCCTGCCACGAGGTCGCGCAGCGCGCGCAGGACCTTGTCGTACTCCTCCTGGATCAGCGGCGTCAGGCCTACGCCGGGTGTGGTTTGGGTCTTGGTGCACTGCGTACAGGTTCTAAGTTCGCGCTCTCCCAAGACTCGATTGGCCCAGGCTGTCGCGGCGTGGGGCGACGGCCAGACCTGACAGATCAACCGGTCGTGGCACTGCGCGGGGTCCAGGTCGGTGGTCTCTTGAGCACTTCGCCCGTTGAGCAGGTTGTAGCCTGCCCGGGTCACATCGCTGATCAGGCGAATCGGGGGCTGATCACGTCCTCCTGCTGGCGCGCCGGCCACCCAGGGCACGCCCTGCTGACCCCCGCGCGTTTCAGCCTGCTCGACCGCGGACACGCCGTCGCGACTGGCAAGGGTTTGTTTAAGCGCCATGCCTTCGGCCAGCTGATCCCATCCGGCGCTTCCGCCTGCAAGATCTGCCATGCGACCGGCCAGGGCGCGGCAACTGGCTTTGGAGCGATCAAAGTCCAGGCGCGCCTGGAGGATGCCATTGGTGAGGAGGTTATACAGGGCAGGATCTGCCCGCTGGATGATGAGCGCGGGCAGTGAGGCCACTGCACTGGTGGCGTTCTGGATGACGTTGTTCATCAGGCTGTGAAAGCCGTTGGTGACGCCATTGAGCTGATTTTGCACCGTGGTCGACAGGCTCATGTCGCCACAGACCAGGTTGCTGTTCCAGCCAACGCCCACACCCAAGCTCTCCATGTTGCCCGCCGGGCTCATGGACACCGCCCGGCCGCCGCCAATGCTGTAGAACACCTCGTCACTGAAGACCGGTCCGCTGAGGTTGATACCTGTGTTATCCAGGCGAAGTGATTGCGCGCCACTGTTGGTGAGCAGCAGCATGCCTGTGACAAGGTGCAGAGCCCGCCAAAGGCCCATTCGATGAGGAGGGGTCATGGAGATACCTACTGAGATCGCTACAGAAAGTCCTGGCTGCCCAGCAGCACCTGGCCCTGGCGCTCACAGCAGGCATAGGGGCGCCACAACGCCCAGGCGTAGTCGCCCTGCATGGCCTGTGGCCCTGCTTGGTCATGCGGGAACACCACGCAGGTGGACGAAAGCCGAGGCGCCAAGGGCTGCCACCTACCGGTTTGGGCATCGCCCTCTTTGAGCGGGCCGGCGGGCCAGTAACCCGGTTGCGGCTGCGCCCGCAGCGGCTGGTAGACGTGGGGCTGTCCCTCGCGTGTGACGATATCGCCTGCGCGCTGGGCGATGACGGCAGCGCCCTTGTAGTCATCGGCTTGATGCACAAAGCCGGTCCGGGGATAGACGGTGCCCCAGAGGTTGGCCTGCGCGCGGGTGCCAATCTCCCGTAGGCCGGGTGACACCGCTTCAGGATAGGCGCGCTCGGGTATGCCATATCGCCAGGCCAGGGTATCGAGCGTGCTGAGCAAATAGGGTTTGAACGGTGTCCCGGCGCCACCGCAGGTGTAGCCAAACTGGCCGGCGTACTGACCCAGGGCGGCAGCGCCGGGATGACCGATCACATCCGCATTCTTGAATAGGGCGAGGTTGTTTTCATGAGCATCGGCGCTGGTTCCTGCGCCGCCTGAGCGTGCCATGGCAGTCGCCGGACTTAGTGCACGCAGGGCCTGCCACGGGTTTTCACCGGTGTTCGAATAGCTGGCAACGACGGCGTCCGGAACGTAATGCCTGACCTTGAGCGAGGTGCGGACGCTACAGCCGCTTAAGGTGCAGTAAAGCCAGTAACAGATGCCGACAACGCGGTACTGCAGGCAGTCGGGTGAGGCCACCGAAGCTACGATAGCCGGGGTATCCAGCGCCAAAGCCGCGGTCGTGCTGGCAAGGGTGCCGGCCAGCAGCAAAGGACGCAGGCGAGCAGAGCGCTTCATGGCCGGCGGCCCAGCTGGTGTTCGATGCGTGCCACGGCCCGGGCCACGTTCGTATCGCCATAGACGACGTAGCGGTGATCAACCACTACGGCCGGTAGGTGGGTAAGCCCCAGATGCCAGGCCTGTAGGAGATCTTGGTAGGCATGGGTCAGTTGCGGGGCGAGGGCCGGCGTCTGTTCCAGACGATGGCGAACCCTTTGTTCAGCAGTCGTAAGGTTGGGTGGTAGGTCTCGAGAAAGCTCTCCTTGCAGCCACGAGGCCTCGTCGAGCAGAACGACACGGGCACCTTGAGTCTGGGTAAGTGGATGGTGGCGGTCCGTATAGGCCACAACGTCCACAGCCTCTGCGCGAAGGCAGGCTAGCCCCAGGACCAAGGGTCCCAGACAGGTAGGGCGATACCGGGCATTACGATGGGTCATGGCGGCAGTCGTCTCCAGGCGCGGGGATATGCCTAGTTCAAAAGACGACGAAGCCGAGTACCAGAAAGAATAGGGAAGCGGGCCTTACCGGATTTTTTAGCGACGTTTTTGCTTGAGCGCGCATGCGGCCAGCACCGGAGAGCCCCCTTTGTGAGCTGCAGTGATCGACGCTCAACGAAAATTCAACTGGCAGCGGGTCTGGACCTCACTGCCCCATGCTGCGTTGTAAGGCTGAAATGAGCGCCAGGCCAGCGCGCAATCGCTCGTAGGTATGGTGCGTTATGCGCCAAATGGCGGTAATGTATACGCCAAATGACGCTAGAGGGTTTTGTCATGACTACTGTCACCAGCCGGTCGACCAAAGACTACAACCTAGCCAAGCCGACATGGTTTCTCATCCATGTTGATGCTGGCCAGCTTAGTGATTACGACATCTACAAACGCACTACAGAGGGCTTTCACCGTCACGACGTAGATGCATTGATTTCGGCATATCAGCCTCTGGCGCACAAAAAGATCACCAGCCGCATCATTGGCAAATCGATCCGTACGCTGCAACGCCAGAACAGCGCAGGCCGTTCCGAAAGGCTGGATGCTCTTCAAAGCGCTGTCGCGTTCCAGTACGCCAAGGTGCTAGAGGACGCGATCAATGTGTTCGGTGACCAGCAGCTTGCAGAGCAGTGGTTGAGTCGGCCCTGTAAGTATCTCGACGGAGACATTCCTTTAGATGTCATCCATAACCCGATGGGGTTTCAGGCGGTCGAAGACTATCTAGAGCGGATTAAGTACGGGGTCTATCAGTGAATGCTTTGCCTTGGTCGGGAGCGTGGCATGCCTGGCGCCTCGACCGTGCTGAGTTTGCGGACACATGGGACAAAGGAATCGGAGCTCATAAGGTGGGTGGCCGATGGAATCCGCCGGGGCGCCACGTTGTGTACGCGGCTGCGGATCCTGCTACCGCGATCTTGGAAGTCGCGGTCCACACCGGGTTTGACCTGCTTGACATCGTCCCGCATGTGCTGACTTGCTTCACTGTGCTTGATCCAGACCTGATCAAGATCGTGCAACCCGAGGACGTTCCTAACCCCAATTGGTTAACAGGTGCCCGGCCTTCCCCGAATCAGTGTCAGTTCGGGGACAACCTGTTAGATAAGCATCCGTTTGTCCTCATCCCCTCCACGGTGTCTCGACACTCGTGGAATCTGCTCATGAGCTGCGATTTGGCAGAAGGCTCATACCGGTTGGAAAGCCAGGAGCGGTTTGGCCTCGATACGAGATTGCTTAAAAAAGTGAGCGAAGAGTAGAAAGATCAAAAGCGTTGCTAACGCAAACCCATAACTCTGATTTGCGTTTCGCATGCTTTCGGGTGGATTTTCCAGCGTGAAACCAGCGTTACGGATGTGAAGCACCGCTCCTGCTGACGGTAAATTATCGCCTCGCTTGGATAAATCGATTTGGCCACGCTTGGGTGGAGCATGCAGATTAGGGTATGCGTTTTCTATAAAGCCTATGGCAGTGCGACGACTGATCATCCCTGCGGATAATGAGCGACAGGTCTGCCTGAGCGGCCGCTTGTTCAGTTAGGCGGCGGCCTAGGAGGGTCAAGGAGGGCCGTGGTAATGCCACGCTGCTGGTCAAGCGCCTCTGCCATTTTGAACGCTGCGTCCAACTCGCTGAGCCCGTCCTGTTGCATATAGCGGTAGCGCTCAGCTTTTTCTTCCGGGTCGGTCATGGCCAAGGCCAGAACGAGGCTAGGCGGTACCACGCGAAAGAGCGTTTCCATCGACTTGGACAGGATAACCCCTTCGCTAAACTTGCCCGCCTCCTTGCGCGCAGAGCGCATCAAGGCCTTCTGTGCCGGCGTCAGCTCGCGGAAGCGGGCGATCTTCTCGACCTCATCGGGCGGCATCGACAGGCAGATCCACCACTCGATCATGTTGAGCATGGGTTCGGCCGCTGCTGGCAAGTCGTCCAGATTCTGAGTGGCCAGCCAGAACCAGGCGCCGAGCTTTCGCCACATCTTGGTAATCTTGACCACATAGGGTGCCAGCAGTGGGTTCTTGGTGATGATGTGTCCTTCGTCGGTGACGTTGATCAAGGGACGCCCCAGGAACTGATCGCGCTCAGCCAGGTTGTTTACGGCGTTGATGAGGCTGACGTAGGCCACGGCAAGCTGCGCGCCATAGCCCTCCCGGGCAAAGGTCGCCAGATCCACCAGGGTAATGTCAGCCTCAGGCCACGGGGTGCCAGGGCGATCAAAGAGTTCGCCGTCGCTGCCCTGACAAAACAGGCTCATGGCTTCGGCCATGTCCAAGAGGCGGGCGCGTCGAGGTTCGGGAAGGGCGTCGTCGCGCGCCTGCTCGCGTAACGTGGCGCAGAGATCGCGGGTCAGCACGGGCTGTCCCTGCGCTACACAACGTTCGGCGGTCGCCAATAGGCACTGACGCAGCAGGCTCCGGTCTGCGCGGGTCATGCGTGCGTCCTCGCGTGGATCTCCGCCGGTGATCATCAGGCGCGCAATGATCTCCAGTTCGCCCAGGACATCACGCTGCTCATCCGACGCCTCTGACTGATTACCCTCTGTACTGTCGAGCGCTTTGGGGGAGGTCGGTGTGACCAGCCGCCAGGCATCGGCGAAGGGTGCCAGGCTGATACCGCTGCCCGGTGTGAGGGTTACGCGGTGAACGGATAACCCCAAGCGGGCGGCGAAGTCGGCAAATAGCCCAAAGGAGTTACCGGCCTCGACAATGAATAATCGAGGTCGGTACAGCGCGGTCACCTGCTGCAGCAGGTAATTCAAGGTCGCGCTCTTGCCCGACCCGGTTGGACCGAACAGAAACAGGTGGGCGTTCATCTGGCGATCAAGGCGGCTCAGCGGGTCGAAGGTCACCAGACCCCCACCTCGATTGAAGAAGGTGATGCCGGGATGACCCGTTCCCGTACTACGGCCCCAGACAGGGGCCAGGTTCGCGGCGTGCTGCACGAACATCAACTGGGTATACCAATGCCGGCGGTCGGCCGCAGGATCAAAGACTGCGGGTAGCCAACGAAGGTAGCTGTTAAGCGGCGCCACCTCCGCGTCTTCGCGTACCACCTGCAGGCCTGCCGTCAGCAGCACGTTGTTAAGTGTGTGGCAGCGTTGGCGCAGACTCTCCATCGCCGGTGCGCGCACATAGAACGCCAACGCCCCTCGATACAGCTTGTGCTGTCCGCCAATCAGGGCCCGGGCCTGCTCGACGTCCTGGCGGGTGTGCAGGGAGGCGAGGGTGTCGCCCACGGCCTTGCGTGCCAGGGTATTGAGCTGCGCTTCCAATCCATCCTGTGGCGTTGCGACCACCGTCAGGCACATCACCGTGCCCTCTGGCAGCTGATCCATTACCGCATTGAGGGCCTCACCATGCCGCATCTCACCGCTCAGGTGGCCTGCTTCCGGAGGCTGACGCAGTCGATCAACCACCAGGACGCGATGAGGTCGATCGTCGAAGTACCACACCCCGGTGGTTCGGTCTGAGCGAGGTGGCGTGAAGAAAAGGCGCTGCGCAAAATCGGTCCCGCTGGCCAATTCCAGAGCGTCGGGTGGTGTCGTGTCCGGATAGCGGGTCAGGGTGTAGAAGCGTGCCTTGTCGGCGTCGGTATGGCCCAGGTGAGTGGGACCGGGATTGAACCAGCGCAGCAGCCAATCGTGGATGGCGGCAGCGTCCAGGCGTGTGCTGGACACACCCGCGCTGGCAAGCGCCGCAGTAAGGCGGTCGCAGGTTGCATTCAGGGCCTGCTCAGGCGCTGACACAGGGCTGCGGCGCGCGGTGTCGGGAAGACGCCGGTAGACGACCATCCGGGTACGGCGGTGCTTCCCACGCCAGGGCAACTGGGTCACGGTGGTGTCGTCGAACAGTCCACCAGGCGTGCTGACCGCCTGCAGGTGGCGGGCGGTCAGGCGCAGGTAGTAGTCCGTGAAGACGCTGTGACGCGCGAGAGGGCGGACGTAGTCGGACAGTGTGTCGAGGTAAGCCTCGAAGGTGGGCTCGTCCTGGGCATAGAACTGAACGACCCAGGGGCTCTCGTCGTGCTCATCGAGCGTTTCCTGCAGGGCGGTTTCTACGGCGTCGCGCGCTTGCGCGAACCAGTCAGGCTCGCGTCCTTCTGTCGCCAGTGGTTGCAACTCGAAGAAGGCCGCCACCGAGCGGCCATCGTCCAAGAGCATGCACTGCGCATCAGGCAGGTATTCCACCCACGGCAGGAGATCGACGAACGAGGGCGCCTGGGCGTACAGCCTGTCCTGATCGGCCTGGGTAGCAGGCCGGCGTTTGGACTGGGCCAGGCAGGCGCCCGGGGCGGCCAGCCCGTGCTTGGCTAGCCGCATGACATGGGCCTGCCAGGCATCCGATGACTGAGGATCCGGTGTCGTCTGGCGCAGGCGCGGCCAGCGGAGCCAAGCGCGGCGCATCAGTAGTCCTCCACGCGCTCACCGGGCAGGGCGTAGGGTACGTGTCGATAGAGCGGAAATACTGTGCTGTAGCCTGGTACCGGAACCGACTCCTCGCCGGCCAAATGCGGGAAGACATACATCACCAGGTCAGGGTTGGGCAGGCGGGGAAATTGCTGGTTGAGGGCCTGAGCGCGCTGGCGCACGTCCCCACGCATGCTGCTGGAGGGATGCTCATCCCCGACGGACAACGGACGACGCACCTGCTGCCGGGCCTCGTTCAGGCGAACCTCGGCGCCCTGGACACTGCTCGTGTGGGTAAGCCAGAGGTCGAGCATGGTGTGATCACCGGGCGGCAGTAGCGTGTCCTTGCTGGCGCAGCCTGCAAGCGCTAGGGCCAGCAGCGGAGTGGCAAGCGCGAAAGTCACGTCAGTCCAAGGGCGCTGCATGGAAGCCTCCTGTCAGGTGATGAACGCGTCGCCCCTGGGGGGCGTAATCCAGCGTGACGGGCCGCTCCAGGTGAACCGCAACCTGGGCGCCGGGTTTGACGTACACCGCTGCGAAGGCTTGGCCATAGAATCGATTGACCCATTGCGACAGGTCCTGCATACCGCTGGCCAGGATCTGGTTGAGCGCCCCCTGTCCGGACGTGCTGGTGGTGCCGAACGTGCCGGCGCCGCTGAAGACGGCATGCGTGCCCTTGTCGGCTGACAGGAGCGATGCCGCGCCAGCACCTGCGGCGGTGATCAAGGCCTGCGAGCCCAGGTACTGGGCCGCATTGCTACGCCGCTCACCCGCTACGCAGGGAATGCCCTGGTCATCGCTGATCCAGCCCAAGGCGTTGTCCGCTGACTCACCGCGTCGGGCCTGGCCGCTGGGCGGGTCATCGTCAGGTAGGGTGCGGATCGTGCCGTCGGTAAAGACAAAGGTCAGGCTGCGGATCTGTCCGCGGACGCAGGACAGGGTCCAGTCGCCAGAGGCCGTTCCGCTAACCACGGCGCCGGCCACGTCGGGTAATTCGATGCCGTTGGCGGTCAGGTTGTCCGGGCCGATCAGCACCTTGAAGGGGTAGGGGTCATTCACCGTGCCGTCGACGGGGACGCGGCCGATCAGTGCCGTCATGGCGACCGAGCCCACCAGGGTGGCATTGGCCGGCAAGGTATAGACCGGTTTGGCCGGAGCATCAGGTGTGTGGCTCATTCGGTCGTCAGGGGCTGGGCCAGGTGGCGACTCAGGGGCTAATCCCAGCTGCAGTGGCCGCGCCTGGCTCTTGCTGGACGCAGCGTCAGGCGGCACATCGCTCGGCTCAATCCAGCGCAGTGGCACCTCAGTCGCCGCTTCTTGGGTGGGTTCCAGGCCGAGCCCTACCGGCAGCTCCGTGGCATCGTCCTGTGCGGGGGAGTGCAGGCGCTGCTTGACGTCGTTGAGCAATCGTTCGGTCTGCTGCCGTTCACGCGCCAGCTGCTCCTGAGCCTGCTGCCGCTGCTCCCGCTCGGCCTGCAGGGCGTGTTCGATTCGCTGATCAACCAGCGCGGTTGCATCCTCTGGACGGCCGGGCGCATGACGTGAGTGCTGCACATCGCGCGTTGCAGTCTCCAGCTCCTGACGCAGCTGCTTGACCTGCGCCACCAGGGTCGCGACGGTGTCCCGAGGGGAGTCGCCTTCAACCCCCAAAGCGGCGCGTTCCTCTTGGGTCAGCGCATGAGCGGTTTCGGGCTCAACATCAGACGTACTGGAGGACCCGGTGCATCGCGTAAGGCCAACGGCAGTCATCATTCCAGCCAGGGGAATGGCCGCCCATTTGAGTAGGCTACTGGTCTTCATCGACATTACCGTGGCGCAGCGCGGGCAAGACAGGAGGGCGAGGTGCGACGTCTGGGAAGGGCGTGACCCTGGGGAGCACGGCGCCCCGCAGTCCCTGGTGGCAAGTAACGAGATAAACCACTGTGGTATCGGTGGCCTGACCGGACGGGCCAAGGTCGGGGTGCTGGAAGGTGGCAGCCACAAAGTCGCCCTGTAGTGCCTCGGGTACCAACGCGATAGGACGTGCGCTTTGATTGCTCAGGCGAACTGCGGTGACCCGTAGGTGCTGCAGTTGCCAGGCGGCGAGGGCGCTTGCCCTAACGGGTAGCCCTGGCAACAGGCTGTCCAGCGGCAGCTCTTTCTCTACCGCGGCGGAGCGAATGCCCTCGACTGGCTCAAGGGTGCGTAAAGGGGCATAGAGACGCTGGGCGGCATAGCGGGTCAGGGCCATCGCCAGGGCCGCGTCCGGAACGCTCTGAGCAGTACCGGCTTCGGGCGTAGTCGACGCGGGCGACGACTCTTCGCCTGGCGCATCCAGAACGATTCGAATCGGCTCCGCTGGCGGTTGACCCGATTTGGCCGGCTCTGCGGCGATGTCGAGCAGGATGATCATGCCCGTCTGCACATCCTGTACCTGCAGCCGCGTGGGCGGAAGCACGGTGCTGGCGCGCAGATACAGCGCGCCGCCGGTGCTTTGGATACGCAAGCGATCACTCAGGGCTGTAGGGACGCCAACGCGCACCTTGCGATCAAGGAACACGACACGTTCCTGGCCTACCGTAAGCGGCACCGCGAGGGGCAGGCGCTTCCAATGCAGGATCTGTGTGGCATGACCGGGTGCTGCCACACCGAGCCCAAGGAACAGCGCGGCGAGCAGGGATAGGGGCTGGCGAGTCATGTGGCGGCTCCTGGGGCTTGAGCAGGCGTCGGGTCCGGATGGGAGTCGATGCGTTGTGGCGGCTGGGCATAGCAGTCCAGCGCAAGGCCGAACGGGTTGTGCTCGGGGTCTTGATCCAGCCGCACGACCTTGAGCTGGTAGCGCACCAGCGCCCGCTTGATCTGCTCGCTGCTGTAGTACTCATCCGCCGTCAGATCCAGCGTGACGATCCAGTCGCGAGGTGAGATCACCCTGACCCGACGCGCCGGGTCCTCGCCGTAGCCGCGTCCTGGGATTTCGTAGACGCCCCGGACGCGTAGCCGCAGCTCGCCGTTGGCGCGTCGGCGCTGATAGTCCTGCTCGAGGAAGGCCTGGCAGGCGGGCGTGAGGTAGGCCGAGAGGGTTTTGAGGTTGCGCGGGTAATCCGCCTCGCCATCGCTGGGCCAGCGCTGCAGCTGCTGCCAGATGTAGAAGGCGAAGGCATAGACGTTTTCGGGCGGTACGTCCCACCAGCGTCGGGTGCTGCCTGAACGCAGGTCAGGCGGGATATGGATGGTCAGATCCCGCGGCGCGCTCCACCAGCCAAGGCCCAGTAGCAGCGCCAGTAGGGCCAGGGCACCGGCGGCTAGGCGAAGGGTGCGTATGTGCGCCTGCAGATGCACGATTTCGTGGCGAAAGCGGCTCATGACCAGCGCTCCCCTTTACGCAGGACCGGCCGGGAACGTCGTGTGCTCCAGGTACCTGAGCGCAGGATCAACGTCTGTCCGCCGACCCAGATGGCCAGGAGGGGCAGGCGGGTTGCTACCTGCCATTGCAGGTGCCGATGCAGCCAGGTGTCAGGTCGTCCGCGCTTGAGGGTCTGCAGCAATCCGCTGCTCAGGTAGAGCCCAACCGCCAGCGTGATGAGGATGCCGGTGGGCAGCACCGCCAGCTGCCCAACCACAACCGCCAGGGGCAGACTCAGCCCTAGCCCGATCAAAGCAAACAGCGTGGTGGCAAACCAGAGTTCGTCCGCGGTCAGGCCTCGAACAACGGCCGGTTGGCGATTGAGTCGATGGGGCAGGAACAGAACCTGGCCGTCTTCGGCGCGTACGGTCTCCATGGTAAGGATCGGCTCCGCGCGTCAGAGCACACCGATGGCGGTGGTCAGCAGCCAGATCCCCACGACCAACAGTATGGCGCCTACGGCCACGGTGAGACCAAATTGCCCCCAGGTGGCGCGGCCAGTGTGGATCTCGGAGTAGCGGGTATAGGCGTGGTAGCACACGCCGATAAACATGGACGCCACGACCAGCAACGCAACCAGCATGACGATGTCGTAGCCGTAGTTCTGCAGGGTTTGCAGGATGCCGGTGCCCTGGCCACGGGTGGGCGCTTCCATCTTGGGCAAGCCAGCGGCGTAGGCGCCTTCAATCAGCCCGATACCACTGACGGCCGTCAGGGATTGAGCAAGACGGCGAGGGCAGATGCGCAGCAGCGACGTAGACACGTTCAGATCCTCCGCAGGTCAGGAAAGCAGTAGAAAAATCAGGGCCAGGTACAGGAAGAAAAAACGCACCGCGACACCTAGCAGTTGGCGTTGGGTCATGCGGTGTTCGGCCCAGCTCACGAAGGCCGTGCGCAGGGCCCAGACGCCCCAGAGCTGAAAGACGGCAAAGACCAGGCTCAGCAGCACCGTGGAGACGGCAGCAGGGGTGAAGCCACCGCTGGCCTGAAAGGCAGCGCTTTGTGCAGCGGAGAGGGTCATGGCGAGGACGCCTCATGCGGATCAACCTCGCGGGCGTAGTCACCTGCCAGTGGCTGCAGATCCCTGGGCTGGGCACGGGAAGGTGTCAGGTAGTGTTCGATGCCTTGGCGGATGCGCTGCAGGTCTAGCTGCAGGCGGGCATAGTCGAAGTGGTAGCGGGTGCCTGCAGGGGCTGCGTGCACAGCGGTCTGGACGGCCAGGCGTTCGGTAATGGTCAGCTGCCGGATGACGGCAGCTAGCTGCTCACGTTCAGCGTCACTGTCGCTCGCCCGCGCATGGGGAGCGCTCAGGGCAACCGAGAGCGATGTGAGGAGAAGTGACCAGTGAAGTAGGGCGAGGCCTTTGCGCGTTGCCATCTTGCTCGCGTCCTGAGCGATTCGATGGCGCGAAAGTGCCGTTTACTGGAGCGTCACGCCGCAGAAAATCCGATTCAGCGCGTACCCGGTTTTCTGTGGACGGCGACCTCACCAAGAAAGCGGAGCGCATGCCAGCCGGTTTGTTGGTTGCAACCGGTAACCGCGAACGTTAGATTTTGGCTGTCGTGGTCAATCCCGCGACCGGGCGTCAGAACCCGTTAAACCAGGGCGCGGCAGCGTCATAGCCAGGCGAATATGGGTCGTTTGATCCGTTCCGCTTTTCTATGGCAGGCCGTGCGGGGCAGGCTATTGCCTGGCCGGTTCCCTTGGTTTCCGGTTTCTGACCCCCGTACGGTCTGCCACCACTTCTGTGTCAGAACGGATGGTGGTAGCTCCTTAATCAAACCAGGGAGCATAAGTAGAATGCCTCGTCCTCCTTTCAAGCCCGGGCTCCGCCTGGCCTATTTGACTACATGTCTTACCTCTCCCACGGGGGTGATCCATGACTAGTCGCACCAGCACCATTGTTCCTTTTCCAACGCCTTCGCTTCGAGCGCGCCAGCCAGACTTCGAGCCAGATACGGCGGAAGCTGAGGCTGAATTGCACGTTTCAGTGCTGAACGATTTGCTAGATCAGTTGGCCTCTGAGTCGGAGGGCAAGGGAGAGCTTCGTCAGCAGTTGCTCGCATCAATGATGCGCGACCTACTTGACGATGTTGTCGTGCTTTATCGACGAGCACTGACAGAAGCTCGACATTAGCAACAACCTCAGGTGAGGACGCTGCGCCTGTTGGAGCGGTTAGCACTGACAGGCGCGCTCGTCTTGCCCGCCGGAGATGATCAATTCGGCATTGTGTGTAGTGCTCATGTCGCCGGGTTTGCTCTAGCCGTTGAGCAAGCAGGTAAGCCTGCAGGGTAGAGCCATCTTGTCAGGTACTTTGCACACAGCCGGCAAAACGGCTTGTCGGTTGCAACTGGGTGCATCGGGCGTTAGATTTTGGCTGTCGTGGTCAATCCCACGACCGGGCGTGAGAACCTGGAAGTTGTCCAAAGGCGCGGTAGCGTCATAGTGCTTAGCCAGTATTTGCATGCTGCGCTAATGCTTCTCTATGGCGGGCCGTGTGAGGCAGGCGTTTGCCTGGCCGGTTCCCTTGGACGCCGGATTCTCACCCTTGCACGGTCCGCCTCCTATGCTCGTGAGAAGGCTGGTAGGCGGTTCCTTAACCTGTCCAAGGAGTAAAAGGAAAATGCCTCGTCCTCCTTTCAAGCCCGGGCTCCGCCTGGCCTATCCGATTGTCTGTTCCACCTCCTGCGCAGAGGTGATCCATGACTAGTCGCACCAGCACCATTGTTCCTTTTCCAACGCCTTCGCTTCGAGCGCGCCAGCCCGACTTCCAGCCAGACACGCCGGAGGCCGAAGCTGAGTTGCACGTGTCAGTGCTGAACGATCTGCTGGATCAGTTAGCCTCTGAGTCGGTAGAGAGCGGAGAGATTCGTCAGCAATTGCTTGCGTCGATGATGCGCGAGTTGCTTAACGATGTTGTCGTGCTTTACCGCCACGCCCTGACAGAAGCTCGACATTAACAACAACCTCAGGTGAGGACGCTGCGCCTGTTGGAGCGGTTAGCACTGACAGGTGCGCTCGTCTTGCCCCTGGAGACGATCAATTTGGCGTTGCGTTTGTGCTCATGGCGTCGGGCTGCTCTATCCGTTGAGCAAGCAGGTGAGCCTAGAAGGTAGAGCCATCTTGTCAGGCACTTTGCACACAGCCAGCGAAACGGCTTGTCGGTTGCAACCGGGTGCATCGGGCGTTAGATTTTGGCTGTCGTGGTCAATCCCACGACCGGGAGTCGAAACCCGAGTTGTCTGAGGGCGCGGAAAGGCGCCATAGCGTAGTGATCTTTGCGATGCATCGAGCACTGCGATTCTATGGCGGACCGTGCGGGGCAGGCTTTTGCCTGGCCGGTTCCCTCGGACGCCGGTATTTCGACCCCCGTACGGTTCGCCACCCTTGCCGAGTCGAAACGGTATGAGTGGCTCTTCAACCTGTCCGAGGAGCATGCCGAATGCACCGACTTCCTTTTAAGCCCGGGCTCCACCTGGCACATCCGACTACGTGTCTTACCTCTCGCATGGAGGTGATCCTTGACTAGTCGCACCAGCACCATTGTTCCTTTTCCAACCCCTTCGCTTCGAGCGCGCCAGCCCGACTTCCAGCCAGATACACCGGAAGCCGAAGCTGAGTTGCATATTTCGGTGCTGAACGATCTGCTAGATCAGTGGGCGTCTGAGTCGGTAGAGAACGGAGAACTTCGTCAGCAACTGCTTGCGTCGATGATGCGCGAGTTGCTTAACGATGTTGTCGTGCTCTATCGCCAAGCCCTGACAGAAGCGCGACATTAAACAACCTTCTTAAGCAATAACGCTGCACCTGTCAGATAAGGTAGAGCTGGCAGGTGCGCTACTGTCTCTGCTAAGACGACAGGTTAATACGTGCTAGTGCGTTAGGAGAGAACCGGCGGCCTGAAGTTGCTTCAATCAGCGAAAGGTCAACGACTGGTGAACCGCACTACCTGTGCGAGCCCCATCGCCTACGGCGACAGCCACGTTACCGGCAGCAACTGCCACATCCCCACAGGCAAACACGCCTGCAACGCTGGTTTCGCCCCTATGATTTACCGTGAGGAAGTCTCCTAGGGGGCGACTTTCAACCGTAAGACCAAGCTGGCCGATCAACGGGTTCGTCAGATGTGTGCGCGACTGTACGAACAGCCCAGCGAGAGAGACCACTCGACCGCTTGCCAGTGTCAGGTCCAATTGCTCTCCAACGACAGACCGAACCGGCTCCTGCTCCAGCGAAACACCACGCCGGGCAAGCGCCTCGCTTTGATCTGCATCGGGCTGAAAGGCGCCGTTGAGGAACAGGGTTGTTGGCCCCCAATCGGGCAACATTAGGGCCTGATGCATAGCCAGTGATGAACTGGCCAGGACACCAATGTCTCCTCTGTCTAGTTCATACGCATGGCAGTAGGGGCAATGGAAGACCTGTCGCCCCCAACGCTCAGCCAAGCCAGGAATATCAGGCAGCTCATCGCTCACACCGGAAGCCAGAATCAGCCGATGGGCGCTGAACGCGTCGCCATCGCTCGTGGTGACCGTGATCACCTCGAGATCTTTCTCTGCTGTTACCGCAGCCGTTTCATGCCAGGTAACGGAGGGATAGGCCAGGAGCTGCTGTCGTGCTTGCTCTGCAATCGCATTAGGACAGCGACCGTCTTGCCCTAAAAAACCGTGAGACGCAGCCGCGAATCGGTTTCGGCGTTGTGCCGCATCAATCACCAGTACAGTGCACCGCGCTCTGGCCAGTTGCATGGCGGCGGACATGCCGGCGTAGCTGCCACCCACGACGATCACATCGTAGATCATGGAATCAGGCCTCTAATAAGTTTCAGGAAACAACATAAGTTACATGAAAGGACAAAATCAAGCTCTTGTAACTTTTGCTGTGTCGAGAGATGCTGAACGGCTTGAATGAGGCTTATCCATGAGAAATGACACACGCCTATCACGGATGTTGCATACGCTGATCCACATGGCTCGTCATGAGCTGCCTGCTACCTCAGACACCCTGGCGCAGATGCTGAGTACTAATCCGGTAGTCGTGCGCAGGACGATGGCCCTGCTCAAGGAGCAGGGGTACGTTCGCTCTGAAAAGGGTCATCGGGGAGGATGGATGCTGGCAAAGCCCCTTGCAGAGATCACACTGCTAGATATCCATCAGGCGCTCGGGTCGTCGTCGATTTTCGCCATAGGTTTGGCGACCGATCATCCCGAATGTCTGGTCGAGCGGGCTGTAAACAACGCGCTGACCGAGGCGTTCGATGCCGCACAGGCTCTGCTACTAACCCGCCTGAGAAGTATCACGCTGCAGCAGCTAGCGGATGATTTCGAACAGCACGCTGAGCTGCTCGAAACGACCAGAGCGTAACGTCTTCACGCGATTCAGGCTGATCCCTAAAGCCCTATCTGGAAGCAGCTTCTATCCTCAGGTGATGAAGTAAAAGGACCGCTCGTTGGGCGGCTTATCGTGCTTGGCTTGATGAGCGAACAGCTGGAAAACTGCTAAGGGTTATATCTGGGCTCACACGTTCAATAGACAGTGCAGGGTTCCACGTGAAACGTGTCGTAGCCTGGCTGGCAATCAACGCTCTAGACGTCTTGCTTGAATGGAATAGCCGAAGCTGTTCGTCAGAGATGCTTCTTGAAAGTCCCAATGGCGATTGCGGCCATCAGGCCTGACAGGATCGCACTCACAATCGCAAAGCTGGCAATGGACAGGCTGATGGGCAGCACCAGGTACACGGATCCTGGCAGCAGCGTCAGTGGAAGGAAGAGGGCCTTCGCGCGGTGATGGAGATAGCCCGATTCACGCTGTACGTTAAAGCGGCGCACTTGTCGTTGCACCAAGCCGTCTACGGTACCGACGAGCACGCTCAGTATCAGCAAAGGCAGCGCCTGAAGCAGCAGTAGGCTTCGTATGCCAACGCTCAGCGCGCTGTGCTGAGCTGCAGATAACGCCTCTTTTAGCCACGAGTGTTCTTTTGCCCAAAGCAAACGCGGCGTCTTATAGCCAAGGATGCTGGGTACGGCTGGGAGCCTGCCCTGCAGCTCGATCCATGGGTTGGATAGCGCCGTAAGCTGTACTGAGCGTTTGGTATCTAGCCACGTACGACAAATCGACTGCCATCGATCCGGCCAGGGCGTGTGTGCCAGATCGCGTCGATCCTGCTCGTAAAGGATCTGCGCGTGCTGGCTGCGGATATCCGGCCAAACGAACAGCATGCCAAAGCCTTCCAGCAAAAACCGAAGGAGCAGCGCGGCGCACAGCAGGCCCAGGACCGTAAAGGGCAGTAGCAGAAGCTGGGTAAACCCTCCGTAACGACGCGGCCGGGTGTCTACAACTTCACTCATGAGGAGATGCCTCAGCAATCGAAGTCATCGGCGGCTCTGGGGCGGTTGGGAGTGGTGAGTCTGGTTCGCCAGATGGCTCAGCCGTCTTGGGTCCGAACGGGCGCCGACGCATGGCAGCGGTCAACGCGCGAAGATCAGCCGGTAAATCATCATCAGTGTCTGGTAGCGGCAAGGGCATGCGCACCTTCCACAGCGCACCACCTTCAAGCAGCGCAAAGCACTGCCCCTTGGGCAACGCGACGAGATGAGCAGGCTCAATCAGAGGCCGGCGGCTGCCCACGAGCTGATCTTGAGTGCTAGAGGTGAAGGCGCTGGCGGCCGCTGGATCAGAGGTATCGGTGACGCTACTGGATTGCGCGGGTGTATAGACGTCGACCTGGGGGAGTTGGCGGGTCAGCAGCTCGGCCGTGGCTGTTTCGCGTACACGCAGCATGAATAGGTTGTTGAAGTTGCCAATCACCTGACCCGCCTTGGCGCGATTACCTAGCCGCGCCTCGATATCCGACAGGGTCTGGGTATAGGCCGTCACCTGAACGCCAGCGCCGCCGCCCTTGTTGACCAGGGGAATAAACTCATCACCCATCAGTTCGTTGAACTCATCGGCGTGCAGATTGATGGTTGGCTTGGTGCCTGGCTTGCCGCCGGGTAATCCGCTGTCGACGCCGAACTTGTAGAGGTGTCCCGCCACCGAAACCAGATCCGCAAACATGGAATTGCCTACGGCTGCGGCGACCTCGGCATCGGACAGGGCATCCAAGCCCACATAAACAATGGCGCGTTGGCGAACGACTTGCATCCAGTCGAAGATTGGCCGCGGATCCTGCAGGTCCTCGTAGTCCGGCGAGAGCAACTGGACGATCTTGCCGGTGGTGAGCTTCTCCAGCAGGGGCAGGAGCGAAGCCACAATCTTGTCGAAAAAGCTGCGCTCGTAGCGCACGGCGCTGCGCAGGCCATCGAGCACCGGATCGAAGTGATGCGTACTGGAAAGGTACTGCTCGAGGGCAACGACTCGGATCTCCCGCCCAATCATGTGCCGCGGCAGATTACGGTTGTTCAATCCCGCCTCAAGCTTGAGGATCGCCTCCCACGCCTCGGGCTCACGTGTGGCGAAGTAGTGTTCGGCGTACTGAATAAACAGCGCATCGATGTTGATGACATAGCGCTGGATCAACCGATAGTCAGGGCGCTGACCCAGTTCCACTAGAGCGCGCGCGATGATGTTGACGAAGCGCCAGGCAAACTCGCGAAAGGCGGCGCTATCGCCTTCACCGGAGAGTTGCCCGGCAAGACGAGTAGCCACCTCGGAGATACGACCAAAACGGCCGACGGCGTTGTACCGAGCCGAGCTGTCGGGCCAGCCCAGGTGGAACACCAAAAACTCCTGCTCACGGCCGGCGCGCTTGGCTTCGGCGTACATCCGCTTGAGCAGATCTGCATCGCCTTTGGGATCGAACACGATCACCACTTCATGCTCGCCCTGCGCATTGCGGCGGCGGATGTCCTGCGCGATGAAGAGCTCGGCCAGCCGGGTCTTGCCGACCCGCGTGGTCCCCAGTACCAGCGTATGGCCCACCCGCTCGTTCAAGGGTAGGCAGACGTCTTGTTCGTCAGGCTCGATGCCATGCAGGCGAGGCAAGCCGCCAATGGCGGCTTGAGTCAGGTGAGCGCGCCGCGAAGGCTGTTTGAAAAGGTGTTGGATAAAGCGGCCATACCGGCCTGGCTCGACATAGCGGCGGCACTGCGGCAAATAGGTCTCGAGCAAGCGTTGGGTATGCCGCGCCTCCCAGCGAAACCCACGGCCGATGAACAGCGTCTGCGTGCTGACCGGTATCGCAGCGCTGGACAGGGTGTAGGCAGGCAGCCGCCAGAGATTGCGTCGGTAGCGTAGGATGCGATGAGCCTGATACAGCCGTGCGGCGGCAAGGCATAGGAATGCCGTTGTGGCGAACGAGGCCATTGGGGCCGAGAGCCCGAGCGTTTCGGGAATGAGTGCAACAAGGCCAGCCGCTAGCATGCAGGCGACAACGCTGTACAACTCCACGGCTGGACGAAGCCAGCGCTCATAGCCGGTCGGATGGGACATGGCCTGCGCTACCTGTCATCCGCTATTGGCAGGAGCAGCACAGGGTAGTGGTGCAGCCCTAGGCGTTGGGCGAGGTCATCCCCCGAGGTTGGAATGAGGGTGAGGTCTGGGACCAGGCGCCGAAGTTCGGCCAAGGCCGCGGCAGTGTCGATATTTACCACCAGGCCAATAGCCTGCTGGTCCTTCAGCTGCCGCCGCACCTGGCGCAGCCAATGACGTGAGTACTCATCATCACCGATGAGAAACAGGGGGCTAAGCCCAGGTGCTTGGAGCGCTCGTGTCGAAGCTTCACCTGGAGTCAGTCTTTGTGATCGCACCGGTAGCATTGCGGCCTCAGCCTCATAAGCATCGGCAGGAAAAGGGGTCACAGTGGCCGAACGTGGTGGAGCTATCCGCTTGAACGGCTCGAAGTACGGCCGGGTGGAAACACCTTCCTCGTGACCCACCACGATGAGCGGGTCCGCCATTGCCTGCAGGGATAGCCATCCCGTACCGAGTACGGACAGCGAGCGTCTTCCGAACCCGGGTCTCACGGCAGCTCTCCCACCTGCAGTCCACTGGCTACCTGACCCTGTAGGCGATCCAGATGCGCCTGGACGAGGCGCTGATAGCGTGCGGCAAGGGCGCCGCCGGCCGGGCGGTGATAGCGGCCGATGGCGGTTGGCCAATCAGGAGCGGCTGCGCGCTGCTCGACGAGGATTGCAGCGGCAATCGCAAGGTTTTGATAGGGGTCTAGCAAGTCACAAGGACGGGTGACGCGATGGCGGTGGTAACCCAGGTTGATCTGGCCGAGACCCACGTCGATTTTGCGGTCTGGGGTAGTGCTCATGGCCTGCAGCAGGCCGGTGCATGCCGTATGGCGATTGGCAAACCGCTTGGCCTCGCCAGCCACGTTCAGGGTCCAGGGCCACGGTACTGACCGTCCTTGCCAGCGTCGCCCGCTTTCCTGCAGTGCTATGGCGTACAGAACCAGAGAGGGAACGCCGGCTTGCTGTGCCGCAAGCTGATAGGCCGGAGGCGGCAGCTGAGCCTGCGCCCAGGCGGCGACACTGACCAAAGCCAACAACAAAGACGCCAGGCCAGCGACGACTCGACGGCGCCTTGTTGGCGTGGCTACTGTCGCTGCCATTGTCCATTCATCCGCTGTGCGACGACGGGTAATTCGCCGGCAAGACCTAGCGACTGAAAGCGGCCATTGTCATGGTTGAGGGTGATGGTCCGCTGCTGAACCCGCATCGGATCCAGGCGCGCCTGACGCGCCCAACGCCGGAGTCGTGCGTCATCGCCTTTACTATCCACCAGGTACAGGTCGAAGGCCCGACCTTGTGCCTGCAGCTGCCGGACACGTTCAAGGCAGGGCGGGCAGTCCGCTTTGACGAACACGGAAAGGCGCGCTTCGTCTGCCACGTTGGCGTCCTCGAGCGTGACCCGCTGCAAGTCAGGTGCAAGTCGCTGCCAGGCAGCGTCGTAGGCGCGCTGATAGGTCAGCAGTTTCTCGACGCGTCGGGCCTCGGCTCTGACCTGCAACTCCGCATAGCGCGCACGCTCTTCGTCACTGCGTGCCTCGATACCCAGGGCGGTCAGCGGGTCCAGGTGCGGCGCGTAGATACCTAGCGGCCCCTGCATCAGCTCGCGATAGCGGACCCAGTCACTGGCCTGCAGACCCCAGGCCCGGGCCTGTACGTCCTCGCTCAGCATGAGTTGGCTGTGTTGGGTATTGCTCCAACGCGTCTGTTCGTGGGCGGCGGGCGCAGGAGATGCCTGAACAGCCTGAAGAGAGCTGAGGATCAGGCTAAGCAACGCGGTAGCGGGTAACCGTTGTGTCATCGCGTGTCTCCTCCAGGCAGCGGCAGAAGCCGCACCTGGCCATCCACCCGAAATGTCGCGGTGTACTGGGTCAAGCCGGTGAGCTGCCATTGGCCCAAGGACTCGCCCACGCGGAGCAGCGTGACGGCGTTGAGCCCTTTTTGATGAGCAGGTAACAGGGACAGAAAGGTGTGGCCGCCACGTTGCTCTGCACCGAGTAGCTGAAAGGGCGGTTTGGACGCCTTGGCCTTTGGTGCAGGTCGTGCCGGTGCTTGGCGCTTCTCGCGAGGCGCCGTTGCCTGGTGCATCAGGGCGTGCAACTGAGCCTCAAGTCGGTCAGCGCGTTGTTGCAAGGTCAGCACGTCCGCGGTCTGGGCATGCTTTTCCTGCTGCCGGATAACGGTGGCCAATCTGGCTTCAAGGTCCTCGCGTACCGCGCTTAGCTCGGTCGGGCTGATCAGGCGCTCTGGCGTTGGCAGGGCATCCAGTCGGGCGCTGAGGGTGACCATGTCCGCCTGCAGTGCATGAAGGTCCGGCTGGTCATCGTGTTGCGCTAGTTGCTGACGCAGGCGCGATTGGCCCATGTGGTCATGCGTAATCAGGATGCTGAGTGCGAGTAACCAGGCGGCGCCGCCCAGGCGTTGTAGACGATCAGCACGCATGGCCAGAAAAGACGCTCGCACCTTCACGATGTGCGGCCCTCGGTTGGATGGGTCGGCGCAGGTGCAAAGCACACACGCCGAGCGAGCGAATCAACCTGTAGCGTCCAGGCGGGGCCTGCCAGGGTCTGCAGGGCGTCACGCAGCGGCAGCGGTCCCAACTGCAGGTGTGCGGCCGGCAAGGGCAGCGCATAGAGCCGAGCCGCCTCTTGCGTTTCGCACAGCGAAAAGCCGGAGCGGATCAGCACGTAGCGCAGGGCATCGCCCACGGTACGGTCGGCGCCGGTGGGGATGGAAACGTCCACAACCTGACGCATCAGGTTGCGTTGAGCGAGTTCAGGTCCTTGCTCGACCAGGGTGTAGCGTCCCTGGCGGACAACCAAAATATCCTGTTCCGGTACAGGCGCTGGCGAGCGCACAGGAGGGGTGTCAGACAGCGCGCCTGCTGGGTCGGATGGCAGTGGGGTACAGCCTTGGAGCAGTAGTCCTAGGGCCGCCCCGGCGCAGGCGGGTATGAGGCAAGCGGTGGCGTAGCGTGCGCGCATGGAAGACTCCCGAGAAGGTGAGTCCCTACTTTCCAATGCAGGACCGTCTTGAAGCTGCGATTAAGGCGTACTAGGGCTTTACCCGTTTTCGCTAGGTGTTAGCTAAGCGCGTCGGTTGCGAGCCGTGTGATAGCTATCCCCTGGGGATAGCTTCGAGAAGGGCCTCATAGGGCTAGGCGACATTGATCCAAGCCGTGTGATTTATCTTGGGTCCCGTCACCTATCCCCAGGGGATAGATCGGGTCCGCAACTGCACGGCAGCCCATGCAGGAAGCCAAGACAGTGAGAGGTCTACATCCACCATGAGTCCTGGAGCTATCCCCTGGGGATAGTTTCCAAAGGGAAATGGCGCTGAGTTGAATACCGAAGATCCCGTTACCACGACCCCATCTGGGAGTTCTCGAGCTATCCCCTGGGGATAGCTCGGCAAGGAATGCGTAGTCTGTCATGCCAGGACCGTTTTTGTTGATCTGCCCATATGCGGGATGACCTGTGCCCTTGGTCGATGAGCTATCCCCTGGGGATAGCGTCCCGCGGAGGAAGGCGCAGCGCTGATCGCAGTTGATCCAAGTGAGCCCGACCTACCTCAGGATTTCGTGACGTTTGGCGCGCGCGTGCAGGTGACGATTCGGCAGGAATGATCGGGGTCGACTCAGGCGGCAGCGGTGGAGGGGTAGACGCTGCGGCGCGGTTGAATTCGCCACGCAGGGCTTTCTGGATAATGCCGAACAGGTAGCCCGCTGGATTGCGAACCGCAGAGCGCTCGCAGCGAGCCGCCCATTCATCAAGAATCGCCTGTCGCTGTGCAGGCTCCACGGGCTTGAGGGCCGCCAGGGCGCCGGACCGTTGCTCATGGTCAAGGGCGAGAAAACGTGGGGGTAGTACGAGCTCGTTAGACACAGGCGTCTTCGTACGTACTAATTCTTTATCTACTTTACGTACAGTACGGTCTGCCTTCGGATTCCGAAGAGCGTCGTCAGAATCAGGGATTGCACCTGCTTCGGAATCCGAAGACGGTGTGGATGTACTGTCTTCGGATTTTGGGATTTCAGGGTCCGTTACCGCCAGTACGCCTTTGTCCGTCCAACCCTGCTGAGCGAGACGTTGAGCAATGATCTGCAGGCGAGTGGGAAGGCTCCGCTGGTTCACCTGCGGATCTTCAGTCACCTCCTTTAGCACCTGTCGCGCGACCACCTGCACTGCCTTCGCCGCGTGGCTCAGCGCTTGGCTCACTAGCTTTAGATAGTCCGGATCCAGCTGGATTGCTTCGAACGGCGTGAGAGGCTCATCGTGCAGGACATAGAGGTTGCCCTGGATACGGCCGGTCTGAGGATCACGTTGTCGCCGGACAAGACTCAGCCACCGCGTCAGTCGGAGGAGGGCCAGGGCGCGGGCCACGGTTTCGTTGGACGCTTGTGTGGCGCAAGGCATGACCGCCAAGTACGGACGGAGCCGCTCGTAGGTCGGAAAGGCTGTCAGGCCGCTGCGATCCAGCAGCACGTGCAAAACCTGCCAGGCGTTGCGCTCTAGCGGCGTCAGGCGCCGATCAAGCAGGAGCGCGCGCGGTAGGCTGTCGTGGCGGTTACCGCTGTAGAGGAAACCATCCTGGGGCGTGCCGTCCGCCTTGGGGGATGGTTTGAGGGTGCGCAGGACGTCATTGAAGACAGCTGTCAGGGGCGCGGGACTCGCGCGCCGCAACGCCTCGTGGGCCATGCCTACGCTCCCTGTTGCCCGGTCCAGCGACGAACCGACGACCAGAGAACGGCCAGCGGTACCTCATGCGCCTCGGCAAGCTCCATGGCCAGCTCGAGCATGGCGGTTTCGTCGTCTGTTGATAGCCCGCGCCGCGCCACCTCGGTTTTCCATTGTCGCCAGAGTGCGGCGTCCTGCGCATCGTCCAGCGCGGGATAACGGCCTTTGCGCTTGGGTAAGCCCAGCACCTTGCGGCGTAAGGCAACCTCTTGGTGGGTGAGCCCGAAGCGGTGACTGACCATCTCGCTGCTGCTGCCCAGGCGCAGCATGCGATCAATCTGCGCGATCTCCTGACTCACATCGGCAGATTGTCCAAGCAGGCGTTTGATCACCTCGCGATTGATCGACACCGTGCACCATGAGACTGGCGCGTTCACCAGAAGACTGACCAGGTCTGGCTGCTTCAGGGCGGCGAGCTGCTCCTCGTCAAATCCCATCGCTTGGCAGCGGCGAAGCTCGCCGTGATGTAAGTGATGCAGGGCTTGGGTCAGTACGGCTTGGTTCAGAGGGTGGCTGGTCGGCATGACAGAGGTTCTCGGAACAGTGCACAGGATCAAGAGAAAGAATCGGCCTCTAGGCGGTTGAGGCGACGGATGTGGCGGATGAGCCGAAATAGCAGTGAGAGCGAAGGTCCACTCAGCGGGGCGAACTCGCCCGCCTGACCCTGCAAGAGCGCGCCAAGTCCATCGGCAAGATCTGCACGGTCGACCAGGGGTAGCGTCTGAACGGTGCCAGTGAGCGCGTGAAGCAGGAGCAACACGGTACGCGCGCCGGGCTGCAGGGCATGAGCATCGCTCGGCCACCTACAGGAGAAGCCCAGGTGACTGGTATGGACGCTCACGTAGGGCTCGACACCTGCGTCTCGAGCCAGTTGCTGCGCAAGGTGGGCAATCTGCTCCTGCAGGTGCTCGGGTTGGGCGCGCACAGATTCAACACGCGTCGAAGAGTGACTGGATTCATCCCCGCCAAGGGAAGGTTGAGCCATGTGAGGTGTGTTTTCCGGCTGCGCGAAGGGCTCTCCGGTATGGCGGGCAATCAACTGTTGAATGGCCATGAGCCGAGAGGTGGTACCCGAGCCGGTCTCATTGGGTGTCTGTCCCAGCGCATGCGAGGTGAGCGGTGGCGTTTGCGAGAGCGCACGTTGGCGCGTTTCCTGTTGATCGATGTCCAGTGCTAGCGCCTCGTAATGCATTCCGAGCGCTGCGGCCATTTGTGCGATCAGCTCGTCCTGTACGCGTCGTAGGCAAAAGTGCTCGCCCGCGGAGTCAAACTGCGCCAATACGTGTTGGAACAATTGGGCAAAGGTGTGGCGCTCGCGGTGGTTTGCCAGACGCTGCCAGGTGCGTTCGCAAGCCCGTCTTAGAATCGCAAGGCGTTCTACCTGATGCCGGCCAAGGCCGGCGTACAGCACGGTGGGTATGGCAGGAAGTAGATAGCGCAACGCTTCCTGCATGCGGCTGATGTGGGATTGGCGAACGGGATAGCCATCCGCGTTGAGACGTCGCGCCAGTTCGGATTGGGAGAGGGTGCGTCCGGCTTCTTGCTCGTAAAGCGCTTGCGCCCGTTGGATGGCCTTGGCTCGTTCGATAAAGGTTAGGCCGCCACGAAGTTCGTTTTCGGCCAGGTGGCCCGTCAATGCCTCCAGCTCGCCACGCTCGGTCCACGGACGATACCGGCAAGTCAGTCGGTAAAAGCGCTCCGCGCCGGTTTCGGCATAGAGCTCGCGCAGGATAGACAGGCGCGTATTTCCCCCGCTGTAGATGATGTAGTGAGACTCGTCAGTACGCCGCGTGATGACAGGTACGCTGTCCAGACCACGCTCGCGGATCGAGGCCTTGATCTCGTCATAGGCGGGATTCCTTACGGTGCGGGGGTTGTGATCAAAGGGGCGCAGTTCGTCGAGGGTGACAATCCGGAGCGATTCGTAAGCCGTTCCTGCCTCGTACGTTTCGGGCTCCCGTCGCGAATCTTCTACCTGGCTACTTTGCTGACCCTTAGCAGGAACGTCCTGTCGGGAGGCCTGGGATTCGGTATCGCCGGATACTGATCGGGACCGCGGGTCAAGCGAGTCAGGTTTAATCGGCTTGTCAGAGCCGGTGGCTGCATGAGGATACGTGTGCATGGCAAACGTAAGGTCAGTTGAGTAGGGGTGAATAGGCCTGGTTTCCGTGGCGCCTGCAAACGATGCCACCGTTGGTGGAAACGCCCTCATAGCGCACAACAGAGAGGAGGTACCAGGGTTAAAGCGCTCTTGGCGCTCTCCCTAAACCATACCGGCGACCGGCAGAGGGATTGGGACCTTTTAGGTCTCGACTCAGACCTAATACGCAACGATCCCCGCACAGAGGCCCACCCACGACCACCCCATAGGCCTGGAAGGCAGAATTTCGGTTGTGCTGGGTAGCCTTCTAACGAGCTATTAGCAAAGGAGATGTAGTAGAAGTAATGAGGGGAGATTTTGCTTCACATATACATAGGGTTTCATTTGCGTTGATGTGACTGAGTGTACTGGTTCGATATCTATGAAGATTTCCTTTATTAAATAAAGACTTAGCGTATTTTAGGTGATTTAAGAAAAATTAAAATTGCTATGCTTTACAACTTCACGCAGGAAATGCACGACTGCACAGTATGAAATACCGTCTTATTAAGTATGGCTTTTTAACGTTGCAAGTCGCAAAACCAACAGCTTCAATTACCGTAAACTCTATAGGTGTGACGAATTTCAGCTTGCAGCATACGTTGGAAATTGTTCAGGCAGCAGGATGACGTGGCTTGCGCCTTTGATATTTAAGGTTGTCAAAGGCGCATTCATTTGTGCATGTGTTTCTGCACTAGGGGTTTTGTGGATAGACATCATTGGTATCGCCTGAACCCATCGGTCGATAGGTGATAATGTTGGCTACATTATCGCCAGAAAACCGAACTTGAGATACGCTTCCATTTCTTGGTCCATAATAAAATAGCACAACTACGACGCTTCTAAGTCTCGGATTATTTGACGAGTCGTTTCCAATCTTAACTTCTCTTTTAAAATCTGGTGAGCCGCACTTTTCTACCACTTCTGACAATGTGTCTCCGACGGAGACTAAACCGCTCGAACATCGCATGCTCGCGCTACTGTTGAGTGGAGTCAAGATAATGAAAAACCCCAAAAGCCGTAAAAAACTGCCTAGCTTTCTCATAAGTTCCTCGCAGGTTCGGAAAATCTAATTATGATTAATTGTAGTGGATTTATATATTTTTGACACACCATGGTTTCCACTAGGTAGTGATAAGGGGAAATTTGAAAGAGCCTACCCAAGTCAGGCGGACTTACTGGACACGGTTGCCGAGATGAGCTCAGGAAGCAGATGCCGACGCTGAGTACGCCGGCAAGCGCAAGCAGACCCGAAAGGGACTGCTCTTGATTGAGATGGATCAGGTAGTGACGGGGCAGGGGTTGATCTGGTTAATCGAGCCGCACTACCCAAAGAGTGAGTACGGTCTGTCCGCCTATGCCTTATACGGCATGCCCTTAGAACCGATTTGCAGCCTACGCTGATGAAAAAGCGGTAGTAGCGGCCTTAGAGAAATCTCTCGCCAAAGCTCATAGGCTTTTCTAGCCGTCACAATCTCATGGACAGCTGAGCGCCACACGAGCGACGCTCAGTTGTCTCCTCCCCTAGGGGTGGCGAGCCTCTGATAGCGCTCTGCGATAGAGCGTCACCATTTCATCGAGTAAATCTCGAGCCATATAGGCCGAAATTCGCTGACGTAGGTCTGTTGGGCTATCCGCGTTGCCCTGATCGTTGGCTAGGCGATCCAACAGGTCGCTGAGCATTGAAGCCCGTATATCCGCATTTGCCTCTGGCGACTCCCGGGTGAACTCAGGTTGTCGTAACGAGGCTGGGCTGACGGGGAAGGGAAGGATCGCACCTTTCGTCTCAGCCATTGTTCACCTCCACCATGGAAGTACAACGTAATGGGCTAGGACAGGGGAGGGCGCGAGCTTAAAAGGAAGACGATGCATGTTCATGCTGCTCCTTGGTTCGGTTAAGGAGCCGCCACCACCGTTGTCACGCGGTATGGAGGCGGACCGTACGGGGGTGACAACCGGGAACCAAGGGAACCGGCCAGGCCGAAACCTGCCCCGCACGGCCCGCCATAAAATGCACGCAGCCGAATGCTTAGCATTGGCTGTGGGCTATTTGGCTACCGCGCCCTTGTTCATCGGGTTGTCACGCCCGGCCACGGGATTGACCGTGACCCGTAAAATTTAACGTTTAGGCCCAGCGACTGCAAATAGTTGGCACGGATCGCGCGCCCGTTTATGCAGTGTCTACTATGGCTTGGCCTTTCCACCTTGTTCGTCCAGCGCATGAGATCTTAGGTGCTGATAGAGCCCCACCTTCTACCTCGACCATTTACTCAACGCAGAAGGTGTGTCTCTTTAGGTTTACTAGAGGGTGTCCATGGACTGCGTAGACTGTCCAACCAGCACGACGCCGGGCGAGCCAATGGAAGCGGCATCGCCGGCCTGAGCGAAGGCCCCGCCCTTGCCGACCGTCGCGCCGACATAGGTCGGTTGAGTCGTCGAAAGCCCGTCCCACACCGCCGAGGCGGCAGCACCCACACCGTAGGCGGCGCCCGCATGTTGACCGTCGCTAAAGGTCATGCCGCTGCCGGCAGGCGCCGTCGTGATCCGGCTGCCGTCACTGGCAAGCACCGCGGTGAAGTCATAGTTGAAGGCCGCCGCGACGTTCCCCAGTTTGTCGAACAGCACCACGGCATCCTCTTTGCCGAGGCCGGGCCCGTCGACGCTGACCACCAAGGTACCACCGCTCAAGCCCCAGGCTGCCTTGAATGCGCTCAGGTTCGCCGTTGCCACATCGGCCACGACCAAGGTCGCGCCGGCGGCCAGGACGGTATTGCCGTTGAGTGTCACCGCGGAGGAGAACTGACCGGCTTCGTCCGTCATGCGCCAGCCGCTGAGATCGATGCTGGTCGAGCCGTAGTTGTACAACTCGAAGAAATCGCCGCCCTTGGCGTTGGAATTGACCTCGGTGATCAGCAGGTCGTAATGAGGTCTGGCGGCAGTCGCAAAGCCGATGTCCGTAGCCGTCACGGCATTGCCCGCATGGTCGACGACCGCGCCCGCCTGCATCTCCAGGTGGTAGCTGCTACTCGCCTGCAACCTGTCCGTCGGCGTCAGGTTGAGGACGTTGAAGTCGACCGTGACACCCGGATCTCCCGCTTTGAAGACCTGAACCACGGTGCCCGCCTGGTCCACCAGTTGGATGTTGCCGCTGCCCAGCGCGATGCCTTCATCGAACGTCAGGCTGATGCGGCTCCCGGTGGGCACATCCTGCGCATCGATCGCTGGACTGCTGGCCACCAGGGTCGGGGCCGCAAGGTCCACGGCTGGCGCGCCCAGGGCGATCAGGTTGCCCTGGAAGTGCTGTTGCGCCGGGTCAAGGTCCTTGGACACCTGGGTCTGCCCTTGCCACAGGGTATCGCCGTTGTCCTGCAGCAGCAGGATCTCGGTGCCCGGTCTGACGCTGGCAGGGGAGGCGATGGACTCGAAGCTGCCCCCGGTGGCGGCCAGCAGGGCATCCAGAGCGTTGTCGAGCTCGACGGGCGCGGCGGCAGGGTCGCCGCTCCAGGTGAACAGCCGGAAGTCGTGCGTCACCACAGCGGAGGCGCTACCCGAGGGACCGGCCAGAATCAGGTAGCCACTGCCATCCAGGGCCCGGTCGATGGAGCGGATGCCCCGCCCGCCCAGATTGAGCTCGATAGCCTCGAAGGTGGGCGTGAGGCTGTTGTCGGCCAGCACGGCTTGATAGTTGGTCACGGCAATCAGCAGCGCCTTGTCGCGCGACCCGGTATCCAGCTGCGGCGCACGAAAACCCAGCCAGAGCTGGCTGTCGTCGGGGGAAGTGGTCAGGCCTTCGATGGAGAAGCCGTTGACGTTTTCGGGGGCGATGCCGGCAGCGGAGGAGACCTTCAGGCCGTAGTAGCCGGCCGGCTTGCCACTGCTGCCACTGGCATCCCAGGCATCGAGTGCTCCGACCAGGCCTTTGTAGGTCTGGATGCCAGCGGTATCGAACACCGGCTTGCCCTGGGCATCGGTGGTCAGCTTCACGGCCAGGATGGCTTCGCGTCCAGGCGCGTCCTTGCCGCTCTTGCTGTTGCTGTGCGAGCCGGTGAGATACAGGGTCCCCTCCGTACCGAGGGTGCCGGTAAAGGTCATGGCTTCGAAATCCAGTTCGTCGCTCAGGCCCAGCACACCACCGTAGTCGAATGCGTCGAGCGCCTGGCCTCCTTGCTGATCGTAGACCCTGAGCACATTGCCCTCGTCATCGCCCACGATGAGGTACTGACCCCAGCGAATGACCCCGGACGCATCCGACGCTCCGGCTTGGGTGCCTGCCTCCGGCGTGAAGGTGAAGACGGCTGGCTGTGGCTCGGTAGGCGCCGGGGAGGGCGCGGTATTGTCGATCAGGCGCTCCGCGGTCCGCGTGACCAGCTCGGTCAGTGACTGCTGTCCCTGTTGCGCCAGGATGTCGTTCAGCTCGGTCAGACTCGGCGACGTGCCACTGACCCCCTGATAGGCGAGACTCAGTTGCGCCTTGGCCAGGGCATGGGTCTGACCTTCCGGCGAACCCGCGAAGGCAGCCAGCACCTCCGCCCGGCTGGTGCCGGCCGCCAGTTGCTGGGTCCAGAACTGCAGACCGTCCGCATCGGCGGGTCGCCCCAGGGCATTCTTATAGGCATCGGTCAGAAATGCCGTTGCCGAGTCCGCAGCCATCGTGGCGAACTCCGGTGACTGCAGGAACGCCTGCTGGATGGCTTCCAGTGACGTGCCATTCTGCAGCGCCTGGGTCCAGTACTGCAGCCCTGCGGCGTCCGGCAGCCGTCCAAAGCTGCTCAGGTAGAGGGCGACGACAGGCACCATGCTGGAGGCCGCTTCGGTCGAGAGCGAAAAACCCGTGGCTACCTGCGCGAGACTGGCATTGCCCTGGTCGACCTGCGCCGTCCAGTAATCGAGTCCCGCAGCATCCGGAGTGCGGCCGAGAATGCTCTGATAGTAGGCACTGATCGTTTCGCGGG
The DNA here is from genome assembly GCF_014190935.1 of Pseudomonas sp. AS2.8. Classification (NCBI taxonomy): domain Bacteria; kingdom Pseudomonadati; phylum Pseudomonadota; class Gammaproteobacteria; order Pseudomonadales; family Pseudomonadaceae; genus Pseudomonas; species Pseudomonas sp. AS2.8. The sequence goes on from NZ_JACHVV010000003.1 coordinate 596,320, forward strand.
TCGTGGGCATGGCGCAGGTCCGTCTGATGACAAGGGAGACGGAGCCTAACGGGCAGGGTGTTGCAGAAAGATTGCAGGGACGGAACGGCTTCTACCTGTTCTGATAGGGGTGGCACCCTCGCCTGGAAGGGGCGAAGGGTGCTTTCCGCTAGGACCTCGGCGCTAGGCCCACTCGTTCTGACCCACTAGCAGGATGAAGCCGTTGCTACCGCTGGTCAGCGCCTGGTTTTCCGTGGAATCGGAAAAGGACTGCAACACATTGGCGCGGCCCAACCCGGTGCCCAGGTCATGCAGCCAGTAGTCGATACCGGCGGTCTCGCCGGTACGACCGAGCACGTTGGCATACAGCTGGGTGACATAGGAGCGATCGTCCGCCGCGGAGAACAGCCCCTTGAACTCGCTCGAGGCGGTGAAGGACTGGGCGATGGTCTGGCTGGTCGTGCCCTTGGCGTGGTCGTACATCCAATAGTCGAGACCCGAGTAGTCCGGCACCCGGTGGAAGGCCGCGTTGTAGAGGCGGGCAATCTGCGCCTGATCGGCGGTCAGGACATAGAGGTTGCGATCGCTGAAGTTGAGCAGGTTGATGTCGTGCAGGTTGAGCGCGAGGTCGCCGCTGTTGCTGGTCAGGCTGACCACGTTGCCGGTGGCCTGCCACTTGTAGGCGCTCGCCGCGTTTTCCAGACGCAGGACATCGCCACCGCCGTAGCCGTAGAGACTGCCGCGATGATCGCCATCCAGGGACAGGCGATCCTGGAAAAAGAACTCGCCGTCCTTACTGCCGCTGTTGACGCCCAGGCCCACCGGTCGCGAGCCGGCAGCGGCCCCGCTGCCGTTGTCGATGCTGGCATTCAGGTACCACTTCCAGTTGCCGGCATCGCCCAGGCTGGCGTAGGTCGACAGGGTGTCGCTGGTATTGCCCGAAGACAGTACGCCGAGCAGGTTGCCACTGCTGTCCAGCAGCGGCCCACCCGAGGCGCCGCTGCCCAGTCCGGTGGAGAATTGATAGGCGGCAACGCCGTCGTAGTGGGTCGCCGTGCCGGTGTCTTCCATGAGACCCGTGCCCCGACCCGGATAGCCGAGCACGGTGCCGGCGAAGGAGGTGGCGCCGCTCAGCATGGGGGTGAGGGTGCCGGTAACCGAGCTCAGGTTGACGTTGAAACCCAGCAGCGTCAGGTCGTTCTGCGCCTCCGCGGGGGAGACTAGGCCATCGCCATTGGCGTCCCAGTTGCCGACCCGGCTCGACCAGTTGTTCGCCAGGTAGGTACCCAGCGGTGCGGACCAGGCGCCGGTGGCGTCATTGACGAAGGCGCCGGGCGCGACCATGACCTGGACGGCGGAGCCGCCATGCGCGGCGTTGTAGACCATGTGATTGGCGGTGAGCACGTCGTTGTCGCCGACCACGCTGCCCGAGCCGCGGAAGGCCGAACCATCGGGAAAGATGGATTCGAGATAGACGATGCTGCTGTAGGGTGCCGAACGGCTGGTGATTTCGCGCATGTCAGGAGAACCTCCCTGTATCTGAGCGGAAATATTCTAACCCCCCACAGCTCACCCTTTCCGGGCATTCGTCGGCCCAGACAACCGCCTGGCATCGGCATTCCGGATGCCAGGCCCTGCCGAGCACCGCACGCTTCCAGCCATATATCTGTGGTAGCATCGCCGGTCTTTTTTGTGTGAGTCGCTCGCACCTCGTCTCATAACTTTCGGAACCGTATCGCGATGGCCCAAAAAACTGCTCTGATCACTGGTATCACTGGCCAGGATGGCGCCTACCTGGCGCAGTTTCTGCTCGGCAAGGGATACAAGGTACTAGGCCTCAACCCCCGGCGTAGCACCTCCGACGTCAACCTGGCACGTCTGGAGTGGTTGGGTATCGCCAAGGACGTCGAGATGATCGACGGTGACCTGCTCGACCTGTCGGGTCTGATCCGCCTGTTCCAGCAATACCAGCCCGACGAGGTGTTCAACCTGGGCGCCCAGTCCTTCGTCAAGACCTCCTGGAACCAGCCGCTGCTGACCGGTCAGGTCAGCGGCATTGGCGCCGTCAACGTGCTCGAAGCGGCCCGCCTGATCAAGCCCGACGCCCGTTGCTACCAGGCATCCACCTCCGAGATGTACGGCCTGATCCAGGAGCCGGAGCAGCGCGAGACCACCCCGTTCTACCCGCGCTCGCCCTATGCGGCCGCCAAGCTCTACGCCCACTGGATGACCGTCAACTACCGCGAGAGCTTCGACCTGTTCTCCTGCAGCGGCATCCTGTTCAACCACGAGTCCCCGCTGCGCGGCCTGGAGTTCGTGACCCGCAAGGTCACCGACGCCGTGGCTCGCATCAAGCTGGGTCTGCAGGACGAACTGCGCCTGGGCAACATCGACGCCAAGCGTGACTGGGGCCATGCCCGCGACTACGTCCAGGCCATGTGGCTGATGCTGCAACAGGACGTCGCCGACGACTACGTCATCGCCACCGGCCGTACCACCACCGTGCGCGACATGTGCCGCATCGCCTTCGACGTGGTCGGCATGGACATGGACAAGCACCTGGTCATCGACCCGGCCTTCTTCCGTCCCGCCGAGGTCGACGTGCTGCTGGGCGATCCGTCCAAGGCCCGCGCCAAGCTGGGCTGGCAGGCCACCACCACCCTCGAAGAGATGATCACCGAGATGGTGGAAGCCGACCTGGCGCGCCTGAAGCCCCTCGCCCGTGCGTGATTTCGCCGGTCAGCCGGTCCTGGTTACCGGCGCCAGCGGCTTCGTCGGCAGCCACTTGCTGCCGGCGCTGGCCGCCGCCTTTCCGGCCGCTGAGCTGCACGGCACCTGCCGTGACGGCTCGCTGCCAAGCCAGGCTCAGGTCGTCGGCCATGCCCTCGACCTGAGCGATACGGCTGCCACCCTGGCACTGGTGCACCAGCTGCAACCGGCCGCCATCGTCAATCTGGCCGCCTTCGCCAGCGTCTCCGGCAGCTTCGCACAGCCCGAGCGCTGCTGGCAGATCAATCTGCACGGTACCCTTAATCTGCTGACCGCCGCCGCTGCCCTCGAGCAGCCCCCGGTGTTCCTGCAGATCGGTTCCGGCGACATGTATGGCGCCAGCTTCAAGCGCCATGCCGAGGTCGACGAGCAGGTGCCCCTGCATCCGCTCAACCCCTATTCCGCGAGCAAGGCCGCTGCCGATCTCGCCGCCGCCCAGTTCGCCGCTACCTCCAAGGTGCGGGTGATCCGCGCGCGACCCTTCAACCACAGCGGCGCGGGTCAGGGTAAGGGCTATGTGCTCACCGACTTCGCCAGCCAGATCGCGGCCATCGAGCGCGGCGAGCAGCCGCCCGTGCTGCGCGTCGGCGACCTCAGCGCCCAGCGCGATTTCCTCGCGGTCCAGGACGTGGTCGCCGCCTATGTGGCGCTGCTGGGGCACAGCGAGGACATCCCCAGCGGCACTGCGCTCAACATCGCCTCCGGCCGTCCGCTGCGTGTCCAGGAATTGCTCGACGCCCTGATCGATCAGGCCGCCTGCCCGATCCAGGTCGAGCAGGATCCCGCGCGCCTGCGCCCGAGCGATATCGCCCGCGCCGTCGGCGATGCCGGCGAACTCCGCCGCCTCACCGGCTGGCAACCCCGCATCGAGCCTTCTGCACTCGTCGCCCAGGTCCTCGCGGACTGGCGCCAATCCGGTTCCTGATCTCTGCCCATGAACTACTCGCTGATCCTCAACTTCACCCGGCAGGATCTGATCGATCGCCATTCCGCGTCGGTGCTCGGCGCGGCCTGGACCTTCATCCTGCCGCTGGTCAACATCCTCATCTTCACCCTGGTGTTCTCCAACATCATGGGCATGCGGCTGGATGCCATGGGGATGCAGTCCCTCGGCCAGTACAGCTACAGCGTCTACCTGGTAACCGGGTTGCTGGCCTGGAACTGCTTCTCCAACACCCTGACCCGCATCACCCAGGTGTTCCACGAGAAGGCCCACCTGCTGGGCAAGGTCCGGTTGTCGCTCTGGTCGCTGCCGCTGTACATCCTGCTCAGCGAGACGGTGCTCTATGCCATCTCCATGGGCTTCTTCGTCGCCTTCCTGGCGATCATCGGCTTCCATTTCCCCGCCACCGTGCTCTGGTGGCCGGTGATCTTTCTCTGCCAGCAACTGCTGGCCTATGCCCTCGGGCTGATCTTCGCCATCCTCAGCGTCTTTCTGCGCGACATCGGCCAGATCGTCGGCGTGGTCATGCAACTGTGGTTCTGGCTGACCCCGGTGGTCTATGTCATCACCATCATGCCCGAGCGCTGGCACCCCTGGTTCGCCGCCAACCCCTTCTATTACATCGTCGAGGCCTACCGCGCCGCCCTGATCCAGGCGAGCCGGCCGGATCTGCTGGCGATCGGCGTTCTGATCCTGGCGGGCGCCGTGCTGCTGGGCCTAGGCATCGTTCTGGGTCGCAAGCTCGAACGCGACATCCGCGACTTCATCTAGCAGGCCTTCGTCATGCTCCGCGTTTCCCATGTACGCAAGGAATTCAAGCTCTATAGCCGCCCGGCGCTGCGCCTGAAGGAAATCCTCTTCCGCCGCAGCTATCACACCCGCCATGTGGCGCTGGAAGACATCAGCTTCGAGGTCCGCAGCGGCGAGACCCTGGGCATCCTTGGTCGCAACGGCGCCGGCAAGTCCACCCTGCTCAAGATCCTCAACGGCGTGCTCTTGCCCGACGGCGGCGAGATCGACATCAAGGGGCGCGTCACCGGCCTGCTCGAACTGGGCACCGGCTTCGACGGCAACCTCACCGGGGTGCAGAACATCCTCGGCAACGGCCTGCTGCTGGGCATGAACCGCGAAGAGATCGAAGCCAAGCGCGCCGCCATCATCGAGTTTTCCGAGCTGGGTCGCTTCATCGACGAGCCCATCCGCACCTATTCCTCCGGCATGGTCATGCGCCTGGCCTTTTCCATCGCCATCCATGCCGATCCGGACATCTTCCTGGTCGATGAAGCCCTGTCGGTGGGCGACGGCCACTTCCAGCAGAAGTGCATGAGGCGCATCAAGGCCTTCCGCGCCTCCGGCGGCTCCATCATCTTCATCTCCCACGACCTCAACGCCATGAAGATGCTTTGCGATCGCTGCATTGTCCTGAGCGAGGGTCGCGTGGTCGCCGACGACACGCCCGAGGCGGCGGTCAACCGCTACAACCAGCTGCTTGGCGCGGACCGCGAAGAGCTGGAAGTGGAAGCCGAGGAAAGCGGCTACGGCACCGGCGAAGCCCGTATCGAATCCGCCGTGCTGCGCGGCGTGAGTTCCGGCAGCGACACCCTGGCCTGCGGCGACGTGGCCCATCTGGACGTCCGCGTCAGTGCCCGCGAGCACCTGCCCGACGCCACCCTGGGCATGATGATCCGTGACCGCTTCGGTCAGGACATCTATGGCACCAACAGCTTCCTGCTCGGTGTGCCCCTGGTGCTGGCCGCCGGCGAAACGCGCGTGCTGCGCTACGAATTCCCCATGCGCCTCGCCCCGGGCAAGTACACCCTGACCCTGGCGCTGCACGAAGGCCCCGACCATACCCGCCACTGCTACCACTGGCGGGACAACTGCATCCGCTTCGAAGTGGCCGGCATCCTGGGCTCGGTCTTCGGTGGTCTCTGCGATCTCTCCGCCGGGTTGCACGACGTGACCCCCGTTTCCCAGCCCGCCTAGGCCCTGCCATGTCCGCTTCCCGTCCCGAACTCGCCCCCTGGTACGCCCTGCTGAACCTGGAGGGCGAGGCGCTGCTGCGCGCGGCCTACCCCTACCTGCTGGGTCGCGAGATCGATCCCGAGGGGCTGGTGCATCATCTGCAGCGCCTGCGCGCCGGTGAAGACAAGCTCGAATTGCTGGCCGGCCTGCGTGATTCCGCCGAGGGCCGTGCCTACGGCGCTCCGGTAGCGGGGCTGCGCGGCGCGCGCCTGCGCCGGCGCTGCCGCCAGTTGCCATTGCTCGGCAGCCTGTTGCGCCGCTGCCCGAATGCCCAGCGCCAGCAGCGCGACGCCGCGCGCAACCTGGCCCTGCATGAACGCCTGGAAGCCCATATCCAGCGCCACGAGCAGCATTACCGAGTGCTCAGCGCCGAACAGCAGGTGCTCGGTGCCCGCCAGGCCACGCCCGATCCGGCCCTGGCCGAATTGCGCGAGCGGCTGCGCCTGGCCGAGAACCTGAACCAGGAACTCCGGGCTCGCCTGACTGCCCTGGAAAGCGCACCCCGCGCGGCGACTTCCCTGCCGTCGCAGGTGCCCGCCAGCCAGACGCCCGCGACGGATGCCGCCGCAGCCCCGGCCAGCAACCTGCCCAGCGGCACCGTGCCCGACAGCTTCTACCTGGCCTTCGAGGATCGCTTCCGCGGCAGCGCCGACGTTATCAACGCCCGGCTGTCCTACTACCTGCCGACCATCGCCGCCAACCCGGCCCTGATCCGCGGGCTGCCGCTGGTGGACATCGGCTGCGGCCGGGGCGAGTGGCTGGCGCTGTTGCCACCTGAGGTAGAGCGCCTGGGCATCGACCTCAATGCCACCAACGTCGAGCTGTGCCGCGCGCGCGGCCTGCCCGCCGAGCACACCGATGCCATCGCCTGGCTGGCCGCCCAGCCGGCCGGCAGCATCGGCGCCGTTTCGGCCTTCCACGTCATCGAGCACCTAGGTTTCGAGCGGCTCAACCAGCTGCTCGACGTCTGCCTCCACGCCCTGGCACCGGGCGGGCTGATCCTCTTCGAAACGCCCAACCCGGAAAACATCGTCACCTCGGCCAACTACTTCTGGACCGACCCCACCCATATCCACCCGCTGCCGCCGGCCTTTACCGAATTCCTGGTGCAGTTCAAGGGCTATGCCCATGTGGAGATCCACAAGGTCAACGCCGTGGAGCCCGAGCACCGCCTGCACGAAGACAGCGAAGTGGCCCGCCACTGCGACCGCTGGTTCTACGGCCCGCAGGACTACGCGGTGATCGCCCAGCGGCCTTGAGGCTGCGCTCTCTTTATATAGCGCCCAATAAAAAGCCCCTGCTCCAGTGATGGAGCAGGGGCTTTTTCACTACCGAAGTGTCAGACGTTCGCGATACCCAGGCCAACGATGCTGTCACCGGCAGCGAAGGGCGTGCCCGCCAGCTTGATCAGCGTATCGTTCTCGACATAGGTGGTACCGCTACCGGTGGTTTCCACATAGGCATAGGTGTCGCCCCCAAAGAGGAAGACGCTCAGGCCGTTGTCGGTCGTTGCCCCGTTGGCGGCAGTATTCAGCGCATCCGCCAGGCTGCCTGCGGTCGACAGGTCCTGAACGGTTGCCTTGTCGGACGCCACGACCGTGGCGCCTCTCAGGGTGATGGTGTCTGCCGCGCCGGCATTGGCCCCGGTGGCCGCTCGGTAGTCGGTGATGGTATCCAGTGCGCCGAAGGTCGAGATGCCATTCGGGCCAAAGACGAAGTTATCGGCACCTGCGCCCCCGGTCAGGGTATCCGCACCCTTGCCACTGTTCAGGGTGTCATCCCCCGAGCCCCCTTTAATGATCAGGATGCCATCGGCTTCCGCGCTCCCATCGATCGTCACCGAGCTGGTGACGGCCGACGCATCGATGGTCAGCGTCTTGCCCGCGGCTACCGTCTGATCCACCAGCGTCAGGGCGTTATCGTCCACGTCCGCCAGGGTAAGAGTGATGTCGTTGGCCAGCACCACGTTATCCAGGGCGCCAGCGGTGAGCGCGTCGGTCAGGGTCACGCTGTTCAGGGTGGTAGCCGACAGCTCCGTTCCCGTGGTGATGGCGCTCAGTACGCCCTGCACAGCGGTCAGTTCACCGCTGATCGCCGTCAGAGCGTCGGCGCTGATCTTGCCGGTCGTCGCGGTATCGAGGCTGACCAGATCGGCAGCATTGGCCGTGGTATCGGTCAGGTCAACGGCCACACCCTCGGCATGAATAAAGGAAGTGGCGTCTGCGCTCAGCAGCGCCTTGGCCTGGTCGAGGCTCGCTTCGGTAATGACGGTAACCTTGGAGGCATCGAGCACACCTGAGGTGGCTGCATTCAGCTCGGTCAGGGCCGCAGCAGTCAGCGGGCCGTCGTCCGTAAGGGCGACGGTGCCTGCGCCGGGGAAGTTGATAGCGGCAGCATCGGCACTGGCGATGCTCAAGGTAGTACCGGCCGGCACCGTGATGCCGTTGATGGTGCCTGTCACCGTGGAAGAGCTGCCATCGCTGGTAAAGACGAAGCCGCCATTTTCTTGAGCGACCGTCAGGGCTGCGCCCGGGTTGTCGAAAGTCACGACGCCGTCCTGGCCCAGAGTGGCAGCGAATACCGGAGTCGGCTCGGGTTCAGGTGTCGGAGTGGTATCAGTGCCCGTGGCCTGGGCTACTGCGGCTGCAACTGCCGTGTCGAGGTTGGCCAGGGAGGCATCACTTGCATCAATGCTATTGAGGAAGTCGCGGCCCACGGCCAGCGCATCCGCATCGCTATAACCGGTCGCGCCACTGGCTGCGACGCTGGCGGTGAAGGCATTGGCAGCGGTGAGCTTGTTGCTGGCCGCCGTGATGTCGTTGTCTTGGGCGCCCAGTAGGATCGCCAGGGCCGCCTGGGCCGGATCGACGGCGCCGCTTTGGATCTGCTCTTGCCAATAGGTCACGCCGGCATCGTCGGCCTCGCGCTTGAACAGATTGGTGTAGATGGCGCTGATTGCCTGATTGGTGCTCATTTCGCCGTACAGAGCTGCGGACTCTTCCGAAGCGGCAAAGCCGGAGAGCACTAGCGACAGATCACCGCCCTGGCTATCGACCTGATCGGCCCAGTAGGCCAGACCCGCCGGGTCAGCCGGACGACCCAGGTAGGCGAGATAGATCTGTTGGATTTGATTCGTGTAATCCGAAGCGGCCATAGCTTTCATCCCTCTAGAAAATTGAGCGAAGTGCCCAGGGACTGTGAAACCTATCACGCTTAAATAGACATACCATTCACAATTGTTGCGCTAAATGAAAAAAGCTGAAGGTGGCAAAGTGCCTTTTATATGAAAAGTGGTCTGGAAAGAGGATTAAACGCTTCGCTCGTTTCGCCAGCGGTAAAGATGGTCGGAGCCTCATCCAGGCTTCCGTTAGCTGCAAGTCAGTGCAGCTAGTGGGATGCAGAAGCAGCCCCACTCCCCGTAGGTTGGCGCTGAGCGCAGCGAAGCCCAACGTGCCGAGGCTGCAGCGCTTCTGTTGCTGCTTTTTCCAAATGGCTGCTTTGGAACAGGAAGAAAAGCAGTCGCATAAGAAGCAGGTCGGCAGGTACAGGTAGCGACGTTTTGATAGCTAGGTCAGGCTAAAAACTGATCAAAGCCGTCTTCCTATGCAGTGCGGAAGCTAGATGGCAGCGAAAAGTTTGACTAGCTAATAGCGGCATCTGGCCAGCTTTTAGCGGGTTTTGAGCGCTTTTCACGCGCCTATCGCTTTCCCAGGCATGACCGTTCGTCCGCCCGTAGACGCGACCATTGGTTAGGTGAGAAGAAAAGCATGGATGGCAGGCGGTCGTAAAAGTGGAGCGAATGGTCCAGGCCCGGAAGTGGCCTGAACAATGAGCGGCGTCAGATTTATGGCTTTTTACGGGGGTTTGTGTCCGTTAAACGACGATTCCCATGGCTATGTCAGCAGGTCTGGAACTTTAACTGCTATATCAGCGCGTTCCAGGCGGTGTCGACCCAATGGGTCTCGGTACGATGAATCCGTCTGAGCAAAGCGTGAAAGGCTCTGAAGAAACGCTTGTTCCCGTCACAAAGGTCTGTGTAGGATTGCCGCCGATACCGCTGCTTTGTACGACGAACGCACATCCTGGATGTGAACCTCTTTACAAAGCCGATATCGAAACGAAACCCATCATGGGGGCTTCGCCCCAGCAGTTGGGGTGAGGCGACAGGCCGGTGCTGACGGGCACCATCCAGTGACGGAAGGCCTGGAGTCGAATTCGACAAATCTTAGGAGATGCAAGGAAATGGCTGTTACCACTACTCAAGTTCAGCAACTGTACCTGGCCTACTTCGGTCGTCCCGCCGAACAAGCCGGTCTGTCCTACTGGACCGCTCAGGCTAATGCCAACCTCACCGACGTGAGCGCAGCCTTCGCACAACAGCAGGAATACACCAGCGTATACGGCAGCCTGACTCGTTCGCAGACTATCGATACCCTGTATCAAAACCTGTTCAATCGTTCCGCTGCTAGCAATGAGCTGAACTACTGGCTGAACAGCACTGACGTCAGCATCTCTAACTTGGCTCTGGCCCTGACAAACGGCGCAACTGGCACTGATCGTCTGGTTCTGGATACCAAGGCTCAGTATGCCGCTACCGTTACTGCCAATGCCGGCGCTTCTGCTAGCTCCAGCTCGGTAGCTACTACCTACACTTCTGCTGCTACTACTTCTACCGTAGTAAATGGCACCACCTACACTTCGCTGGCTAACTATTTGGCCGCTAGCTCCAGCAACAACGCTGCTGCTTTCTACGCTGCTGCTAACACTGCTGCTAAAGCTGCTGTTGCACCTGTACTGACTGACGCTTCTGCTGCTTCCGTAAACGTTAGCTTCGGTGGCCTGACTGCCGGTACTGTTGCTCTGAATTCCCTGGGTGGCACTCACGAAGTTGTTCTGCCGGCTACCGGTAACTTGGTAACCAATCTGAGCATCAACGGCACTGTCGATGGTCTGAACGGTACTACCGCCGCCGCCTCCGTTGTAAACATTACTGAAACTCCCACCAGCGGCACTGACATCGTTACTTCGCTGAATGTCAATGTTTCCAGCTCGGCAACCGGCTCTACTCCGGCTGGCCTGACTCTGGGCGTTAGCACTCTGTCCGCTCTGACTTCGATTGATGCCAGCGCTTCCAGCACTGGTCTGACCATCGTTGCTGGTGCTCTGGACTCGCTGACTAGCCTCAAAACTGGTTCCGGCGCTGACGTAGTAACCGTCAACACCGCACTGGAAGCTGGTTCTACCCTGACCGCTGCCTCTGCTCTGACCGTTGATACTGGTGCTGGTAACGATACCGTTAACGGTACCGTTGGTACCGCCGCCCTGACCATTAACAGTGGCGCTGGTGTAGACACCCTGAACCTGGTTACTACCGGCCAGGCCGCTCTGACTGTAAACGCTGGTGCTGGCAACGACGTTGTCAATCTGTCGGCTACTGCCACTGCAGGTGTTACCGCTGCTCACGTTACCTCCATTACTCTGGGTGACGGCAACGACACTCTGAACGTGACCAGCCTGGCTAACCTGAACGGTACCTTTACCACTGGTACTGCTGCTCAGATTACTGCTGCTAACACTGCTATTGCTGAAGACCTGGTCAAGGTTACCGATTTCTCCGGTACTCAGGACAAGATGGTTCTCACCACCGGTGGTGCAACTTTCGTAGCTCTGGACAACACCCAGGCTGGCAATGTTCAAGGTGCTGCTACCCTGGCAGAAGCTGCTGCTGCAGCTGCTTCCATCATCGGTAGTGCAACCTTCAACGGCCAAACTGCTGCTGCTGCCCACTCGACTTCGTTCGTCTTCGGTGGCAACACTTATGTGTTTGTCAACGATGCCAACACTGTCGTAGGCAATGGCGACGGCCTGATCGAGCTGACCGGCTACACCGGCGGCCTGAGCGCAGCCAACTTCGCTACTGCCTAACCGCACTAGTGTTGTGAAAGCGGGGAGCCTAGGCTCCCCGCTTTTTTTTGCCTTAAATATTGCTGCCGACCGGACGCTTAAATTGGCGCGTAGGCTTCAGAGCGGCTGCGCTCATTAATGTTTTGCACGCCTCCACATTCAAAGTGATGGATAGCTCACGTCTAATTGCTTCGGCCCGATATAAATATTGGACGAGGTCTTACCAAGCTCGATCGCTAACCTACTTATCGATAGGCTATTGTGCGAGCCGTTGTATTCAACACTCAGATTTATAAATTTCGTCATCGCTTAGCTCTTCAGCAAAAGGGTGATGCGTACAGGCGGTCCCCATTACTGATTCTGGCTAATCTGAATCCATTGAGCTCCCGGATGGCGTGGGCTGCAGCCACCTAGCTGCGGCATTCTGATGGTTGACAACGCACTGCTTTTCGTCGGTTGTCATTGCAATTTAATCTCTCAGCCCCCAATTCTTAATAAATTCGTTAAATGGATAGCAAACCTTGGCGCGAGCGCCGTTCCCGGATTGAACGCCTGGTCAGTTTCCGGTTTCCTATCGCCGATAACGAGGCGCCCATGAGCCTTCGACCTTCCTTGCATCTCCTTGAGGCCAACCCGGACGCGGCGCGGCCTTTTCTTTTGCCTGTCAAAATGTGAACTCCGTATCGTTTTCTCGCCCGGCTTGCTATACAGGCAGGCTAGCGGTAGCTGCCATGGGGGCGGCTGCTTCAGGGAGGAAACACGATGGCTACCGGAGATATTCGAATCGATGCGCTGCTGGAGCCGGGGCGAATCAGCCTGGCCTACAACCACCAGCCCGGCACGGGTGCGGTCATCAGCTACAGCTTTCTGCGTCAGGGTCCAAGCGACTATGCGGTAGATGACTTTCGCATGCTTGATGCCGGTCAGCAGGCTGCCGTGCGATCTGCCCTGGCAGAGATATCCATTCAAATTGGCGTGACCTTTCAAGAAGTAGAGCAGGGCGGCTTGCTGCAGTACGGGCTCTATTCCGGGCGCGCGGGTGTACCCAAATCACCGAACCACAATGCTGAGTCTTATACCCGCGATGGCGGTAGCGTCGTCTGGTTCAATTGGCTGGTTCCAGATGCCGCTGATCTCGGCAGTGGCTATGGGCGCCAACTGCTGATTCATGAGACTGGCCATACGCTTGGACTTAAGCATCCAGGCGAATACAGCCAGTACGACAAGGGACCTTATCTGCCTATCGAGCTGGCGACAGCAGCGAATACCGTCATGGCCTATAACGGTGGCGACACCGAACATTTCGGCGCCTTCGATATTCTGTCGCTGCAGTATCTCTATGGCTTGCCAGGCAATCCGGCGCCTGCCTCCGTGGCCTTGACCGCTAACCAGTCGACGACCTACGGAAGCTATTTCAATGACGTCATCAGCTACGACTGGCACGGCTATACCGGTCCTTACTCCCCGCTCGTAAATGGTCTGACAGGGCATGACGAACTGACGATCAATGCCTCCTACAAGGGCGCCTCCATCAAGTCCGGGCAGACCTATGTGCTGTACAACAAGGACGCTGGCAACTTTGGTGCGGTCTATTTGCAGAGCGTTGAGCGAGTACATTTCACTGACCACAGCCTGGCCCTGGATACCGACGGCGTAGCCGGCCAGGCCTATCGCCTCTACCAGGCGGCCTTCGACCGCACGCCCGATAAACCCGGTTTGGGCTATTGGATCGACAAGATGGATACCGGCGCCAGTCTGTATGAGGTGGCCGCAGGCTTCGTCGCCAGCAGCGAATTTCAAACGCTCAACGGCACCTCGCCTGCGCCTCAGGCGCTGGTCGCCAGCCTCTATGGCCATGTACTGGGCCGCACCGCCGAACAAGCCGGGCTGGATTATTGGACGTCCCAGCTGCAGAGCGGCGCGCTGGACACGGCGGGTTTACTGGCCAGCCTGTCGGAGTCAGCGGAGAACCGGGTGCTGGTCTCCGGGCAGATCGCCCAGGGGATTGAATACCAGCATGTATAAGACGCACACCGCTCGCACAGGTTGTGCGAGCGGTGATAGTTGGGCTTATACGAAGTTCTTGAAGCCCGAACCGAAGGACGTGACATCCAGCGCCACATCGTCGCTCATGCTGATGTGGCCTTCGTCTTCTAATGAAGAAACATAGCCCCTTAACCAGAAATGGCGCTTCGCCGCAGCAAGGTGGTAGCCACTGTTTTCTTCACGTCCGCCAAGACGCTGCGGCGCTTCGTAGAATGTTGCCCGTTGACGGGCACAGATGGTAACAACCAGATGCGCCATCAGCGGCAATTCGGGCATCAAATAATCGTGGATGTAAGGCCAGTGATCTTTGTCGGTTTCACTTGCTTGCCATCCCTTTTCCTTGCGTACTTCTTTCAAATTCGCATAGGGATGTGAGTGGAAGGAGCCCACCAGATCCAACTGCGGCCAGTATCGGCGGAAGAAGTCACGTTTGGCGATAATAGATTCAAGGTTTGGGGTTACCGAATCTTGGCGCCGATCAGCAGAAAGCTCCACTGTGGCAGTAGTGCAAACAACCCTAGCAGGGCGCTGATCGAAGGCGGGCACGCAGTAACCCCACAGAAGGCCATAGGTTTCGATCTGGCCTAGGGCATCCTTCTTACGGCTACCGCGCTCGCGATCAAACTCATAAGCTTCGATGGCTGAGGTCAGCAGCTGGGGGGTTACCGCGTCTTCGACAATAATATGCGTGGTCATGAAAACATCCTTGTGGTGGGATGCTTTCGAATCGGCCTGGCTACCTGTTTCTTGAGTAAGATTGAAGCGCCTCGGTTAGCCAAAAATCCTCGATGCGGAAAATCCAGGTTCGCTCAAGGATCAGTCTGGTCGATCAGCAGATTCTTCCAATGCGCGTTGGTAGGAAGAATCTGGATCGAAGGGATTAGTCCCCGTACCGCCGAATCCGCGCGCCGCGGCGTTGCAGGTCGGAGGTGCAGGCGGTGTCCAGGGTGCCGCCGCAATTGGCCAGGTCGCGGCGCACGTCCTTGACCACGGTGGCCAAGCGGTCCGGGCAATTCAGTTCGGTCAGGGGGATGACCTTGGTCATGGAACTGCCGCCCTGGCTGTCCTTGACGGTGAGCAGCAGGCTGCGGTCGGCGGGGCGCTGGGTGACCTGGCAGCTATGGGGTTCGAGGGCGGTGACGAGGCGGTCGATGGCGTCTTGCATGCGGGATCCTCCTTGAATCGGCACGTGCCGGGGAGGAGGGTAGAGGCCCATCCCACGCAAAGGTTCAGCCGCTCTGAGACGGTCCTTTGCTTCCACGCGCGTCTGCGCCTGTCCTCGGGGCGGCATCCATGCCGCGTTCGGAGGGGCCCAACAAGGCGAGCCGCATCCGACGCGCCTTGCTCCATCACTTCATATTGCTGAAGGCCGCCGAGGTGCGGGCGTCGAAGTTGCTCTTGTCACTGTCGCCGAGGCCGCGCACCATGGCCAGCACCAGGGTCTGCGGCTTGACGTTGCCGTTGTTCAACTCACCCACCCAGTAGTTGAGGCCTGCCGTTTCGGCGCTGCGGCCGATGACGTTGGTGTAGACCTTGCTGACCAGCGCCGCATTGCTCAGGCCCTGATACTGGCCGCGGTATTCGGGGCTTTCGGTAAAGCTGGCAGCGATCTGGCCGACGTTCATCTCGCCAGAGGCGACGCGGTTGGCCCAGTACTGCAGGCCGGCCAGATCCGAGGCGCGACCCATGTAGGCCAGGTACAGCTGCTGGATGCCGTTGAGGTCAGCCTGGGTCGCGCTCTTGGGCGCCTGGGCGCCTGGGCCGAAGCTGCTGCAGCTGCTGCCGTCCAGGTACTTGGCCAGGGTCGGCCACTGCGGGCGGGTCTGGCCGTTCACCGGCTCCACCGACATGTTGTAGTTGGCCCAGCCCGGACCGGCCGCCCAGTAGGTGGCCGGGATGCAGTTCTGCTTCAGGTAGGCGAGCATGTTGTCCATGATCACGTTCCAGCGCGGATCGCTGTCCGGTATGCCGAACTCGCCGATGAAGCCGCGCTTGCCGTTCTTTTTCAGCCATTCCACGAAGGGCCGAACTCGCTGCACGCCATAGTCGTCCGCATAGGCGGCCGCGCTGGTGTTGGAATAGTTGCCGCCACCGCCGTCACCGTCGAAATAGGTGTGGGCTTCGAAGATCAGGTTGTTGGCCGGATCGCGCAGGGCGAGCAGCGAATCGTTCCACTGCGGCCAGCGGGTGGCCTCGGCCCAGCCGTTGCCCTCGATGAAGATGGGTCGCACGTTGTCCACGCTGCGCACGCCGTTGATGCCGTACTGGGCAGCCACGGGCCACTGGGCGGTGGCGTCGTGGGGCTCGTTCATGATGTCGTAGCCATAGAGCGACGTCTGGCTGCTCCAACGCTGGGCGATGTGGGTCAGCACATCCTGATAGTGGTTGTAGCCGACGCTGCCGGTACCGATCACGGTCCCGCGGTATCTCATGTAGTTGTGCAGATCCAGGATGATCTTGATGCCGTGATTCTGCGCATAGAGGAAGGTGCGATCGATCAGCCCGGCATAGGTCGGATCGAAGGCGCCGCCCAGGCTGGGCTGCAGGCGTTCCCAGATGATCGGGAAGCGGACCAGCTTGACGCCGCGCGCACTCCATTGCTGGAAGTAGGCTTCCACCGGAAAAATGTAGTTGCGCTCGTTCAGGCCCGGCAGCACCTGGCTAGCGAAGCCGGCGCCGGAAAGGTTGAGGCCGACCAGCTCCACGGCGCGCGCGGGGGCGGCAGTGCCCAGCAGGGCGCTCAGGGTCAGGATGCCGCCCAGGGCGGCCAGGGTTTTGCGAAGGGTCATGAGGGTACCGGGATAGGTGCTGCCGCCGAGCTCCTGCCCGGCCTGCCAACTACAAAATTCTGGCGACTGTCCTCAGCCAAGATTTGGCGCTTTCTTGACGCTTACCGGCCCAGTTTCAAATCTTGTGCCAGGGCTCAATCGATTCGTCTCTCCTCGCTGATTCGGCCAGGCCCTGGTTTTCTTGACCCCCAATCGCCAGGGCGCCGACGAGGTGTCGGGTGTGGGAGAGGGCGGAGACGTTCATCCAGGGCGCCCGAGCGGGTATCCTTGCCGTCTTCTCGCGATGGCCTGGCCATCGTCTCCCTCCTGTCCGACCGAGCGCCCCGCGATGTCTACCCCTGGCCCCGACCTGGATCTTTCCCGTCTCGACGATCACCTCGCCGACCTGATCGCCGACATTCGCCAGCGCACCCAGGCGTTACAGCCGGCCGCCGCGCCGGCCGAGCTCACTTGGGAGGCCCTGCAGGAGCTGGACGACGAGGCCCTGGTGCGCGCGGCCTATCACTACCTGACCGGGCATCCCATCGAGCCGGAGCGGCTGTCCCACTACCTCACCCGGCTGCGCGGCGGCGAAGACCGTTTCGATCTGCTGGTGGCCATCCACCTCAGCCCGGAAGGGCAACGTCATGGCGCCTCCGCGCCGGGGCTGCGGCGTGCGCTGCTCAAGCGCAAGCTGCGCCGGGTGCCGGTCATCGGGCGACTGCTGGCTCTCATGCTGGAGGTCGCCGGCTTGCCGGGGCGGCAGCAGCGCGACAATGCGCGCTACTACCGCTGGCAGAACCAGCTGGCGTTGCAGGCGATCCTGTTGCAGCAGCAGAGCAACCTGCTGGAGTGGCATCAGCAGCGCTGGCAGGTGCTGCAGGACCAGGCGCCCGAGCCGCGCCTGGGCGAGCTGGAGCGCGAACTGGCGCGGATCGAGGCGCAGCTGGCCCAGGCCCAAGCCCAGCTGGATCGCGGTGAGCAGGAGCTGCGCATGCGCCTGAATCTGCTCGAAGCCGCACCGGCCCTGCCCCTGGCGCCGCAGAGCGCCGCGCTGGGCGTGCCGCTGGCCCTGGAGCGCACGCTGCGTGAGCATTTCGCCCTGGACGAGCAGGCCCTGCGCGGTCTGCTCGGCTTCTATCTGCCGCTGGTCGAGGAATGCCTGCCCGTGCGCCAGGGCCTGCCCCTGGTCCAGCTCGACTGTGGCGCCGGTCAGTGGCTGGCGAGCCTGCCCCAGGGCGTCAACGGCCTCGGTGTGGAAGCCGATTCCGACGTGGTCGCCCAGGCCGTGGCCCAGGGTCTGCCGGTCGTGCAGGGCGAGGCCCTGCGCTGGCTGAGCGAACAGCCGGCGGCCAGCGTCGGGGCCCTGTGCGCCTTCGAGCTGGCGGATCGACTGGACATGGCGCAGCTCTCCACCCTGCTCGACGAGGCGCTCCGGGTCCTGGTCCCGGGCGGCCTGCTGCTGTTGCAGGCGCTCGATCCCGCCCAGGCGTCCAGCGCCTGCGCCTTCTGGCTCGATCCGGCCCGGCAGCGGCCGTTGCCGGCGCCGCTGCTGGAGTTTCTCTGCCAGCACAAGGGCTTCGCCCAGGTGGCCATTCAGCGGCCGCTGGAAGCCGAGTTGCTGCTGGAGGGCCAGCAGGCAGAGCCTCTGACCTGGCAACACTATGCGGTGTCGGCCTTCAGAGCCGAAACGGCATGACCCAGACCCTTGCCACCTTCCACCAGTGGGTCCTGGGCCCCCTGACCGGACCCTATGACTGGACCTATCTGCTCGGCCTGCGTGACGTCGCTCGCCGGGCCGGTCTGGCGGCGGACATCTATGCCGACGAGCCACCGGCGGAGGGACCTGCCGACGTGCGTCCGCTCGATGACTATGCCGGTGCTGGCGCGGACGAACTGCTGCTGGTGCACGGCCAGCTGCCGTCCGCCCAGGCACGTCGCCTGGCGCGGTGCCAGGGGCGGATCCTGGTCTTGCCGGGTACCCGGGTGGAGGCTGCCGGCCTTGCCGAGGTGATCGCCCGTCAGCCCGCCATTCGGGGCGTCCTGAGTGGCGAGCCGGGCGTGCTGGAAGCCCTCTATGCCTGCGATGTGACCGTGCCGGTCCGCCGGGTCGAGCAACTGCAATGGCAGCTGCCGCCGGTGCCGGCGCCCATGGATATGGATAGGCCGCGTCCCTTCACTGTGCTCGTGCACGCGCTGGAGCTGCAGCACGCGGAAGCGGTCAGCGGACTGCTGCAACTGGCACAGCTGCCCGGTGCCCCCTGGCGGCTGTGCGTCTATGGCGATGAGCAGCCGGCGCCGCGCGCCGACTTTCTCGCCGGCATGACCGCCATGGAGCGGGTGGAATTGACCGTGCTGCGCGCCGAGGAACCGCTGCCCGCGGTGGACCTGGCGTTCAGCCTGGAGCCCATGCCCGATCCGGCCTGGCTGCTGCGCCTGCTGGCGCTGGGCATTCCGCTGGTGGGCAATGCCCAGAGCGGGGCAGGGCGCGAAATCCTCGGCGACGGCTATTGGCCGCTGGCGGCCACCGCGCCCGCGCACACGGCGGATGTCCTGCAACGCCTGATGGACAATCCCGCGCTGCGCTACGGGGTGCAGCGTCGGGCTGAGGATCAGGCGCGTCGCTGGACGGCGCAAGGCTTCTACGCCTGGCTGGCGGATGAGTTGCTGGCGGCCGGGATCCGGCTGCCGCAACCTCGGCAAGCGCAGGTCGAGGTGCGCCTGGAAGGGCCGTTCGACAGCAGCTACAGCCTGGCGGTGGTCAACCGCGAACTGGCCCGGGGCTTCGCCGCCATCGGCGCCCGTGTGGCGTTGCGGGCGACCGAGGGGCCCGGTCCCATTCCGGTATCCGCCGAGTTTCTTGCTGCCGACCCGGCCAGCGCGGCCGCCCACGCTCGTGCCGAGGAGCCGGCAGCCGCCGTGCTGCGCCTGCTCTATCCACCACGGGTGAGCGACATGGCGGGCGAGGTCCGGGTGCTGTCCTGCTATGGCTGGGAGGAATCCCTGCTGCCGGTGGAGGCCGTAGCCGGCTTCAATCGCTATCTGCAGCTGGTCACCAGTATGTCGTCCTATGTGACCCGGGTGCTGGAGGACAATGGCGTCGACGTGCCCGTGGTGACCGTCGGCCTGGGCGCCGATCATATCTTGCGCACCCCGGCGGAGCCGGCGCTGCTCGGCCGCGCGCTGCCCGGTAGTGCCACGACGCTGAAATTGCTGCACATCTCGTCCTGCTTTCCGCGCAAGGGCATCGACGTCCTGCTCGACGCCTATGCCCGCGCCTTCACGGCGGCGGACGACGTGGTGCTGGTCATCAAGACCTTTCCCAACCCCCATCACGATATCGCCGCCGAGCTGGCGGCCTGGCGCGCGCGGCATCCCGCGGCGCCGGCGGTCGAGCTGTTCAATCTCGACCTGCCAGAGGCCGCGATACGCGCCCTCTACGTGTGGGCTGATGTCCTGGTGGCGCCCAGTCGCGGCGAGGGTTTCGGCCTGCCCCTGGCCGAGGCCATGCTGCACGAGTGCGCCGTGGTCACCACCGGCTATGGCGGCCAGACGGACTTCTGTACGCCCGAAACCAGCTGGCTCATCGATTACCGCTTTACCCGCGCCCAGACCCACATGCAGCTGAGCGGCTCGCTGTGGGCCGAGCCGGATACCGACCACCTGACGCGGCTGTTGGCCGACTTCGCCGCCGCGCGCCGCGAAGGCCGCTGGCAGGCCATGGTGCGCTCGCGCCTGCTGCGGGCCGACCGCCTGATTCGCCGCGACTACACCTGGGAGCAGGTCGCCCGCCGCACCCAGGCCGCCATCGCCCGGGTCCGCGCGCTGCCGCCCTGCAAGCCGCAGCCGCGGGTCGGCACCGTCACCACCTGGAACAGCGCCTGCGGTATCGCCGGCTACAGCCAGCAACTGATCGCCGGCCCCCTGGCGGCCACCCAGGTGTTCGCCAACCGTCACGTCGCCCTGATCAATCCGGAAGGGCAGGAGATCCAGCGGGTCTGGGATCAGGGTGGCCAGGATTCACTCGACGATCTGCTGCAGGCCCTTGATCGTCAGCCGGTGGACATCCTGCTGATCCAGTTCAACTTCGGCTTCTTCGGCCTGGTGCCCTTCGCCCGCTTCCTGCACGAGGTGCATCGACGCGGTATCCGTACCCTGGTCACCTTCCACTCCACGGCCGATCTCGACCGGCCGGGCGATCACCGCAGTTTGCGGCAACTGCGCCTGGCGCTACGCCAGAGCAGTCGCCTGCTGGTGCACAGCAGCCATGACCTCAATCGCCTCAAGGACTTCGGCCTGGCCGACAACCTGATGCTGTTCCCCCATGGGGTGATGCCGCCGCCCAAGGCGCTGACGCTGCCGGACGAGGCGCAGGCCCTGGCTGGACGGCGCATCGTGGCCAGCTACGGCTTCTTGCTGCCGCCCAAAGGCATCCTGCAGTTGATCGAGGCCTTCGCCGAGGTCGCCGCCGAAGACGACGACCTCTACCTGCTGCTGGTCAACGCCCAGTACCCGGTACCGGAAAGCGCGGCCCTGGCCGAGGAGTGCCGCCAGCGGATCACGGCGCTGGGCCTGGAAGGCCGTGCACAGTTGATCGACCGCTTCCTGGACGACCGCGAATCCCTGGCCTGGCTGAGCCTGGCCGAGGTGGTGGTCTTTCCCTACCAGCACACCCAGGAGTCTTCCAGCGCCGCGGTGCGCTGGGGCCTGCTGGCCGGCAAGCCGGTGCTCTGCACGCCGCTGGACATCTTCGAGGACGTCGACGAGGCGGTCTACCGGCTGCCCGGCACCGATGCCCAGGCCATCGCCGCGGGACTGCGCGAGCATCTGGCCGCAGGGCGACCGGCGCGGCAGGGTGAATGGCTGCGCAGCCATGCCTGGCCGGCCATTTCCACTCGTATCGACGGGCTGTTCCGCGCCCTGGCCCAGCAGGCCGTTGGCGATCGTTCAAAGGCTCGGGAGCTTTCATGACCGCTGTTGCCGGCCGCTTGGCCGTTCTCGACCGGCCCATGGGCCGTGCCCTCTACTATGGGCTGGCCCTGTTGCTGGGCCTGCTCTATGTGGCGCGCCTCTTTCCGCTGGATTTTCTCACCGGTCATTCAGGGTTCTTCTTCGATACGCGCACCGACCCGACCCAGCACATCACCGGGATCTGGGCCTTCGTCCACGATCAGTGGCGGTTTCCGCTGCTGCACACGGCGCTGCTCAATGCCCCGGACGGTGCCTCGGCCGCCTACGCCGACATCATTCCCCTGGCGGCCATCCCCTTCAAGCTGATCAGTAGCCTGTTGCCCGCGGATGCCCACTACCTGGGTGTCTGGATCCTGGGGTGCTATGTGCTGCAAGGCGTGGCGGGTGCCTACGTGGCCGCGGTCTATCGCGGCCATACGCCCGTGGCGTTGCTGGTGGGCTGCCTGTTCGCCCTGATGATGCCGTCGCTGCTGATCCGTATTCCCCATGCCGCGCTGCATGCCCAGTTCCTGCTTATCTTCATGCTGGGTTTCTATCTGCGCTGGGACCACCGGACCCTGGCGCCCCGTTGCCTGTTCGCCGGCAGCCTGGGCCTGCTGCTGTTGGCCGGTGGCATCCATCCCTATCTACTGGCCATGGTCTTCGCCTTCTATGCGGCGGTCTGGCTGGCCGTGGGCGTGCGCGGCGAGCTGTCCTGGCTCCGGGTCGTGGCGGCGCTACTGGCGCCCTTGCCGCTGCTGGCGCTGGAGTTCTACGTCCTGGGGTATTTCGATGTCGCCAGTGGCCTGCCACCGTCGGAAACGGGCTACATCGAATCCTCGATGAATCTGCTGTCGCCGCTGCTGGGTACCCAGCTCGCGCCAAGTGTGTTCCTGCCGTCGAAAGGCCTGGTGCTCGATGCCACCGGCATGCAGATCGATGGCCACAACTACCTGGGCGTCGCCCTGCTGGGCATGCTGCTGTTCATGGTGCTGCGTTCGCCACGCTGGCTGCTGGCGCGCTGCCGCCATCACTGGGTGTTGGTGGCGCTCTGCGTGGGCCTGACGATCTATGCCCTGTCCAACCGGATCTATCTGAGCGACCTGGTGCTGCTCGAGTATCCGCTGCCAGGCTTCATCGAGCCCCTGACCAAGATCTTCCGCGGCTCCGGACGGTTCTTCTGGCCGGTGGGCTACATCCTGCTGATGGCGGCGATCGGCTATTTCTTGACGCGGGTCAATCCGGTCTACCGCCTGGTCCTGCTGGCGCTGATCGCCGTGCAGTATGTCGACATGCGTCATCACCGCGCCTATCTGGCCGAGGCCGCCGGGCGGAGTCCCTATTTCAGCTACGACCGGACCGAATGGGATCGCCGGGTCAGCCAGGCGGAAAAGGTCTATCTGTTGCCCAACTACGGCTGCGGTGGTTCGGCCGTGGATGCGCTGTTCCTGCAGTACTTCACGGCGCTGCATGGCAAGCCACTGAACACCGGCTTCCTCGCCCGGATCGTGGGCCATTGCGCGGAGCGCACCCAGGTGCTGGACCAGCCGCGTACGCCGGGCGAGCTGTTCATCTTTGGCGCGAACAGTCCGGACTATCCCCGCGAACGCATCGAGCGAGCGATGCAGGGCCACTATGCGCAGTGGTGTCGCCAGGAGTCCATCGGCACTGTCTGCCAGGTCACAGGCCTTTGACCCGCTCGGCGGCCCCTTGGGTAAGCGGTTTTCCTGAGGCTGCCTTTTCTGGATAATCACCGGCCGGATCGGCCGCGGCAGACCTCTGTCTCGCTTCGGCGGTAGTCTGACTCACGGCTATCGCCAGGCCACGCTCATATAGGAAATTCTGTGCTCATCAGTCTGGTAGTACCCGCCTACAACGAAGGTCGTCAGCTCATCGCCAACCTTCGACAGATCCTGGCCGCCGCCGAACCCTGTGGTCACGAACTCGAGCTCGTCGTGGTGGATGACGGTTCCAAGGACGACAGCGCCGCTCAGGTCGAAGAGCTGGCTGCCATGGATCCGCGCGTCCGCCTGGTGGCCTTCACGCGTAACTTCGGCAAGGAAGCGGCGATTTACGCCGGCCTGGACAATGCCCGCGGCGCGGCGGCCGTGGTGCTGGACGCCGATCTGCAGCATCCGCCCCAGCTGATCCCGCAGATGGTGGAAGCCTGGCGCAATGGCGCCCTGGCCGTCGAGGCGGTCAAGCACAAGCGCAACGATGCCTCTTCCCTGGATGCCTGGCTGGCACGCAGCTTCTATCGGCTCTATCGCAAACTGTCCGGCTTCGATATCGAAGGGCATTCGGACTTCAAGCTGATCGATCGTGAAGTCATCGACCTCTATCTGAAGCTGCCAGAGCGTTATCGCTTCTTCCGCGGCCTGATCAACTGGCTGGGCATGGAAGGCACTGCCATCGGCTTCGAGGTCGCCCCGCGCGCGGGTGAAGGCAGTCGCTGGAACAAGCTCAGCCTGCTGCGCTACGCCATCAACAACGTCACCGCCTTTTCCACCGCCCCTCTGCTGATCGTGACCTGGCTGGGTTGCCTGACCCTGGGGATCGGCTTCCTGCTCCTGCTGGTCACCCTCTGGCAGAAATTCACCGGCACCGCCGAGGGTGGCTTCACCACCGTCAATGTGCTGCTGGTGCTGATGGGCGGCTCGATCATGACCAGCCTGGGCATCATGGGTCACTACGTCAGCAAGATCTATCACGAGATCAAGGCGCGGCCGATCTACATCCAGAAGCCGCAACGGCGCCGCGAGCCATGAAGGCGGCCTATCTGATCGCACTGGCGGTGCTGCTGAACGTCGGCGCCCAGTTCTCCATCAAGCTGGCGGGCCGTGGCGGTGTTCCGGCTTCGCTGATCCAGCAGGTGTTCAACCCCATGCTGATCCTGGCGGTGGGGCTCTATGGACTCAGCTTCGTCCTGACCGTACGCATCTATGCGGTCAATGAGCTGTCGGTGGTGGCGCCCTTCATGGCGGCCTGCACCTTCATCCTGGTCTACATGGTCGGCTATCTGTTCTTCGCCGAGCCGATCACCCTGACCAAGAGTCTGGGTCTGTTGGCGATCATTGGCGGCATGTTCCTGCTGCTCAAATAGCCACGCGCCAGGTACCGGATCTTTCCGGTACCTGGTGAGACCTCTGCAGCTTCCCTCGCTATAACAGGACGCTGGTGGCCAATAGCGTCGGACAGGCGCTACCCGTGTGATTGCTTCGGTATCTCCATGCCTCGTATTCAGGGATCATGCACGGCTAACCATCAGACCGGCATTCTGCGAATGCCTCCTGGAGAAGGCTGAAAGCTCTACCCGGCAAAGTCTCAAGGCACAACGTGGAGCAATAAGGGCAATGGATCAGTGAACAAGCAACTACAGGCAGCGAGTTATGGCATTCCGATACTGATCGGCGTGATCTTCTTTGCTGTCGTCTTCGACGTGAACATGCTCAACCCGACCCATGTCGAGTGGTTGAGCCATGGCGATATCCTGCAGGCTTATCTGGGCTGGGACTTTTTCCGCAAGGCGCCCTGGACCTTTCCCGTCGTGGGGCTGAATCCCTATTACGGTCTGGAAGTCAGCAGCTCGATCGTTTTTTCCGACTCCAATCCGCTGCTGGCCTTGGTATTCAAGCTGCTGTCGCCTCTGTTACCAGCGGGTTTCCAGTATTTCGGCCTCTGGCTCTTGGCCTGTTGCATCCTCAGTGCTGTCGCCACCTGGAAGATCGTCGGGCTTTATTCCGACAGCTATTTGATCAGGTCCTTGGCTGCAGCCCTGGTGCTCTTTAATCCCGCGTGGATCCATCGGATCGGCCATATCAATCTGATGGGCCACTTCCTGATCCTGTTCGCCATCTATCTCTGTCTGCTGCGCGACCGGCGTCATCTCGCCGTGAAGTGGTGCCTGCTCATCGCGCTTGCCTGCCTCACGCACTTCTACCTGGCGATGATCGTGATGATCCTCTGGGGGGCGAATCTCTTCTCCCGTGTCGTGACCAAGACAACCGCCTATGGACTGGCGCTGCTTGAAGCCCTGGCTGCAGCGATCGGCGCCTATGTGCTGATGTATACCACCGGTTATTTCACCGTCGATGACGTATCCGTGGCCGGTGGTTATGGCACCTACAATTCGAATCTCTTGTCACCGCTGGTTGCGGACGGCTGGTCCTATGTGTTCGATCATGTCTATCTCGGACTAGGCAACTTCGAAACGGTCAACTACTGGGGGGCAGGCGTTCTCTTGCTGGTGTTGCTCAATCTCAAGAGCCTCTATCGCAGCTTCGGACGTTTTACCGTCACGGCCACTTCGCTCAGTCTGCTGATTGCCGGCGTCACTTTTTTCCTGATTGCCACCACCAATAACATCCAGTTGTTCGATCATCATCTGATAGTCCCTCTGCCTGGCAAACTGCTGGATGCCTTGTCCACCTTTCGGGGCTCGTCGCGCTTCTATTGGCCGCTTACCTATCTGGCCGTAATCGGCTTGGTCTATCTGACGGTCAGGTACCGCGCCAAATCGGTCGCCATGGCGGTTCTGGCAGTAGCCCTGGTCGTTCAAGCCGGCGATATCAGCAAGGGCTTCAAGCACGAGAACTTCTACTTCTTCAATTCGCCGGATGTTACCGCCGCGCTGCGCAGCGATTTCTGGAGCAACGAGCTCGGGCATTATGCCAAGCTGCGCTATGTGCCCTTCACCAACGATGCAGATGACCGCTTGGCCCTGGCCTTTGTCGCGAGTCGGCAGGGACTGGTAACCGATTCCGCAATGCTAGCCCGTCCGAGCAAGAGCAAGCAGGACAGTCTGAACCTTAAGACGCTGCAAGCCTTGTCGTCCGCGCGCTATGACGACGACACGGTGTACGTCCTGAAGAATGACGTCTTGGACTTTGTCCAGCTCAAGGCTAATGACCAGTTGTTCAAGATTGACGGCCTGAACGTCCTGGCGCCTGGTCTGCAGGGGTGCCAGGGATGCACACAGCTGGCGAAGACGGGCTCACTTGGGGCTGATTACTTGTTAATCAGCGGCTGGTCGACACGTGAGGACTTTGGCGTCTGGAATGATGGGCAAGTGGCAACTCTGCTGGTGCGCAACCCGGGCGCCACTACCCGGGCGACGCTGCGTTACCGGGTTTTCCTGACCCCGCAGGTACCGACCCAGCGGCTGATCTTTAAAGCCGACGGCCAGACGATCAAAGAGGTCCAGGCGCAACAGAATGGCGAGGTATCCCTCTCCTGGCCGGTTGTTGAGAACCAAGGAACCACCACGCTCACGATCGAAATGCCCGATGCCATCTCGCCGCGTGAGGCGGGCCTGAGCACCGACGGCCGGGTACTGGGCATGGGCCTGGAAAATCTGCAGATCGAGCGAGCCGCCGATCAGAGAATGAATACCGGTGGGGCGCCGCTGGGCACGCCTGTTCCCAAGACTGGCGAACGCCGCTAGCGGGGTGCTCCGCTAGCCTCGGCGTCGCGCTAGCCGGCGGCGCCAGGCGCCAGCTGGCGATAGACGGCATACAGCCGCTCACCTAGCTGATCCGCCTGGAAGTGCTGCTCGAAATGGGCGCGCGCGGCGGCGCCGAAACGCGCCCGCTCCTCGGGTGCCTGCCAGAGCCGCAGCAGGGCTTCCCGGATCGCTGCAGGGGTGGGCGCCACATCGAGACCGGTCTGCTCGTGCCGGTTGATCTCGCTCATGCCCGAGCCGATGGCGCAGCTGATCAGCGGCTTGCCATACATGGCCGCCTCCAGCAGAGCCATGCCGAAGGCTTCCGAACGCAGGTGCGACGGAAAGACAAAGGTTTCGGCGAGGCTGTAGAGCGCCGCCACGTCTTCTTCCGGCAGGCGTCCAAGGAAGTGGCAGTTACGCAGGCCGAGGCGGTGGGCCTGGGCTTCCAGCGCGGCCCGTTCCGGGCCGTCGCCGACGATGGCCAGCGGCAGGTCCAGGCCGGCCAGGGCGTCGAGCAGCAGGTGCAGGCCCTTGTAGTAGCGCAGCACGCCGACGAAGAGTAGAAAGCGCGGGCCCAGGCGCTGGCGCCACTGCGCGAGGCAAGGCTGGGACGGCGTCGGATAGCTGGCTTCGTCGAGACCGTAGGGAATGACCTCGGTATGCGCCTCCAGTCCGTGCAACTCCTGGCTGCTGCGTCGATAGGGCTCGGTGGCCACGATGATCCGGCTGGCATGACTGAGGAAATGGCGCTGCAGGGGCCGATAGAGTTGCAGCAGATGACGCTGCTTGACGATATCCGAGTGGTAGCTGACCACATAGGGCTTGCCCGGTCGCACCGCCAGTTGCAGCACGTCCATGAACGGCCAGGGGAAGTGATAGTGGATGACGTCGCTGTCGCGCGCCGCCCGGGCGAAGGCGCCGAAGGCTGCCCGGGACAGGCCGGTGGAGGCGATATTGGCGTCCTGGCGCACCCGCTGCACCGGAATGCCCTCGACCTCGATCAATTCAGGGGAGGGCTGCTCGCTCAGGGTCAGGATTCGGTTGCTCACCCCCAGCGTGCGGGTCGCGCCGCACATCTGGCGTATCACCTGCTCGATGCCGCCATGGGTATCCGGCAGATAGGTCTTGAATACATGAAGGATACGCATGGGCGGGGAGCGGCCTGCAAAAGGGCGGGAGTCTAGCATGGCCCCCAGGCGGCCCCGAGCCTGCTAGGCGCGGGCTTCGTGCTAGAGTGCCGGCCGAAAGATCCAGCGGCTGCGCCTCTGCGGCAGCCATTTTCAGCGATCCAGCGTGTTTTTTTGCCGATGATCTTCAGCTCCTTTCCCTTCCTGCTGCTGTTCCTGCCGCTGACCCTGCTGGGCTTCTGGGTGCTGCGCAAGCGCGCCGATTGGGCGACCACCGCGGTCTTTCTCAGCCTGGCGTCCTGGGTGTTCTACGCGGTCTGGGACTGGCGCTTTCTGCTGCTGCTCTGGTTGTCCATGGGCGTCAACTACGCCCTGGGCCTGCGGGTATGGCGGCTGCGCAGCAAGGGCTGGCTGACGGCGGCCCTGATGTTCAACCTGGGGCTCCTGGGCTACTACAAGTACCTAGGTTTCTTCGCCGGCATGTTCGGCGTCGGCCTGCCTGGCCAGTTCATCCTGCCGCTGGCCATTTCCTTCTATACCTTTCAGCAGATTGCCTGGCAGGTCGATCTCTATCGCGGCCGCCTGCAGCAACCAGGCGACTTCCGGGCGTTTCTGCTGTGCGTGAGTTTCTTTCCCCACCTGATCGCCGGCCCCATCTGCCGCCCCAGCAGCCTGATCCCGCAGATCGAACAGGGCTTCGCGGAACGTCCCTGGGCCTGGAAGCTGGGCTTTACCCTGTTCGTCTTCGGCCTGGCCAAGAAGGTGCTGGTGGCCGACAGCCTGGCCCCAGGCGTCGATGCCCTCTATCTGCAGGAGTCCCTGAGCGGCCCCCAGGTGTTGCTCGCCGCGGCCGGTTACGGCTTGCAGCTGTATTTCGATTTCTCTGGTTATGCGGACATGGCGATCGGCCTGGGCCTGGTGTTTGGTATCCGGCTGCCGATCAATTTCCGCTCGCCCTACCGCAGCCTGTCCATCGTCGACTTCTGGCGCCGATGGCACATTTCGCTGTCCCGCTTTCTGCGTGACTATCTCTACATCCCCCTGGGCGGCGGCCGCCACGGCGCCTTCCGCCAGTACGGCAACCTGCTGATCACCATGCTGCTGGGTGGCCTCTGGCATGGCGCCGGCTGGCAATTCGTGCTCTGGGGCGGCATCCACGGCGCCTTGCTCTGCCTCAACCACGGCTGGCTGCGCCTGTCTTCCTGGCGGCTGCCCTCGCCGCTGGCCTGGGCGCTGACGCTGCTGGTGGTGATGCTGGCCTGGATCCCGTTCCGCGCGGTCGATCTGGGCCACGCCCTGCGCATGTTCGGCGAACTGGGGCATTGGCAGACTCCCGCGCTACCAGGCTTCAATACGCTGCTGCAGGAGGTGGCCTCGTTGCACCTGCAACAGGGACTCTGGCTGGCGGTTCCGCTGCTGCTGGCGCTGTGCGCCTGGCTGCCCTACAGCCTGAAGCTGGTGCTGCGCCTTTCGCCTTTCTGGCGTGGCGTCCTGACCGCCGTGCTCGCGCTGCTGGTCATGAAAGCCATGTTGGCCCGTCCGGATCGGGCGTTTCTTTACTTCAATTTCTAGGTCCCCATGCGCTCAAAGTCAGGACGCTTTTTAACTGGACTCTTGGTGGGAGCCTGTCTGTTTGCGCTGGGCTGGATCGCCCTGGTGGCCGGGCAGCTGGGCAAGCCCTTCGTCAACAACCTCTGGGTGGAGGGCGCCTATGGGCAAAAGCTGGCCCAGGCCGAGGCCATCAGGCAGCCCAAGGTGGTCGTCGTGGCCGGCTCCGGCGCCATGTTCGGCATCCATTCGCCCACCCTGGCGCAGGCCCTGCATCGACCGGTGATCAATCTGGGGGTGAACGCCGGCATTCTCAGTCCCTACCTGCTGATCTATGCGCGTCAGGCCGTGAAGCCAGGGGACTGGGTGCTGCTGCCGCTGGAGTATCCGCTGTACCACGACAGATTCGAGGTCAATCAGGTCTTTCTCGAATACTGGCTGAGCCATCCGGTGACCTATGGCCTGAATCCGCTCAGGCTGGTGCGCCTGCTGGCGGAAACGCCGCTGCTGCGCGTCGTGCAGGGCTACCAGGGGGTGCCGGCCGGCTTCCAGGTGGCTGGCCTCTACGGTGCCCAGCATCTGGATGCCAATGGCGACCAGTTGGTGAGTACACGTGAGCAACGTAGCGAGGCCCTGTTCAGCGGCGCCGTTAATTCGGGTGTCCAGCACTACGGCGCTCAGGCCAGTGCCTTCAACGGCAGTTGGCCGATGTGGCAGGCCTTTGCCAATGAAGTCCGCGCCGCCGGCGGCTGCGCTGTCTTCGTGCCGCCGGCCATGCTCGACCGCAAGTCCTATCACCAGGATCCTGTCGAGCAGGCTTTCTACCAGGGGCTTCCTGAGGAAGCTGCCCGGCATGGCCTGATCTATGTCGGCGAACCCCTGGCCTTCATGTATCCGACCGAGGCGTTCTTCGACACCAACTACCATCTCACTGCGGAAGCGCGGCTAGAGCATACCCAGCGTCTGGCCAGCCTGCTGAGCCCAACACTGTTCGAGCAGTGCCAAGCACCGCACTAGCGTGTTATCACGGACTCAAGCCATCCGTTGTGCGGCGGTCAGACTTTCCCGCAGGGCCGCCGCCCGCGCGGCCCAGTGCATGTCGGCGGTGCGCTGGCGCCCGGCCGTTGCCAGGCGCGCGCGCAGCTCGGGGGATTCCATGACCTGCTGCAGGGCACCGGCGATGGCGCCGCGATCGCGCGGATCGACCAGCAGAGCGGCATCGCCCGCCACCTCCGGCATGGAGCTGACATTCGAGGTGATCACCGGGCAACCGGTGGCCATGGCTTCGGCCACAGGCATGCCATAGCCCTCGTACAGCGAGGGATAGGCCAGCACGGTGGCATTGGCGTAGAGCGCCGGCATGTGCCGCTGATCCACATAACCCAGGTAGCGAAGTTCGTGGGCCGCGCTGAGCTGTTCGATCAGTTGCTGCAATTCCGCGCTGTCCCAGCCGGGGGCGCCGGCCAGTACCAGGGGAAACTGCTGGCGTAGTGACTGGGGCAGCAGCGCGAAGGCCCTCAACAGCTCCGCCAGGTTCTTGCGCGGTTCGAGCGTGGCGACCGAGAGCGTGAAGTGTTCCGGCAGGTCGTAGGCCTGGCGACAGGCCTGGCGCTGTTCGGGCGACACCTCGGCATAGCCGCGCGAAACGCCCGGGCTGACCAGGTCGATCGGCTGGGTGGGTTTCAGTTCTGCCAGCAACTCCCGGCGGGTGAAGTCCGAGATGGTGATGAGACGGGTGGCGCGGGTCAGCGTGTCGGGGATGAGGCGGCGCATCTCCTCGATCCGCGCCGGCGGATGCAACTCGGGGTGACGGATGTGCGACAGGTCATAGAGCGTGGCGACGCTGGGCCCGTTGAGCGGCAGCATGTAGTAGCCCGGCTCCCAGTAGACGTAGCCGTCAAGCTGCGCCTTGCCCTGCAGGAAGCGGCTGTTGAGACGGTGACGATAGAGGCGGCGCAGCCAGGGGCGGTGCCCCAGCCAGCGCCGCAATTTCCCCATACCGCGATGCATGGAGGAGGGCGGCAGGGCTTGCCCCAGCGCGCTTACCTTCTGCCGCAAGGCCTCGCGATCCAGAAAACCTTCGTCGCCAAAGCCCTTCACGTCTTCCACCGCCGGATCGGCCAGCAACTCTTCCAGCAGATGGAGGGTGTAGCGCCCAATGCCGGTCATCGGCGGCTTGAGCACATTGATGGAAACGAAGACCTTCATGTTCGCTCGACAGCTGAGGTTGAAGCACCCGTCAAAGACACGCACGCGGGTCGTCAGGGAATGCCCGCCAGAGGCGTGGTGGTCCGGATACGTCGGGGACGTCGCGATCGCAGTGCCCCTGGCGCAAAGGCACGCATTATCCGGGCTGACCACGATTAGTCCACGTCTGGTAGCAGTTTTATGACCGGCCCTGGCGTTGCCGAGACGACCGGGCTGGGCGCTGTGTGCCCTGGGCCTTATAATCGCCCGCCAATTTTGTCCCTACGGATCCAGACGCCGGCCCCTGCAGTTTTCTGGTTGGCGCTCCTTCATTTCGGCCTTCCATCGGCCCTTCTCTGGCAGGCCTGCCCCGGGTCTAGCGAGGATTTGCGAGTTGCCATGCGTCTACTGATCGAATGCACCTACGTCTACGAACACCCTTCCGACAACTCCGGTATCCAGCGGGTGGTGCGTAACGTCATCAAGCAGCTGCCGCACCTGGAGCCCTCGGTCGAGTGCATTCCGGTCATGATGAAGCACGATCAGCTCTACCGGGTAAACAGCCTGGAGCCGCTGGAGGTCGACGAGGGCCGGATCCGGCGCCGGCAGTGGATCGGCCGCCTGGACCGCCTGCAGGACCGCTTCTGGCGCTGGCACGACCGTGTCGAGCAGAAGCTGCCGTACGCTGACCGCTCCCTGCTGCTGCGGCGGATGTGGTACTGGCCGTGCCGTGCGACCAGCCAGGTCATCCAGTGGCCGCTGAACATCCTGCGCGAGCAGGACTACCAGGCGGGTGAAGAGCCCGAGCGTGCCACTCCCCTGGAGATCGAGCCCGGTGACCAGCTGGTGCTGCTGGATTCCTCCTGGCATGCCGATTTCTTCAAGCTCGCCGAATCGCTCAAGGCGCGTGGCGTGGGCATCGTCTCGGTCATGTACGACCTGATCCCGCTCACCCATCCGCAGTTCTGCGACAACCACCTGGTCAAGGTCTTCGATGAGTGGTTCGACTGGATCGCCCGCACCGCGGACGGCTTCATGGCCATCTCCCAGACCATCAGCCAGGAAGTCGCGGCGGAACTGCGCCTGCGTCGCGGCGCCGCGGCTGAGCGCCAGTGGCACGGCTACTTCCAGCTGGGCTCGGAACTCGATCTGAATGGCAGCGGTGCCGCCTGCGATCCGGAGGTCAAGCGCCTGTTCGACGGCAAGACCCCGGTGTACCTGATGGTCAGCACCATCGAGCCGCGCAAGAACCACGCCTATCTGCTCGACGCCTTCGACCTGCTCTGGGCCCGGGGCGCCGATGTGCGCCTGTGCATCATCGGCAAGGTGGGCTGGAAGACCGAGGCGCTGATCGAACGCATCAAGACCCATCCGGAATACAAGCGCCGGCTGTTCATGTTCAACGGCGCCAACGACACCAGCCTCGAATACGCCTACGCCAATGCCCGGGCCCTGGTATTCCCCTCCTATGTGGAGGGTTTCGGTCTGCCGCTGGTGGAAGCCATGCAGCGCGGCCTGCCGGCCATGGCCAGCGACATTCCTGTGTTCCGCGAGGTGGGTGGGGATTTCATGGCCTATTTCCAGCTGCAGGATCCGGCGTCCCTGGCCGCCCAGGTGGAGCGCTACGAAGCCGAAGGTAGCTTCCCGTCCGCACGTCCGCTGCAGGACTGGGCCTGGGTCGGCTGGCGCGAGGCCTCGCTGCAACTGGTGGAGCGCACCCGCCAGGGCATCCTGCAGCAGCGCCATCTGCCGGCCAGCGATGCCGTCGAGACCCCGGATATAAGGCAGGCTTAAGGCTCTGGCCCCGGTCATCGGGTAGGATCGCGGGCTCCGCGGGTAGGGGGAACACCCCTCAAAAACCTGTGATAGAG
Organism: Pseudomonas sp. AS2.8; assembly: GCF_014190935.1. NCBI lineage: Bacteria > Pseudomonadati > Pseudomonadota > Gammaproteobacteria > Pseudomonadales > Pseudomonadaceae > Pseudomonas > Pseudomonas sp. AS2.8. Next base: position 629,880 of record NZ_JACHVV010000003.1, read on the forward strand.
TCCGCACCCTGCGGTTTTGTTCCTTCTTGTCCCCGCTGGTATCTGCATGCAATCCAAACCCAAGACAGATCTCGAGCAGGCGTTGATTGCCTGCAAGGGCAGCTTTCTAACGGTCGGCTTTTTCAGCCTCTTCATCAACCTGCTGCTGCTCGTCCCTTCCTTCTACATGCTGCAGGTCTACGACCGTGTCCTGAGCAGCAGCAGCATCACCACGCTGGTCATGCTCACCCTGATCATGCTGCTGCTGATGGCAACTTATGGCGCCTTGGAGTGGATCCGTTCGCGCATCCTGGTACGCGTCTCCACCCGCCTGGACCTGGTGCTCAACGAGCGTCTCTATGATGCCAGCTTCAAGCAGGCGCTCTACACCGGCGGTGCTCAGGCCTCGGCACAACCGTTGAATGACCTGACGGGTCTGCGCCAGTTTCTGACCGGGCAGGGGCTGTTCGCCTTCTTCGACGCCCCCTGGCTGCCGATCTACATCGCGGTGATGTACTTCTTCCACCCACTGTTCGGTGCCCTCACCGTGCTGGGCGCCATCCTGCTGATCCTCCTGGCCTATGCCAACGAGAAGCTAACCGGCAAGCGGCTGGCCGAGGCCAACCAGGAAAACGCCCGGGCGACCCAGTTCACCAGCAAGAACCTGCGCAACGCCGAAGTGGTGGCCTCGATGGGCATGATGCCCAGCCTGTTCAAGCAGTGGCGCAAGCGCAATACCCATGTGTTGGCCCTGCAGGCCCGTGCCAGCGAGCACGGCGGTGCTCTGAGCAACCTGTCCAAGACCCTGCGCATGGTGCTGCAGTCGCTGATCCTGGGCCTGGGTGCCTGGCTGGTCATCGACCACCAGATCACCCCCGGCCTGATGACCGCCGGCTCCCTGTTGCTGGGCCGCGCCCTGGCGCCTATCGATCTGATGATCGGCAGCTGGAAAGGCTTCATTTCCGCCCGCGGCCAGTACGCCCGTCTGAACGAGATGATGCGCAACGTGCAGGCCGAACCGCCACGCATGTCGCTGCCGGCGCCCAAGGGTAATATTTCGGTCGAGCAACTGATCCTGACGCCGCCGGGTGCCTTCCAGCCGATCCTCAAGGGCATCTCGTTCAACGTCACCGCGGGGGCCTCGGTCGGCATTCTCGGTGCCAGTGCGGCGGGCAAGTCGACCCTGGCGCGCGCGCTGCTGGGCATCTGGCCGGCGCAGAGCGGCAAGGTGCGCCTGGACGGCGCTGATATCGCCCAGTGGAAGCGCGAAGAGCTCGGTCCGTACATTGGCTACCTGCCGCAGGACATCGAACTGTTCGACGGCAGCATCAGCGACAACATCGCCCGCTTTGGCCAGGTGGATGCCAAGGCCGTGGTCGAGGCCGCTGAACTGGCCGGGGTGCACGAGATGATCCTGCGCCTGCCCCAGGGTTACGACACCATCATCGGCGCCAACAGCGGCGCGCTTTCCGGTGGTCAGCGCCAGCGCATCGGCCTGGCCCGCGCCGTCTATGGCAATCCGCGGCTGGTGGTGCTGGACGAGCCCAACTCCAACCTCGACGAGGCGGGCGAGAAGGCCCTGGGCGCGGCGCTGCTGCGGCTCAAGCAGACCGGCGCGACGCTGTTCATTGTGACCCACCGCGTCAGCGTCCTGGCCTATGTCGACAACCTCATCGTGATGAACGATGGCCAGATCGTCATGTCCGGCCAGCGTGATCAGGTCCTGGCGCAACTGCAGGGCCGCCCCGCGGCAACGCCCGTGGCCGCCGCTGAAACCGAGTCCCTGCCCAAAACCGATGGCAGCGCTGAGCAATCGGGAGGTATGGCCTGATGAACACCCAGTATCTCGCTGAAGCCGAGGCCGAGGGCCTCAAGGTTTCCGACAAGCCGGTCCGTCGACTCGGCTATATCATCCTGATCGTAGTCTTTGGTCTGGGCGGTCTCTGGGCCGGTCTGGCCCCACTCGACAGCGCCGTGCTCGCCCAGGGCTATCTGACCATCAAGAGCTCGCGCAAGACCGTGCAGCACCTTGAAGGCGGCATCGTTAAGGAGCTGATGGTCCACGACGGTGACCACGTCAAGGCCGGCGACACCCTGGTGCGCCTGGACGACACCCAGGCCCGTGCCCAGCTCGAAGCAGCGCGCAGCCAACTGATCGCGTCCCAGGCACTGGAAGCGCGGCTGATCGCGGAGCGCGATGACCTGAAGGATGTGACCTTCGGCACCAGCGACTTCCCCGAGGACGATAAGCGTGTCCAGGAAGCCCGCAACAGCGAACGGCAGATATTCCTCGCCCAGCGCAATGCACGTCTGGGTGAGATCGACGTGCTCAAGAACAAGAGCGCCGAACTCGAGCAGCAGATCCGCGGCTTCTCGGCGATCATCCAGAGCAAGCAGGGTCTCTCGCAATCCTATGGTAGCGAGATCAAGGACCTGAGCGAGCTGCTCAAGCAGGGCTACGTCAACAACGAGCGCCTGCGTGACCAGGAGCGCAACCTGTCCCGCTTGCAGGCCGAGATCGCCGATCAGCAATCGGCCATCGCCCGCGCCAAGGTGCAGATGGGTGAAACCAAGTTGCAGATCCTGCAGACCACCCAGAAATTCAAATCCGACGTGGCCAACAAGCTGGCCGAGACCCAGTCGCGCATCTATGAATTGCGCGAGCGGGTAGGGGCTTTGCAGGACACCGTGAATCGTACGGTGATCAAGGCACCGGTCGACGGCATGGTCATGGGTCTGGCGGTGCATACCATCGGCGGCGTCGTGGCGCCCGGTACCCACCTGCTGGACATCGTGCCGCTCGGCGCCGACCTGCTGGTCGAGGTCGAGGTACAGCCGAACGATATCGACCGTATCGAGCTGGGCAAGCTGGCCGAGGTGCGCTTCAGTGCCTTCAAGAACGCCACCACCCCCATCCTGGAAGGCGAAGTCGTCTATATCTCCGCTGACCGCTTTACCAACGAGCGGACCGGTGCGCCTTACTATCTGGCGCGCGTGACCCTGACCGACAAGGGCCGGGCCGACCTGGGCCGTCGCGAGCTGGTACCGGGCATGCCGGCCGAGGTGCTGATCAATACCGGCGCCCGTACCCTGCTCAACTATCTGCTCAAGCCGGCGCGCAATGCCATGGCGCGCTCGATGATCGAGGAGTAAGGCGATGTTCAAGCCCGCCCGACTGCTTCTCGCCCTGGGCATGGCCCTGCCGCTGCTGGGTCAGGCGGCGCCTGTCGCTACCCCTGAGCCGGCGGCCTATCTGGATCTTTGGCAGCTGTACCAGAAGACCATGGAATCCGATCCCCGCATCGGCGGCGCGGATGCCCAGGTCAAGGCCAGTCAGGGGCAGCAGGACGGTGCCTTTGGCCAGATGCTGCCGCAGCTGAGCGGTGGTGCCTCCACCAGCCGCATCAAACGTACCGAAGGCCCCCAGACGCTGTTCTATGACGGCCAGACCTACAACCTGAGTCTGACCCAGGCGATCTACAACCCGGCCGCCTGGCGTGGCTTCAAGAAGTACAGTGAGCTCACCAAGCAGTATCGCTCGCTGGCCGAAGACACCCGCATCCAGTCCGCTGCGGACGTAGTCCAGCGCTACTTCGCCGCCCTGGCGGCCGAGGATGAACTGGAGCTGGCCACCGCCGAGCGCAAGGCGACCCAGCGCAACCTCGACAGCGTCTCGGCGCTGTTCGACCGGCAGCTGGCGACCATCACCGACAAGCTGCAGCTGTCCGCGCGCGTGGACAGCTTGAAGACCGCGGAAATCGAAGCCAAGAACCAGATCCAGGTGACGCGCGAAGCGCTGGCCGAACTGGTCGGGCGGGATATCTACCAGCCCTTCAAGCGCATCGATGACCGCACCCTCTTCACCGCGTTGCCGGGTACGGAAACCGATTGGGTGCAGTCGGCCATCAATCACAATCCGGCGTTGCAGGCCAAGCAGGAAGCCCTGAACTCGGCGGAATACGCCGTCAGCGAGGCCAAGGCCGGGCACTTGCCTACCTTGAGTCTGCAATTCGGCGCGCAACGCAGTGACTTTGCCTACGAGAACGTCATCGCCGCGGACGTCGTCGATACCTACTCGGCCAGTCTCAATTTGCAGATTCCGATCTATAGCGGTGGCTCGGTGAGCGCCCGGACGCGGAGTCTGTACGGCTCCCAGGAATCGGCCGAAGAAGACTACGAGGCGGTGCGTCGCCAGGTGGTCAAGGAAACTAAGACCGCCTACCTGAAGAGCTTTGCTAGCCTGAGCAAGATCGAGTCGTCGCGCAATGCGCTGAACTCAGCGGTCAAGGCGCGTGAGGCGAGTGAGAAGTCCTTCTCCTTCGGCGCGGCCACCGCGGTGGACGTGCTGAATGCGGTGCGCCAGGAGTACAGCGCCCGGCGCGACTACCTGCGTGCGCAATACGACTTCATCACCAACCAGCTGGTCCTGCTGCGCTGGAGCGGTGACTTCAAGGATGCCGATATCCAGCGTATCAATGCCTGGCTGACCGTGCCCAAGCCTGACGAGACGCGCAAAACAGGGCTCAAGCCGGAAGAAGCCGATAAAAGCTAACTAGCTTGGGCTCGCCTAGGTCGGCGGAAAACAAGTCATCGGCTAATGCCAGTCAGTCAACGCTGACTGGCATTTTTGTTCCGGAGCTGTATGCGCGCCCTTGTTGCCCAGTCGGGAGCAGATCAACTCTGCTGCCTGATTGCACAAAGGGAATAGTGCGCTATCTGAGTCAGGCCGCATCCCCGGGCCATCTGGGTTTGTGCCACGCGTCAACACCGTGCCTCCAGTAGCCAAGCCTCAGCGTCTCAAATCTAAGCTCTGCAGTAAGGTATATGCCCTTCCTTAAGTGCCCCGCCTGCAGAGGGTTAGGCATAGTGGACTGGCTATAAGCCTAAAAGGTAGTTTTTGCGACTGCAGATCTTGAAAGTGTAAACAGATTGATTACACTCTGCGTCATGATCAAGACGTTCAAGCACAAGGGCCTAGAGGCCTTTTTCAGGACGGGAAGTACGAAGGGGATTCAGGCTACGCATGCGAAACGGTTGACCCTGGTGCTGGGCGTATTGGATCAAGCTGCCCGCCCTGATGAGATTGACATGCCAGGCTTTCGCCTGCATCCGCTCAAAGGGAAGCTGACCGGTTACTGGTCCCTTTCCATCAGTGGCAACTGGCGGGTGATCTTCCGTTTTGATGGCACGGATACCGAGCTCATTGACTACCTCGATTACCACTAAGGAGGTCCTATGGCCATGCATAATCCCCCGCATCCGGGCGCCGTTCTAGAAACGGTGTTTGAAGAAACCCCTATCAAAATTGCTGAAGCAGCGCGCAAGCTTCATTTCAGTCGTGTCTATCTGTCCGGCGTGGTCAATTGCCGTAAGCCCATTAGAGCGGATCTTGCCGTTCGCCTTGAGCGAGCGGGTTTGTCCACAGCGCGGTTCTGGCTATCCATGCAGTCGGCCTACGACCAATGGGAAGCCGAGCAGGCTGATCAGCCTGAAGTCGAGCGTATCGCCGCAGCGTAAGCGCCTGCATCGACAGCTGTTAGCCCAGCCCTTAGAGGGGCATGCAGATTATGTCCATTCAGGGACGTCGATAGGGTCAGGGTCTTGATTGCCGCTATCTGTTTACCACTACGTAGCGATCCAAAAAATAATCAGGGTTGGCGACCAAGGCGACGCGGCGCAGCGTGATAAGCAGTTGATCCGCTCGTGGCGGATAAAGACTTGGTGGAGAGCTGCAATGACCGCAAAGCGTATGTACAAAGGCGACATCTCTGAGGCGATTCACTCCTCAGCAGCCATGCTGCACAAAGTTGGAGCGCTGGATAAAGCCACTATGCGTGACTTCGATGCGCGACATCTGGTGGTACCTGAAATGATTGAGCCAGCGCAAATCAGGCATATTCGAGAGGCTAATAATGTCAGTCAGCCGGCATTTGCCCGCTATCTAAACGCCATTGAGAAGTAGGAAGCCGGCGCCAAACGCCCAAGCGGTATGGTTCCCAGAAGCACGGTTTAGAAGTGTTGGCCTAGAGGTCCACATAACCGCAGCGCAAAACGGTAACCGTGCCGAAGCATGCGTATAAGGTGGCCGGGCTAGAGCGTTGTCGCTGCTCGACTGGAGCGAAGAAGACAGCAAACGCGACAGGCTAAAACGAAAAAGGCCAGCGTTTGGCTGGCCTAAGACGTTATCTATGATGGTGCCGGCACCAGGAGTCGAACCCGGGACCTACTGATTACAAGTCAGTTGCTCTACCAGCTGAGCTATACCGGCAAGGGGGAGGCCATTATAGCCATGGAAAAGCCCTTGTAAACCAAGGATGTGCGTAGGTTAAGGCTGGCGTAAGGCAGCTGAGGCTAAAATGACGCAAAGAGCTTGCAAGGAGCCACTGATGAGAACCAAAACCCTGGCCTTCCTGGCCGCTGCCCTGGCGGGTTGCACCAGTCAGGCGAATCTTGAACGCAATCCGCCCATGGAGCTGCGCACCGGCAAGAGTGCCGAGGACTATCGCACCTGCCTGGTGACCGGTCTGGAAAAGGACGGTCGGCATGTGCTGGTCCAGCCACAGGGCAGCAGTGGGCAGCGTGTGCTGGTGGACAGCAAGGTGCCAGGCGCCACGGCGGCCATCATCGACATCGGGTCGGCGTCGCGCGGTACGCGCATCCAGTTGCGCGAGCAGATGGCCAACAATCCGCTGCGGCCGCGGACCATTTTGACCGCGGTGAAGGATTGTCTGTGAAGTAAGGCGGTAGGCGGCCATTACCCTGGCCCTCTTCTCTTAGAGAGGCGGGAGAGCGGGCTACTTACTGAGCTTTGGCCAGACGGTTCGAGCATCCAGAGTTAGATACAAGAAGGGCGCCCCAGGGCGCCCTTCTTGCGTTCGGCTGCCTGGGATCAGGCGGCCGGCTGGTTGCGACGTTCCGGTACCGGCTCGGCGGCGCGCTGACCGTTGACGTCACGCAGCGGGGTACCCCGTACCGGTGCGCCGTTGGCGACGTAGTAGGCGGCATTGCTGCGCGGCAGCGGAGCGCGACCGCGAATTTTGTCGGCGATCTTCTCGGCGATCATGATGGTCGGGGCATTGAGGTTGCCCGTCGCGATGATCGGCATGATGGAGGCGTCCACTACGCGCAGACCTTCCAGGCCGTGGACGCGACCGGCGCCGTCGACCACTGCCATGTCGTCGGTACCCATCTTGTTGGAGCAGGACGGGTGGTAAGCGGTCTCGGCATGGGAGCGCACGAAGGCATCCAGCTGGGCGTCGGTCACGCAGTCGCGGCCTGGGTTGATCTCTTCGCCACGATAGGGGTCTAGCGCCGGCTGCTGCATGATCTCGCGGGTCAGGCGGATGCCGTCGCGGAATTCGCGCCAGTCCTGCTCGGTGCTCATGTAGTTGAACAGGATGCTCGGATGCTGGCGCGGATCGCGCGAGGTCAGTTCGATGCGGCCACGGCTGGGCGAGCGCATGGAGCCGACGTGGGCCTGGAAGCCATGGGCCTCGATGGCGTTGGTGCCGTTGTAATTGATGGCGATCGGCAGGAAGTGATACTGGATGTTGGGCCAGTCAAACTCTTCGCTGGAGCGGATGAAACCGCCCGCCTCGAAGTGGTTGCTGGCGCCCAGGCCGGTGCCTTTGAGCATCCATTCCAGGCCGATCTGCGGCTGGTTGTACCACTTCAGCGCCGGGTACAACGAGACCGGCTGCTTGCACTCGTACTGCAGGTACATCTCCAGGTGGTCCTGCAGATTCTGGCCGACGCCGGGCAGGTCATGGACCAGCGGGATGTCGAAGCGACGCAGCAGCGGCGCGGGGCCGACGCCGGAGCGCTGCAGGATCTGCGGCGAGGCGATGGCGCCGGCGCAGAGCAGGACTTCCCGACGGGCGCGCACGGTGATGGCTTCCAGCGAATCGCCCTTCATGTAGGCCACGCCATTGGCGCGCTTGCCCTCGAAGAGGATGCGATCGGTGGTGGCGTGGGTAACGATGGTCAGATTCGGGCGACCCTTGGCCTGATCCAGGTAACCGCGGGCGGTGCTGGAGCGTCGGCCGTTCGGAGTGACGAAGCGATCCATCGGGCCGAAGCCTTCCTGCTGGTAGCCGTTGAGGTCTTCGGTGCGCGGATAACCCGCCTGGACACCGGCTTCGACCATGGCTTCGAACAGCGGATTGGTGTTCGGCTTGGCAGTGGTCACCGAAACCGGACCGTCGCCGCCGTGCCAGTCGTTGGCACCGGCATCGCGCTTCTCGGCCTTGCGGAAGTAGGGCAGGCAATCGAGGTAGGTCCAGTCGTCCAGGCCGTCGAGTTGCGCCCAGTTGTCATAGTCCAGGGCGTTGCCGCGGATGTAGCACATGCCGTTGATTAGCGAGGAGCCGCCCAGACCCTTGCCGCGGCCGCATTCCATCCGGCGGTTGTCCATGTGCGGCTCGGGCTCGGTCTGGTAGGCCCAGTTGTACTGCTTGCCCTGCAGCGGATAGGCCAGAGCGGCTGGCATCTGGGTGCGGAAGTCCAGGCGGTAGTCGGGACCGCCGGCTTCCAGCAGCAGGACGGTGACGTCCTTGTCTTCGGTCAGCCGGGTGGCCAGGACGTTGCCAGCCGAGCCGGCGCCTATGACGATGTAATCGAATTCGTGTGCCATGAAGATTCTCCTCCTAACGGCGGGTGGGGTGGTCACCCCATCCCCGGGCCCTCTCCAGCGGAGAGGGGAGAAAAGCGCTACTGAAGCGGCTTAGAAGATCGAGGCGTAATCGCCCATCTCGACCTGCACCGACTTGATACGGGTGTAGTGGCCGAGGGTGGTGAGGCCGTTTTCGCGCCCGACGCCGGAGTGCTTGTAGCCACCCACCGGCATCTCGGCGGGGGATTCGCCCCAGGTGTTGATCCAGCAGATGCCGGCTTCCAGGCGATGGATCATGCGGTGGGCACGGGCCAGGTCACGGGTGACCACGCCGGCGGCCAGGCCGTACTCGGTGTCGTTGGCGCGGCGCACCACCTCGTCCTCATCGGCATAGGCCAGGATGCTCATGACCGGGCCAAAGATCTCTTCGCGGGCGATGGCCATGTCGTCACGGCAATCGGTGAAGACCGTAGGGGCGACGAAGTTGCCCTTGGCCAGTTCGCCCTGGGTAACGCGCTCGCCACCGGTGAGCAGGCGGGCGCCTTCGGCTTGGCCCTGGGCGATGTAGCCCAGCACCTTTTCCATGTGCGGGGTGCTGACCAGCGGCCCGAAGTTGGTCTCGGCGGCCAGGGGATCGCCTAGCTTGATGCGCTTGACCCGCTCCACCACCTTGGCCTCGAAGTCGGCCTTGAGCGCCTGGGGCACGAAGACGCGGGTGCCGTTGGTGCAGACCTGGCCGGAACTGAAGAAGTTGGCCATGACGGCGATGTCGGCGGCGCGATCCAGGTCGGCGTCATCGCAGACGATCAGCGGCGACTTGCCGCCCAGCTCCATGGTGACTTCCTTGAGGGTCGAGCCGGCAGCGCTGGCCATGACCTTTTTGCCGGTGGCGACGCCGCCGGTAAAGGAAATCTTCTCGATGCCGGGATGCTCGGTCAGGGCCACGCCGACCTCCGGGCCGACGCCATTGACCACGTTGAACACGCCATCGGGCAGACCGGCCTCGGTATAGATCTCGGCCAGCTTCAGCGCGGTCAGCGGGGTGACTTCGCTGGGCTTGAAGATCATGGCGTTGCCGGCGGCCAGGGCCGGGGCGGACTTCCACAGGGCGATCTGGATCGGGTAGTTCCAGGCGCCGATGCCGGCGACCACGCCCAGCGGCTCGCGGCGGGTATAGACGAAGGAGGTCTCGCGCAGCGGGATCTGCTCGCCTTCCAGGGCCGGAACGAGGCCCGCGTAATATTCGAGCACGTCGGCGCCGGTGACGATGTCCACGGCCTGGGTCTCGGACAGGGCCTTGCCGGTATCGAGGGTTTCCAGCAGCGCCAGCTCGTCGTTGCGCTCGCGGAGGATGTCCACGGCCTTGCGCAGGATGCGCGAGCGCTGCATGGCGGTCATCGCGGCCCAGACCTTCTGGCCGGCGGCGGCAGCAGCTACTGCCTTGTCCACGTCGGCGCGGCTGGCACTCTGCACCGTGGCGAGCACTTCGCCTGTGGCGGGATTCAGGGTTTCGAAGGTGGTGCCACCGGTAGCGGCGACATAACGGCCACCGATGTACAGCTGCTGTTCGGCGAAACGGGCCATGGACGTTCTCCCAGGCTGGGCGGGCGCCGTGGCACCCGCAAGGAACACAGGGGGCGCAAAAGAAAGGTCTCTCTGCGCCAGCGATGAATCCAGTCTACTTAATTTTTATTGAACGTTCAATCAATGAAAAATTCGCAGGCGTGCCGAAACGGGGCGATGGGCGGCCCAGAGCGGTTCTGTCGAAGCGGGGAGAGGGAGGGAACGCGGACGGAGAGCCCCGACCGGAGCAAGCCGGGCAGGGTCTAAGCGATCAGGGAGGCGTCAGGCCTTGGCCAGTTGCAGGTCCAGGTAGTCGTAGGCGATCTGCAGGGCCTGCTGGGTATTGAAGGTGTCGCCGGAGAGGGCGCCGCGCAGCCAGAGGCCATCGATGATGGCGGCCAGGCCGCGGGCCGAGGCGCGCGCCTGCTGATGGGGCAGGAGGCGGCGGAATTGCCAGCAGAGGTTCGAGTAGAGGCGCAGGTCGTTGATGCGTTGCAGGCGGCGCAGATTGGGCTGGTGCATGCTGGTGGCCCAGAAGGCCAGCCAGGTCTTCATGGCCGGGCCGCTGACTTGGGTATCGTCGAAGTTGCCCTGGATGATGGCACGCAGGTTGGCGGCGGGGTCGTCACCGGGTAGGGCGGCGCGACGTTCGCGCACGGCCTGGCGCAGGGCATTCATCAAATGCCGCATGGTGGCTTCGAGCAGGCCGTTCTTGTCTTGGAAATAGTGGCTGATGATGCCGTTGGAGACGCCGGCCTTGCGGGCGATGAAGGCGATACTGGCGTCGCCCATGCCGACTTCGTCGACGGCTTCGAGGGTCGCGGCGATGAGCTGCGAACGGCGGATGGGCTGCATCCCGACCTTGGGCACGAGGCATCTCCTGAACAGAGCGGAAGGAGCCTCGGAGGGTAACTATTTTTTATTGAACGTTCAATCAATAAAAACGATCACGGCCTTCCGGATTGTGCCCTGGCCAAAGCGGCAATACCAGTCCTGACAGGTGGTTACTTTTAATAACCGCCCGAAAGGCGTAGGCTGGGAGCCAGTTCTGCTTCGAGGATCGCCATGGACGCCGTGGTCAGTCGTATCTCCAGCCGTCGCCGCCTGCATGCCCATGCCTGTCCCATTCGGGATGTGCTGGACCGGATCGGCGATGCCTGGTCCTTGCTCACGCTCTTCACCCTGGAACCCGGCCCGCTGCGCTTCAACGAATTGCGCCGGCGGGTCGACGGCATTTCCCAGCGCATGCTCAGCGTGACCCTGCGTCAGCTGGAGCGCGATGGCCTGGTGTCCCGCACGGTGACGCCGACCAAGCCGCCCCAGGTGGAATACGCCCTCACCGAACTAGGCCAGAGCCTGATGGTGCCGGTGGGCGCCCTGGCCGCCTGGGCCTCCGCGAAGCAGCCTTTCATTCAGCGCCATAGGGCGGCCTACGATCAGGCCGCCGAGGAGAATCCTGATGACCCGTCTCTCTAAGACCGCCCTGTCGGTCCTCGACCTCGTCCCCATCCGCGACGACGGCGATGCGACCCAGGCGCTGCACAATGCCCTGACCCTGGCCCGCCATGTCGAGCAGCTGGACTTTTCCCGCTACTGGGTGGCGGAGCACCACAACATGGACGGTATCGCCAGCTCCGCGACCAGCGTGTTGCTGGGCTATCTGGCCGCCGGTACCAGCACCCTGCGCCTGGGTTCAGGCGGCATCATGCTGCCCAACCATGCGCCCTTGGTGGTGGCCGAGCAGTTCGGCACCCTGGCCTCGCTGTATCCGGGCCGTATCGAACTTGGTCTGGGCCGCGCGCCGGGCTCCGATCAGCGCACTGCCTATGCCCTGCGGCGCGACCGCCTGGGCAGTTCCGACGACTTCCCGCGGGATGTGGAAGAGCTGCAGCACTACTTCGGGCCGCAGCAGCCGGGGCAGGGCGTGATCGCCATGCCCGGCGTGGGCACCGAGGTGCCGATCTGGCTGCTGGGGTCGAGCCTGTTCAGTGCCCAGCTGGCGGCGGCCAAGGGCTTGCCCTACGCCTTCGCTTCGCACTTCGCGCCGCGCTACGTGCACGAGGCGATCCGGCTCTATCGCGAAAACTTCAAGCCGTCCGAAGTGCTCGATCGTCCCTATGTGATGCTCGGGGTACCCCTAGTAGCGGCCGACAGCGACGACGAGGCCAATTACCTGGCCACCACCGTCTACCAGCGCATCCTCGCCCTGTTCCGCGGCGACAGCCTGCGTCTGCAGCCGCCGGTGCGCAGCATGGAAGGGGTCTGGCTGCCCCACGAGAAGGAGTCGGTGTCGAGCTTCCTTGGCATGGCGGTGATCGGTGGCCCGGACAAGGTCCGCGAACGCCTGGAGCTGTTGCTGGAAAAGACTGACGCCGACGAGCTGATCTTTACCTGCGACGTCTATGAGCAGGCGGATCGCTTGCGCGCCTTCTCGATCCTGGCGGATCTGAAGGGCGGTTGACGGACCGTAGGGCGGGTTGAGACGGCTCGTTCGCCTACGCCCACTAGGTCCCGACAAAAAAAGCCAACCGTTTGTAGCGGTCGGCTTTTTTTTGTCCGTAAGAAAGCTGCGTAGCTGCCCATGTTGGGCTTCGCTGTACTCAGCTCCGCCTACGGCATGTATAGCGTGGAAAACTGGAGAGCGTTTTCCACTGGCAGCTACCGGCGCGCACTGTGGATAAGGTTGCACCGTTATCCACGCTACGGAGCGGTGGGTTTTACAGGAAGGTAAAGACCTGCTCCCGGGTCAGGCGGGACTTTGGTAGGCCGGCGTTGAAGTCGCTTTCACCGCGATAGCCCAGACCGACCACCACCAGGGCGGTGTAGCCCTGTTCGCGCAGCCCCAGTTCCTGGTCCAGGCTGTTGGCGTCGAAGCCTTCCATGGGGGTGGCATCGATGCCCAGGGCGGCGGCGCCCAGCAGCAGGGTGCCCAACGCCAGGTAGGTCTGCTTCTCCATCCAGTGCTGCACATCCTTGCGCTCATGACGATGCAGGTCGACGAAATGACGACGGGTACCGTCCTGGGTGGCGCGCGCTTCGGGCTTGGCGAAGCGGCCGTCCTGGGCTTCCTGTTCCAGCACCTGGGCCAGATGGCCTTCGGTCATTTCCAGGCGGGTGCACAGCACGATGACGTGGGAGGCCGGCAGCACCTTGGGCTCGTTGTAGGGGCTTTGCATGCCACGGGCGACGCGCGCCTTGGCCTCGGCACTGGCAGCGACCACGAAGTGCCACGGCTGGGAGTTGACCGAGGAGGGCGCTTGGCGCAGCAGCTCCAACAGTTCCTCGACCTGTTCGGCCGGGATGCTGCGGGAGCCGTCGAAGGCCTTGGTGGTGTAACGGGTACGGGCGATCTGGGACAGCTGCATGGATAACTCCTGATCGGATCAGTGGGTGGGGGCCGGCTGGGCGTCGATCTTGACGCGGAACAGGCTGTAGGGCTTCTGGCGCAGGTCCTGGCCGCTGTGGAACTGGGCCTGGCGATGGAGCTGGTTGGCGGTGAAATAGAGGTAGCCGTCCGGCCCGATGCTGAAGGTGTCGGGCCAGAGCACGCGGGGATCGTGGACCAGGGTCTTCCAACTGCCATCGGCCTGGCGCTGGCGCACCGCGTTGTGCTCGTAGTCGCCGGCATAGACGCGCCCCTGGGCATCGGCTTCGAGGCCGTCGGAGGCGCCCTTCTCGCCGAGATCCTGCACCCCGGCGCGGACTTGGGCCTCGCTCGCCTTGGGATCACGCAGCAGGGCGGTGGGCACGGCATAGAGATGGCGGCTGGACAGCGGGCTGAAGTAAAGGGTGCCGCCGTCCGGTGACAGGGCGATGCCATCGCTGGCGATGGCCGGCCGGACCTTGCTGCCATCGGGACGTTGCATCAGCAGCGGCTCGCCTTCCACCACCGGGACGAAGCTGGGATCGACGTTGGCCTGGGGCGCGCCGGTCAGGCGGCGCTGGGCCTGGCCGGTGGCGAGGTCGAGGATGATCAGGCCGCCGGGAGGCGCCGAGTCGGTGACATAGGCCACCCCGGCGCGACCGACGCGAAAGTCGAAGCGCACGTCGTTGACGTAGCTGTTGGGTTCGAGCACCGCCGCGGGGAAGACCAGGGTCCTGGCGACCTTGTTGGTCTTGAGGTCGATGGCCACCAGCTTGACGCCGCCGGCCTTGGGCGCGGCAAAACCCGGGGCGGCGGTGTCCAGCACCCAGAGGTGCCCGCGACCATCGGCCACCACGCTCTGCACGCTGATGAAGCCCTTGCCCGGCTGGCCGGGCGTTTCCACGTTCAACGCGGCATCCGGGTAGGGTACCGCCTTGCCGTCCTTGAGTTCGGCGACGGTGAAGGGCACGTCGTCGCCCCAGCGGGGATAGTTGACGAAGATCCGCCCGGTCTCGCTGACGGTAACCCCGGTGGGCATGGCGTCCTGGAAGGCGAACACCTGCTCCAGCTGGCCCAGGGTACGCTCCTGGGGCAGCGGCGCGGCCTGGGCCGTCAGGCTACCCACGGCCAGGGCGACGGCGAGGGTCAGGGCACTGCAGCGAGGCATCAGAAACCCTCCAGCACGAGCTTGCCGCGGGCCTGGTGGCTTTCCAGCCGAGCATGGGCACGTCGCAGGTTGGCGGCATCGATCCGGCCCAGGTGTTCGCCCAGGGTAGTCTTGAGGGTGCCCTGGTCGATCAGCCCGGCGACGCGTTCGAGGATCTCGTGCTGGCGCACCTTGTCCGGGGTCTGGAACAGCGAGCGGGTGAACATCAGCTCCCAGTGCAGCGACAGCGACTTGGCCTTCATCGGCACCACGTCGAGTTGCGCCGGATCGTCGATCACACCGAGACGGCCCTGGGGCCGCAGGACATCCACCAACTGGGTGAAGTGCTCATCGGTGTGGGTGAGGCTGGCGACCAGAGTCACGCCGTCCAGACCGAGGGCTTCGAGCTGGGGCCGCAGTGGCTGGTGATGGTCGATGACGTGATGAGCACCCAGCTGGCGCACCCAGTCCTGGGTTTCCTGGCGCGAGGCGGTACCGATCACCGTCAGCTTGGTGAGCTGACGGGCCAGTTGCACCAGCACCGAGCCGACGCCACCCGCCGCACCCATCACCAGCAGCTGCTGGTCGGCGCCGCCGCCTTCGGTTGCGCCGAGACGGTCGAACAGCAGTTCCCAGGCGGTGATGGCGGTCAGCGGCAGGGCCGCGGCCTGGGCATGATCCAGGCTCCTGGGCTTGTGCCCGGCCAGGTGTTCATCCACCAGATGCAGCTCGCTGTTGCAGCCGGGGCGGAACAGCTCGCCGGCATAGTAGACCTCGTCACCCACGGCGAAGCGGCTGACGGCGCTGCCCACTGCCCGCACCACGCCGGAGACGTCCCAGCCCAGCACCTTGGACTCGCGCTGCACCAGGCCCTGGCGCACCTTGGTGTCGACCGGATTGACCGACACGGCGCGGACTTCCACCAGCAGGTCATGGGCCTCAGGCGTGGGATCGGTCAGCACGGCGTCCTGCAGGGCACGGGGATCGCTGGCGGGGAGGGTGGTGTCACCGTGGATGATGGCTTTCATGGACGGATTCCTTTGTACGATAAGAAGACATGGCCCATGGTCGTCTTCATGCTCGACCAGAAAAAGCGGCAGAATCGGATAGCACCTTCACTGCAGGAGTGAAAATGATCCGCTTCGACGACCTTGGCCTCTTTGTACGCTCCGCCGCCCTGGGCAGCTTTTCCCGCGCGGCCCGCGAGGCAGACCTCTTGCCGGGTCAGGTGAGCGCCGCCATCGGCCGCCTGGAGCGCGAACTGGGCATCCGCCTGTTCGCCCGCTCGACCCGCAGCCTGCGACTGACTGCCGAGGGCGAGGCCTATCTGCCCTATGCCCGCGAGGTGCTGGAGACCTTGCGCGAAGGGCGTGAGCGGTTGCAAGGGGAGAGCCCGGAATTGCGAGGGGTGCTGCAGGTGGCGGCGCCTTCGGATCTGGGGCGTAATCTCTTGCTGCCCTGGCTGGCCGAGTTTCGTCAGCGCCATCCCGGCCTGACGCTCAGGTTGTATGTCTCGGACCAGCAGGCCGACGTCTATCGCGATCCGGTGGACATCGCCATCCGCTACGGCCGCAGTCAGGACGACAGCCTGGTGGCCCTGCCGCTGGCCCCGGACAACCGCCGGCTGCTGGCGGCGGCGCCGACCTATCTGGTCCGGCAGGGTGCGCCGCGCAACCTGGACGATCTGTCCGGGCACGCCTGCCTGCTCTACCAGCTGCATGGTCGCACCTATGACAAGTGGAGCTTTCCACAGGCCGACGGTGGCCTGCGCCAGGTGGCCGTCAGCGGCCCCTTGCAGAGCGATGATGCCGAGGTGGTGCGGCGCTGGGCGGTGGCCGGAGAGGGCATCGTCTACAAGTCCTGGCTGGACATGCGCGACGATCTGCAGAGCGGTCGGCTGGTGCGCCTGCTGCCCGATCAGCCCGGCGAGCCCTTGCCGCTGCAGCTGTTCTGCCCGCACCGACGGCAATTCTCGCCCGCTGTGCGGCAGCTGCATGGCTGGCTGGCGGAACGCTTTGCGGCTCTGGGCAAGCAGCCCTGAAACGCAAAGGGGGTGGCTCCGCGAACGGAACCACCCCCTCGGGTACCACGCCCAGTCTTACTGCAGGTGCTGCTTCAGCAGCTGGCCGGCCTGGGTCAGCGAAGCCTGGACCTCGGGCACCTTGGCCAGGACGTTGAGCAGGCCGTAGTCATGGATCATGCCGTTGTAGCGCACCTGGACGACATCGACGCCGGCCGCGTTGAGCTTGCGGGCATAAGCCTCGCCTTCGTCACGCAGCACGTCGTTCTCGGCGGTCTGCACCAGCGCCGGCGGCAGGCCCTTGAGTTGGGCCTCGCTGGCCCGTAACGGCGAGGCATAGACGTTGGCGCGCTCGGTCTCGCTGGTGGTGTAGTTGTCCCAGAACCACTTCATCATGTTGCGGGTCAGGAAGCGGCCCTCGGCATAGGTCTGGTAGGAGCCGTTGTCGAAGCTGGCATCGGTCACCGGCCAGAACAGCACCTGGTAACGCAGCTTGGGCGTGCCCTTGTCCTTGGCCATCAGGCTGACCACCGCGGCCATGTTGCCGCCGACGCTGTTGCCGGCCACCGCCAGGCGACTGCCGTCGACATCGATCTCCTTGCCATGCTCGGCGACCCACTGGGTCGCGGCATAGGCTTGGTTGATGGCCACCGGGAAGTGGGCCTCCGGACTCGGGGTGTAGTTGACGAACACCGCCGTGGCGCCGGACGCCACCACCAGGTCACGCACCAGGCGCTGGTGGGTAGGGAAATCACCCAGCACCCAGCCGCCGCCGTGGAAGAACATGAAGGCCGGCGTCTGCCCCTTGGCGTTCGCCGGGCGGACGATGGTCAGCTGCAGCGGCTTGCCGTCGACCTGGATGGTCTTTTCGCTGGTCTTGACCCCCGAGAGATCGACCTTGACGCCGGACTGGGCGCCGGACAGCACCGCACGGGCGTCCTTGGGACTCAGGGTTTCCAGGGGTTTGCCACCGCTGCCGTTCAGGGCGTCGACGAAGCCCTGGGTGGTGCGTTCCAGGGCCGGATCGGGCTGGGGTGCGGCAAAGGCGCTGCCCAGGGCCAGGGTGAGCGCGGAAAGGCCAAGCAGGCGAGAGACGGTACGCATGACAGATGACTCCTCGAACGGAAAGGACCGGGCGCCTCGGCTGAAGCGCCTGGGTAATACCGCGACCCTTAGGCCAGGGTCAGGCGCACGTCCACGTTGCCGCGGGTGGCGTTGGAGTAGGGGCAGACCTGGTGGGCCTTCTCGACCAGGTCTTCGGCCACGGCGTGCTCCAGGCCCGGCAGGCTGATGATGAGTTCGACGTCCAGGGCGAAGCCGGTGGGGATCGGGCCGATGCCGACCTGGGCGGTCACGCTGACGTCCGCCGGCACGGCGATCTTTTCCTTGGCGCCGACGAACTTGAGCGCGCCGATGAAGCAGGCGGAATAGCCCGCGGCAAAAAGTTGCTCGGGGTTGGTACCGGCACCCCCGGCACCGCCCAGCTCCTTGGGCGTGGACAGCTGCACGTCCAGGGCCTTGTCGCTGCTGATGGAACGGCCGTCGCGGCCACCGGTGCTGGTTGCGGAAGCGGTATAGAGGATGTTCATGGCGGGCTCCTATTTGCGTATCGCGATAACTTTTTGGTTGGGCCGTTACCGAGAGGGCTGGCCCGGGTACGGATTTAAGTTATCGCGATATTAGTTATCGCGCAAATATTATTTCAGGAGTAGCCGACCAATGGCAGCGGTCGGCGAGGATCAACGTTCCAGTTTGGCGCGCAGGGTCATCAGGTTCTCGCGCAGCCGGGTCATCTCCGCGTCACCCAGCGCGCAGTAGCCGCTGATGGTGCCGTTGATCGTCCGGGCCCGCTCGCGCAGGGTGCGGCCAGACTCGGTCAGCTCGATGGACAGGTTGCGCTCGTCCTCGGCATTGCGCTGTCGGGTCACGTAGCCTTCGGCTTCCAGGCGCTTGAGCACCGGGGTCAGGGCCCCGGAGTCCTGGTGCAGCCGACGCGCCAGCTCCTTGAGCGGCAGGCGGTCGTTTTCCCAGAGCACCAGCATCATCAGGTACTGCGGGTAGGTCAGCCCCACCTCTTCGAGCAGCGGCTTGTACACCTTGGTCATGGCCAGCGAGGTGGAGTACAGCGCGAAGCACAGCTGCTGATCGAGCAGAAGAGGGTCTTTGTTGGTCATGGCGGTCCCGCCTGGTAAATGAGAAGTGATTCTACCCCGAGCATTTGGGTAGCATTAGCCCTTTCGCTTTCAGACCCCAGGGTTTCCATGCGTATCCATGTGTCGTTCATCGATCGTGTCGGCATCACCCAGGAAGTCCTGGCGCTGCTCGGTGCCCGCAATCTCAATCTGGACGCCGTGGAGATGGTGCCGCCCAATGTCTACATCGATGCGCCGACCCTGAGCGCAGCGGTACTGGAGGAATTGCGCGCCGCCCTGCTGACCGTGGTAGGGGTCGAGGCGGTGCGGGTGGTGGATATCCTGCCGGGCCAGCGGCGTTCCCTGCAACTCGACGCCCTGCTCGCCGCCATGGCCGATCCGGTGCTCGCGGTAGACGGCGAGGGCCGCATTCTGCTGGCCAATCCGGCCTTTGCCGCCCTGGCCGGGGAGGGCGCCGGCAACACCTTGGCCGAACTCTTCAACGACAGCGAATTGTCCGCCGAATTGCTGGATCAGGGCTTTCGTTTGCCCCTGCGCGAGGTGGTGCTGCGCGGCCAGGCGCTGCTGCTGGACGCCACGCCCATTGGCGAGCCGGTGGGCGGACTGGCCGGCGGGCTGCTGACCCTCTATGCCCCCAGTCGCATCGGCGGCCGCCTCTCGGCGCTGCGCCACGACACCCCCGAGGGCTTCGATTCGCTGCTCGGCGACTGCGCCGCCATCCGTACCCTCAAGGCCCGGGCCCAGCGCCTGGCTGCCCTGGAAGCGCCCCTGCTGATCCTCGGCGAGACCGGCACCGGTAAGGAACTGGTGGCGCGCGCCTGCCACGCCGCCAGTGCGCGGCGCGAGGCGCCTTTTCTGGCGCTGAATTGCGCGGCCCTGCCGGAGAGCCTGGCCGAGAGCGAACTGTTCGGCTATGCCCCGGGCGCCTTCACCGGTGCCCAGCGCGGCGGCAAGCCAGGCTTGCTGGAGCTGGCCGACCAGGGCACGGTGTTTCTCGACGAGGTCGGCGAGATGTCGCCCTATCTGCAGGCCAAGCTGCTGAGATTCCTCTCCGATGGCACCTTCCGCCGTGTCGGCGGAGCCCAGGAAACCAAGGTCAACGTGCGGATTCTCGCCGCCACCCATCGCGATCTACAGGCCATGGTCGCCGCCGGTACTTTTCGCGAGGACCTCTTCTATCGCCTCAATGTGCTCAGCCTGCAGGTGCCGGCGCTGCGCGAGCGTGGCCAGGACATCCTGCTGCTGGCGCGGCACTTCCTGCAGCAGGCCTGCGCCCAGATCGGCCGCCCGCCGTGCCGCCTGGCTCCGGCCACCTATGGCGTGCTGCTGGGCAACGCCTGGCCGGGCAACGTGCGGCAATTGCAGAACATCCTCTTTCGCGCCGCCGCCATCAGCGAGAGCGGCCAGATCGATGTCGACGACCTCGACCTGGCCGGCACGGCGGTGGCGGGGCAGGTCGAGACCGAAGTCAGCACCCTGGAGGCCGCCGTCCAGGGCTACGAGGCGGCGCTGCTGGAGCGGCTCTATCCGCAGTATCCATCTAGTCGCCAGCTGGCCGCGCGCTTGCAGACGTCCCACTCGGCCATCGCCATGCGCCTGCGGCGTTACGGCATCCCGCGGCGCTAGCGGCCGCGGGCGTCCGGATCAGCGCAGCACGTTGGTCTTGGCCAGGTCCACCACCTCGCTGCCGCGACCACTCATCACCGCGCGCAGCATGTAGAGGCTGAAGCCCTTGGCCTGGGCGGCCTCGATCTTCGGTGGCAGCGACAGCTCCTGCTTGGCGATGCGCACATCCACCAGCGCCGGGCCGGGGTGGGCGAAGGCCTCCTCCAGAGTGGCGTCGAGCAGGCTGGCCGAGTCCACCTTCCAGCCGCGCACACCGCAGGCTTCGGCTACCTGGGCAAAGTCGACGGCGGCGAGATCCGTGGTCTCGTCGATCATGCCGGCGGCCTTCATCTCCATGGCGACGAACCCCAGGGTGGCGTTGTCGTAGACGATGACCTTGACCGGCAGCTTCTCGCTGGCCAGGGTCGCCAGTTCGCCCAGCAGCATGGACAGCCCGCCGTCGCCGGCCAGCGCCACCACCTGGCGATCAGGATAGGCCGCCTGCAGGCCCATGGCCTGGGGCAGGGCATTGGCCATGGAGCCATGGGTGAAGGAGCCGGCCAGCTTGCGCTCGAAATTCATCGCCAGGTAGCGCGCCGCCCACACCGTGGGAGTGCCGACGTCGCAGGTGAAGAGGGCGTCCGCTGCGGCCAGTTCGCTGACGCGGGTGGTGAGGTACTGCGGATGCAGCGGCTCGCCATCAGCGGTGGCGGTGGCCAGTTCGTCCAGCTCGGCGCGGGTCTTGCGGTAGTGCTGCTGGGCTTTTTCTAGGAAGCGGCTGTGGCTGTTAGGCTGGAGGCGCGGCAGCAGGGCGTCGAGGGTGGCGCGGACATCGCCCACCAGCCCCTTGAGTAGCGGGGTACGCACGCCCAGGTGGGCGCCGCGCACGTCGATCTGCACCACGCGGCCGTGATCCGGGAAGAAGTTGCGATAGGGGAAGTTGCTACCCAGCATCAGTAGCAGGTCGCATTCCTTGAGCGCGTGATAGCCGGACGAAAACCCGATCAGGCCGGTCATGCCCACGCCATAGGGATTCGAATACTCGATATGGGCCTTGCCGCGCAGGGCATGGACCACCGGCGCCTGCAGCCGCTCAGCCAGGGCCACCACCTGGGCATGGGCACCGGCGCAACCGGCGCCGCAGAGCAGGGTGATGCGCTTTTCCCCGGCCAGCAATTCGGCCAGGGCATCCAGTTCGGCTTCCGGCGGGACCACCACCGGACGCACTGGCTCGCTCCACTGGGCTTCCTTGATCGGCGCCTCGGCCAGGGCCACGTCGCCGGGAATCACCACCACCGACACCGAACGGTTGAGGATGGCCGAGCGCATGGCGGTCTCGAGGATGCGCGGCAGCTGCTCGGGATGGGAAACCACCTCGCAAAAGTCGCTGCAGTCGCGGAACAGCCGCTCCGGATGGGTCTCTTGGAAATAGCCCAGGCCGATCTCGCTGGAAGGAATCTGGGCGGCGATGGCCAGCACCGGCGCGCCGCTGCGCTGGGCGTCGAACAGGCCGTTGATCAGGTGCAGGTTACCCGGGCCGCAGGAGCCGGCGCAGACCGCCAGGCGCCCGCTGGTGTCAGCCGCGGCACTGGCGGCGAAGGCCGCAGCTTCTTCATGCCGCACCCCGCGCCAGCGGATGCGATCGCGCTTGCGCAGGCTTTCGGTGAGGCCGTTGAGCGAATCGCCCGGCAGGCCCCAGATGGTGTCCACACCAGCAGCTTCGAGGGTGGCGACGAGCAGATCGGCAACGGTTTTCACAGCCATGACAAAGACTCCAGACAAGGATGGGAGAGGGCAAAGCCGCTTGGCAGAGGTCTTGTTGTGCCTTGTTGGTCCGATGAAGCGGGGCGGAAGTTCGCGACCGTCCTGGCGTTTCCCCCGGTGAACGGTACGTACTCGTGCGAGGCCTGGGCGGCTAGGATTGATTTATATATATGACGGATAAATGTAAGGCTGATGCCGTCGATGCATTCGCGGAGGCAACCTTGGACCGAAAAACTGTATCGCCGGGTAATGGCAGTCCAGCGTCCGATGGCTGTTGCCACAGCACGCCTGTGTTAGGCCGGAAGTGCTGGAGCGACTTCTTCAATGGCGAGGGTGTCACGGACGACTTTATGAGAGAGCGAAACCAGCCTGCAGATCAGACGCGTGACCGTTCTGATACCTAGATTCATGCTCAACACCACAGCTTTCATCCTGATAAAACATATTGCAGAAATACGACATGCTCGGGTTTTCGACACTCCTATAAATCGTCGGAATGAAAGGGCTTTCCGATCGCTGTAGTGCCCGATGTGTTGGTTTATGACGAGCATCTCAACCAGCCTCGCGTTTTCGGGACCTTGAGTAAGTCTGTGCTAGTCGAATAATTAATTTCTAGACATTTCTTGTAACCTGAACTAGACCTTGCTGACGCAGGAATGACCTACGTAACCTGTAGTTCAAGGCGATGGCGCACCTTCGGTACCCCGGTGGATAACCTCTTGCAGTCCGAGGTGAGCCAAGTGCGCCTGGATCAATTATTGTCCAGGAGAGTATTGTGAAGAATCTATCGAAAAAATCGGCACCTGCACAAGGCAGCGTGATTGATGATGTGACGGTCTATAGTTTCGGCCATAAACACTCGCTGACTATCGATGTGAACGACTTCGATGAGTATGCGGCGTTCGCAAAGTATGTTGAGGGCTCGGTTCCTGTTAGAGAAGCAAGAGCCTCTCTGACAACCCTGAATATTAACAGTGACTATCTTGAAAAGGTCGCTCGGATCGACGGGCAAACACTGGATACCGTGGCCGGAGGTTCTACCCTAGATTCGACGATCAAGCATCTGAATCTGGCTATTGCAGATAGCGGAGTTTCTGCGTCCAGCTCCATCGTATTGTCAAATTTTGACAGACTTGAAACCTTGGATGCGACCAATTCTACCAAATCGCTTTATGTTGTACTCAGCGAGCAAGGCATGGATGGGCGGAGTACCAGTGCTTATCTGCACTCCATCGAGTTTGCAAGCGGTAGCGCTTCTGTCAGTACGGTTGCGGCTGCAGAGTTTGACTCGGTGGCATCGTTAGCTCATGCGCGTGTTAAAGATATTAGCGTAAGTGCAAGTAACGGTAATGTTGGCGTTACAGCCATTATCCAGCAAGCAGATGTCAATATCGAAGCGCGTCACGGTAGTGCAACGGCAGATCTGTCCTTCGTGAAGGGGGTAGACGCTCATAATGCCTCCTCACATGGTTCGCTGGGACATGGCGTCAATATTGTTATGAGTGGTGAGGGCAGCGGAAATCTAACACTTTTCAATGGAAACCTGGTCAATTATGAGGCGGCAGCTTCTAGTGCTGAGAAATCAGCATCGATCATTGCTAACCTGGTCAAAGTAACAGGATTTGACATTTCTGATAGTTATATTCTTTACGGCTTTCCTGTTGGCAAGCCTGAAGCGGTGGTCACCATTGCAGACAGTGCCGTAGCAGGGGCGAAAGACATATCCACTGTCTTGGATATTGTATCGAAGGAAACCGTAGGGGAGGTCAATGCTGCGGTTTTTCACTACCACGGTAATACCTATATTTTCCAAGATGCGCAGCCAGGTTACGTATCGCCTCCTTCGGTGGATTCCGCAGACAGTCTGATTGAGTTGGTGGGGGGTTACGATCTCAATGATGTTGCGGCTCACGTGGTGGCGGGTATACGTGGAATGGGCCACTGATTGCGCTTGCACTATTAATTTCCTTCAGGTCTCTGCCCTTATCGCTACTGATAAGCCGTGAGCCTGTCGGATCAAAATGAAAGAAAGGGCCAAGGAGTGTTGGCCCTTTCTGCTGAACAATTGCCTGTCCACTTGGTGGACTGCCGGCTTGTTCAGTGCACTGAAATGCCACTGCAGGCGTGGCGATGGCAAACAATCAGACCGCCCATTCAGTCCATCTGTTTTCTGGCGGATAAAAGTAGGCCCTTGGCTCTGCGTGCCTCATACCGTGGCGATCGATTTCCAGTCGACATCGTGCAGCTGAACTACCTGACCTACGAGCCCAGCTATTTGTGGATCGATTTCGATACGGTGTTCTTTAATCGTTACAGATATGACCGCCTGCGGTGAGAGGTTGTAACGATATCGCTACACTGCGGTACCGCTTTTCTGGTTAAACCCTTGAAATTACTGGCCTTTGTTCCTGGCATCACCCTTGCACCACCAGACCCATCTATCCATCAGGACAAAGGTCCGCAGGAGTCTGGCAATGGGTCTGCGCTATACCGAAGAACACGAATGGCTGCGTCAGGAAGCCGATGGCAGCATTACCGTCGGCATCACCGACTATGCTCAGGACTCGCTCGGCGACCTGGTCTTCGTGCAACTGCCGGAGCTGCGCAGCTACGCCCAGGGCGATGAAGTGGCGGTGCTGGAGTCGGTCAAGGCCGCCAGCAACATCACCATGCCGCTGGACGGCGAGGTCCTGGCGGTCAACGAGGCGCTCAACGATGCGCCCGAGACCATCAACAGCGATCCGCTGAACGCCGGCTGGTTCTTCCGTTTCCAGCCCGCCAATGCCGAAGCCTTCGCCGCGCTGCTTGACGAAGCCGCCTATCAGCAACTGATCAAGGGGTAAGACCGCCATGTCGCTGCACGACACCCTCAGCACCGCCGACGAATTCGTCCCGCGCCACATCGGTCCGCGCGAGCTGGACGAGATCGCCATGCTGAACCTGCTCGGCTACGAATCCCTGGGCGCCATGACCGCCCAGGTGATCCCCGAGAGCATCAAGGGCACCAGCGTACTGGACCTGCCCGCCGGGCTGTCCGAAGCCGACGCTCTGGCTGAGCTGCGCACTATCGCCGGCAAGAATCGCCTGCTCAAGAGCCTGATCGGCCAGGGCTACTACAACACCCACACCCCGGCGCCGATCCTGCGCAACCTGCTGGAAAATCCGGCCTGGTACACCGCCTACACCCCCTACCAGCCAGAGATCTCCCAGGGTCGCCTGGAGGCGCTGCTCAACTTCCAGACGCTGATTGGCGACCTCACCGGCATGCCGGTGGCCAACGCCTCGCTGCTGGACGAGGGCACCGCTGCCGCCGAGGCCATGACCTTCTGCAAACGCCTGGCGAAAAACAAGGCCAGCGCCTTCTTCGCCTCCGTGCATTGCCATCCGCAGACGCTCGATGTCCTGCGTACCCGCGCCGAGCCCCTGGGCATCGAGGTGGTGGTGGGCGTGGAAACCGAGATCGAGGACCACGGCCGCTTCTTTGGCGCGCTGTTCCAGTACCCCATGACCACCGGCGAGATCCGTGACTACCGGGAGAGCATCCAGGCCTTCCAGGCCGCCGGTGCCCTGGTGGCCATGGCCGCCGACCTGCTGGCCCTGACCCTGCTCACCCCGCCCGGCGAAT
The DNA here is from genome assembly GCF_014190935.1 of Pseudomonas sp. AS2.8. Taxonomy (NCBI): domain Bacteria; kingdom Pseudomonadati; phylum Pseudomonadota; class Gammaproteobacteria; order Pseudomonadales; family Pseudomonadaceae; genus Pseudomonas; species Pseudomonas sp. AS2.8. The sequence goes on from NZ_JACHVV010000003.1 coordinate 655,711, forward strand.
TGGGTGCGGACGTGGCCATCGGCACCGCCCAGCGCTTTGGCGTACCGCTCGGTTTCGGCGGTCCGCACGCGGCGTACTTCGCCACGCAGGACAAGTACAAGCGCGACATGCCCGGTCGTGTTGTCGGCGTCTCCATCGACCGCCACGGCAACCCGGCCTATCGCCTGGCGCTGCAGACCCGCGAGCAGCACATCCGCCGCGAGAAGGCCACCAGCAACATCTGCACCGCCCAGGTGCTCCTGGCCAACATCGCCAGCATGTACGCGGTCTACCACGGTCCCGAAGGCCTGACCCGCATCGCCACCCGGGTGCAGCGTCTGACCAGCCTGCTGGCCGCCGGCCTGCAGCGCTTGGGCCACGAGACCCAGCACACCGCCTTCGACACCCTGACCCTGGTGTTCGGCGCGCGCACCGCCGCCCTGCACGAGGCCGCCCGTGCCCGTGGCTACAACCTGCGCGAAGTCAGTGCCGAGGCCCTAGGTGTATCCCTGGACGAGACCAGCACCCTGGCCGATGTCCAGGCGCTGCTGGAGATCCTGGCCGACGGCAAGCCCGCGCCCCAGGTCGCCGAGCTGGGCGATGTCCAGGGCGTGGAAGTGCCCGCGGCGCTGCAGCGCCAGTCGGCCTTCCTGACCCATCCGGTATTCGCCAGCCACAGGTCCGAGACCGAGTTGATGCGCTACCTGCGCAAGCTGGCGGACAAGGACCTGGCGCTGGATCGCACCATGATCCCGCTGGGCTCCTGCACCATGAAGCTCAACGCCGCCAGCGAGATGATCCCGGTCACCTGGGCCGAATTCGGTGGTATCCATCCCTTCGCGCCGGCCGACCAGGTCGAGGGCTATGCCCAGCTCACCACCGAGCTGGAAGCCATGCTTTGCGCCGCCACCGGCTATGACGCCGTCTCCCTGCAGCCCAACGCCGGTTCCCAGGGCGAGTACGCCGGCCTCTTGGCCATCCGTGCCTATCACGCGAGCCGTGGTGAGAGTGAGCGCGACGTCTGCCTGATCCCGGCGTCGGCCCACGGCACCAACCCGGCCACCGCCAGCATGGTTGACATGCGCGTGGTGGTGGTGGCCTGCGACAAACGTGGCAACGTCGATCTCGACGACCTGCGCGCCAAGGCCGAGCAGCACAGCGAGCGCCTGGCCGCGCTAATGATCACCTACCCGTCCACCCATGGGGTGTTCGAGGAAGCCATCCGCGAGATCTGCCAGGTGGTCCATGACCACGGTGGCCAGGTCTATATCGACGGCGCCAACATGAACGCCATGGTCGGTCTCTGCGCCCCGGGCCAATTCGGCGGCGACGTCTCCCACCTCAACCTGCACAAGACCTTCTGCATCCCCCACGGCGGCGGCGGTCCGGGCGTCGGCCCCATTGGCGTCAAGGCGCACCTGGCGCCCTTCCTGCCCGGCCATGCCCGGCTGGAACGCAAGGAAGGCGCGGTCTGCGCGGCGCCCTACGGCAGCGCCAGCATCCTGCCGATCTCCTGGATGTACCTGAAGATGATGGGCAGCGCCGGTCTGACCCGCGCCTCGCAAATCGCCATCCTCAGCGCTAACTACATCGCCCGCCGGCTGGAAGAGCACTATCCGGTGCTCTACAGCGGCACCGGTGGCCTGGTGGCCCACGAGTGCATCCTCGACCTGCGTCCGCTCAAGGACAGCAGCGGGGTGACCGTGGACGACGTGGCCAAGCGCCTGATCGACTTCGGCTTCCATGCCCCGACCATGTCCTTCCCAGTGGCCGGCACCCTGATGATCGAGCCCACCGAGAGCGAGTCCAAGCAGGAACTGGATCGCTTCTGCGACGCCATGATCGCCATCCGCGAAGAGATCCGCGCCTTGGAAGCCGGCAACCTGGATCCCCAGGACAACCCGCTGAAGAACGCGCCGCACACCGCGCGCGAACTGGCGGGCGAGTGGACCCACCCCTACAGCCGCGAGCAGGCGGTCTTCCCGCTGCCGAGCCTGGTGGACGGCAAGTACTGGCCGCCGGTGGCGCGCATCGACAACGTCTACGGCGATCGCAACCTGGTCTGCTCCTGCCCGCCGATCGAAGCCTACGGCGAGGCCTGAGCCCTTACCCCGGCCCTTTTCCCCCTGGGAAAGCGGCCGGGGTAAGTGATGACCGAATCACCCATAGTTGCGACCCAACAGTCCAGTGCTTGCCCGCTCCTCCTCGAGGGGCGAGCAAGCCGCCACCCGACACGGAGCCCCACCATGTCCCTGCTCAAGACTTCGCTGCACGCCCTGCACCTGGAACTCGGCGCCCGCATGGTGCCCTTCGCCGGCTACGAGATGCCGGTGCAATACCCGCTCGGCGTACTCAAGGAGCATCAGCACACCCGCGCCCAGGCTGGGTTGTTCGATGTGTCCCACATGGGTCAGGTCCTGCTCGAGGGCGAAGAAGCCGCCGAGGCGCTGGAGACCCTGGTGCCGGTCGACATCATCGACCTGCCCAGCGGCATGCAGCGCTATGCGCTGCTGACCGACGACAACGGCGGCATCCTCGACGACCTCATGGTCGCCAACCTGGGTGACTGCCTCTACCTGGTGGTCAACGCCGCCTGCAAGGAAGCCGACCTCGCCCACCTGGAAAAGCACCTGGGTGATCGCTGCCAGGTGCTGCCGCAATTCGATCGCGCCCTGCTGGCCCTGCAAGGTCCCGCCGCTGCCGCGGTGCTCGCGCGCCTAGCGCCGGAAGTGGCCGAAATGACCTTCATGCAGGTCCGCCGCGTCAAGCTGCTGGACCAGCCCTGCATCGTCAGTCGCAGTGGCTACACGGGCGAAGACGGCTACGAGATCTCGGTGCCCAGCGCCGCTGCCGAAGTCCTGGCGCGCCATCTGCTGGCCGAGCCGGAAGTCGAGGCCATCGGCCTGGGCGCGCGTGACTCCCTGCGCCTGGAAGCCGGTCTGTGCCTCTATGGCCATGACATGGATGCCGGCACCACGCCGGTGATGGCCAACCTGGGGTGGGCGCTGTCCAAGGTGCGTCGTGAAGGCAACGGTCGTGCTGGCGGTTTCCCCGGTGCCGAGCGTATCTTCACCGAGCAGCGTGAGGGCGTGAGCCGCAAGCGCGTCGGCCTGCTGGTGCAGGAGCGGGTGCCGGTGCGCGAGGGTGCGGAGTTGGTGGATGCCAACGGTGCCAGCATCGGCCGTGTCACCAGTGGCGGCTTCGGCCCGACCCTGGGGGCGCCGGTAGCCATGGGGTATGTCGACAGCGACTTCGCCGCCCTGGATACCCAGTTGTTCGCCGTGGTGCGCGGCAAGCAGGTGCCGGTCAAGGTCGCCAAGACCCCCTTCGTGCCGCAGCGGTATTACCGCGGTTGATCTGAGTGTTGGGCTTCGCGTTGATCAACCCAACCTACGAGCTTGTGCCGTAGGTTGGGTGGAGCGCTAGCGAAGCCCAACGCCCCCTCACGCCACCGGATAATCCCGAAACACCGACAGCGCCTCCGCTTCTGCGGTCAGGGCCTCCAGCGTCGGATAATTGCGCCGCTCGATCAGCCCGGGAAGGGCGAAGTGCAGGAAGGTCCAGGCCACCGCCGTGTCGATGGCGTCCTGGCCGATGCTGTCTTCACCCAGCGGTGGACGCGGGCCCAGCCAGGCCTTGTCGAGAGCGCCACAGGCCGCGCGCAACTGTCCTTCCACGCGCTGCTGCCAGGGCGCATGCCGCTTCTCTTCCGGCCTTAGGTCACGCTCGTACACCAGCTGCACCGCCTTCTCGGACAGGGCCAGGGCCAAGCCGCTGCGACTGAGGGCGGTCGCCTGGGCCGCGTGGCCGCTCGGCCGCAATTGCCGACTGCCACAGGCGAGGTGCTGGGCATAGTCCAGAATCAGCGACGAATCCATCAGCCGCTGACCGTCCAGGCAGATCAGCGTGGGTGCCTTGAGCACCGGATTGAAGCTGCGAAAGCGCTCGACCTCGCGAAACAGCGACACCTGGCGCAGTTCGAAAGGCAGTACCAGCAGGCGAAGGGAGATCGCGACTCGCCGCACATAGGGGGAGTCGAGCATGCCGATGAGTTGCATGGGGGCGTCCTGTCAGAAAGAGTGAATCCTGTTTCACGTGGAACGTCACCCGTGTCGTATGTTTCACGCTGGGTTCCGCTCTAGACAAGACATTAAGGATTCGGAGAAGCTGCTACCAGCGAGAAAATCTAACCGGATCGTTAAGGAAAGCTTACATGTCACGCGTGCCGCCGCTGAATGCCCTGCGCTGCTTCGAGGCGGTAGCTCGTCTCGGCAGCGTGACCCGTGCCGCCAGCGAATTGCACCTCACCCATGCCGCGGTGAGTCAGCAGGTGAAGGGCCTGGAGCATCAGCTGGGCATGGTGCTGTTCGAGCGCCAGGGGCGTGGGATCGAGGTCACCGGCGACGGCCGGGTCTATGCCGGACAGGTCCGTCAGCTACTGGACGACCTGGGCGAGGCGACCCGGCGCCTGCAGGCCCGTCCGCGTCGCAACGAACTGGTGTTCGCCACCTTTCCCTCCTTCGCCACCCACTGGCTGTTGCCGAGGCTGCCGCGGTTTCGTGCGCTGCATCCGGAGTACCACATCCGCATCCAGACCAGCCTGGATTTCCAGGATCTGCGCCAGGGCATGGTCGATATCGGGGTGCGCATGGGGGAGGGGCAGTGGGATGGTCTGACGGCGTTACGGCTGTTCCAGGACGATGTGCTGCTGGTGGGGGCGCCTGGTTACAACGGTGGGCAACTGCCGCGCAGCCTGGACGAGGCCCTCGCGCAGCCGCTGTTGCATACGGAGGAAACCTGGCAGCACTGGGGCGAAACGGCCGGTCTGGGCGAAGCGGCGCCCAATCGCGGCATCAGCGTGAACGACTCCAATGTGGTGCTGGAGGCGCTGCGCCTTGGACAGACGTTGGCGCTGGAGCGGCGCAGCCTGGTGCAGGCCGCGTTGGACGAAGGTCGCCTGGTTCAGCTCAGTCCGGTGGTGGCGCCTTATCCCTATGCCTATTGGCTGGTCTGGCCGGAACGCGCCGAATCGGCGGAAAAGCAGGAACGCTTTACCGCCTGGATCCAGGCCGAAGTTGCGACCTATCTGGCCGCGCTGGATGCGCCGACACCCGCTTAGGGCGTCGGGCGGGGGGTCTTAGCGCAGCAGCAGCTTGCGACGGCCGTCCGGCCAGACTTCCCAGAGTTGATCGTTGATGCGCTGCACCTGGCTGGTGGTCCGGCGCATGGCCGAAATGCTGGCCCGCAGGGCCTGGCCGCTGGCGGTGTCGACGAAATTTCCGGCGCCGGTGCTCTCGGCCGTGGCGCGATCCATAGCTACAGTGTTCATTGACGCCTCCCAGAGCTCGGCTAAAAACGGCGAAAGTGCCGTAGCCCAAGGACTGCTTGGCACCGGCAAGATTCCGCGTCCGCGGCGGCCACCGTTCAAGCTGTGATCCACGTCCTGAGTGCGCTGTGGCCCACTGGGCGAATTTGCGCAAACGCCGCTTTCTGTACGGATATACAGATTAGGCCTTGCGCCGCTCGCGCGGCCTTTGCATCCTGTGGCGATTCCCCTTGTGCGACGCCCACCATGCAGCTGTATCTCTGCGAAAAACCCTCCCAGGCCAAGGACATCGCCCGTGTCCTCGGCGCTACCCGCCGTGGTGAGGGCTGCCTGCAGGGGCAGGGTGTGACCGTCACCTGGTGCATCGGCCACCTGCTGGAAACGGCGCCACCGGACGCCTATGACGCCCGCTACAAGCGCTGGTCGCTGGACGACCTGCCCATTGTTCCCGAGCAGTGGAAGCTGCAGGTCAAGAAGACCACCGGCAGCCAGTTCAAGGCGGTCAAACGCCTGCTGGGCGAGGCCAGCGAACTGGTGATTGCCACCGATGCCGATCGTGAAGGCGAGATGATCGCCCGCGAGCTGGTGGAGCATTGCCGCTATCGGGGGCCGATTCGCCGGCTGTGGCTTTCGGCGCTGGATGACGTCTCCATCCGCCGTGCCCTGGCCGCGCTCAAGCCCGGTGCCGAAACCTACGGGCTCTATCAGTCCGCCCTGGGCCGCTCGCGCGCCGACTGGCTGATCGGCATGAACATGAGCCGATTGTTCACCCTGTTGGGGCGTCGCTCCGGTTATCAGGGCGTCCTCTCGGTCGGGCGGGTGCAGACGCCGACCCTGCGCCTGGTGGTGGATCGCGATCGCGCTATCGCCGCCTTCGTGCCGGTGCCCTTCTGGACCGTGGAGGCGACCCTGGACGCCTCGGGCAGTCGCTTCCAGGCCCAGTGGCAGCCGCCAGAGGATGTCTGTGACGACCAGGGCCGCTGCCTCAAGCCCGAAGTGGCCCAGGCTGCGGCGCGGGCTATCGAGGCGGCTGGGCAGGCCCGACTGGTCAAGCTCAAGACCGAACGTATTCGTGAGGCAGCGCCCTTGCCCTTCGATCTGGGCACCCTGCAAGAGGTCTGCTCCAAACGGTTTAATCTCGGCGCCCAACAGACCCTGGACGTGGCCCAGGCGCTCTACGAGAAGTACAAGATGATCACCTATCCGCGCAGCGATTGCGGCTTCCTGCCGCTGTCCCAGCATGCCGAGGCGCCGGCGCTATTGGCCGCCTTGCTGAGCGCCGATAGCAGCCTCGCACCCCTGCGCGACCATCTGGACGCCAGTCGCCGCTCACGGGCCTGGAATGATGCGAAGGTCAGCGCCCACCACGGCATCATCCCGACCCAGGTGACCCGCGACTTGGGACGCCTGAGCCCGCAGGAGCGGAACGTCTATGGCCTGATCCGCGCCCGTTACCTGGCGCAGTTCCTGCCGCAGCACGAATTCGATCGTACCCAGGCCGACTTCGAGGCGGGCGGCGAACGCCTGCGGGCCACCGGCAAGCGGCTGGTGGAAGCAGGCTGGCGTCGCGCCTTGCCCGAGTCGCTCACGCCGCCCAAGGGCCGCGAGGCCCCGCCGCCCCAGGCGCTGCCCGAGCTACGCGAGGGTGAGCGTTATCCGGTGGTGGAGGTACGTTGCAAGGATCAGCTGACCCAGCCGCCCAAGCCTTTCACCGAGGGTGATCTGATCAAGGCGATGAAGAACGTCGCCAAGCTGGTGGAAGATCCGGCCCTCAAGCAAAAGCTCAAGGACACCACCGGCATCGGCACCGAGGCGACCCGCGCCAGCATCATCCAGGGCCTGCTGGACCGTGGCTACCTGGTCAAGCAGGGTAAGGCCCTGGCGGCGACGCCTGCGGCCTTCGGCCTGATCGACGCTGTGCCCCGGGCCATCGCGGATCCGGGCACCACGGCGCTCTGGGAGCAGGCGCTGGATCGGGTGCAGGAAGGCGAATTGAGCCTGGCCGAATTCGTCACCAAGCAGTCGGCCTGGATGGGCAAGCAGGTGGAACGCTGTCTTGGTCTGACCCTGACCATCAGCGGACCGCCGCCTGCGGGCAAGGGTGCGCCCTGGAAAAAGAAGCGACGTACGGGCGGGACCAAAGCCAAAGCCAAGCCGAGTGGCGCACCGCCGCGCGCACGCAAGCCCAAGGTCAAGCCGGGCTGAGGGCGGTGTGGGATCAGTAGGTGTAGTCGCTGGAGCTTGCCTTAGCCCGGGTTTCGCGAATCGCTATCGCAGCAACACTAAAAACACATTGAGGCTCATGTCTGGAGGAGAAGCCCGCTACTGCTCCAGACCGCTCCCTCTCCCTGGGGGAGAGGGTTGGGGTGAGGGCGCGAGGCCCCGGCAAGTCTTACTTCTTCTCGAACGCCGCTGCGGCAGTGGCATAGGCCGCTTCGTGATAGTCGAACTCGGCGGACTGTACCAGCAGGGTTTCCTCGTCCTCGGTGAAGGCGATCACCGGGCGATAGGAGAGGCCGTCGGCCTTGATTTCGGCTTCGTCGATGAGCTTGGAGAGATCGAAGGCGAAGTCGCCGCAGATGGCCTTGGCCTGAGCGTCGGTGATGCCGTGTTTCTTCAGGGCATCGCGCAGCAGGGTGCTCCACTGGTATTGAAACTGGATACCCAGTTTGGCGTAGCTGGGACCGTAGTCGATTTCCATGAGTGTGTAACCGGGGCTTGGGAGGAGGGGGCGAACTCGCCACAGCGGCCAGCGAAATGACCGTTGTGAGCGCTGCCGGTGGCACTACGATGGCGTGCCACAAAGCCCAGGCAAAGGGGTGTGGGCCGGACGGCCAAATCTAATGACCGAGAGGCCCGCACCCAGGGACGAGCGGTTATTCGTGGACGATGCGCGAGTGATCGCGGGTGTCCTTCATGAAGACGTAGACCAGCAGCGAGCAGGCGATGCAGCCGGTCACGTACCAGTAGTAGCCGCTCTCCATGCCGATGCTCTTGAACCACAGCGCCAGGTATTCGGCGGTGCCGCCGAAGATGGACACAGTCAGTGCATAGGGCAGGCCGACGCCCAGGGCGCGGATTTCGGTGGGGAACAGCTCAGCTTTCACTACGGCGTTGATGGAGGTGTAGAAGCTGACGATCACCAGCGCCACCATGATCAGGCCGAAGGCGCCCCACCAGGAGGTGACGCTACCCAGGGCGGTGAGGATCGGATAGGTGAACAGGGTGCCGAGCACGCCGAAGGCGATCAGCACCGGGCGCCGGCCGACGCGGTCGGAAAGGGCGCCGACGACGGGCTGCAGCAGCATGAACAGGAACAACGTCGCCGCCGAGATGGAGGTGGCGTCGGTCTTGCTCATGCCCACCGAGTTGACCAGGTACTTCTGCATGTAGGTGGTGTAGGTGTAGAAGGCCAGGGTGCCGCCCATGGTCAGGCCAACCACGGTCAAGAATTCCTTGGGATGGCGCGCCAGGGTGCGCATCAGGGATTCCTTGGGCTTCTCGGCCTTCTTGAAGGAGCTGGTCTCTTCCATGCCGCGGCGCAGGTAGAGCGCGGTCACGGCGCAGGCGGCGCCGATCAGGAAGGGAATGCGCCAGCCCCAGCTTTCCAGCTGTTCGACGGTCAAGGTCTGTTGCAGCACGATCAGGGTGGCCAGGGCCAGCAGCTGGCCGGAGATCAGGGTGACGTACTGGAAGCTGGAGTAGAAGCCACGGCTTTCCTTGGTCGCCATCTCGCTCAGGTAGGTGGCGGAGGTGCCGTATTCACCGCCGACCGAGAGGCCCTGCAGCAGCCGCGCCAGCACCAGCATGATGGGGGCGGCGACGCCGATGGTGGTGTAGCTGGGGGTGAGGGCGATGATCAGCGAGCCGGCGCACATCATGATCACCGAGACCATCAGCGCGGACTTACGGCCGGCCTTGTCGGCATAGAGGCCCATCAGCCAGCCGCCGATGGGGCGCATGAGAAAGCCCACGGCAAAGATGGCGGCGACGTTGAGCAGCTGGGCGGTCTGGTCGCCCTTGGGAAAGAAGGCCTTGGCGAAATACAGCGAGAAGGCGGCGTAGACGTACCAGTCGTACCATTCGACCAGGTTGCCGACGGAGCCGCTGAAGATGGACTTGATGCGCTGCGAGGTGGTCTTGGGCGCGGTCTGGCCGGCCGCGAGGGTAGCGGTGCTATCCACAGGGGTGTTCCTCTTGTCGTTGTTATTAGGGCGCTCGGGGCGTCGACAAGGGCTATAGCAGGGCGCGTGCCAGGTCGCGAAGCCGCATCCTGACTGGGTTTCGCCGGGGCAGATCGGCGAAAGATCGCCGAAAGCCGACGGGCAATGAGCGGATTTCCGCCGATGGCGCCTTAGTCGTCGTCGCGGAAGTCGGCGCGCACCAGGCCGTGCCGCTGCATCTTCTCGTTGAGGGTGCGCCGCGGCAGTTGCAACTCGTCCATCACCGCCTTGATCTCGCCGCCGTGGCGGGCCAGGGCGGCGCGTAGGCACTGGGCCTCGAAGGCTTCCAGCTGATCGGCCAGGGAATGGCCCTGGGCCGTGGCTGGCGCGCCCAGGCCGAGCACCTCGCGTTCGGCGGCGTTGGCCAGTTCCCGGACGTTGCCCGGCCAGCCGTGACCCAGCAACTGGGCCAGCCGCGCCGCGCCGGGTGGGGTGACCGGGCGGCCCAGGCGTGCGCCGGCCTCGGCGAGGAAGTGATCGAACAGCAGCGGGATGTCTTCGCGCCGCGCCCGCAGCGGCGGCAGGTGCAGCTCGGCGACGTTGAGGCGATAGGCGAGGTCTTCGCGAAAGCGCCCGGCGCGGGCCTCTTCCAGCAGGTCCGGCTTGGTGGCGGCGACGATTCGCAGGTCCAAGTCGATGCTCTGGTTGGAACCGAGGCGCTCCAGGCGCTGCTCCTGCAGCACCCGCAAGAGCTTGACCTGCTGCGCCAGGGGCATGCTCTCGATCTCGTCGAGAAACAGGGTGCCGCCATTGGCGTATTCCAGCTTGCCGATGCGCTTGCCCTGGGCGCCGGTGAAGGCGCCGCTCTCGTGGCCGAACAACTCGCTTTCGAACAGCTGCTCGGGGATGGCCGCGCAATTGAGCGCGACGAAGGCCTTGCCGGCCCGGGGACCGAAGTCGTGCAGGCAGCGGGCGACCAGCTCCTTGCCGCTGCCGGTCTCGCCGCGCAAGAGAACGTTGACCGGCGTCGGCGCCAGGTCGAGGATCTGCTGGCGCAGGCGCACGAGGCCGGGCGAGACGCCGAGCAGCCGGCGCGCGAGGGCGCTCTGGTCGTCGACCCGGCGGTGCAGCTGACGGTTCTCCAGCACCAACCGGCGCTTTTCCAGAGCGCGGCCGAGATCGCTGAGCAGCGCCTCGGGGCTGAAGGGCTTTTCCAGGAAATCGTAGGCGCCCTGACGCATGGCGGTGACCGCCAGGGCGACGTCGCCATGGGCGGTGAGCAGGATCACCGGCAGGTCGGGATCGAGTGCCTGCAGCCGGTCCAGCAGGGCCAGGCCGTCCATGCCGGGCATGCGCACGTCGCTGACCACCACCCCGGCGAAGTCCGGCGTAACCGCCGCCAGGCAGTCTTCGGCGCGGGCGAACAGCCGCACCTGATGCCCCGACAGCTCCAGCCACTGGCGCACCGCTTCGCGGATGCTGGCTTCGTCGTCGACCAGATAGACCTGGGCTTGCATGGGGGCGTCCTCTCGCGGCCGGTGCGCCGCTACCTTGCCCGAACGGCACGAGGCGGTCGAGTCTGCAACGGGGATGAACGTACCAGCGCAGGAACAAACCGACGGTGCACACCCAGTGATTTCAGCTTGGGCTAGTGCGGCTAAGAGGAGAGAGGCGCCTCTTGGCCAAAAGCGACTGCAGGCAGCCGCAGGGCAAAGACCGCGCCCTCGGCGCCGTTGCGAGCGTCCAGACTGCCGCCCTGGGCCTGGACGATGGCCGAGGACACCGCCAGGCCCAGTCCCAGGCCTTCGCCGACCGGCTTGGTGGTGAAGAAGGGGTCGAACACCTGGTCGAGGTGCTCGGTGGCGATGCCGCCGCCGTTATCGGCCACCTCCAGCAACCAGCTGTCCCCCTCCCGCGCGAGGCTGACCCGGACCTGCGGCCGGGGTCGCTCCGCCACGGCGTCCAAGGCGTTGCGTAGCAGGTTGACCAGCACCTGCTCCAGGCGGATGGGATCGCCCAGTAGCCAGGCCGGACGTGGCAACTCCAGGATCAGCTCCACGGTCAGCTCGGCGCGGCGCGGCTCCAGTAACTCCAGCGCCTGGTCCACTACCTGTGCCAGATCGACCCGTTCGCGCAGTCCGGCGGGGGTCTTGCGCGCATAGGTCTTGAGGTGGGCGGTGAGGCCGCTCATGCGGGTGAGCAGGCCATCGAGGCGCTCCAGGGCGGCGCGGGCTTCGTCCAGCCGACCGTGATCCAGCAACAGGCGCAGACTCGCCAGGTGCATGCGCTGGGCGGTGAGCGGCTGATTGAGTTCATGCACCAGGGCCGCTGACATCTGCCCCAGGGCGGCCAGCTTGGCGGCCTGCACCAGGCCGTCCTGGGCGGTGCGGAGTTCGGCGGTGCGGGCTTCCACCAGTTGCTCCAGCTCCAGGCGACTGCGCTGGCGCAGGCGCTGCAGGCGGCGCCGTTGCGCCCACAGGAGACCGGCGCAGACCAGCAGCAGCCAGGCGCAGGCGGCGGCCAGCGCCGCGCCCGGGCCGCCGCCTTGCAGGTCGCGGGTAGGCCTGAGCAGGTGCAGGGTCCAGCCTTCGCTGGGCAGCGGCAGGCTGTCCCAGAGGTAGTCGGCGCTGCCTTCGGGGGCCTGGATGTGCGCCACCTGACGCTGCTCGCCGAGCACCAGCTCCTGGCGATAGGGCAGGGGTTGCAGGGTGCGCCGGTCGTACTGGCGGGTGGTGGCCAATTCGGCGCGATCGGCCGGGGTCAGCTCGCGCAGCAGGCGATAGCGCCAGGCTGGACGATTGGCGGCAAAGACCACGCCGCGGGCATCGCTCACCAGCAGGACCTCGGGATGCTCGCCCCAGCGTGCCTCGATGGCGGGGAATTCCAGCTTGACCACCACCGCGCCGAGAAAGCGCCCCTGGGCGTCCAGCACCGCATGGGAAAGGAAATAGCCGGGAATCCCGGTGGTGACCCCCACGGCATAGAAGCGACCGCTGCCGCCTGCGAGGGTCTCGCGGAAATAGGGCCGGAAGCCGTAGTTGTGGCCGACATAGCTGGAGGGCAGCCGCCAGTTGCTGGCGCCAATGGCCAGCCCCGTGCGATCCAGCAGCTCCAGGGTCGAGGACTGAGCGGCCGTGTTCAGGCGCTCCAGCTTGAGATTGAGGCGCTCGGTGGCGGCGGCATCGGGCGGGGTGGTGAGCGCGGCGATCAGCTCCGGGTCCTGGGCCAGCACCGTCGGCAGGGCGCGAAAGCGGTCGATCAAGGTCTGCAGGCCGCTGGCATGCAGGCGCAACTGCTCCTGGCCGAGCAGGCTGGCCTCGGCCAGGCTCGCCTGTTCGGCGCGGTGCCAGGCCTGGCTGCCCAGCAACAGGCAGCCGATCAGGGCGAGCAGCAGGACCGGCAGCAGGCGCAGGGCTGGAGGCATGGCAAGGGACCGTGACAGGGATGGCCGGACGATAGCACGGCGGGGAGGGGGCGGCTCAGGCCGAGGCGGCGGTGCGCTGGGCGATCTGCTCGGGCTGGAAATCGCAGGTAAAGCAGCTGCCCTCGCCGGGCACGCTGTGGATGTCCAGGCCGCCGCGATGGCGGATCAGCACGTGCTTGACGATGGCCAGGCCCAGGCCGGTGCCGCCGGTGCTGGAGGCGCGGCTGGCGTCGAGGCGATAGAAGCGCTCGGTCAGGCGCGGCAGGTGGCGGGCGTCGATGCCGGGTCCATTGTCCTGCACCGCGACGTGGGCGCCTTCGGCGTCCTGCCAGGCGCGCACCCGCACCTCACCGCCCCCGGGGCTGTACTTGACGGCATTGAACACCAGGTTGGAAAAGCAGCTGCGCAATTCGGTCTCGCTGCCTAGCAGCGCCAGGCCCGGTTCGCACTCCAGGCTCAGCCGGTGGCCAATGGTGCCGGACAGGGCGCGGCCGTCCTGCAGGATGGAGGCGAGCAGCGGCTCCAGGGCCACCGGGCGGTTGTCGGCGGGATAGTCGGTGGCTTCCAGGCGCGCCAGCAGCAGCAGGTCGTCGATGGTGTGCTGCATGCGTCCGGCCTGCTGCTGCATCTGCCCCAGCGCCCGCCGCCAGCGCGGGGTGGCATGGTCGGCGTTGTCCAGCAGGGTCTCCAGGTAGCCGGTGATGACCGTCAGCGGGGTGCGTAACTCGTGGGAGACGTTGGCGACGAAATCCTTGCGCATCTGTTCCAGCTGGTGGAGGCGGGTCACGTCGCGCACCAGCAGCAGCCGATCGCCCTCGCCGAAGCGGGTGACCAGGATGTGCAGGTATTCATCGTCGTTGAGCGGCGAGGCCAGTTCCAGCGGCTCGCCGTAGTCGCCGCCGAGAAAGTAGTCGGAAAAGCGCGGATGGCGCACCAGGTTGGTGATGGGCTGGCCGAGGTCCTGGGGCTGGCGCAGGCCGAGCAGGGTCTCCGCGGCGCGATTCCACCACTCCAGGTTGCCGTGGCGGTCCACCAGGATGATGGCGTCGCGCAGGGCCTCGGTGGAGGCCTGGGCGCGGCCGATGACGGCGAGCAGTTCCTCGCGCTGGCGCTGCTCGTGGCGCTGGCGGCGATAGAGCCGGTCGAGCACCTCGCCCCATAGCCCCTCGGCTTCCGGCGGCGCCCCCGGGACCTCGCTCAGCAGCCAGGCGTGCAGGCGCAAGAGGTGCCTCAGGGTGACCGCCAGATAGACCGCCAGTCCCAGGGCCACCGCCAGGCCGACATGGCCGAAGGGCCAGCCGGCCAGGGCGCAGCCGGCGACCACGATCGACAGCTGGGTGGCCAGACGGGAGCGCCAGTTGATGTTCACGGCGGCGGTGGCCTAAGCGTCAGAGTTTGGTAGAAAAGCGATACCCGGTGCCGCGCACCGTCTGTACCAGGTTCTCGTAGGTCTCGCCGAGGGCCTTGCGCAGGCGGCGGATGTGCACGTCCACGGTACGCTCCTCGACATAGACGTTGCCGCCCCAGACCTGATCCAGCAACTGGCCGCGGGTGTAGGCGCGTTCCTGGTGGGTCATGAAGAACTGCAGCAGCCGGTACTCGGTGGGACCCATCTCGGCGGGGGCGCCGTCGATGGTCACCCGGTGGCTGATCGGATCGAGGATCAGGCCATTGACCTCCAGCGGACCGTCGCTCTCCATGTGGCCAGTGCGGCGCAGCACGGCTTTCAGGCGCGCCACCAGCTCGCGGGGCGAGAAGGGCTTGGTGATGTAGTCGTCGGCGCCGGTTTCCAGGCCCTGGACCTTATTGTCCTCGTCGCCCTTGGCCGTGAGCATGATGATGGGGATGGCGTCGGTCAGCTCGTCGCGCTTGAGGCGGCGCGCCAGTTCCAGGCCGGAGGTCCCGGGCAGCATCCAGTCGAGCAGGATGAGATCGGGCTTGCGATCGACGATCAGGGCGTGGGCGTCCTTGCTGTTGTCCGCCTCTAGGCATTCATAGCCCGCCATTTCCAGGGCCACGGCGATCATCTCGCGAATGGGCGCCTCATCGTCGACGATCAGGATGGATTTACCCGTCATGGAGCGCTCTGCCTCTCGAGTCCTTGCAATGTGCCGTGCATTAGATAGCGCCAATATTGCAGCTATGTGACAAGGCTGTCATATCTAACTTATATCCCACGATATGGGATGACGTATCACATATTGAGATTTACCCGCGAGGCTTCTAGAGTGAAGGCCATGAACGACAACAATTCCAACAAGGGCGAAGCGCCCAGCGGGGCCCAGGCACTGTTTCGCGGTCTGGCCGTGCTCGAAGCCGTGGCCGCCGGAGCCGACAGCCTGGCCCAGGTCGGCGCCGCCATCGGCTGCACCCGCAGCACCACCCACCGACTGGTCGCCGCCCTGACCCAGGCCGGCTACCTGCGCCATGACGGCGGGCGGCTGATCCTGGGCAGTCATCTCATCGCCCTCGGCTACCAGGCCCGCGAGCAACTGCCGCTGACCGGTGTGGCCCGGCCCCATCTGCAACGCCTGGCCCAGCACTGTGGCGACACCGTGCACCTCGGCGTGCGCGAGGGCGGCGATGTGCTCTATCTCGACAAGCTGCCGGGCAGCCGGGGGCTGGAGATGAGATCTCGCGTCGGCCTGCGCATGCCGCTGGCGCTGACCGGGGTCGGCAAGGCGCTGATGCTCGATCTCGCCGAGGGCGAATGGGAGGCTCTCTACGGCGAAGGCGTGGCCCGGCGTACCGGCCAGCCTGGCCTGCGCGAGGACTTCCTGCCCTGGGCGGACTACTGCGCGCGCCTGCGGCGCCACGCCGCCGAGGGCTATGCCCTGGATCTGGAAGAGAACGAACTGGGCATCCGCTGCGTGGCCGCACCCATCCGCGGCGCCGACGGCGCCATCGTCGCGGCCCTCAGCGTGGCCAGTGCCATCCCCTACATGCCCGAGGCGCGGCTGCATGAATTGCAGCCCGAGGTCACTGCCTGCGCCCGGGCCATTTCCCGCGAACTCGGCTGGAGTCCCGCATGACCGCCACCCCGCACCTCATCGGCCTCGACTGGGGCACCTCGTCCCTGCGGGCCCAGCTGTTCGACGCCCAGGGCGCCGTGCTGGAAACCCGCAGCCGCCCCTGGGGCATCATGCACGTGCCCGACGGTGATTTCGCCGCGGCCTATCGCACCCTGGTGAGCGACTGGCGCGAGGCCCAGCCGGACCTGCCCGCCATCGCCTGCGGCATGGTCGGCAGCCGTGGCGGCTGGCGCGAGGTGCCCTATGCCGACTGCCCGGCCGACGTCCACAGCCTGGCCGCCGGCCTGCTGCGCCTGGACACGGGCTGCGGCGAACTCCACCTGGTCCCTGGGGTGATGCAGCGCGGCGCCTTGCCCAACGTCCTGCGCGGCGAGGAGACCCAGGTGTTCGGCGCCCTCGAACTGGAGCCGGACCTGGCCACCGAAGCCCTGCTGGTATTGCCCGGTACCCACAGCAAGTGGGTGCGGGTGCGTGACGGTCGCCTGACTGATTTCGCCACCTACATGACCGGCGAGTTGTTCGCCGTGCTGCGTGACCACTCGATCCTGGGGCGTCCGGCCAGCGAGGCGGGGCCCGCCGCCAGCGCCGAAGCCTTCCGCCTGGGTCTCACCACCGTCCGCGATGCCGGCGCCGAAGGGCTGTTCGGCCGCCTCTTTACCGCCCGCAGCCGGGTCCTGGCCGGCGAACTGGGCGCGGCGCACAGCCTCGACTACCTCTCCGGCCTGCTGATCGGCGAAGAGCTGCGCAGCCAGGTCGCCGCCCTCGCGGGCGCCCCCTGTCCACCCCTGGTGCTGATCGGCGACGCGGCGCTCTGCCAGCGCTATCGCGACGCCCTGGCGCTGTTCGACATCCACCAAGTCCGCCTGCTGGAGCAGGCCACCCGGGCCGGGCTCTGGCGCCTGGCCCAGGCCGCCGGCCTGCTCCCCACCTCTGGAGGCTCCCATGCTTGATACCTATCTCAAGGACCTGCCACTGATCGCCATCCTGCGCGGCGTCACCCCGGACGAGATCGTCGCGGTCGGCCGAGCCCTGTATGACGCCGGCTTTCGCGTCATCGAGATCCCGCTCAACTCGCCGCAGCCCTTCGAGAGCATCCGCCGGCTCACCGCCGAACTGGGCGAAAGCTGCCTGATCGGCGCCGGCACCGTGCTCACCGAGGCCCAGGTGGCCGAGGTGGACGCCGCCGGTGGCCGCCTGATCGTCTCGCCCAACGCCAACCTGGCGGTGATCCGCGCCAGCAAGGCCGCCGGCCTGGTCAGCGCCCCGGGCGTGGCCACCCCCTCGGAAGGCTTCGCCGCCCTCGACGCCGGCGCCGACAGCCTCAAGCTGTTTCCCGCCGAGCAACTCGGCCCGGCGGTGGTGAAGGCCTGGCGCGCGGTGTTTCCCAAGGAGCTGGCGCTGCTGCCTGTGGGCGGCATCACGCCGGACAACATGGGCCCTTACGTGGCCGCCGGCGCCAACGGCTTCGGCCTTGGCTCGGCCCTGTACAAGCCGGGCCTGAGCGCCGCCCAGGTGAGTGCCAACGCCCAAGCCTTCGCAGCGGGATGGCGGGCTACCAAGGGCGCCTGATCCCTCGATCCCAATAATTACAGTCGAGATTCCCACACCATGAAGATCACCAAACTCACCACCTATGTCGTCCCGCCGCGCTGGTGCTTTCTCAAGATCGAGACCGATGAGGGCATCCACGGCTGGGGCGAACCCGTGCTGGAAGGCCGCGCCCACAGCGTGGCGGCGGCAGTCGAGGAGCTGGCCGACTACCTGATCGGCAAGGACCCGCGCAACATCGAAGACCACTGGACGGTGCTCTACCGCGGCGGCTTCTATCGCGGCGGTGGCATCCACATGAGCGCCCTGGCCGGCATCGACCAGGCGCTGTGGGACATCAAGGGCAAGGCCCTGGGCGTCCCGGTGCACGAACTGCTCGGCGGCCAGGTGCGCGACAGCATCCGCGTCTATTCCTGGATCGGCGGCGACCGCCCGGCGGAGACCGCGGCCCAGGCGCTGGAGCGCCAGGCCAAGGGCTTCACCGCGATCAAGATGAACGCCAGTGAAGAGATGCAGTTCGTCGACACCTACGACAAGGTCGACCAGGTGATCGCCAACGTCGCCGCCATCCGCGACGCCTGCGGTCCGCACTTCGGCATCGGCGTGGACTTCCATGGCCGGGTGCACAAGCCCATGGCCAAGGTGCTGGTCAAGGAGCTGGAGCAGTTCCGCCTGATGTTCATCGAGGAGCCGGTGCTCAGCGAGCACCACGAGGCACTCAAGGAGATCGCCCTGATGAGCAACACGCCCATCGCCCTGGGCGAGCGGCTGTACTCGCGCTGGGACTTCAAGCGCATCCTCCAGGAAGGCTACGTCGACATCCTGCAGCCGGATCCGTCCCATGCCGGTGGCATCACCGAGACGCGCAAGATCGCGAACATGGCCGAGGCCTACGACGTCGCCATCGCACTGCATTGCCCACTCGGCCCCATCGCCCTGGCGGTCAACCTGCAGCTGGACGCCAACTGCTACAACGCCTTCATCCAGGAGCAGAGCCTGGGCATCCACTACAACCAGGGCAACGACCTACTGGACTACATCAAGAATCCCGAGGTGTTCGACTACGCCGATGGCCACGTGAAGATTCCCCAGGGGCCAGGGTTGGGCGTCGAGGTCAACGAGGAATATGTCAAGGAACAAGCCGCCATTGGCCATCGCTGGCGCAACCCGATCTGGCGGCACAAGGACGGCAGTTTCGCCGAGTGGTAAATCTTCGATTCAACGCTGCTGCGCTTGCCGGAGCGGCGTTGAAAGCCGGTTCGAAATGCTCATGCACTTGATGTGCACTCCGCTTTCTCACCGGCTTTCGCCTTGCTGCGCTCGCGACGCGTTGCTTTCGAAGATTGGCGCCGCTGCTCCCTTACCCCAACCCTCTCCCGAGGGGAGAGGGAGCAAGAGCAGGAGCAGGAGCGCGGGGTAAGACTACCGCACCGACTATCCCCTCTCCCGCTGGGAGAGGGCCAGGGTGAGGGCCGCCGCGGCGCCCTGAACCCCAGACAGCAACAACGCTCGCCACAACGTCAATTACAGGACCCGAGCCATGCCAACCCCTACCCACGCCGCTCCGGCGGCAGCCGTGGCCGCGCCGGCCCTGGCCAAGCCCAGTCGGGCGCGCTTCTTCATCATGACGCTGCTGTTCGTCACCGTGGTGATCAACTACCTCGACCGCAGCAACCTCTCCATCGCCGCACCGCACCTGGCGCAGGACCTGGGCATCGAGCCGGTGCACATGGGACTGATCCTCTCGGCCTTCGGCTGGACCTACGCCGCCATGCAGATCCCCGGCGGCTGGCTGGTGGACAAGGTCGCCCCACGCATCCTCTATCCGGTGGCCATCGCGCTCTGGTCGCTGGCTACCATCGGCCTGGGCTTCGTTGGCAGCTTCATCGGCCTGATCATCCTGCGTCTCGCCGTGGGCGCCCTGGAAGCACCGGCCTATCCGATCAACAACCGGGTGGTCACCACCTGGTTTCCCGAGCGCGAGCGGGCCACCGCCATCGGCTTCTATACCTCCGGCCAGTTCGTCGGCCTGGCCTTTCTCACCCCGGTGCTGATCTACCTGCAGCAGACCTTTGGCTGGCACATGGTCTTTGTCGTCACCGGTGGCGTCGGCATCCTCTGGGCGGCTGTCTGGTACCTGGTCTATCGCGAACCCAAGGACTTCCGCGGCGCCAATGCCGCCGAGGTCGCGCTGATCCAGGAGGGCGGCGGCCTGGTCGATCTGGAGCAGAAGAATCGCAGCCGCGCGGCCTTCCAATGGCGTGACCTCTGGAGCGTGCTCAACAAGCGCAAGCTGTGGGGCATCTACATCGGCCAGTTCTGCCTCAATTCCACCCTCTGGTTCTTCCTGACCTGGTTTCCCACCTACCTGGTGAAATAC
Source organism: Pseudomonas sp. AS2.8 (assembly GCF_014190935.1). Taxonomy (NCBI): domain Bacteria; kingdom Pseudomonadati; phylum Pseudomonadota; class Gammaproteobacteria; order Pseudomonadales; family Pseudomonadaceae; genus Pseudomonas; species Pseudomonas sp. AS2.8. Next base: position 675,563 of record NZ_JACHVV010000003.1, read on the forward strand.
CGCGGCATGGACTTTATCAAGGCCGGCTTCCTCGCCTCGCTGCCGTTCCTCGCCGCCTTCCTCGGGGTGATCTGCTCGGGCCTGCTGTCGGACTGGCTGATCCGCCGCGGCGCCTCCGTGGGCCTGGCGCGCAAGCTGCCGATCATCGGTGGTCTGCTGATCTCCACCAGCATCGTCGGCGCCAACTTCGTCGACTCGCCCGCGCTGATCATCGCCTGCCTGGCGCTGGCCTTCTTCGGCAACGGCCTGGCCTCCATCACCTGGTCGATGGTCTCGGCCATGGCACCGGAGCGACTGATCGGCCTCACCGGCGGGATGTTCAACTTCATCGGCAACCTCTCAGCCATCTGCGTGCCCATCGTCATCGGCTTCCTGGTCAAGGACGGCAGCTTCGCCCCGGCCATCGCCTTCATCGGCGTCACCGCGCTGATCGGCGCCCTCTGCTACGGCCTGGTGGTGGGCAAGGTGGAACGTCTGCCCGAATAAGGGCGACTAAAGAAGCGCTCGCAGGAGGCGCCTCCCGTCCTGGACGCGGAGGCGCTCTGCCACCGGCCTTGCCGGACCCATAACGACAACAAAGGAGTCTCCTCATGCCTCTCGCCCGCCGCACCTTTCTTGGCGTGTCCCTGGCCGCCTCGGCCGGTCTGGTCGCCAGTCGCGCCCTGGCCGACGACAAGTTCGGTCTCACCCGCAACTGGGAGGGCAAGCCGCCCATCGTCATGCCCGATCCCGCCTGGGAGATCCACGACCAGGCCTTCAAGGGCCGCCTGGGCAATGCCTTCGTCGAGCGGCTGTGGTCCGGCGGCCTCTGGACCGAAGGCCCGGTGTGGATGGCCGACTGGCGCTGCCTGCTGTTCAGCGACATCCCCAATGCCCGGGTGATGCGCTGGAGCGCCGACGACGGTCACGTCAGCGTCTACGACGACCAGTCCCACAACGCCAACGGCCACACCCGCGATCGCGAGGGGCGGCTGATCAGTTGCGAGCACGACAGCCGCCGCGTGACCCGCCGCGAGTTGAACGGCAGCGTCACGGTGCTGCTCGACCGCTTCGACGGCAAGCCGCTGAACGCGCCCAACGACGTGGTGGTCGGTGCCGACGGTGCCATCTGGTTCACCGATCCGGGCTACGGCATCCTCGGCGCCTACGAGGGCCACAAAGCCGAATTCGAGTTGCCCACCAACGTCTATCGCATCGATCCCCAGGGCAAGGCGACGGTGGCGGCGGGCGATTTCGGCCGCCCCAACGGCCTGGCCTTCGCCCCCGACGGCAAGCGCCTCTACATCAGCGACACCGCCGGCGGCGGTAACCCCGGCAAGCCCAATCACCTCAGGGCGTTCACCGTGAAGGACGACGGCACCCTCAGCGGTGGCGAGGTGCTGATCGACGCCAAGGAGCAGGGCGTGATCGACGGTTTCCGCGTCGACAGCGACGGCAACCTCTGGTGCAGCTGGGCCGGCTCGGCCGAGCAGAACAGCGTGCGGGTGTTCACGCCGAGCGGCCAGCCGCTGGCTACCCTGCACCTGCCGGAAACCGTCTCCAACGTCGAATTCGGCGGCCTCAAGGGCAATCGCCTGTTCATCACCGGCGGCGGTTCGCTCTATGCCACCTATGTGAACGCCCAGCCCGCACGGCTCTGGTAAGGGCTTCTTACCAGCCGAACCAAGGGTCGTGGGACAGGTCTGTAACAAACGGATACGGAACGACCCGCGACAACAAGATCGCCCACAAGGCGAGCGAGGAGCCTCTGCCATGAGCAACACCACTACCAACGCCGACGGCCACGTCACCGAAAAGGCCCAGCCCAAGGCGATCTTCGCCTGCCTGATGGCCGCCCTGGCCGGCCTCATGTTCGGCCTCGACATCGGCGTCATCTCCGGTGCCACCAAATTCATCCAGCAGGAATTCCAGATCTCCGACCAGGTGATCGAATGGATTGTCTCCAGCATGATGGCCGGTGCCGCCCTGGGTGCCCTCGGCGCCGGCTCGCTGTCGGCCAAGCTGGGTCGCAAGAAATCGCTGATGCTGGGCGCCGTGCTGTTCGTGATCGGCTCGATCCTCTGTGGCCTGGCCACTTCGCCGACCATGCTGATCTTTGCCCGCTTCCTGCTGGGCCTGGCCATCGGCATCGCCTCCTTTACCGCGCCGCTGTACCTGGCCGAGGTCGCTCCGGAAAACATCCGCGGCTCGATGATCTCGCTGTACCAGCTGATGATCACCGCCGGCATCCTGCTCGCTTTCCTCTCCAACACCGCCTTCAGCTACTACGAGGCCTGGCGCTGGATGCTCGGCATCATCGCCATCCCCGGGGTGCTGTTCCTGATCGGCGTCTTCGCTCTGCCCGACAGCCCGCGCTGGCTGATCATGGCGGGCCGCCGGGAAGAGGCGATCAAGGTCCTGCACCGGCTGCGCGGTGACGAAAAGGTCATCCAGCAGGAGGTCGCCGAGATCGAAGAGCAGCTCAAGGTCCCGCAAAAGGGCTGGTCGCTGTTCAAGGAGAATCCCAACTTCCGCCGCTCGGTGGGGCTGGGCGTGCTGCTGCAGGTGGTGCAGCAGTTCACCGGCATGAACGTGGTGATGTACTACGCCCCGCGTATCTTCGAAGGCATGGGCTACGACACCGCTGCCCAGATGTGGTTTACCGCCGCGGTCGGTCTGACCAACGTGCTGGCCACCTTCATTGCCATCTTCCTGGTCGACAAGTGGGGCCGCAAACCCATCCTCTATACCGGTTTCGTGGTCATGGCCGTGGGCCTGGGCGTGGTCGGCACCATGCTCGGCATGGGCAACCTTAGCCATGGTCAGCAGACCTTTACCGTGGTCATGCTGCTGATCTTCATCGTCGGCTTCGCCATGTCGGCCGGTCCGCTGATCTGGACCCTGTGCTCGGAAGTCCAGCCGCTCAAGGGCCGCGACTTCGGCATCGGCTGCTCCACCTTCACCAACTGGATCGCCAACATGATCGTCGGCGCCACCTTCCTGACCATGCTGGGCACCCTGGGGCAGGGCACCACCTTCTGGATCTATGCCGGATTGAACGTGGTGTTCATCTTCCTGGTGTTCCTGCTGGTACCGGAAACCAAGGGTGTCACCCTGGAGCGCATCGAACGCAACCTGATGCAGGGCAAGCGCCTGCGCGACCTCGGTCAGTAGGCTCGAGCGCACAGGAAAACGCCCGGCGATGCCGGGCGTTTTTTATTACCGATCCCAGTGCTTGTGTCGATGCTTGGCGTGCTTCCAGCCCTTGCCGGGATGGTCGCGGTAGCCACGATAGCCGCGGTCATCGCGGCCGCTGTCGCCCAGGTTGTTGCCCAGGGCACTGCCAGCACCGCCACCCAGGGCCGCGCCGACCAGGCCACCGGTGCTGCCACCGACCCGATTGCCGATCACGTTGCCGCCCGCCGCGCCCAGACCGCCGCCGATGGCGGCCTCGGTCCGATTGCGCCGGTCAGCGCCCAGTACACCACCTGCTGCACCGCCCACGCCGGCACCGATGGCCGCACCGGTGCTGCCGCCGACCTGCTGGCCGACCAGAGTACCGAGCACACCACCCACGGCGCCGCCGAGTCCGGCTTCGGTATTGCCCGCATAAGCCGGGGCAACGCCCGCCAGGGCAAGCAACAAGAACAGGGCTGAAGGTTTCATGGAGTCCACTCCGTGGTAGAGACGAGCCGATCCTCGGCAAAAATCGCTGCCCTGGCAAGTACCGAACGGTCGTTTGAATGGTAAAGGTTGTCTTTACCCATTCCTTTGATTTCCTTGAACAAACCTATACGGGAATAGTGGGTCTCGCCCCTCTGACCGCGTCTGGAGCAGGGTCTGCAGCCGGGCGCAGGCTGGTCTAGACTCAAGGCGATCGCGCTGCCAAGGGGACTCCATGATCCGCGCTCGTCTGTTGTCTGGCTGTCTCCTGTTCCTTGTCAGTGCCAGCGCCTCGGCCTGGGAATACACCCTCATCGCCCCCGACAAGCCGGTGCAGAACTGGAGCATCAGCAGCGATCGTCTGGGCCTGCGCGATGGCCTGGCCTTTGCCGTCGGCGTGCACCGCCTGAGTGGCGGGCGCCAGGAGGGCTCGGTGCTGATCGAGATCGATACCGGCGCCCTGCAACTCACCGTGGTGGCGACCCGGGGCATGAACGTCTTGCGCGCCCAGGCCGGCACCCTGCGACTGGGCTGGGACTCCCCGGTACGCGAGGTGGTCAATCCGGCCTTCGTCAACCTGGAAAGCCGCAACGGCCTGGGCTGGCTGGAAGGCTTCAACGAACTGGTGGCACGCGCCGGCTTCGAGTGGGTCGGCCATCCGGGCCTGGACAGGGGGCAACTCCTGACCCTGCATGGTCGGGCCAGCTACCTGCCGGCCAGCCAGGTGGTGCTGACCATCGACGAACAGCCGCCGCATCGCATCAGCCTCAGGGGCGTGCTGCACGAAGAGGCCTTCAAGCAGGCCAATTTCCGCATCGACACCGAACTGGTCACCCAGGCCGGAGCCACCGGCTTCACACTGCACGACCGCCTGACCAACCAGGGGGCGCATGCCGCCGAGTACCAGGTGCTCTACCACAGCAATTTCGGTCCGCCGCTGCTCGGCGAGGGTTCGGTATTCGCCGCCCCGGTACGGGAGGTGTCACCCTTCGATGCGCGGGCGCGCCGGGAGCTGGCCGAGTGGCAGACCTATCGCGCTCCCACGCCGGGCTATGGCGAGACGGTCTACAACCTCTATCCCTGGGGCGACGATCAGGGGCGCAGCCTGGCGGTACTGCACGATCGCAGTGCCCACCAGGGCGTGGCGCTGGCCTTCAATGTACGGGAGCTGCCGGTCTTCACCCTGTGGAAGAACACCGACGCCAAGGCCCAGGGCTATGTCACCGGCCTGGAGCCGGGCACCAGCTTTTCCTACAACCGCAGCCAGCAGCGGGCCCTGGGGCTGGTGCCGCGGATCGAAGCCGGCGGCACGCGCGACTTCACCCTCGATTATCGGTTGCTGGCCACCGCCGCCGAGGTCCGGCAGGCGCTGGAGCAGGTCGAAGGCATTCGCCACGGACGGCCGACCCGGGTGCGGGAAGCGCCGCTGGCCCAGGAGCCCTAACGGTCGGGCAAACTCGCGCTAGCGCCGCGCGGGCAACGGCCGGGTGCGGCCACTGCCGTCGATGGCGACAAAGACGAACACCGCCTCGGTCACCTTGCTCCATTCGCTGGACAGGGGATCGTCGCTCCAGACCTCGATGAGGATCTGGATGGAGCTGCGGCCCACTTCCAGGGTGTTGGTATAGAAGGAGAGCTGTGCACCCACGGGCACCGGCGTCATGAAGGCCATGCGGTCGATGGCCACCGTGGCCACTCGGCCGGCGGCCAGGCGACTGGCCATGGCGCTGCCAGCCAGGTCCATCTGAGCCACCAGCCAGCCGCCGTAGATGTCGCCGAAGCCGTTGGTCTCGCGGGGCAGAGCGGTGATCTGCATGGCCAGGTCGCCCTGGGGGATGGGATCTTCTTGTTCGAGCTCTTCGATCATGACAGGGCCCTCGGGAGCCCGGATAGGTAGGTAACGTTCAGCATCTGCACGCAAGAATGCTGCCAATCTCTCTAGGGAGATCGTTAGGGGGCTACAGTATAACGCCTGGGGCAGGGCGGCTCGACCGCTTTTGCACCAGGATGGAACAGTCATAGCTCGGCAGATGAGCCCTGAATGGGCACTGAATGAATAGCGGAAATTCCTTGCAGATTTGCTATCGTGGAGACCGTGCACGGCCAGGCAATCCAGAGGGTCGTGCACGTCCGATGATCAGGTAATGATCGGTAGACCTGCTGCTGCCGTGCTCCACAAGAGCGCAGGCGGCGCGGTGCAGGTCCGGCGCCCATCCGGCGACCCGCCCGATCCCTGCCAGCCGCCCCAGGCGGACGGTCACTCGGGGCCGCGTCTTGTCCGCTACACCCGGAGGGATGCCAGAGGCCGAATTTCCTTTGCGCTCCTCTCTTGTCCGGAATCCTCGATGAAACTGCAATCCGCCTCCGCGCCGCTCACGTCGCGCCCTCTGGGCCGCAACGACTACAAGACCCTCTCGCTGTCCGCCCTGGGCGGTGCGCTGGAGTTCTACGACTTCGTCATCTTCGTCTTCTTCGCCGCGGTGGTGGGAAAGCTGTTCTTTCCCGCCGACATGCCCGACTGGCTGCGGCAGATGCAGACCTTCGGCATCTTCGCCGCGGGTTACCTGGCGCGCCCACTGGGCGGCATCATCATGGCCCACTTCGGTGACCTCCTCGGGCGCAAGAAGATGTTCACCCTGAGCATCTTCATGATGGCCCTGCCGACCCTTGGCATGGGCCTGATGCCCACCTACGCCCAGATCGGCGTGGCCGCGCCGATCCTGCTGCTGGTGCTGCGCATCATTCAGGGCGCGGCCATCGGCGGCGAGGTGCCCGGCGCCTGGGTGTTCGTCTCCGAACACGTTCCCGGCAAGCACGTCGGCTATGCCTGCGGCACGCTGACCGCCGGCCTCACCTTCGGCATCCTGCTCGGCTCGCTGATGGCGACCCTGATCAATACCGTCTTCACCCCGCTGGAGGTGGCCGACTACGCCTGGCGCTTTCCCTTCCTGATCGGCGGGGTCTTCGGCCTGTTCTCGGTCTATCTGCGCCGCTGGCTGCACGAGACGCCGGTGTTCGCCGAACTGGCGATCCACAAGTCGCTGGCCGAGGAAGTGCCGCTCAAGGCGGTGCTGCGCGACCACCGCAGCAGCGTGATCCTGTCCATGCTGCTGACCTGGATGCTCACCGCCGGCATCGTGGTGGTCATCCTCATGACCCCGACCCTGCTGCAGACCCAGTACGGCTTCTCCGCCGCCATGGCGCTCAAGGCCAACAGCCTGGCCATCGTCTTCCTGACCCTGGGCTGCATCGTTTCCGGCGCCCTGTCCGATCGCTTTGGCAGCGGTCCGGTGTTCATCGTCGGCGGCCTGATCCTGGCGCTGGCCAGCTGGTCGCTCTATGCCGGTCTGAAGGTCCATCCGGAATGGCTGTTCCCGCTCTATGCCTTTGCCGGTGCAGCGGTCGGCGTCATCGGCGGCGTGCCGCGGGTGATGGTGCTGGCCTTCCCGCCCAAGGTGCGCTTCTCGGGGCTGTCGTTCTCCTACAACGTCGCCTACGCCATCTTCGGCGGCCTGACGCCCATGGTCGTTACCCTGATGCTCAAGGAGCATCCGCTGGGCCCGGCCTGGTACGTCATGGGGCTGGCCCTGCTGGGCGTGGGCATCGGCTGCTACCTGCTCAGCCGCGAGCGCCGCGCCGCCGCCCTGGCGCCCGCCTGACCCCGCCTGGTCGCGCCGCCCGCAGTGGCGGCGTGACCGGGATCGCCAGGCCGACCCGCAGGGACGACCTCGGCATCACCAAAAACGCCATCCCCACAGACGCCGCGCTTCGCGAGGACTAGGCTCGAACCGCTAGAGCCAGTCCAACAATAACAGCGAGGTGCAACATGTCCGGTAATCGTGGCGTCGTCTATCTGGGCGCGGGCAAGGTCGAGGTGCAGACCATTCCCTACCCGAAGATGGAAACCCCGCAGGGCAAGCGTATCGACCACGGCGTCATCCTGCGCGTGGTCTCCACCAATATCTGTGGTTCCGACCAGCACATGGTGCGTGGCCGGACCACCGCCCCCGAAGGCCTGGTGCTCGGCCACGAGATCACCGGCGAGGTCATCGAAGCGGGCCGTGACGTCGAGACGCTCAAGGTCGGCGACTTGGTCTCGGTGCCCTTCAACGTCGCCTGCGGTCGCTGCCGCACCTGCAAGGAGCAGGACACCGGCGTCTGCCTGACCGTCAATCCCTCGCGTGCCGGCGGTGCCTATGGCTACGTCGACATGGGCGGCTGGGTCGGTGGCCAGGCCGAATACGTGCTGGTCCCCTATGCCGATTTCAACCTGCTCAAGCTGCCGAATCGCGACGCGGCCATGGAAAAGATCCGTGACCTGACCTGCCTGTCCGACATCCTGCCCACCGGTTACCACGGCGCTGTCACCGCCGGCGTCGGTCCGGGCACCAGCGTCTATGTGGCCGGTGCCGGCCCGGTCGGTCTGGCCGCGGCGGCCTCGGCGCGCCTGCTGGGCGCGGCCGTGGTCATCGTCGGCGACGTCAACCCGGTGCGCCTGGCGCATGCCAAGGCCCAGGGCTTCGAGATCGCCGACCTGTCCCTGGACACTCCGCTGCACGAGCAGATCGCCGCGCTGCTGGGCACGCCGGAAGTGGATTGCGCCGTCGACGCCGTTGGCTTCGAAGCCCGCGGCCATGGTCACGAAGGCGCCAAGAGCGAGGCCCCGGCCACGGTGCTGAACTCGCTGATGGGCATCGTGCGGGTAGCCGGCAAGATCGGCATTCCCGGTCTCTATGTCACCGACGATCCGGGTGCGGTCGATGCCGCCGCCAAGCAGGGTGCCCTGAGCATCCGCTTCGGTCTGGGCTGGGCCAAGTCCCACAGCTTCCACACCGGCCAGACCCCGGTGATGAAGTACAACCGCCAGCTGATGCAGGCGATCATGTGGGATCGCATCAAGATCGCCGACATCGTCGGCGTGCAGGTCATCACCCTGGACGAAGCCCCCCGCGGCTACAGCGAATTCGATGCGGGCGTACCGAAGAAATTCGTCATCGACCCGCACAAGCTGTTCAGCGCGGCCTAGCTATTGCACTAAGGATTTTGCCCGAGACTGCTGGCCATTTGGCATTTCTCGGGCAAGCCGTGCAGTCGTTTGTCGTACCAGAGGGTCTACCTCCGCAGCGTCCACCCCGGGCGCTGTTTTTTTTGGTGCCACAGACGAGGCCAACATGACCCCGAATGTCCTTTCGACCCTTCGCCGTATCCTTCCCTCACTGCTGGTGGCGGCCCTATTGCTGCTGGGTAGCAATCCGGCCCGCGCCGAGGGCGGGGTGTCCTTTCGCTTCGCCGAAGAAGGGCAGGGCTGGATGCTGCGTGGCCCGGTCGATGTGCTCAAGTGGCCCTTCCTCTATGACCGTAGCCGCGAGCGCGCACGCAATACCCTCGTGCGGCTGGATGGCGACACCCAGGTGCGGGTGATCGAGACCCGTTCCTTCAAGCGCTGGAAGCGCATCGAGGTACAGCAGGACGGTCGTACCCTGCTGGGCTGGGTGGAGAGCTACAGCGTTCCCGACGCCGTGCGACTGGACTGATCGGGAGCAAAAGGCCACTGCCACCAGTCACACCTCTGACAGTCATCATTTCCAGAGGAGCGACGCATGTCCGCGATCACCCGTCTTCAGCTCAACGACGGTCACCACATTCCGCAATTCGGTCTGGGGGTCTGGCAGACTCCGGCCGAAGAGACCGCCCAGGTGGTCAAGACAGCCCTCGACCTGGGCTATCGACATATAGATACCGCCGCCATCTACGGCAACGAAGAAGGCGTCGGCAAGGCCATCGCCCAGGCCGGTCTGCCGCGTGACGAGCTGTTCGTCACCACCAAGCTGTGGAATGCCGACCAGGGCTACGACAGCGCCCTACGCGCCTTCGACACCAGCCTGGCCAAGCTGGGCCTGGAGCATGTCGATCTCTATCTGATCCACTGGCCACTGCCGGAAAAGGGCCTGTTCCTTGACAGCTGGAAGGCGCTGATCGAATTGCGCAATCAGGGTCGGGTGAAGTCCATTGGCGTGTCCAACTTCCGCCAGGCCGATATCGAGACCCTGCTGACCGAGACTGGCGTGGTACCGGTGGTCAACCAGATCGAGTGCCATCCTTTGCTGCAGCAGCAGGAGCTGCGTGACTTCAATACCTACAAGGGCATCGCCACCGAAGCCTGGAGTCCGCTGGCCCAGGGTGGCGAGCTGCTGGGCAGCCCGGTGCTGCAGCAACTGGCGGCCAAGCACGGCAAGACGCCGGCCCAGGTGGTGCTGCGCTGGCATATCCAGCTCGGCAACATCATCTTCCCCAAATCCAAGACGCCCAAGCGCATCGAAGAGAACATGCAGATCTTTGACTTCGCCTTGGACGACGAGGACATGCGGCAGATCACCGGGTTGAATCAGGACAAGCGCCTCGGCCCCGATCCCACCACCTTCAACGGCTGACGTTTGCGGGGCGCCGCGATGAGCGGCGCCTCTGTATGCCTGGCGTGCAAGGCGCCAGTGCCTGTATGCTGCGCGGCCCTTTCGGGACACCTCATGCCGGATCGGCATAGGGCAGGCGACAGCGGCATTAGACATACCCCGTTACCCTCTGGCAAAAGTGTGACGCCTTGGTGCTCCTCGTCCTTTTCGAGCACCGTTTCCGCAGCCTGAACGCACCCTCCACGTTGGCGTTGCATGCGCTTCGCGCATCACGACCCGGCACGGTGACGTTCGTCCCGAACTCCATCCAAATAGAACAAAGGTGTCGGTACATGACCAAGCCCAAGCTCAGCCTCGCGTGGCAGATCCTTATCGGCCTCGTGCTGGGGATCGCCGTCGGCGCACTGCTCAACCACTTCAGCGCCGAGAAGGCCTGGTGGATCTCGAACGTCCTCAAGCCGGCCGGCGACATCTTCATCCGGCTGATCAAGATGATCGTGGTGCCCATTGTCATCGCCACCCTGGTGGTCGGGATCGCCGGCGTCGGCGACTCCAAGAAGCTCGGGCGCATCGGCCTCAAGACCATCCTCTACTTCGAGATCGTCACCACCCTGGCCATCGTCGTCGGCCTGTTCTTCGCCGACAGCGTGCAGCCCGGTGCCGGCATCGACATGAGCACCCTGGGCACCACTGACATCTCCCAGTACCAGAAGACCACCGCGGAAGTGCAGCATGACCACGCCTTCATCGCGACCATCCTCAACCTGATCCCGTCCAACGTCTTCGCCGCCGTCGCCCGCGGCGAGATGCTGCCGATCATCTTCTTCGCGGTGATGTTCGGCCTGGGCCTGGGCGCCCTGCCGGAAGCCACCCGCGAGCCGGTGGTGCGGGTCTTCCAGGGCATTTCCGAGGCCATGTTCAAGGTCACCCACATGATCATGAACTACGCCCCCATCGGCGTCTTCGCCCTGATCGCGGTGACAGTGGCCAACTTCGGCTTCGCCTCGCTGCTGCCGCTGGCCAAGCTGGTGGTGCTGGTCTACGTCGCCATCGGCTTCTTCGCCCTCGGCGTGCTGGGCCTGGTGGCCAAGCTGTTCGGCTTCTCGATCTTCCGCATCATCCGCATCCTTAAGGATGAGCTGATCCTGGCCTATTCCACCGCCAGTTCGGAAACCGTGCTGCCGCGCATCATCGAGAAGATGGAGGCCTATGGCGCGCCCAAGTCCATCACCAGCTTCGTGGTGCCCACCGGCTATTCCTTCAACCTCGACGGCTCCACCCTCTACCAGAGCATCGCGGCGCTGTTCATCGCCCAGCTCTATGGCATCGACCTGTCGCTGAGCCAGCAACTGCTGCTGGTGCTGACCCTGATGGTCACCTCCAAGGGCATCGCCGGCGTGCCGGGCGTGTCCTTCGTGGTACTGCTGGCCACCCTGGGCAGCGTCGGCATTCCGCTGGAAGGCCTGGCCTTCATCGCCGGTGTGGATCGCATCATGGACATGGCGCGCACCGCCCTGAACGTGATCGGCAACGCCCTGGCCGCGCTGGTCATCGCCAAGTGGGAAGGTCTCTACGACGCCGAGAAGGGCGCCGCCTACTGGGCTGCCCTGCCGCACCTGAAGAGCACTGCCAAGGTCGAGGAACGTCCTCAGGCCACCCGCGGTGAAGCCCTGCGCGACTGAGTGGCTAGCTAGCTGAGAGCGGAGCCCGGCCTTGTGCTGGGCTCTTTCGTTTCAGCGGTCGAGAATCGCCGCGTAGCCTTCGCGATAGCTGGGGTAGCGGGGCGTCCAGCCCAGCGCCCGGGCGCGGGCGTTGCTGCACCTCTTGCTGCCGGCGCGGCGCAGCTGGGCCTCGTCGGACCAGAAGGTGATGCCCAGGCGCGCCCGCAGCCAGTCCACCACCTCGTCCAGCGGCGCCGGATCGTCGTCCACGCCCAGATAGAGAGCGTCCAGGTCGATCCCTTCGCGATCCCGCTGTAGCAGCAGCGCCAGCAGGCCGGCGGCATCCTCGACATGGATGCGATTGCCATACAGCGGCGGCTCGCGGGTCACCCGGGAGCCCTCGCGCACCTGGCGCAGCAGCGCCTCGCGGCCCGGGCCGTAGATGCCGGTCAGGCGGACCACGCTGGCGGGCAGGCCACTGCCCAGCGCTAGATCCTCGGCCTCGCGCAGGATGCGCCCGGAAAAGCGCTCGGGTTCGGCAGGGGCGGTTTCGTCGACCCAGGCGCCGTCGGCCTGGGCATAGACACCGCTGCTGGAGACGAACAGCAGGCGCTGCGGACGCTGGCCGCAGGCGGCCAGCCAGCCGAGCAGGTGGCGCAGGCCCTCGACATAGGCGGCGCGATAGCCGGCTTCGTCATGGTGGGTCGCGGCGGTGGCATAGATCACCTGGTCGAGGGGTTCGCGCGGCCAGGCGGCCGGCGGCGTAGGGTCGGCGAGATCGCCGGCGACCGGCAGTAATTCGGCGGGGAGGGCAGCGACAGTGCGTCTAAGGCCGAAGACGCGGTGGCCCTGGGCGACCAGTTGCAGGCCGAGACGGCTGCCGACATCGCCGCAACCGGCGATCAGGATGGTGCTCATCGGTGTTTCCTTCTGCAAAGGCCGGGACAGACGGCTAGGGTAGCCTGCGCCTGCTCGTGGTCCAATCCGGGAGAGCAGGCAGCTGCCCGTCGCGCTTGGCCGTTGATAGAGACAGCCGCTAAGATTGGCCGGCACCCCATGGAATTTGACTATGACCCTGACTGAACTGCGCTATATCGTCACGCTCGCCCAGGAACAGCACTTTGGCCGAGCTGCCGAGCGTTGCCACGTCAGCCAGCCGACGCTGTCGGTGGGCGTCAAGAAGCTCGAGGACGAGCTGGGCATTCTGATCTTCGAGCGCAGCAAGAGTGCCGTGCGCCTCACGCCCACCGGCGAGGGCATCGTCGCCCAGGCGCAAAAGGTGCTGGAGCAGGCCCAGGGCATCCGCGAACTGGCCCAGGCCGGCAAGAACCAGCTCACCGCGCCGCTGAAGATCGGCGCCATCTATACCATCGGGCCCTATCTCTTTCCGCACCTCATCCCGCAGCTCAATCGGGTGGCGCCGGAGATGCCGCTGTACATCGAGGAGAACTTCACCCACCTGCTGCGCGACAAGCTGCGCACCGGTGAGCTGGATGCCGTCATTCTCGCCCTGCCGTTCAACGAGCCGGACGTCCTGACCCTGCCGCTGTACGACGAGCCCTTCTACGTGATGATGCCGGCGCGGCATCCCTGGACCAAGCTCAAGGCCATCCCGCAAAACCAGCTCAGCGACAAGAGCCTGCTGCTGCTGGGCGAAGGCCACTGCTTCCGCGACCAGGTCCTGGAAGCCTGCCCGACCGTGCGCAAGCACGAGGAAAACAAGAATTCCACGGTGGAATCCTCTTCGCTGGAAACCATTCGCCACATGGTGGCCTCGGGTCTGGGCGTCTCGGTGCTGCCGTTCTCGGCCGTTGAGAGTCACCACTATGCCCCGGGCATCATCGAGGTGCGCCCCTTCGAGCGGCCGGTGCCCTATCGCACCGTGGCCATCGCCTGGCGCGCCAGCTTTCCGCGGCCCAAGGCCATCGAGGTGCTGGCCGACTCGGTCCGCCTGTGCTCGGTGGCGCGGCCTGAAGCCAAGGGCGTCGTGCAGCCGGCATGAGTGAACTGGCCGCGACGCCGGTCACCGCCCTCAAGGGGGTCGGCGCCGCCCTGCAGGAGAAACTCGCGCGGGTCGGCCTGGAAACCCTGCAGGACGTGCTCTTCCACCTGCCGCTGCGCTACCAGGACCGCACCCGCATCGTGCCCATCGGCGCCCTGCGGCCCGGTCAGGACGCGGTGGTGGAGGGCATGGTCGCCTCCGCCGAGGTGCTCATGGGGCGCCGCCGCAGCCTGCTGGTGCGCTTGCAGGACGGCAGCGGCACCCTGTCGTTGAGATTCTTCCACTTCAGCCAGGCGCAAAAGGACGGCCTCAAGCGCGGCACCCTGCTGCGCTGCTATGGCGAGGTGCGCCCGGGCGCCTCGGGCCTGGAGATCTACCACCCCGAATACCGCGCCCAGGACGAGAATGCCCCGGCGCCGGTCGAGCAGACGCTGACGCCCATCTACCCGACCACCGAAGGCCTCACCCAGCTGCGCCTGCGCCAGCTTAGCGCCCAGACCCTAGAGCGGCTGGGGCCCGAATCCCTGCCGGACTGGCTGCCGCCGGAGATGGCCGAGCACTATCGCCTGGGGCCGTTGGCCGATGCCCTGCGCTATCTGCACCGACCTCCGCCGGATGCGGACCTGGAAGAGCTGGCCGAGGGCCGGCACTGGGCCCAGGAGCGGCTGGTCTTCGAAGAATTGCTGACCCACCAGCTGTCCCTGCAGCGCCTGCGCGAGACCCTGCGCGCCCAACGTGCGGTGCCCCTGCCGGCGGCCCGCCGGCTGCCGCAGCTGTACCTGGACAACCTCGGCTTCACCCCCACCGGCGCCCAGCAGCGCGTGGGTCGCGAGATTGCCCATGACCTGGCCCAGTCCGAGCCCATGCTGCGGTTGGTGCAGGGCGACGTGGGCGCGGGCAAGACGGTGGTCGCCGCCCTGGCCGCGCTGCAGGCTATCGAGGCCGGCTATCAGGTGGCGCTGATGGCGCCCACCGAGATCCTCGCCGAGCAGCATTTCCTCAACTTCCAGCGCTGGTTCGCCGCCCTCGACATCGAGGTGGCCTGGCTGGCCGGCAAGCTCAAGGGCAAGGCCCGCGCCAGCTCCCTGGAGCGCATCGCCGCCGGGGCGCCCATGGTGGTGGGCACCCATGCGCTGTTCCAAGACGAGGTGCGCTTCGCCCGCCTGGCACTGGTGGTGATCGACGAACAGCACCGTTTCGGCGTACAGCAGCGCCTGGCGCTGCGCCAGAAGGGCGTCGACGGCCGCCTGGCGCCGCACCAGCTGATCATGACCGCCACCCCCATCCCGCGCACCCTGGCCATGAGCGCCTATGCCGACCTGGACACCTCGGTGCTCGACGAACTGCCGCCGGGGCGGACACCGGTCAATACCGTGAGCGTCACCGACAGCCGCCGCGAGGAAGTGGTGGAGCGGGTGCGCGCCGCCTGTCACGAAGGGCGCCAGGCCTACTGGGTCTGCACCCTGATCGAGGAATCCGAGGAGCTCACCTGTCAGGCGGCCGAGACCACCTACGAGGAATTGCAGTTGGCCCTGGCCGAATTGCACATTGGGCTGATCCACGGGCGCATGAAGCCGGCGGAAAAGGCCGCGGTGATGGCCGAATTCAAGGCCGGCAATCTGCAATTGCTGGTGGCCACCACGGTGATCGAGGTAGGGGTGGACGTGCCCAACGCCAGTCTGATGATCATCGAGAATCCCGAGCGCCTGGGTCTGGCCCAGTTGCACCAGTTGCGTGGCCGGGTAGGGCGGGGCAGCGCCGTCAGCTATTGCGTGCTGCTGTTCCATCCGCCACTGTCGCAGATCGGTCGCGAGCGGCTGGCGATCATGCGCGAGACCAACGATGGCTTCATCATCGCCGAGAAGGACCTGGAATTGCGTGGCCCGGGCGAGATGCTGGGGACCCGCCAGACCGGTCTGCTGCAATTCAAGGTGGCCGACCTGATGCGCGACGCCCACTGGCTGCCGGCGGTGCGCGATGCCGCCCAGGAGTTGCTGGCACGCTGGCCTAGTCATGCCGGTCCGCTGCTAGAGCGCTGGTTGCGCCATGGCCAGCAATACGGCCAGGTTTGACAAAGCTTATACAGACGACGCTACCTACAGAGCTGAATGGTTATACTCCAGGGCGTACGTGAGGAAGAAAATGCCATGACCGATGTAGCGCTCGCTTCGCCCCTCCCTGAGGTTCCCCCTTCGATCCAGCAGTTGCTCGCCCAGTTGAACCTGGCCTATCGGCCGACCCCGGCGACGACGCGCCAGCCGCAGGCGAATCGGGTGCATACGGTGCTCCTGAGCGACAGCGTCGGCATGCTGCTGGTGCTGCTGCCCGAGGATCATCTGCTGGATCTGCGCCGGCTGGTGGAGTTCACCGGGCGACAGCTGACGGTGGTGGCGCCGGAGCGGCTGATGCGTACCCTCGAGCGCTACGAACTGGATGTCCTGCCGGGGTTGCCGTCGCTGACCAATTCCCCCTGTCTGTATGACGAGCGCCTGTTGGAGGCGCCCCGGCTGCTGCTGGAATCCGGTGAGCGCTCGCTGCTGCTGGAAGTCGAAACGTCTGACTATAGGCGCCTGCTGAATCAGGCTACCGCAGGCAGCTTCGGCATCCCGGCGGCTGGTATCCAGCCCAATCTGCGGCAACCGGAGCGCGACGAGGCGGAAATCCTTCATGCCGCCACCGCCTTCACCGCGCGGCGCATCCGCCAGCGCCTGGAAGAAACCCTGGAGATTCCGCCCCTCTCCAAGACCGCGGAAAAGGTCATCAAGCTGCGGGTCGACCCCGACGCCACGGTGGACGACCTGGCCAACGTGGTGGAGACCGATCCGGCCCTGGCGGCCCAGGTGATCAGCTGGGCGGCCTCGCCCTACTATGCCGCGCCCGGCAAGATCCGCTCGGTGGAAGACGCCATCGTGCGGGTGCTGGGCTTCGACCTGGTGATCAACCTGGCCCTCGGCCTGGCCTTGGGCAAGACCCTGAGCCTGCCCAGCGACCAGGCCCAGCAGGAGACGCCCTACTGGAAGCAGGCCATCTACACCGCCGCCCTGATCGAAGGCCTGGCGCGCTCCATGCCGCGCGCGGAGCGACCGGAGATGGGCCTGGCCTATCTCGGCGGTCTGCTGCACAACTTCGGCTATCTGGTGCTGGCCCACGTCTTTCCGCCGCACTTCTCGCTGATTTGCCGCCATCTGGAGGCCAACCGCCAGCTCGATCACCAGGTGATCGAGCACCACCTGCTGGGCATCACCCGCGAGCAGATCGGCGCGGCCCTGATGCGCTGCTGGGAGATGCCCGAAGAGGTGGTGACGGCGCTGCGCTTCCAGGGCGATCCGGGCTACCAGGGCGAACAGGCGGTCTATCCCAACCTGATCTTTCTCGCCGTGCAGCTGCTGCGCGCCGAGGGCATCGGCAACGGCCCGGCCCAGCCGATTCCCGACGAGCTCTATGCGCGCCTAAGCATCGATCCGACCAAGGCGCGGGAATGCATGCAGAAGATCCTCGGCGCCGAAGCCGCCCTGCGCGAGTTGACCGGTCAGTTCAAGTGAACCGCTGACCAGGCCTTGGCGGCAGCCGCCGCCGGGCCGGACGCAAGACAACAAAAAACCCGCCGAGGCGGGTTTCTTGTTCAAGGGGCGATCAATTACTTGATCTTGCCTTCCTTGTACATGACATGCTTGCGCACGACCGGATCGAATTTCTTGATTTCGATCTTTTCGGGCTTGGTGCGCTTGTTCTTGTCAGTGGTGTAGAAGTGGCCGGTGCCGGCACTGGAAATCAAACGGATCAATTCACGCATGACGAATCCCCTTAGAATTTTTCGCCGCGGCTACGCAGCTCGGACAGTACGGTTTCGATACCGCGCTTGTCGATGATACGCATGCCCTTGGCAGAAACGCGCAGACGCACGAAGCGCTTCTCGGATTCTACCCAGAAACGGTGGTGCTGCAGATTCGGCAGGAAACGACGACGGGTTTTGTTGTTAGCGTGGGAAACGTTGTTCCCAGTAATCGGACCCTTACCGGTTACTTGGCAAACTCTCGACATGGCTCAGCCCTCATAAACCTCATGCCAAACCCGGCATGGGTTGGCCGCTTGTAACTGTATTGATTCCTGTTTTGACGGGGAGAGCCGGCAAATGCCGGGGACCTGAAGCGGCCATACCCCGAAAAAAGAGCGCTGTTTTATACCAGAAGTACTCTGGCATAACAAGGTAGGGCGACGGATGAAATGCCCGCGCACCGGGCGCTGTGCGAGCCCGGCCGGAATGCCAACCGTTCGTCGGTCGGAAGCATTGTGACGGACGGACGGGTGGTCTAGTTTAGAGCGACTGCCATTTTCAATCCACGTCCGTCAGACGACCGCCCGCAGCGCCCCGTCGGCCCACTTCGGATCCACAAGGAATCGTTCTATGCGTTTCGCCGCCTTGCCTCTGCTCTTCGCGCCCCTGCTGGCGCAGGCCGCCACGCTCAGCGTCTGCACCGAAGCCAGTCCGGATGGATTCGACGTGGTGCAGTACAACTCTCTGACCACCACCAATGCCTCGGCCGACGTGCTGATGAATCGCCTGGTGGAATACGACGCCAGCGAAGCCAAGCTGGTGCCGAGCCTGGCGCAGAGCTGGACGGTGTCGAACGACGGCCTGACCTATGACTTCGCCCTGCGCCCGGACGTGAAGTTTCACCAGACCGACTACTTCACCCCCAGCCGTACCCTGACCGCCGACGACGTGGTGTTCAGCTTCCAGCGCATGCTGGACAAGGATCACCCCTGGCACGCGGTGGCCAAGAGCGGCTATCCCCACGCCCAGTCGATGCAGTGGCCCAAGCTGATCAAGAGCGTGGAGAAAACCAGCGACCTCGGCGTGCGCATCGTACTCAACAGCCCGGACGCCACCTTCCTGCCGACGCTGAGCATGGGCTTCGCCTCCATCTACTCCGCCGAGTACGCCGAGCAGTTGCTCAAGGCCGGCAAGACCGCCCAGCTCAACGACGAACCCATAGGCACCGGCCCCTTCGTCTTCAAGCGCTACCAGAAGGATGCCGTGGTGCGCTACGCCGCCAATCCTGACTACTTCGCCGGCAAGCCCAAGCTGGACGGGCTGATCTATGCGATTACCCCGGATTCGGCGGTGCGCCTGCAGCGACTCAAGCGCGGCGAGTGCCAGATCGCCCTGTCGCCCAAGCCCCAGGATCTGCAGAGCGCCCATGAGGACAAGAGCCTGCAGGTGCTGCAGACCCCGGCCTTCATGACCGCCTTCGTCGGCATCAACACCAGCCATCCGCCGCTGGACAACATCAAGGTGCGCCAGGCCATCAACCTGGCGTTCGACAAGCAGAGCTATCTGAAGGCGGTGTTCCAGGACACCGCGGTGGCCGCCGATAACGTCTATCCGCCCACCACTTGGGGCTATGCCAAGGACGTGCCGGCCTATCCCTACGACCCGGCCAAGGCCAGGACGCTGCTGGCCCAGGCGGGCCTCAAGGACGGCTTCAAGACCACCATCTGGACGCGTCCCAGCGGCAGCCTGCTCAATCCCAATCCGCAACTGGGCGCGCAGATGCTGCAGGCCGACCTGAAGAAGATCGGTGTCGATGCGCAGATCCAGGTGATCGAGTGGGGCGAGCTGATCCGCCGCGCCAAGACCGGCGAGCACGACCTGCTGTTCATGGGCTGGGCCGGCGACAACGGTGATCCGGACAACTACCTGACGCCGCAATTCTCCTGCGCCTCGGTGCAGTCGGGCCTGAACTTCGCCCGCTATTGCGACAAGACCCTGGATGGCGCCATCAGCAAGGGCAAGACCCTGTCCGACCAGATGGCGCGGGCCACGGTGTATCACCAGGCGCAGCGCATCATCCACGACCAGGCGCTGTGGCTGCCGCTGGCGCACCCGACGGTGACGGTGCTGGCCAAAAATGGCGTCGAGGGCTACCAGCCCAATCCCTTCGGCCGCCAGGACTTCAGCAAGGTCAGCGGCGGTCGCTAGGACCGCGTGCGGCTCGCCCGCTCCGGCGCGGCGAGCGCTACGCAGCCAACCCTAGCGCCAGGGCTGGCCGTCGGTGCGTTCCACCTGCCTGACCCTCTGCTGGATGGCGGCGCGTGCCAGCATATGGGCGCTGACCGGCGCGGTGATGAAGATGAACAGGGCGATCAGCAATTCGTGCAGGCTGAGGCCCTCGCCCTGGACGCTGAAGAACAGCATCGAGGCGACGATGGTGCTGCCCACGCCCAGGGTGGTGGCCTTGGTCGGTCCGTGCAGACGCATGAAGAAGTCCGGCAGCCGGTACAGGCCGATGGCGCCGATGAGGGCGAAGCTGCTGCCGATGAGCAGCAGGGCGCAGATGAGCAGTTCGAGCCAGAAGGGCATGGGGCAGCGCTCCGTTAATCGATGATTTCGCCGTGCAGCATGTGCTTGCCCAGCGCTACGGTGCCGACGAAGCCGGTCACGGCGATGAGCAGCGAGGCTTCGAAGAAGACGTCGGTGGCCAGCCAGATGCCGAACAGGATGATGATCGCCAGGACGTTGATGTAGAGCGTATCCAGCGCCAGCACCCGATCCGGAATGTCCGGTCCCTTCACCAGGCGATAGACGTTGAGCACGGCGGCCACGCCCATCATCCCCAGGCACAGCAGGGTCACGTAGGTGAGCATTCGAAGATCTCCTTGAGCGGGGCTTCATAGCGCGTCTTGACCTGGCGGATCACCTCGTCCTTGTCGGCGACATCAAGACCGTGCAGCAGGAGGGTCTTGCGATCGCCGCTGAGGCCGGACGAGACGGTGCCGGGGGTGAGGGACACCACGCAGGCGAGCAGGGTGAGCAGGAATTCGTCCTCGATATCGATAGGGACCTCGATGAACGCGGGCATGAGCGCCTCGGTCCGGCCCAGCACCAGCCGCGCGACGTGCAGGTTGGCGACGATGATGTCGTACAGCACCATCAACATGTAGCGCAGCAGGAGCAGAGGGCGGCGCAAGCGGGGGGCGTGCAGCAGGAAGTCCTGGCAGAGCAGCGGGATGCCCCAGCCGAGCAGCAGGCCCAGCAGCAGCTGGCCGAGGCTCAGGCTGTTGTTGAGCAGCAGCCAGGTCAGGGTCAGCAGGACGGTGAGCAGCGGGTGTGGCAACAGGCGCCAGCGCTTCATGGGCCAACCCCCCGGACGATGTCGAAGTAGGGTGCGACGTCCAGCAGTTGCCGGGCGGTCTCCAGGGCATAGCCATGCAGCGGCGCCGCCAGCGCCATCAGCAGCGGGCTGCCCAGCAGCAGGCCGAGGATGGCAGCGAGCTGGACGGGATCGAGGCGAATGTTCAGGGCCGCGCCCTTGCCGCGCCAGAACAGCGTGGTCCCGGCGCGGGACAGGGCGATGATCATGCCCAGCCCGCCGAGCAGCACCACCGGCCAGATGATCAGCGCCGGCCAGGCGGTGCCGGTGGCCTGCAGCAGCATCACCTTGCCGAGAAAGCCGGGGAAGGGCGGCAGGCCGGCGACGGATACCGCACCGAGGAAGAACAGTCCGCCGAGCAGCCGTGGATGCGCCAGCGGTGGACCGCTATTGAGGATGTCGCCCTGGGGGCCACGCTGCTGGGCGATGAGATCCGCCAGCAGGAACAGGGCGCCGGCGATCCAGGTGCTGTGCACTAGGTAGAAGAGGCTGGCGGCGAGCCCGGCGACGCTGCCCAGGGCCACGCCGGTCAGCAGCATTCCCACCGAGATGACCACCAGGTAGCCGAGCAGGGCCTTGAGGTGATGGGCGGCCAGGGCGCCGAACACCCCGGCGGCTAGGGTGACCGCCGCCAGTGGCCAGAGCCAGGGCAGCACGTAGTGGGTGAGGGGGCCGGCGGCGGCGCCGAACACCAGCAGGAAGACGCGGACGATGGCGTAGAGCCCGACCTTGGTCATGATGGCGAACAGGGCGGCGACCGGCGCACTGGCCGCCGAATAGGCGCTGGGCAGCCAGAAATACAGCGGCAGCAGCGCGCCCTTGAGGCCGAACACCACCAGCAGCAGGAAGCCCGCCGCCGCCAGCAGCGGCGCCTGCTCGGGATCGGCATTGGCGACTCTCAGGCCCAGGTCGGCCATGTTCAGGGTGCCGAGCAGGCCGTAGAGCAGGCCGATGCCGATCAGGAACAGCGCCGAGCCCACCAGGTTGAGCACCACGTAGTGCAGGCCGGCGCGCACCCGCGCGGGGCCGGCGCCATGCACCAGCAGGGCATAGGAGGCGATCAGCAGGATCTCGAAGAAGACGAAGAGGTTGAACAGGTCGCCGGTGAGGAAGGCGCCGTTGATGCCCAGCAACTGGAACTGGAACAGCGCGTGGAAATCCGGGCCGCGCTGGTCGTCGCCGCGGCAGGCGTAGAGCGCCGCGCCAGCGGCCAGTACCGCCACGGTAGCCAGCATCAGCGCCGCCAGGCGATCCAGCAGCAGGACGATGCCAAAGGGCGCCGGCCAGTCGCCGAGCGCATAGACCTCCAGCTGGCCACCGCTGGCCCGCTGCAGGAGCAGCAGCGCCAGTGGCAGCAGGGCCGCGGTGGCGAGCAGCGACAGCCTGCGCGCGGTGCGGGCGGACAGCCGCGGGCGCATGAGCAGGAGGGCGCCCATGAACAGCGGCACGAGGATCGGCAGGATGATCAGGTGCTTCATCGGCGCGGCTCCTCGCCATCCACGTGGTCGGTGCGCAATTCGCCCAGGGCACGCAGCGACAGGGCGACCACGAAGGCGGTCATGGCGAAGCCGATGACGATGGCGGTGAGCACCAGCGCCTGGGGCACCGGATCGGCCTGCTCGGCGGCCTGGCCGATCACCGCCGGCACGCCGGTGCGCAGGCGGCCCATGGCGAACAGGAAGAGATTGACCGCGTAGGAGAGCAGGGTGAGGCCGAGCACCACCGGATAGAGGCGGGCCCGCAGCAGCAGGTAGACGCCGCTTGCGGTGAGCACCCCGAGGGCCGTGCAGAACAGGATTTCCATGCTAGAGCACCTCCTGGCTGGAGCCGTCCGTGTCCTTCTCGTCCCGGCTGACGTGGCCCAGGTTGGAGAGGATCAGGAGGGTGGCGCCGACGACGGCGAGGTAGACCCCGAGATCAAAGATCAGCGCGGTGGCCAGTTCGGTCTTGCCAACCAGGGGAATGGCGAAGTAGTCGAAGGCGGTGGTCAGGAAGGGCCGGTCGAACGCCAGCGAGCCCAGCCCGGTAAGGGCGGCGATCAGTACCCCGAGGCCGCAGAGGGCGTGGTAGCTGATCGGCAGGCGCCGCTGGGTCCAGGTCACGCCATGAGCCACGTACTGCAGGATCAGGGCGATGGCAGTGATCAGCCCGGCGATGAAGCCGCCACCGGGCAGGTTGTGGCCGCGCACGAAGATGAAGGCCGACACCAGCAGCGCCAGCGGCAGCAGCACCCGGGCCACGTTGTTGAGGATCATCGGATGGCTGTCGCGCGACCAGGGCGTGCCCTTGGGATCGACCAGCGGATGCGGCAGGTGCAGGTGCTTGAGCAGGCCGTAGACGCCCGCCGCGGCGATGGCCAGCACGGTGATCTCGCCGAGGGTATCGAAGCCGCGGAAGTCCACCAGGATGACGTTGACCACGTTGTAGCCACCGCCACCGGACACCGAGTTGGCCAGGAAGAAGTCGCCGATGCCGGTATAGGGCCGGGTGAGTACGGCATAGGCCAGCAGCGCCACCAGCAGCCCCAGGCCACCAGCCAGCAGGACGTCGCGCAGGCCGCGCAGGCTGCTGGATTCGATGGGGGTGCGATCGGGCATGAAGAACAGCGCCAGGACCAGCAGGATAATCGTCACCACCTCCACCGACAGCTGGGTCAGCGCCAGGTCCGGCGCCGAATAGCGGGCGAACAGCAGGGAGACGATCAGACCCACGGTGCTCAGGGTCATCAGCGCCTTGAGGCGATTGCGGTGGAAGAACACCGTCAGCACCGCGGTCAGCATCAGGATGCCCAGGCCCAGGGCGGTGAGCGGATCGAAGGGTGACAGGGCGACCGGGCCGTGGAGGCTGTCCAGGCCGGACAGCGCCGCCACCAGCAGCACCAGGGTGGCTGTCAGCATCAGGGCGATATAGCCCTGCAGCGAGCCGCTTTCCAGGCGCCCGGTGAGTCGCTGGGCAAAGCCGATCAGGCGATTCAGGCCCTGCTCGAAGACCAGCCGGGCATCGACGTCGGGCAGGCCTTCCTGCCAGCGGAACAGCGGCTGGCGGAAGGCATAGACCAACACGCCGCCGACCATGGCCAGGATGCTCATCACCAGGGCGGTGTTGAAGCCGTGCCAGATGGCCAGGCTGTAGTCGGGCAGGCTGCCACCGAGGGCGGCGCTGGCCCCGGCGGCCAGCAGCGGCGCCACGGTGTAGCCCGGCACCACGCCCACCAGCAGGCAGAGCAGCACCAATATCTCCACCGGGATCTTCATGTAGCGCGGCGGTTCGTGCGGCGGATAGTGGGGCAGGTCGCGCGGTTCGCCGTTGAAGAAGACGTCGTGAATGAAGCGCAGCGAATAGGCCACCGAGAAGACCCCGTAGAGCACCGCCACCGCCGGCACGATCCAGCTGAAGCTGCCGAACAGGCCGTGGTTGAGGGTCTCGTTGAAGAACATCTCTTTGCTCAGGAAGCCGTTGAGCAGCGGCACCCCGCCCATGGCGGCGGCGGCGACCATGGCCAGCACCGCGGTGTGCGGCATGTAGCGCCAGAGTCCGGCCAGGCGGCGCATGTCGCGGCTGCCGGTCTCGTGGTCGATGATGCCGGCGGCCATGAACAGCGAGGCCTTGAAGGTGGCGTGGTTGAGGATGTGGAACACCGCCGCCACGGTGGACAGCTGGGTATCGAGGCCGAACAGCAGGGTGATCAGTCCCAGGTGGCTGATGGTGGAGTAGGCCAGCAGGCCTTTGAGGTCGTGCTGGAACAAGGCCAGGATGGCGCCCACCACCAGGGTGGTGAGGCCGGTGAGGGTGACGATGTAGAACCACCACTCGGAATCGGCCAGGGCCGGATAGAGCCGCGCCAGTAGGAAGACCCCGGCCTTGACCATGGTCGCCGAGTGCAGATAGGCCGACACCGGCGTCGGCGCGGCCATGGCCTGGGGCAGCCAGAAGTGGAAGGGGAATTGCGCGGACTTGGTGAAGACGCCGAGCAGCACCAGGATCAGTGCCAGCGGGTAGAGGGCGTGGCCGGTGATCAGCGGACCGGCGGCGAGGACGTCGGTCAGCTCGAAACTGCCGACGATATGGCCGAGCAGGAGGATGCCGGCGAGCAGGGCCAGGCCGCCGCCGCCGGTGACGGTCAGGGCCATGCGCGCGCCCTGGCGGGCTTCCTTGCTGTGGCTCCAGAAGCCGATCAGCAGGAAGGACGACAGGCTGGTCAGCTCCCAGAACACCATCAGCAGCAGCAGGTTTTCCGCCAGCACCACGCCCAGCATGGCACCCATGAACAGCAGCAGGTAGGCGAAGAAGCGCCCGACCTTTTCATCCTTGCTCAGGTAATAGGTGGCATAGAGGATCACCAGCAGGCCGATGACCAGGATCATCAGCGCGAACATCAGCCCCAGGCCGTCCAGGCGCAGGCTGAGATTCAGCCCCAGCGCCGGCAGCCAGTCGACCCGGTGCAGCAGCACGGCGCCGTCCAGGACCGTGGGCAGTTGCGTGGCCAGCAGGGCCAGGGCCAGGGCGGGGGCCACGGCGGTGCCCAGGGCGCAGGCGCGCCGGCCGAAGCGATCGGTCGCCAGCGACAGCAGTGTTCCCAGGAAGGGCAACGCGATGATCAGCGCCAATACCATGCCTGCATCCTTTAGCTGAGCCGCCTCACGGCGGTTGGTAGATGGGGCTCCCTAGAGGCCTCGAGTGGCATTCGATCCCCGCGCCGAGGGACCTGCCAGGACGGCAGGGCGCGCGTGGATCAATCTCTGAGTTTCGTACAAGAACCGGCGGTTTAATAACCTACGGTGATAATAAGAGAGAGACCACAGATTCCTAGGCCTGTCTCCCTTACAAAATATTAGGAAACAGCCGCGGCGCGTCCAGTTCGGGATACGGACGCCGGGCAGCGGCGTTCCAAGCCTCTCTGAGACCTCTGGTACGGGCTTTTGCTCAGGCCGGCGGGGAAGGGAGGCAGCGGGTGCCGTGCCCTGGGCACGGCACCCGCCAGCGGGAAGAAAAAACCCGACACGCCAAAGGAGCAAGAGAACACGCGTGTCGGGGGTAAGCGCCGGCGTCAGAGCGCCGACGCGGGGGAAGCGTTGCCCTGGGCGAGACGCGCGGGTTGCACGTCCCAGCCGCCACCCAGGGCCTTGTAGAGGGCGACGATGCCGCGATAGAGCTCGATCTCGCCCTGGGCCTGCTGGTCCTCGGCGGCCAGGCGTTCGCGCTGGGCGTCGAGCAGCACCAGGAAGTCGGTGCCGCCTTCGCGGTAGCGGATCTCGGCCTGCTCGGCGGCGGCGCGGCTGGCCACCGACTGGCGGATCAGCGCCTGCAGGCGCTCCTGGCGACGGCCATAGTCGCTGAAGGCATTGGCACTCTCTTCCAGGGCGGTCAGCACCTGCTGCTCGTAGTTGGCCAGGGCCTCCTCGGAGCCGGCGCGGGCGCCGCGCAAGCGGGCGCGGACGCTGCCCAGGTCGAAGGCCGCCCAGCTGATGCTCGGGCCAAGGCCCCAGGCACGGGCGGCACTGCTGCCGATCTGCGAGCCGCGTCCGGCGGTGAAGCCGAGAAAGCCCGAGAGACTGACCCGCGGAAACAGATCGGCGGTGGCCACCCCCACGTCGGCGGTGGCGGCGGCCAGCCGGCGCTCGGCGGCGGCCACGTCCGGACGGCGCCGTAGCAATTCGCCGGGATCGCCGATGGGCAGACGCTTGGCGATGGCCGGCAGGGCCTTGGGTGCGAGATCCACGCTGAGGGCATCCGGGCGCTGGCCGAGCAGGGTGGCGATGCGATTGCGCGCGCGGGTGGCCTGGGCCTGGAATTCCGGCAGGCTGGCTTCGGTGGCAGCCAGTCGCGCTTCGCTGCGCTGCACGTCCAGGTCGCTGCCCATTCCTTCGTCCCTCAGGGTCACGGTCAGGCGGCGCGCTTCGCGCTGGTTGCCGAGGTTGTCGCGGGCAATGCGTTCGCGCAGCTGGGCGCCGCGCAGGTCGCCATAGGCGTCCACCAGTTCGGCGATCAGGCTGACCTGCAGGCCGGCGAGGTCGGAGGCCGCGGCTTCGGCGCGGGCATCGCTGGCTTCCAGGGTATGGCGCACGCGACCGAACAGGTCCAGCTCCCAGGCCATGTCCAGACCTAGGTCATAGCGGTCGCTGTTGACCCGCTGTTCGGTGAAGCCAGGCTGCTGGGCCTTGCCGAGCTGGCTGCTGGCGCGGCTGGTAACCGTGGGATAGAGGTCGTTGGCGTCGTCGTCGCGCAGCGCGCGGGCGGCGCGCAGGCGGGCGAAGGCGGCGCGCAATTCGCGGTTGCCATCAAGGCTGCTGGCGACCAGGGCGTTGAGGGTCGGATCCTCGAACTGGCGCCACCAGAGCGTCTCGAAGCGGCCCTGGTCGTAGACCGCGGGCTGCTGGCTGGCCTTGAGCTGGGCGGGTGCCTGTTTCGGCGCCTGGTAGTGCGGACCGACGGCGCAGGCGGAGACCGCCAGCGCCAGCAGCAGGGGAGCGAAAGCCTTCATGCCTGGGCCTCCTGGGCAACGGCGGAGCGGGCCTGGCGACGCTCCACGAAGGCGCGTACCAGCACAAAGAACAGCGGCGTGAGCAGCAGGCCGAAGAAGGTCACCCCGAGCATCCCGGAAAACACCGCGACGCCCATGGCGTGGCGCATCTCGGCGCCGGCACCGGTCGAGGTCACCAGGGGCACCACGCCCATGATGAAGGCGAAGCTCGTCATCAGGATGGGCCTCAGGCGCAGACGGCAGGCCTCCAGCACCGCGGCGACGCGGTCCTTGCCGGTGGCCTGCTGGTCCTTGGCGAACTCGACGATGAGGATGGCGTTCTTGCACGCCAGGCCCACCAGCACGATCAGACCGATCTGGGTGAAGATGTTGTTGTCGCTGCCGGCCAGGATCACCCCGGTGATGGCCGAGAGCAGGGTCATGGGCACGATCAGGATCACCGCCAGCGGCAGGCTCCAGCTCTCGTACTGGGCGGCCAGCACCAGGAAGGCCAGCAGCACGCAGAGCGGGAACACCAGCAGGGCGGTATTGCCGGAGAGGATCTGCTGGTAGGTCAGCTCGGTCCATTCGAAGGTCATGCCGTTGGGCAGCTCCTGCTTGAGCAGCCCCTCGATGGCCGCCTGGGCCTGGCCGGAGCTGTAGCCCGGGGCCGGCGCGCCGTTGATCTCGGCGGTGAGGAAGCCGTTGTAGTGCATCACCCGGTCGGGGCCGGCGGTGTCGCTGATCTTGACGAAAGTGGACAGGGGCACCATCTCGCCGCGATCGTTGCGCACCTTGAGCTGGCCGATCTGCTCGGGCTCCAGGCGGAAGCGCTGGTCGGCCTGGACGTTGACCTGGAAGGTACGGCCGAAGCGGTTGAAGTCGTTGGCGTAGACCGAGCCCAGGTAGGCCTGCAGGGTGTCGAAGATGGCGTCGATGGGCACCCCGTGGGTCTTGGCCTTCTCGCGATCGATGTGGGCATCAATCTGCGGCACGTTGACCTGGTAGCTGGTGAACAGCGACTCCGGTGCCAGTTGCGGCAACTGCCGCGCCTTGGCCAGCACGCTCTGGGTCTGGGCGTAGAGCTCTTCGTAACCCAGGTTGCCACGGTCCTCCACCTGCAGGCGGAAGCCGCCGATGCTGCCCAGTCCCTGCACCGGTGGCGGCGGGAAGATGGCGATGATGGATTCCTGGATGGCGGCGAACTCCCCGTTCAGCTGTGCGGCGATGGCGCCGGCCGACAGCGAGGGATCACGGCGCTCCTCGAAGGGCTTCAGGGTCACGAAGACGATGCCGCTGTTGGGGCTGTTGGTGAAGCCGTTGATGGACAGGCCGGGGAAGGCCACGGTGCTCTCCACGCCCGGGTGCTTGAGGGCGATGGCCGACATGCGGCGGATGACCTCTTCGCTGCGATCCAGGGTGGCGGCGTCGGGCAACTGAGCGAAGGCCACTAGGTACTGCTTGTCCTGGGGCGGCACGAAGCCGGTCGGCGTCTTCACCAAACCCAGGCCGGTCAGGCCCAGCAGCACCACATAGAGCACCAGCACGATGGAGCCGCCGCGCAGCACCCGGCGCACGGCGCCGACGTAGCCGTGGCTGGCCTTGTCGAAGAAGCGGTTGAAGGGGGCGAACAGCCAGCCGCCGAACAGCCGGTCGAGCAGCCGTGAGAAGCGGTCCTTGGGCGCGTTGTGGCCCTTGAGCAGCACCGCGGCCAGGGCCGGCGACAGGGTCAGGGAGTTGAAGGCCGAGATCACCGTGGAGATGGCGATGGTCAGGGCGAACTGGCGATAGAACTGCCCGGTGAGACCGGAGATGAAGGCGGTCGGCACGAACACCGCGCAGAGCACCAGGGCGGTGGCGATGATCGGACCGGTGACCTCGCCCATGGCGCGTCGGGTGGCGGCCACCGGATCGAGGCCGAGACCGATGTTCCGCTCGACGTTTTCCACCACCACGATGGCGTCGTCCACCACGATGCCGATGGCCAGCACCAGGCCGAACAGCGACAGCGCATTGAGCGAGAAGCCGAAGGCGTGCATCACCGCAAAGGTGCCGATCAGCGACACCGGCACCGCCGCCAGCGGAATGATGGAGGCGCGCCAGGTCTGCAGGAACAGGATCACCACCAGCACCACCAGGATGATGGCTTCGAACAGGGTGTGCACCACGGCCTCGATGGAGCCGCGCACGAAGATGGTCGGGTCGTAGACGATCTCGTAATCCATGCCCTGGGGGAAGCTCTGCTTGAGCTCGGCCATCTTGGCGCGCACCTGGTTGGACAGGTCGATGGCATTGCTGCCGGGGCGCTGGAAGATCGGGATGGCCACCGCCGGCTGGTTGTTCAGCAGGGATCTCAGGGCGTACTGGTTGGAGCCCAGTTCGATGCGGGCGATGTCGCGCAGCCGGGTGATCTGGCCGTCGCTGCCGGCGCGCACGATGATGTTGGCGAATTCTTCCTCATCCACCAGGCGACCCTGGGTGTTGATGGCCAGCTGGAAGCTGGTGCTGCCGGGGGCCGGCGGTGCGCCGAGGGCACCGGCGGCGACCTGACGATTCTGCTCGCGGATGGCGGTGACCACGTCGCTGGCGGTCAGGCCGCGCGAGGCCACCTTGTCCGGATCGAGCCAGACGCGCAGGGAATAGTCGCCCATGCCGAACAGCTGGACATCGCCCACGCCGTCCAGTCGCGCCAGTTCGTCCTTGACGTTGATCAGGGCGTAGTTGGACAGATAGAGCATGTCGTAGCGCTGATCCGGCGAGGTCAGGTGCACCACCATCGCCAGGTCCGGCGAGGCCTTGTCGGCGGTCACGCCGAGGCGCTGCACCTCTTCCGGCAGCTTGGGCAGGGTGCGGGTGACGCGGTTCTGCACCTGCACCTGGGCGGTATCCAGGTTGGTGCCCAGGGCGAAGGTGATGGTCAGGGTCAGCTTGCCGTCGGCGGTCGACTGGGACGACAGGTAGAGCATGTGCTCCACGCCGTTCATGGCCTGCTCCAGGGGCGCGGCGACGGTCTCGCCGATCACCTTGGGGTTGGCGCCGGGGAAGGTGGCACGCACCACCACGGTGGGCGGGACCACCTCGGGGTATTCGCTGATCGGCAGCTGGAACAGAGAGATGGCCCCGCCGATCAGGATGATCAGCGAGAGCACGGCGGCGAAGATCGGCCGGCGGATGAAGAACTGGGAGAAGTTCATCGGAAATGTCCTGGCAAGGAGGCGTACAGAACGCAGCCACACGAGGTCGCTCCCGCCTCAAAGTGGAGGCAGGAGCGACCTTTAAGGTCGCGTTGTCGATCGGATCTGGGATGCGGGGTACGGCGTCGGTTAGCGACTACCCACCTTGAGCGGCTGGGTGGGCGCCGGCAGGCTGGCCAATACCGCGTCGCGCTGGCGCTTGAGGGCAGCCAGGGTGGTGGCATCGGCCATGGGCACCGACTGGGCGTCGACGGTCATGCCCGGGCGCACCCGCTGCAGGCCGTTGACCACGATGCGATCGCCGGCTTCCAGGCCGCGGCGCACAATGCGCAGGCCTTCCAGGCGTGGGCCCAGGTCGACATTGCGATAGGCCGCCTTGCTCTGGCCATCCACCACCAGTACGAATTTCTTGCCCAGGTCGGTGCCCACGGCGGCGTCCTGGATCAGGGTGCCGTCGTAGGTACCGCTGCCCACCAGCCGCAGCCGGGCGTAGAGCCCCGGGGTGAAGCGACCGTCGGCATTGTCGAACACGGCGCGACCATGAATGGTGCCGGTGCGCGGATCGAGCTGGTTGTCCATGAAGTCCATGTGGCCTTCATGGGAGAAGTCGTCCTCGTTGGACAGCGCCATATAGACCGGGCTGGCCGCGCCGCGCTGACCCTGGCGGGCGAGGGCCTGCTGCTTGAGGAAGACGCGCTCGTCGGCGTCGAAATAGGCATAGACCTTGTCGGTGGAGACCAGGGTGGTGAGGCGGGTGTCTCCGGCGTTGACCAGGTTGCCGGCGGTCACCTCGGCGCGGCCGACGCGCCCGTCGATGGCGGCGCGGACCTCGGTGAAGCCTAGATTTAGGCGCGCGGCGTCCAGTTGCGCCTGGGCGGCGGCGACGCTTGCCTTGGCTTCCTGGGCAGCGCTGCGGCGGGCCTCGACGATTTCCGCGGAAATGGCGTTGCTGCTGCGCAGGCGTTCGCCGCGGGCGGCTTCGTCGGCCGTGCGACTGGCGTTGGCACGGGCCTGTTGCAACTCGGCTTCGAGGCGCTTGACCTCGGCCTGGAAGGGACGCGGATCGATCTGCAGCAGCAAGTCGCCGCGCTTGACCCGGGCGCCCTCGTGGAACAGCACGCGGTCGACGTAGCCGGAGACGCGGGGACGCACCACCACGGACTCGGGCGCTTCCAGGCGACCGGTCACCTCGTCCCATTCCACTACCGGCTGGCGCAGTACCTCGGCGGCGCTCACCTTGGGCGCGGGCGGCGCGGCGCTGGCCTGGGGATGGGAATCGCCGCAGGCGGCAAGGAACAGCGTAGAGGTCAGGGCCAGGGGGCCGAGGGTTTTCGCGAAGAGATCCATGTTCGAGTCCGCCCGAGGTGGAAAGAGGTCAGGGAGGCGAGTCTGCCGCCGCGCGCGGGCAGCGACGAATCGAAGGGCTCGAACTTATTTATCGATGGCGATGATGGTTTTGCTGTAGGTATCGCTGGCGGTGATAGAACCTGTCGTAAAGCTGCGATCTAGAGCGCTTCAGCTCGGCGTTCGTCCTAGACTAGAGTGGCAGGGCTTCAGACCCTGTCCTTGCCCATGCGCGCCGCGGCGCTCTCCAGGCTTCGGCCGAGATCCGCCGCAGGAGGATGACCATGTCGCTATCCCGCCACGCCCTGGTATTGGTTGCCGTGCTATTGGCCAGCGCGGCAACGGCCGCCCAGCCGGTCTTGTCGACGCCTGCGCCCTCTCATTCTGAATACCTGTTCCTGGCCGGCAACGGCGGAGCCGGCGGCGCGGGTGGCGCAGGCGGTAGTGGCGCACTGCCGGGCAAGGGCGGTAGCGGTGGCCAGGGCGGTGCCGCCGGGTCTGGCGGCGTTCCCGGCGCCAAGGGTGCGGACGGTGCCGAGGGCGCCGTTATCCCTGATCGTCGGACACATCGCGGCGATCAGGGGCACGACACTGGCGAGCGCTAAAGACTGTCCGGATCGCCAATGAACATCTGGATGCGCGACCTCAGCCAGCGCTCGCCTGGGTCGTGGTCCTGGGCGCCGCTCCAGGCCATGGGCAATTCATGGCTGCCGTCGCGCAGCTCTTCTGGCGGGTCTTCGTACCTCAGGCCACCGGTGCTGGCCAGCAGGCGCGCGGTGTAGTCCGGCACCATCACCAGCAGATCGGTTTCCGCCAGCAGTGACCCCAGGCCGTTGAACTGGGGCACCGCCAGCACCACCCGGCGCTGGCGGCCAAGCTTGTCGAGCAATTCGTCGATATAGCCGGTGAGATCGCCGGCATAGGACACCAGGGCATGGGGCCGCGCGCAGTATTCATCCAGGGTCAGGCGCCCGGGCTTGCTGTCGGCGCGCAGCACCTTGAAGCCGAAGCGGCGCACCGGCCGGCGCTTGGCATTGGCCGGCAATTCCTCGGTATAGCCCACCGCCACGGTGATCTCACCGGAGGCCAGCATGCCGGCGGCGGTCAGGTAATTCATCCGGCGCACCACCAGGGTGGTGCCGGGCGCCTCGATGCGGATGCGCCTGAGCAGCGGCGGCAGCAGGGCGAATTCGACGTCGTCGGAGAGGCCGACGCGAAATACCCGGTCGGCGCTGGCCGGCTCGAAACTCTGGGTGCGACTCACCGCGCTGGAGATCTGGTCCAACGCCGGCGACAGCAGGGCGGCGATTTCCTGGGCCCGCGGCGTGGGTTCCATGCTGCGCCCGGTGCGGACGAACAGCGGATCGTCGAACAGGGTGCGCAGCCGCGCCAGGGCCGCGCTGATCGCCGGCTGGCCGAGAAACAGCTTTTCCGCGGCACGGGTGACGCTGCGCTCGAGCATCAGGGTCTCGAACACGATGAGCAGGTTGAGGTCGACGCGACGCAGATCGGTACGGTTCATTCAGGCCCCGGCAGGGAGTGGATCGATACCCCCGATGTCCATTATCGATGGGGATGCATAGAATCCTAAGGGAAGGCTGGTTAGAGTCCTAGTCATAGCAGTCCGCCTCGGCAAACGTCCCGGGGTTGGCATCAACGCGAGGTAATGCCATGTCCCGCCTGATCCAGTTCACCGAATTCGGCCCGCCGGAGGTGCTCGCCTGCATCGACCGGCCCACGCCCGTGGCGGGTCCAGGCGAGGTGCTGGTACGGGTAGCAGCCATCGGCGTGAGCTGGTATGACGTGCTCTGGCGGCAGAATCTGGCCCCCGAGCAGGCCGTGCCGCCGGCCGGTCTCGGCTGCGAGCTGGCCGGGGTGGTCACCGCCCTGGGCGAAGGCGTGGCCGACCTGGCGGTGGGCGATCGCGTGGCCAGCTTCCTGGGGCACGACATCAATCGCTATCCGGCCTATGGCGACGACCTGGTCTATCCGGCCACCTCCCTGGTGCGCTACCCGGACGTGCTCGCCCCGGTGGAAGCCGCGGTGCACTACAACCCGCTGCTCACCGTCTATACCGCGCTGATGCACCAGGCCCGGCTGCAACCGGGCGAATGGGTGCTGATCACCGATGCCAGTCGCTGCTGCGGCCCGGCTTCTATCCAGCTGGCCAAGGCCCTGGGTGCGCGGGTCATCGCCAGTACCCACGACGCCGGCGACCGTGACTACCTGCGGGAACTGGGCGCGGAGAGGGTCATCGCCGCCGAGGAAGAGGATCTGGTCAGCCGCATCGCCAGCATCACCGACGGCGTCGGTGTGCATGTGGCCCTGGATGCCCTGGGCGGTCCGCAACTGGCGCTGCTCGGCGAGGCCATGGCGCCCCGCGGCCGGCTGCTGCTCTACGGCCTCAACGGTGGCAACCAGACCCCGCTGCCGGCCTGCGCGGCCTTCAAGAAGAAATTCAAGCTCTACATCCACTGCGTCCAGGACTTCACCGGCCAGCCGGAAATGGGCCTGGAAGCCGATTGCGCTGCAGTGCGCGAGGCCCTGCAGCACATCGACCAACTGACTCGCGATCGCCTGCTCAAGGCGCAGATCAAGCAGGTCTTTCCCTTCGAGCAGTTCGTCGAGGCCCACCGATGCATGGAGCAGTGCCCTACCCGGGGGCGTGTCGTGCTCAGCGTCGAGTGATCCGCCAGATAATGAAAAACCCACGCCAAGGCGTGGGTTTTTTTATGGCCGCTCGGTCTAGGCGGTGGCTTTCTTCTGCAGCGGCGGCGTGGTGCGATTGACTCGCGTCTTGGCGCCGAAGAAGGCCACGCTGAGGAAGTGCAGCGGACTGATGCGTTCCAGTACCAGCTTGAGCGCCACCGGCAGGAACAGGCCCATGACCATGCTGACGGTAAAGACCACCCAGACGTCGTGCACCTGCAGCTTGTTCAGCACGATGCGCGCACCGGCGGTGCCGAACACATGGAATAGGTAGATCTCGAAGGAGAAGTAGCCCAGCCAGGCCAGCGGCTTGAAGTAGAACCGGCGAGCGATCAGCAGGCTGATGGCGGCCAGGCCCAGAGCGGTGCCGATGATGGCCATGTCGGTCTCGTCGAGATCGACCAGTTCGAACAGATAGGCTTGGTCGATGGCCACCAGGATCGTCAGGGCCACGGCCATGGTGATCACGTTGCGCCGGGTGATGAGTTGCGCGCCGAAGCGGTATAGACCCAGGCCCAGGAGGAAGAAGGGGAACAGCTGCACCGCCTTGTAGAGGCTGAACAGGTCCGGGAAGCTCTCCCAGGCGAAGGACGCCGCCAGGGCCACGGCGAACACCAGGCCGAAATTGCGCAGGGTCAGCAGCAGACCGGCCTTTTCCAGCAAGGCGATCACCACGAAGATGCAGAAGATCGATTGCAGGAACCAGAAGTGCGCGTAGCTGAAGAAGTAAATGCTGAAGATGTCGGTCAGCTGCGGCTTGTAGTTGGTGTTGGGTACCGCCATCTGCAAGGCGAAGAACAGGGTGGACACCACCAGCAGGGGAATGCCGATACGTTTGAACTTGCCTTGGTAGAAGCGCGACAGGTCGCTGCCGGTGTTTACCGGGCGCAGCGCATAGACGTAGCCGGAAATGGCGGTGAACAGCGGCATCCGGACATAGACGAGCGAATCGTAGAGATAGCGCAGCACCGATTCGTCGGGCACCTTCATGCCCAGGGTCGACGAACTGCCGATGACATGGCCCGCTACCATCAGAAACAGCGCCAGTCCGCGAATCGTCTCGATGCGCAGATCCTTTTCAGGCGTGGTCTTGGTCATGCTGAGTCCTCTGTACTAGCTAAGCGAGACAGCGTTTCCACAGGAGCGGGAAAGGATGTCGGCGCATCAGATCATCTGAGCCCGCTGAGCTTAGGCTAGTTCGTTAGCTTCCTTGCGGTGAGGGCGGGAAAACTCCGGCTTTTCTTGCGCTGCATCACTTTTCTGTGAAGCGATTCCTAGAAGTGTGAACTTGCAACGGCAGCGATCAGCGCTGATTAAGGTGGCATTGTGCCAGGCTTAAGGCTTTCTTAAGCCAATTTGCGGTAAGGCGGAGGCGGCCGGTCAGGCCGCCGCAGGCAGGCTCAGACGAACGCCTTGCCGTCCAGAATCGCCTTGCGCCACCGGGTGATGCGGACTTCGCCCGGCAGGCCGGCGCTGGTGAAGGGATCGCGGGCGATGAAGGCTTCGGCCTCGGCGCGGGTTTCCACATCGACGATATAGACGCTGCCGGTGGCGGTCTCGCCATCGTCACTGAGCTTGGCGCCACAGGCCAACAGGGCAGCGGCGTTCTCGCGCAGGAAATCCAGGTGGGCCGGGCGATGCTGCTGGCGCAGGGCCAGGCTGTCCGGCTTGTCGAAGGTCTCGATCAGAAAAGGCATGGCAGGCTCCGATAGGGTCGACGGCCCCGGTGGCCGCCGCTGGCGCAGGGTGGCGCGATCCTGGTGTCAGCGTCAATCGGACCTTGGCCGGCTAACGTTGCCTGGCCCGGGCATAGCCTTAGCAGAGAAACGTATTAAACATTCCGGTCTAGATAGGCCAGGCTGACCTTTCCAAATGGAATATAAGGAAGGTCACCATGTTTCGCTCCTCTCTCAGACGATGGCTGGCGCAGGGCGCCCTCCTGCTGCTGACACTCTCTGTGCTCGCGCCGGCGCAGGCCGCCGACCAGGCCCTGCGCATCGGCTATCAGAAGGGCGGCGGTCTGCTGGCCGTGCTCAAGGCCCAGGGTACGCTGGAGCAGGCCCTGGGCGCTCGGGGCTATCAGGTGAGCTGGCGCGAATTCCAGGCTGGGCCGCAACTGCTGGAGGCGCTCAACGCCGGCAGCATCGACGTCGGCTACACCGGGTCACCGCCGCCGATCTTCGCCCAGGCGGCCGGGATCGATCTGGTCTATCTGGGCGCCGAACCGGCCAGCGAGGCGGTGGAGGCCATCCTGGTGCCGACCGCCTCGCCGATCCGCGACGTCGCCGGTCTCAAGGGCAGGAAGGTGGCGGTGCAGAAGGGCTCGAGCGCCAACTTCCTGCTGGTCGCCGCCCTGGAAAAGGCCGGGCTGAGCTTCAAGGACATCCAGCCGGTCTATCTGCCGCCAGCGGACGCCCGTGCCGCCTTCGTCAACGGGTCGGTGGACGCCTGGGTGGTCTGGGATCCCTATTTGGCGGCCATCCAGCAGAGCCAGCCGGTGCGCGTGCTCGCCGACTACCAGGGGCTGCTGCACGCCAACAGCTTCTATGAGGGGTCGCGCCGTTTCGCCGACGCCCACCCTGAGGCCATCCGCCTGCTGCTGGCGGAACTGGCCAGGGCCGGCGCCTGGGCCAATGCCCACAAGCCGGAGGTGACGCGCATCCTGGCCGAGCAGATCGGACTGCCGGAAGCGGTGATCGCCACTTGGCAGGCGCGTACCGGTTACGGCGCGACGGCGCTGACGCCGGCGATCATCGCCACCCAGCAGCAGACCGCCGACATCTTCAAGGCCCAGGGACTGATCCCCCGGGCGGTAGACGTCAGCCAGGCGGTCTGGCAGGCGCCGCGCTAGACCGCCTAGGCGCGGCGGGGCAGCAGGTAGCCCAGCAGAAACATCCCGGCGGCGGCCACCACCACCGAGGGGCCGGCCGGGGTGTCCTGGTACCAGGACAGGGTCAGACCCAGGCACACCGCGGCCATGCCCAGCAGGCTGGCGCCACAGGCCATCTGCTCCGGGCTGCGGGCGTGGCGCTGGGCGGTGGCGGCGGGAATGATCAGCAGCGAGGTTATCAGCAGCACCCCGACGATCTTCATGGCCACGGCGATGACGATGGCCACCAGCAGCATCAGCGCCAGGCGGATCCAGGTCACCGGCAGGCCTTCGACCTGGGCCAGTTCCTCGTGCACGGTGATGGCCAGCAGCGGACGCCACAGGCAGGCCAGGGCTACCAGCACCAGGGCGCTGCCGCCAAGGATCCAGCGCAGATCGCCGGGACCCACCGCCAGCAGATCGCCAAACAGGTAGCTCATCAGATCGATGCGCACCTCGTGCATGAACGACAGCGCCACCAGCCCCAGCGACAGGGTGCTGTGGGCGAGGATGCCGAGCAGGGTGTCGGCGGCTAGGCCTCGACGGCGCTGGAGCACTACCAGCACCACGGCCAGGGCCAGGCAGCCGACGGTGACGGTCAGGGTCGGGCTGACATCCAGCAGGAAGCCCACGGCCACCCCGAGCAGGGCGGCGTGGGACAGGGTGTCGCCGAAATAGGCCATGCGCCGCCAGACCACGAAGGAGCCGAGGGGACCGGCGACGAGGGCGAGGGCGAGACCGGCGAGCAGGGCATACAGCAGAAAATCAGCCATGCTTGCAGTGGGCTCCATGGACATGCGGGGTCTTGACCACGCCGCCATGCAGGTCGTGGGCGTGATCGTGATGATGGTGATAGACGGCGAGGTTGCGCGCGCTCTGGCCGAACAGCGCCTGATAGGCCGGATCGCCGCTGACCTGCTCGGGGTGGCCGGAGCAGCAGATGTGGCGATTCAGGCAGATCACCTGGTCGGTGGCGCCCATCACCAGATGCAGGTCGTGGGAGACCATCAGCACGCCGCAGCCATGGCGTTCACGCAACTGGCCGATCAGCCGGTACAGCTCGCTCTGGCCGTTGATGTCGACGCCCTGCACGGGTTCGTCGAGCACCAGCAACTCCGGCTGGCGGAGCAGGGCGCGGGCCAGCAGCACCCGCTGCAGCTCGCCGCCGGAAATGCTCTGCAGGGGACTGTCGATGACGCCCTCGGCGCCCACTTCACCCAGGGCGGCCAGGGCACTGGCACGATTCACGCCCGGCACCAGGCGCAGGAAACGCAGCACCGACAGCGGCAGGGTGGCATCCACCTGCAGCTTCTGCGGCATGTAGCCGATGCGCAGCCGCGGGCGGCGCCAGACGCTGCCACGATCGGGCGTGAGCAGGCCGAGCACGCTGCGCACCAGGGTGGTCTTGCCGGCGCCGTTGGGGCCGATGAGGGTGACGATGCGACCGGGATCCAGGGTCAGGCTGACCTGATCGAGCACCGCCTGCCCGGCAAAGGTCACGCCGACATCCTGCAGCCGGATCAGCGCCTCGCTCATGCCTGCTTCCGGCAGGCGGCGCACTGACCGACCACTTCCACGGTCTGGCCTTCCACCTGGAAGCCCACGGCGCTGGCGCCGTCGAGGATGGCCTGGTGCACGGCCGGCTGTTCCAGCTCGATGCTCACCTGGCAGCTGCGGCAGATCAGGAACTGGCCCTGGTGGGCCTCGCCGGGATGGTTGCAGCCGACGAAGGCGTTGAGCGAGGCGATGCGGTGCACCAGGCCGTTCTCGACCAGGAAATCCAGCGCCCGGTAGACGGTGGGCGGCGCGGCGCGGCGGCCGTCCTGCTCGCTGAGCACGGCCAGGATGTCGTAGGCGCCGAGCGGCTTGTGGCTTTGCCAGACCAGCTCCAGCACCCGCTTGCGCAGATCGGTGAGGCGCACGCCGGCGCGGCTGCAGAGGGTGTCGGCCTCGGCCAGCGCGTGGGCGACGCAGCGCGAATGATCGTGGGGCCGAAAGGCCAGGGGGGCGTCGGACATGAAACAGTACCTTGGGAGCCAGGACGTTATTATATTGCACCTCTCTTAAGAATCGGGATTTTCACGTGCCGCGCCTCCTACCCCTCGTCGCCTCTCTGCTGCTCGCCTGCACCCTGCTGCCCGCCCAGGCCGAGGTGAAGGTACTGACCAGCATCAAACCCCTGCAACTGATCGCCGCGGCCATCCAGGACGGCGCCGGCCAGCCCGCTGTGTTGTTGCCGCCGGGCGCCTCGCCGCACCATTACGCCCTGCGGCCCTCGGACCTGCGCCAGGTGCGCGAGGCCAACCTGGTCTACTGGATCGGCCCGGATCTGGAGGCCTTTCTGCCGGCGGTACTCAAGGAGCGCCAGGGCCCCAGCCTGGCCGTCCAGGAGTTGCCCGGCCTGCACCTGCGCCGCTTCGGCGCAGGGCATGCGGACGCCCATGACGACGATCACGGCGATGAGCACGAGCACGCGCATGCGCACGGTGATGAACAGGGCGGCGAACCGGAATACGCCCACGACCACGACCATCGTCCGGGCAGCCTGGATGCCCATCTCTGGCTGAGCCCGGCCAATGCCCGGGTGATCGCCGCCCGGCTGGCCGCCGACCTGAGCCAGGCCGATCCGGCCAATGCGCAACGCTACGCGGCCAACCTCAAGGCCTTCGAGAACGGCCTGGCCGCCAAGGACCAGAGCTTGCGCACCCAGCTGGCGCCGCTGGCCGGCAAGCCCTATTTCGTCTTCCACGAGGCCTTCGACTATTTCGAGGAAGCCTATGGCCTGAGCCATCGCGGCGTCTTCGCCCTGGGCGCCGACGTCCAGCCCGGCGCCCGTCACGTGGCCGCCATGCGTGAAGAGCTCAAGGCCGCCGGCCCGACCTGCGTCTTCACCGAGCCGCCGCTGCAACCAAAGATCGCCACCACCCTGAGCAGCGGTCTGCCGGTGACCCTGGTGGAGCTCGATCCCCTCGGCGCGCACATCCCGGCCGGTACCGAAGGCTATACCCAGCTCCTGCAGAACGTGGCCGACACCCTTGGCGGTTGCCTGGGCAAGCTGCCCTGAAGTTTCGCCGGGCGACGGATTGGCAACCGCTGCCGTCTGTCGCTCTTGGGCCACTTCGCGGCCGTTCAGCTAGCGTTCAGGACGAGTTCAGGCAGCGTTCAGGGCCATTGGCCTAATCTGCAACTGTCAGATCAGCAACGCCGAGGTCGCCCGGACATGTTCACCCTAGCGCAGCTCCCGCTACGGCAGATCGTCCGGACACTTCGACCCGACCTGGCGATGTTCATCCTTGTAACTCCACTGCAGGGTCACCAAGTCAGCTCTGGTCCCCTGTAGCCGTCTCGCGACGGAGCCGTCCCCCAACGGCAGTTTCCGATCCCCATGAAGTGCTCCTTACCTCTCCAACTGGAGAGGTTTTTTTTGCCTGGAATAAAGTGAGTGACCCCGTCCATGCCTTCCCCGCTCTCGCCGTCAACCCGCCAAAGCCGCCATAATCGGTACCCGGGCGTTGCTGCGCGAAGCGTGAGCTACGTGCGGTCGCAGCCACAGAGAGTCTCGTTAGCTGTTCAGGAGTCTGCATGAAGATCCTCGTCGTCGAAGACGAAAACCTGCTGCGCCACCACCTCAAGGTGCGTCTGGGTGAAGCCGGTCATGTCGTCAATGCCGTGGCCGATGCGGAAGAAGCGCTCTACAGCGCCCGCGAATTCCATCACGATCTCGCCATCATCGACCTGGGCCTGCCCGGCATGAGCGGCCTCGATCTGATCCGCCAGCTGCGCAACCAGGGTGCCACCCTGCCGATCCTCATCCTCACGGCCCGCGGCAGCTGGCAGGACAAGGTCGAGGGCCTCGGTGCCGGGGCAGACGACTACGTGGTCAAGCCCTTCCAGTTCGAAGAGCT
Source organism: Pseudomonas sp. AS2.8 (assembly GCF_014190935.1). NCBI lineage: Bacteria > Pseudomonadati > Pseudomonadota > Gammaproteobacteria > Pseudomonadales > Pseudomonadaceae > Pseudomonas > Pseudomonas sp. AS2.8. The sequence continues at coordinate 716,913 of NZ_JACHVV010000003.1, forward strand.
GGAGGCGCGCCTCAATGTACTGCTGCGCCGCTCGGCGGGATTCGTCCAGCCCAGCATCCGCGCCGGCTCGCTGAAGCTGGACCTGGGTCGCCAGCAGGCCTTCAACGAAGAACAGCCGCTGCAGCTGACCGCCTACGAATACCGGCTGCTGGAATACCTGATGCGCAACCACCAGCAGGTGATCACCAAGGAGCGGCTCATGGAGCAGCTCTACGACGATGATGGCGAGCACGACAGCAACGTCATCGAGGTGCTGGTCGGCCGCCTGCGGCGCAAGCTGGAGGCCAGCTGCCAGATGCAACCCATCGAAACGGTCCGGGGCCGCGGCTACCTGTTCACCGAGCGCTGCCAGTGATCCGTTCCTTTCGCGTGCGGCTGCTGCTCAGCGCGGCGCTGCTGGTGATCGTCTGCCTGGCGCTGATCGTGCCGGCGATCCGCAATGCCTTCGACCGCACCGTGGAAAACTTCGTCGCCGCGCGGCTGGAGGCCAACGCCAACACCCTGATCGGCGCAGCGCGGGCCATCGACGGGCGCCTGGCGATGCCGGAGATGATCGCCGAAGAGGTCTTCGACCGACCCGGTTCGCCGATCCTCGGCTACGTCTACGACCAGAACGGTCGCCTGCTCTGGCGCTCGCGCTCGGCGATCAAGGAGCGGCCCAACTACAAGCCCACCTTCGACGGCGGTGGCGTCAAGCTGGTCAAGGCCACCGATGACCAGGGCCAGGGCTTCTTTGTCTTCGATCGCGAGGTGCTGCTGGGCAATCCGCCGGTGGCCGGCTTCAGCGTGGTCACCATGCAACCGGCCGAGGAATACGAGCGGCTGCGCGCGACCTTCGTGCACCAGGTGATTCTCTGGCTGGTAGGGGTGCTGGGTGCGCTGCTGGTATTACTGGCCCTGGTCATGCAATGGAGCCTGCGTCCGCTGCGCCGCCTCAGCCAGCAGCTGGATGCGGTGGAAACCGACCAGCGCGAGCTGCTCGACGAGAAGAACGTGCCCAGCGAGATCAGCCGCCTGATCCGCTCGCTCAACCGCCTGCTCGACCACGAACGGCTGCAACGCGAGCGCTACCGCGACACCCTGGGCGATCTGGCCCACAGCCTGAAGACCCCCTTGGCGGTATTGCAGGGGGTGACCGAGGAATTGCGCCGGCGGCCGCAGCTGGATCAGGAGGTCGGCACCCTGCAGACCCAGATCGAGCGCATGAACCAGCAGGTGATGTACCAGTTGCAACGCGCCACCCGCCAGGGCGGTGCGGTGCTCAGCCGGCCGCTGGAACTGGCACCGCTGCTGGAATCCCTGTTCAGCACCCTGGACAAGGTCTATGCCGAGAAACGCGTCCAGGCCGAAATGGACCTGCCGCCGAATCTGCGGGTGCAGGCCGAGGAAGCCGCCATGCTGGAGGTGTTCGGCAATCTCCTGGAAAACGCCTATCGGCTCTGCCTGACCCAGGTGCGGGTCAGCGCCCGTCGCCATACCGAGCACTGGGTGCTCGACATCGAGGATGACGGTCCCGGCATCCCGGCCGAACGGCGCGAAAGCGTGCTGCGCCGCGGCATGCGCATGGACAGCCGGCATCCCGGACAGGGCATCGGCCTGGCGGTGGTCCAGGACATCCTCGAAGGCTATCGCAGCAGCCTGACCATCGACGAGTCGAGTCTGGGCGGCGCCCGTATCCGCTTCCGCCTGCCGGCGGCGATTTCCCCGGAGCGGCCTTCCTTGGTGCACAATGGCGCTAGGACGTGACCCATGGGTCATGGCTTGCGTCTGCTCCTGATAGTGAAATTCTGTCTGTAAGGACCCCGGCATGAGCCGCGACTGCCGTCACCTCGAATCCCTGTTGCACCACGATATTCCCATCACCAAGGCCTTGGGCCTGGAAGTCCGCGACTGGAGCGAGCAGCGCCTGCAGCTGCATGCTCCGCTGGATGCCAACATCAACCACGCCAGCACCATGTTCGGCGGCAGTCTCTATTGCGTGGCCGTGCTGGCCGGTTGGGGCTGGCTGTACCTGCGCCTGCGCGAAGCCGGCATCGAAGAAGGCCACATCCTCATCCAGGAAGGCCAGATCAGCTATCCGCGGCCCATCACCGCCGACGCCCTGGCCTATGGCGAGGCGCCCGAAGCGCGCGCCTGGGAGCGCTTCGAGACCACCTTCCGCCGTCGCGGTCGCGCGCGCATCACCCTGCAGTCGCGCATCGTCACCGAGAGCGGTGAGGATGGGGTGCGCTTTACCGGTCAGTACGTGCTGCACCGCTGACAGCGGGCGCGGCATGCAAAAGGGCGACCCCGGGGTCGCCCTTTTTTGTGGCCGTTCCCCGGCTAGCCGTGGGGGTGCGGCTCGGCCTTCGCCTGCTGGGCGGTATTGGTGTCGGGCAGGTTGTCCGGCGGCACGGCCAGGGCGCGCAGGGCGCCGGACATGATCTCGCTGAAGGTCGGCGCCGAGACCAGGCCGCCGAAGTAGCCTTCCTTGGTCGGGGTATCCAGCATCACCGCCAGCACCAGCTTGGGATCGGCCGCCGGCGCCATGCCGACGAACATCGAGCGATAGGCGTGCTCGGTATAGCTGCCGGAGCCGGCCTTGCGCGCGGTACCCGACTTGCCGGCCACGTGATAGCCGGGCACCCGGGCGCGGATCACGCCGCCGTCGTCTTCCACCACGTGGTTGAGCATCATGCGGATGCGCCGGGCGATGGTCGGGTCCATGGCCTGGACGCTCTGCTGCTTCTGGTCCTTGAGCAGGGTCAGGGGCGTCAGCTGGCCGTCGTTGGCGATCACCGAGTAGGCCTGGGCCAGTTCGGCGACGTTGACCGCCAGGCTGTAGCCAAAGGACATACTGGCCGTGGCGATCTGCGACCACTTGGTGTGGCCGGGCAGGTAGCCGGCGTTCTCGCCGGGAAAGCCCAGTGCCAGGGGGTTGCCGAAGCCGACCCGGCTGAGCTGCTCGTAGATGGGCAGCGGCCCGATCTGCAGGGCCACCTTGCTCATGCCGATATTGGACGAGTTGAGCAGTACCCCGGTCATGGTCAGCACGCCGCGCTTGGCCACGTCGTGGATGGTATGACCGTCGATGGTCATCCAGCCCGGCGCCACGTCCACGGTGCTGTTCTCGTTGAACTTGCCCGAGGCCAGGGCCACCGACATGCTGAACGGCTTGATCACCGAGCCGGGCTCGAAGGCGTCGGTCAGGGTGCGGTTGCGCATGTTGGGGATCTGCAGGGTGGCGCGGTTGTTGGGGTTGTAGGAGGGGAAGTTGGTCATCGCCAGGATCTGGCCGGTCTTGGGATTGACCAGCACCGCCGACCCGGACTGGGCGCCGAACTTCTCCACCGCGGTCTGCAGGGCGCGATAGGCGATGAATTGCAGGCGCAGGTCGATGGACAGGGCGACGTCCTTGCTCGGTTGCGGCTGGCGCACCACGCGGATGTTCTTGACCACCGAGCCACGCGGGTTGATCAGCACCTCGCGCACGCCGCCCTTGCCGGCTAGCCAGTCCTCGAAGCCGAGTTCCAGCCCCTCCTGGCCATGGCCGTCGATGTTGACCATGCCGATCACCTGGGCCACCAGGTCGGAACTGGGGTAATAGCGCTTGTATTCCTTGATCTGGCGTACCCCGGGCACGCCGAGGGCCATGATGTTCTCGCCGTCGATGGGCGACAGCGCCCGGGCCAGGTAGAGGAAGTGCTTTTCCGGATGGCCGAGGATCAGGTTGCGCAACTCGGCCTCGGGCTTGTGGATGGCCTGGGCCAGGCGACCCAGCTGGTCGGCGCTGTCCTGCATCTCCGCCGGATTGCACCAGATGGTCACCACCTCGGTGGAAACCGCCAGGGGCGCGCCGTTGCGATCGGTGATCATGCCACGGGTGACCGGAATGGGAATGTGGCGCACCGAGCGGCGGTCGCCCTGGTCGCCGAGGAAGGCGGCGTCGATCAGCTTGAGGTAGGTAATGCGGCCGGCGACCACGCAGGTCAGCAGGACCAGCACGGCGACCACGACATAGAAGCGATAGCGGGGTGCGGCCGTCATGGCGGCTCCTGCGCGAGAAGAGGGCTTGGGCATGGTCACAACTGGTTACAACCGTCAGGGACGCGCATGGTAACTGGTCCAGCCATCGGCCGGAAACCGCTGGGCGGTCGGGGGCGGTACACTACGCACATGAGCGACATCCCCCTGCACGACCTTTCCACCCCAACCGTGACCTGCGAGAGCTGTCAGGCCTGGTGCTGCCGCCAGGAAGTCCTGCTGTTCGACGATGCCGGCGTGCCTGCCCGCTACATCGAGGAAGACTGGACCGGCACCCGCATGAGGCGTCTCGACGACGGCTGGTGCGCGGCCCTGGATCGCGAGCAGATGAACTGCAGCATCTACGAGGTGCGCCCCTGGGTCTGCCGGATCTTCGACATGGCCGGTCCGGAGTGCCTGGAAGAACGGGCGGACATGAAAAAGGCGATGGAGAGCGGCGAGTTCTAGCGTCCTGTCGCGGCCAGGCACGCGATAGCCGTAGGTTGGATTGAGACGGCTCTATCATCGAAGCCCCGCGTGCAGTCCAGTCCGCCCCGTTGGGCTTCGCTGCGCTCAACCCAACCTACGGGTTCAGCCTTTGGACACCGTAGGTTGGGTTGAGACGTCTTCTTCGTCGAAGCCCAACAATGCAGGCAGGCGGTGATTCGCCCCGTTGGGCTTCGCTAACGCTCAACCCAACCTACGGGTTCAGCCTTTGGGCACCGTAGGTTGGGTTGAGACGGCTCTTTCGTCAAAGCCCAACGATGCAGGTATGCCGGGGCACGTCCTGTTGGGCTTCGCGGCGCTCAATCCCACCTGCGACGGATCGCCGTCTAGCGCAGCTTCTGCGGCTTGTAGGCGCAGTAGTTCGGGCGCGGGCCGACCCTTGGGTGGTTGCGGCAGGTTTCCGGGCGCTGGTCGTAGATGGTGCACAGCCGCGTCTTGGGATGCAGATAGATGCAGTCGTTGTTGGACAGCCGCACCAGGGTGAACAACCCGGTCTTGGCATTGAGGCGTTCGACCACGCCGTCCTTCTTGAGCCGCTTGGCGATGTCCTTGAGCGGCTCGCCCTTCTCGAATTCGTCCACCACGCCCATGCGGATCAGATCGGACAGGCGGGCTTCCACCGGCAGGGTGCAGCAGCTGGACACGCAGTCCAGGCACATGGCCTTGTCGTAACGGATCCAGGTTTCGGTGCGATCGAGATCGGCACCGAGAATGCGCAGTATCTGAGCCATGGCTTACTCGGCGAAGGTGACCTGACCATCGGCCAGGGAGGCGACACGGGCCAGGGATTCGACGCGATAGCCCTGGGCATCCAGTTCGGCGCGACCGACCTGGAAGGACTTCTCGATGACGATGCCAAGTCCGACCACTTGCGCCCCGGCCTGACCGATGATGGAGATCAGCGCCTTGGCCGCCTTACCGTTGGCGAGGAAGTCGTCGATGATCAGCACCCGATCGTCGGACGAAAGGTGCATGGTCGAGACGGCTATGGTGCTCTCCGTCTGCTTGGTAAAGGAATAGACGCTGGCCACCAGCAGGTTGTCGGTCAGGGTCAGCGACTGGTGCTTGCGGGCAAAGATCACCGGCACGCCCAACTCCAGTCCGGTCAGCACCGCCGGGGCGATCCCCGAGGCTTCGATGGTCACGATCTTGGTGATGCCGGCGTCGGCGAAGCGGCGGGCGAACTCTTGACCGATGTCGCGCATCAGCGCCGGATCGATCTGGTGGTTGAGGAAGGCATCGACCTTGAGCACCTGCTCGGAGAGTACTTGGCCTTCGCTGCGAATCTTGGCTTTGAGGCGTTCCACGCGGACGGTCCTTTAACGGCAACGCCCGGGCCTGAATGCAGGACCGGGTCTGGGAATACGGGAGGGCGGCGATTGTGCCCTATCTTTCAAGAAAGTCGTTAGTTTGCCGACAAATCGTCTTATAGCTGTCCGCAACGGATAGCCGACGCTTGCCGGTGGCTGGCACAGGAGTGGTCGAACATGGGTGTTTTGTTGTCACCGGGGATTCGCGTGCTGAGCCAGTTCGGCTTCGCTCGCAAGTTCGCTCTGCTACTCGTGCTGTTCATCCTGCCCCTGGCGGTCAGTCTCTGGCTGCTGGGCGCCGATTTCCAGGCCAAGCTGGCCACCGTCAGTGGCGAGCGCAGTGGCGTGCGGCTGCTGCAACGGCTGGACGCCATGGAAGAAGAACTCACCCTCCGGCGCAACCTGACCGCGCGCTGGAAGGCGATCGACACCAGTCGCCAGGAGACGCCGGCCGTGCAGGCCGCCATCGCCGCCCTGGAAAGTCGCAACGACAGTCGTCGCGAGCGGCTCGCCCAGCTCGGGCAGCAACTGGAGATAGAAGGGGCGGGCGCGGATGTGCAGGCCCGCTTCAAGTCCCTGCAGCAGGCCCTTGCTGGGCTCGAGGTCGCGGATCTGCGCAGCCTGGGCTGGTGGCCGAACGGCTATGACAGATTCACCGCCGCCCTCGGCGCCGTCCAGGCGCTGCGCGAGGAAATCGCCTTGGACAGCGGCCTCATCCTCGATCCCTGGCTGGAAACCTATCTGCTGATGCAGATCAGCACCACCCAGTCGGTCGAGTTATATGAGCGCCTCGGCCGCCTGGCCAGCGTAGGTCAGGCCAGTGTGGTTTCTGGCCAGTTCAGTCTGCAGAGCCGCCTGCAGCTACGCGACCTGCGCGCCCGCGTCGGCGACTCCAACGAGAGCTTGGCGAAGGTTGCCACCCTGCTTGGCAGCAAACTGCCCGCCGACATGGCCGGCTGGAAGGACGACTATCAGAAGGTCAGCAGCCAGCTGGACGGCAGTCTCAAGACCCTCGATCAGGGGGTGTTCGGCGGCGAGATCACGCTCAAGCCGGAGCAGTTCGAAGCCACCCTGGACGGGGTCCTGCAGGGGCTGCAGACCTTCCGCCAGCAGACCCTGAAGAACCTGGATCAACGGCTGCAATACTATGGCGCCGATGCCGTGCGCAGCTTTGGCGCCATCGCCGCCGGCTTCGGCCTGCTGCTGGTGGTGACCTGCTATCTGCTGCTGTGTATGCAGGCCGCCATTCGCGGCAGTGCGCGGCGCATTACCACCTTGGCCGAAGGCCTGCGCGACGGTGATCTGACCCGCTCGGCCCAGGTGAGTGGCCAGGACGAACTGGCCGAGATCGGGCGCGCCCTGGACCTGGCCGTGGTGCAGCTGCGGGGCAGCCTGCAGGCGGTCGAGCAGGAGAGTCGCCAGGTGGGCACGGCTTCCGGGGAGCTGGGCCAGCAGGCCGAGGCGGCGCTGGGCGCCGTCGAAGCCCAGCGCCAGCAGATCACCCAGATCGCCACCGCCGCCACCGAACTGGCCGCCACCGCCCAGGGCGTGGCACGGAGTTGCGAAGAGGCCGCCGGCCGCGCCGAGCAGATGCGCGGCATCGCCGAGGCCAGCCAGAGCGACAGTCGCCAGACTACCGCCAGCATTCAGCGCCTCAACCAGCGCCTGGACGAGACGGCTGCGGCCATGGCCCAGGTCAATGCCCAGGCCGGGCAGATCCAGCAAGTGGTGGACGTCATCCGCGGCATCGCCGAACAGACCAACCTGCTGGCGCTCAACGCCGCCATCGAGGCGGCCCGGGCGGGTGACCAGGGAAGGGGCTTTGCGGTGGTCGCCGATGAGGTGCGTTCGCTGTCGCAGCGCACCCAGGCCTCCACGGCGCAGATCGCTGGGACCGTTGGCAGCCTGAGCGGCACCGTGGCCCAGGCCGTCTCGCTGATGCAGGATGCCTGCGGCCAGGCCGCCAGCGACGCCCAGTCGATCACCGGGCTGGGACGGCGGCTGGAAGAGATCGCCGAATCGGTACAGGGCGTTTCCGACACCCTGGTGCAGATCGCCACCGCCGCCGAACAGCAGGCGGTTACCGCCGACCAGGTCAGCGGCAACATCCAGCAGGTCGATGGGGCCGCGGCCGATCTGCTCGGCAATGCGCGCACGGTGCAGAGCACGGCGGTGGGTCTGGAGGCGGGCAGTCGTACCCTGACCGCCAACACCACCCGTTTCCGCCTGGGCTAGAACGCAGAAGGGGCGCCTCTCAGGGCGCCCCTTCCACTCAAAGCTTGGCTATCAGGCGCGGGTATCGAGCAACCGGCCCAGGGTTTCCTGCGAGGCCTGCATGACCTTGGTACCGGCCAGCGCCTGGTACTTGCCGACATCCAGATTGACCAGTTCGCTGGCCAGGTCGGCCTGGCTGTTGGTGGTCGCGCCCAGGGCTTGCTGCTCGTTGCGCGCCGTCTGGGAGGCGAGGGCGGCACCGGCCTTTTCGAACGTACGGCTGCCGTTCTGGTAGGCCTGCACCCCGGCATAGAGCGAATTGCTTGAAGTCACGTTCATGGACAGGGTCCTCGACGGTGATGTCAAAGGGCTATTGAAGCAGCTTTGACGCCAAAGAACCAGCAGCCCGTGTCGCCGCCTGTGTCCGGCTATTGCCGGATGGTCGCCCGGTTGCCCTGGCCGCTCTGGCGGAGGTTGAGGCTGTTGCCCCCATCGGCCTGACTGATCGAGGCGTACTGGCTGGCGCCCTGCTGGCTGACGCTGACCCGGGCGTCGCTGGCCAGTCCCGCCTGCAGGACATGGCCGTCGCCCAGTTGCTCGACACCGAGTTCGACGTTGTCGCCCACCCAGACCGCACTGATCTCGTTGTCGTTGCCCTGGGTAGCCAGGGTCAGGCGGGAATCGTCACCGCCGATCAGGACGCCGGCGCTGTTGCGCTTGCCCTGCTGTTGCAGCTCGAGGCGATTGCCATTGCCGGTCACGCTCGCCTGGACAGCGTTATCGTCGCCCAGCTGTCGCACGCTGACGCCCTGGGGTCGATCGGCGAGGCTGTTCTGCTGCACCGTCGCGCTGTTGCGCTGGCCGAGTTGGACCAGCTCCGCCTCCTGCTGTCGCGTGCTCTGGCGAATCGCCGCCTGGTTGTCGTCACCCCGCTGCTCGACCAGCGCCCGATTGGCACCGCCGCCCTGCAGTAGCTCGACCTCGTTGCGCGCGCCCAGGCTCAGCACGTCCTGGACATGATCGTCGCCCACCTGCCTGAGTCGCGCGGCGCTGCCGCGACCGTCCTGGAACAGATTCAGCCCGTTGCGCTCGCCCTCTTGCTCGATGCGCAGCCGCTGGTCGTCACCACCCTGGCGCACCAGGGCTTCGTCGAGCAGGCCGCGCTGGACGATGTCCACCGTGTTGCGCTGGCCATGGCCCTGGTAGACATAGGCGTGGTTCTGGCTGGCCTCGCGCTGGTCGATAAGGACCTCGCGCGCACCACCGGCGGCCTGGGTGACATTGGTGAAGTTGCCGACGCCGCCCTGCTCGACGCGGGTACGGTCGCCTTGGGAGGCGTTCTGGGTGAGATAGGCCTGGCTGGCACGACCGCTCTGGCTGACCTCCAGGGTGCCCTGGCGGGTATCCGGCGCCTGGCTCAGAAAGGCGCCGAGGCGCTCGCCGCGCTGCTCCACACGGGTCTGGTTGTCCAGCGCCCAGGCATGGCTGGTCAGGCCGAGCAGGCCCAGGCAGGTCAGGAACTTGAAGGTAGGCACTGGGGCGATCCGGCAGCGGTAGACAGGGCAGTCTGCCGCCGGCCTGGCCCTGCGGCCATCGCCCGAAAGACTGATATCAGCCAGGCAGGCGCAGGTGCGCGGCGACCGCGGCGGGGGTGGCCGCGGCCAGGTGCGGCACCGTACCCAGGCAGGGCGCCGGTAGGCGTTCGTGCAGGGTGGCGAGGTTATCCTCCAGGCGCAGGGTGGCCGGCGCCACCAGATTGGCCACCCAGCCGGCCAGAGTCAGGCCGTCGGCGAGGATGGCCTCGGCGCTGAGAAGGGCGTGGTTGATGCAGCCCAGGCGCACCCCCACCACCAGGATCACCGGCAGACACAGCTCGCGGGCCAGATCGGACAGGGACTCGCGGCCGGCCAGGGGCACGCGCCAGCCGCCGGCGCCTTCCACCACGCTGAAGTCGGCCTGCAGCGCCAGGATCCGCCGCACCGGCGCGGCCAGGGCGGCGACGCTGAGGTCGATGCCGGCTTCGCGGGCCGCCAGATGCGGGGCGATGGCGGGTTCCAGGGCGATGGGATTGATGTCGCCATAGCCGAGCGGCAGCGAGGTTTCGCCGAGCAGCGCCAGGGCATCGCCGTTGCGCAGGCCCTCGGCAGTGCGTTCGCACCCGGAGGCCACCGGCTTGACCCCGGCGGTGGCGAGCCCTTGCAACCGGGCCCGGTGCAGCAGGCCGGCGGCGATGGTGGTCTTGCCGATCTCGGTGTCGGTGCCGGTGACGAAGTAGGCGGGCATGGGGGTCATTCCTTGCGCAGCAGGACGTGGATCACCTGGTAGGTGGCGGGCAGCCCGGCCGGCTCGCGCAGGCCCTCGTAGGCCTGGGTAAAGGCGGCCAGGCGCTGGCGACCGGTGAGGCCCTGGGGGCGTCCCTGGTTGAGGTTGTGGGCGCCAATGGCCTTGAGGTGCTGGGTCAGAGCGCGCAGATCGGGGAAGTGCAGCCGCTCGGGCGCGACCTCTAGCGTCAGCACCTGCAAGCCGCTGGTCTGTGCGGCTGCGGCATAGGCCGTCCGCTGCCGGAAGCGATTGACGTGCACCTGGTCGTCCACCCGGGCCCAGCTCTGGCGCAGTTCGTCGAGGGTGCCGGCGACCAGGCTGCTGAAGGCCAGCACGCCACCCGGGCGCAGGATGCGGCGCGCCTCGGCGAGTACCGCGGGCAGGTCCGGGCACCACTGCAGGGCCAGACTGGAAAGGACGAGATCGCAGCAGGCGTCGCGCAGCGGCAGGCGTTCGGCGTCGGCGGTCAGGTAGTGGCCGGCACCGGCGCCCTGGGCACGGGCATGGCGGAGCATGCCGGGCGCCAGGTCCAGGGCCAGGCCTTCGGCCTGCGGATGGCGCTGGGCCAGGGCGCGGCTGCAATAGCCGGTGCCACTGCCCAGGTCCAGCCAGCGTTGCGGCTGCAGGACCGGTAGTCGGGCGAGCAGGCCGTCGGCGACCCGGCGCTGCAGCAGGGCGGCGCCGTCGTACTGCGCGGCGGCGCGGGAAAAGGACAGCGCCACCTGGCGCTTGTCGGGCAATACGTCAGCCATCGCGTCCTGCATAGATGAATTCACGGATACGGGTGGCCACCTCGTCCGGGCGTTCCAGGGGCAGGCCATGGCTGGCGTGCTCCAGGACCTCGACCTGGGCGCTGGGCAGCTCGTCGCGCAGTGCCTGGGCGGCGCTGGCCGGGACCAGGGCGTCATGGGCGCCGAATAGGTGCAGCTGGGGACCGCTGAAGGCCTGCAGGGCGGCGCGGGTGTCCAGCCGTGCGAGCAGCTCCAGACCGGCGATGACCACCTCGGGATCGACCTCAGGCAGGGTCACCTGCAGCTGGCGGGCGAGGGTGCGGCTGTCGCGCGCGCCCTGGGCCACCAGCAGGGTGAAGCGCCTGAGGGTCTGGTCGGCGTCCAGCGAGCAGGCCTCGAAGAAATCGGTGAAGACGCTGCGCGCCATGGCGGTCTGCCAGCCGGCGCGGGCGACGAAGCAGGGATTGCTGGCCAGGGTGATGAGGCCGTGCACGCCCTGCGGGCGGCGCAGGGTGAATTCGCTGGCGAGCATGCCGCCCAGCGACCAGCCGGCCAGCCAGCCGCCCTCGGCGATGCGGGCTTCCAGGTCGGTGAACCAGGCCTGGGTGTCGGTCAGGGTCGGCAGCGGTTCGATCAGCACGTCGAGAAAGGGTGCCTGCTCGACGAGTTCGTCACGCAGGGGCTCCAGCGGAGCGTTGCCCAGGCCCCAGCCGGGCAGCAAGATCAGGGTATCGCGCATGGGTCGGTCACTTATCCGCGTCAGGCGGTAATTCGGCCATGGCCTGGGCCAGAGCGTCGAGCAAGAGGTCCACGTGCGCTTCGCGATGGGCCGCCGTCAGGGTTACCCGCAGGCGGGCACTGCCGGCCGGTACGGTGGGCGGTCGAATGGCGGTGACCAGGATCCCGCGTCGGCGCAGGGCGGCGGAGAGTGCGAGGGCGCGCGCGCTGTCGCCGACCAGGATGGGCTGGATCGGCGTGGCGCTGAGCATAAGGTCCAGGCCGAGAGCCGTCGCGCCCCTGCGGAATCTCTGGATCAAAGTGTGCAGAAGCTCACGGCGCCAGCCTTCCGCGCGGACGAGCTGCAGGGCGGCGAGGGTGGCGCAGGCCACCGCCGGCGGCTGGCTGGTGGTGTAGATGTAGGGCCGGGCGAACTGGATCAGCGTCTCGATCAGTTCTTCGCTGCCGGCGACAAAGGCCCCGGCGGTACCGCAGGCCTTGCCCAGGGTGCCGACCAGCACCGGGACCTGGCTCTGGTCCAGGCCGAAGTGCTCGACGATGCCGCCGCCGGTTGCGCCCAAGGTGCCGATGCCGTGGGCGTCGTCCACCAGGGTCCAGGCGCCGTAACGCTGGGCGACCTGGCAGAGCTCGGGCAGGGCGGCCAGATCACCGTCCATGCTGAAGACCCCGTCGGTGACTACCAGAGTGTCGCCCTCGGCCTTGGCCAGGCGCGTGGCCAGGCTGGCGGGATCGTTGTGTAGATAGCGGCCGAAGCGCGCGCCGCTGAGCAGGCCGGCGTCGAGCAGGGAGGCATGGTTGAGGCGGTCTTCCAGCACGGTGTCGCCGCGCCCGACCAGGGCGGTGACCGACGCCAGGTTGGCCATGTAGCCAGTGGAAAACAGCAGGGCGCGCGGCCGGCCGGTGAGGTCGGCCAGGGCTTCTTCGACCTGGTGGTGCGGATCGCTGTGGCCGATCACCAGGTGCGAGGCGCCACCGCCCACGCCCCAGCGCTCGGCGCCCGCGCGCAGGGCGGCGATCACCTGGGGGTGATTGGCCAGGCCCAGGTAGTCGTTGCTGCAGAAGGCCAGCAGGGACTCGCCATCCACCACCACCTCGGGGCCCTGGGGCGCTTCCAGCAGCGGGCGGCGCCGGTAGAGGTGCTCGGCGTGACGCTGGGCCAGGCGGGCGGCGAGGTCGAAGGCCATGGAGGTTCTCGATCAGGTTGCAAGGCCCCTCACCCCAGCCCTCTCCCAGGGGGAGAGGGGGTTGGTCTAGCGCGGAGGTTGGCGGCAGGGTTTTGCCTCATCCCGGCCTTCTCCCGGGAGGAGAGGGGGAAGAGCGGGGCGTGAGGGTCAGGCGGTGGCGGCGTCGTAGAAGAGTTCGCTGTTGCGCTGTTCCACCAGGGCCTGCTCGATGGCGGCCTGGTGCACCTCGTCGGCGTGCTCTTCGCGGGCTTCGGGCTGGATGCCAAGGCGCGCGAACAGCTGCATGTCCTTGTCGGCCTGGGGATTGCCGGTGGTCAGCAGCTTCTCGCCGTAGAAGATGGAGTTGGCACCGGCCAGGAAGGCCAGGGACTGCATCTGCTCGTTCATCTGCTCGCGACCGGCTGACAGGCGCACATGCGACTTGGGCATGAGGATGCGCGCCACCGCCAGGGTGCGGATGAAGTCGAAGGGATCGACGTCCTTTTCCTCGGCCAGCGGGGTGCCCTGCACCTTGACCAGCATGTTGATCGGCACCGACTCGGGGTGCTCGGGCAGGTTGGCCAGCTGGATCAAGAGGCCGGCACGGTCATCCACCGACTCGCCCATGCCGAGGATGCCGCCGGAGCAGATCTTCATCCCGGCTTCGCGGACGTAGGCCAGGGTCTGCAGGCGCTCGCCGTAGGTGCGGGTGGTGATGATGTTGCCGTAGAACTCCGGCGAGGTGTCGAGGTTGTGGTTGTAGTAGTCCAGGCCGGCGTCGGCCAGGGCGCGGGTCTGCTCCTGGTCCAGGCGGCCGAGGGTCATGCAGGTCTCCAGGCCCAGCGCCTTGACGCCCTGCACCATCTGCAGGACATAGGGCATGTCCTTGGCGGACGGGTGCTTCCAGGCGGCGCCCATGCAGAAGCGGGTGGAGCCGATGGCCTTGGCCTCGGCGGCCGCCTCCAGCACCTTCTGCACCTCCATCAGCTTTTCCTTTTCCAGGCCGGTGTTGTAGTGGCCGGACTGGGGGCAGTACTTGCAGTCTTCCGGGCAGGCGCCGGTCTTGATCGACAGCAGGGTGGAGACCTGCACGCGATTGGGATCGAAGTGCTGGCGATGCACGCCCTGGGCCTGGAACAGCAGGTCGTTGAAGGGCTGCTGGAACAGGGCGCGGACTTCGGCGAGAGTCCAGTCGTGACGCAGGGCGGTAGCGCTCATGGGAGATCCTCGATGCAGGAGACGGCCGGGTGCCGGAGCGGGGCCGATGAATGCGGTCGACCTTAGCCGAAGTCCTGGTTGACTACTGCTCATAAAATGAGCAATTACCGGATTTTTTGCAGGGAGATTGATAGGGTCGCAGGTTGGATTGAGCGCTAGCGAAGGTGAATGGGGCTGGCATGGCGCTGGTTGTTGGGCTTCGACGGTGGAGCCGTCTCAACCCAACCTACGGTGCGGAGGAAGTGCGTAGGTTGGGTTGAGCGCCAGCGAAGCCCAACAGGGGCGTCTCGCCGTGGGTTGTTGGGCTTCGACGGTGGAGCCGTCTCACCCCAACCTACGGTCGGAGGAAGGGCGCAGTTTGGGTTGAGCGCCAGCGAAGCCCAACGGTGCTGGCACGGCGCTGGTTGTTGGGCTTCGACGGTGGAGCTGTCTCACCCCAACCTACGGTCGGAGGAAATACGTAGGTTGGGTTGAGCGCCAGCGAAGCCCAACAGGGCTGGCACGGCGCTGGTTGTTGGGCTTCGACGATGGAACCGTCTCAACCCAACCTACGAGCTAACCCCCTCTCCCTCCGGGAGAGGACTGGGGTGAGGGCGAAGCTAGAGCATCCGCTCCAGCCCTACCGCCTTGACCACCCAGGCATTGAAGCGACGCCAGGCGCTGCCCGGTTCGTGGTGCAGCACCCGGGGCTGACCGTCGCGTTCACTGACCCACTCCAGCCGCACCCGCCCGCGGTCCTCGACGCGCCTGACCGCATAGGAGACGCTCGGGTCCATGCCCTGCAGCATCAGCTGGCGCAGGCGACCGGTGAGGACCCGGCTGTCCACCAGGACGCCGACCTCGGTGTTCCACAGCACCGAGCGCGGATCGAAGTTGAAGGAGCCGATAAAGGACCAGCGCCCGTCGATGGCCATGGCCTTGCTGTGCAGGCTGGATTCGGATTCGCCAAAGCTGTAGGGCAGCGCGGATCGCTTCTGGTCCGGGCGGGCGCGCAGCTCATAGAGTTTGACCCCCTGGGCCAGCAGCGCCGCGCGATAGGGCGCGTAGCCGGCGTGCACGGCGGGCACGTCGGTGGCTTCCAGGGCATTGGTCAGCACCCGCACATCGACGCCGCGGGCGGCCAGGCCACCCAGGTAGGCGACGCCCTGATTCATCGGCACGAAGTAGGAAGAGACCAACAGCAGTTCGTGCTGGGCGCCATCCAGGGTCGGTTGCAACTGATGGGTGAGCAGCAGCTGCCAGTCCGGTTCGTCCTCGGCCAGCACCTTGCGCGGTGCATCCCAGAACGCCTGGGCGTGGGCCCAGGTCAACTCCCGCAGCCAGCCTTCGAGCTGGGGCGCGGTGGCATAGCGACGCAGGCGGTTGTACAGCGCCAGGTCGCGGGTGCGTTCGCTGTCGAGGTAGTGATGCAGCCGTGCGCGCAGTCGCACCAGGGCAGTGGGCGACGGGGCGAACCAGCGCAGCCGCCGGGCCGGCTGGCTCAGGGGGCTGTTCCAGTACTGGTCGAAGCTGGTGCCCAGCTGGCGTGCCACCGGACCGGCGGCGAGCAGGTCGAGATCGGTGAAGTTCATCTCCGGGCGGGCATCGAAGTATTCGTCGCCCAGGTTGCGTCCGCCGACGATGGCCACGCTGTCGTCGGCCAGCCACAGCTTGTTGTGCATGCGGCGGTGCTGATGGTTGAGATCCACCAGTCGACCCAGGGCCCGGGTCGGACCGGTGCTGCGGCCCAGGTGCAGCGGATTGAAGACGCGGATCTGCACATTGGGATGGGCCGCCAGCACGGCGATCTGGTAGTCGTTGCCGTCGCTGCTGGTGTCGTCGATGAGGAAGCGGATGCGCACACCGCGATCCGCCGCCTTGAGCAATTCGTTGACCAGCAGCCGCGTGGTCAGGCCGTCGTGGACGATGTAGTACTGGATGTCCAGGCTGCGCTGGGCCTTACGGATCAGCTCGGCGCGGGCGGTGAAGGCGTCGGTGCTGGTTTCCAGCAGGCGCAGACCCGACAGGCCCGGGTGGGCGGCGCCAGCCGCGCGTACCTGGCTGTCCAGGGCGGTGCCGGCGACCGGCAGCACCTGGGAGGCGTGGCGCGGAATCGGCGTGGCGCAGCCGGCCAGCAGCGCCAGCAGCAGGGGTACGACCAGGCGGATCACAGGCTGTCCTTGAGGCGATACCAGAGCATGCCCAGGGCCAGCAGTGGCGACCTCAGGTGGCGACCGCCGGGAAAGCGCGCATGGGGCACCCGGGCGAAGAGGTCGAAACCGGCCGACTGGGCCAGGATGGCCTCGGCCAGCAGGTGACCGGCCAGGTGGGTGGCGTTGACCCCATGACCGGCATAGGCCTGGGCATGGAAGACGTTGGGGTGCTCGCGCAGCCGGCCGATTTGCGGCAGGCGATTGGCGCCGATGCCGATCATGCCGCCCCAGGCGTAGTCGATGCGGACCCCGGCCAGTTCGGGAAAGACCTCCAGCATCTTCGGCCTCATGTAGCCGGCGATGTCCCTGGGATCGCGCCCCGAGTAGTGGCAGGCGCCGCCGAACAGCAGGCGGCGGTCGGCGGAGAGGCGGAAGTAGTCCACCGCCACGTTCTGGTCGCAGACCGCGCGATTGCCCGGCAACAGCCGCGCGGCGCGCTCGGCGGACAGCGGCTCGGTGGCGATCACATAGCTGCCGGCCGGCAGGACCTGGGCGGCGAGGTCAGGTTGCAGGTCGTCGATATAGGCGTTGCAGCAGAGCACCAGGGTGTCGGCGCTCACCCGGCCGCGGGCGGTGTGGACGCGCACCCGGGGGCCGTATTCCAGGCGGGTGACCTGGCTGTCTTCGTGCAGTTGCACGCCCAGCGCCCGGGCCGCAGCGGCTTCGCCGAGGGCCAGGTTGAGCGGATGCAGGTGGCCGGAGCCCTCGTCGATCAGGGCACCCTGGTAGCGCTCGGAGCCCACCACCTCGGCCAGCCGGGCCTTGGGCACCAGTCGCAGCGGATGGGGGTAGCCCAGGGCCTGCAGTGCGGCGTGCTCTTCCTGCAGGTGCTGCCAGTGGCGCGGCTTGTTGGCCAGGTCGGCGAAGCCCCAGGTGAGAGCACAGTCGATGTCATGACGGGCGATACGCTGGCGTACCAGATCCACCGCCTCGAAGCCCAGGCGCTTGAGTTCGCGCACCCCTTCGGCGCCAACGACCGGTTCGAATTGCTCGACGTCATGGCCGACGCCGCGGATCAGCTGGCCGCCGTTGCGGCCGCTGGCGCCCCAGCCGATGCGGCGGGCTTCCAGCAGCACCACCCGGGCGCCACGCTCGGCCAGCTCCAGAGCGGTATTGAGCCCGGAAAAGCCACCGCCGACCACGCAGACATCCGCCTGGACCTCGCCCTCCAGGGGCGGAAAGGCCAGTTCCAGATTGGCAGTGGCGGCGTAGTAGGAAGGCGCGTGGGGCTGCATGGAAGACGGCGGTCTGCTGGGGACAAGGGCGCCATGCTAAGCCGTCGGGCGGTGGGCGACCAGGGTAAAGCTCATCGGCAACTGGGCGGTCTGGCCGATGTAGCGGTCATAGTCGGCCTCGCGATTGGAGTGCGGATGCTCTTCCAGTCGTTGCAACCTCAGGCCGGCGTCCAGGCAGGCGGTGACGATGGCGCCCAGGGTGTGGATGTGCCAGTAGCTCGGCGCGCCCTGGCCGTGATCCAGGCCGTCGTAGGTTATGAGGTCCGTGCTGACCAGCGGCTCGCGGCGGAAGTAGCTGTAGCGCGGCACCAGCGGCTGGTCCGCGTGGGGCTCGAAGACTTCCAGGAAGGGATGGGTCTCGTAGATCACCAGGCGTCCGCCCGGTGCCAGCAGGCCCTGCACCGCGGCGAAGAAGGCCGGCAGGTCCGGCATCCAGTTCAGCACGCCGATGGTGATCAGCACCAGGTCGTGCTGGCCGAGCCCGGCGGGCAGGGCATAGATGTCGGCCGCCACCAGCCGCGGCGCCAGGCCCGCCGCCGCGGCCTTCCTCGCCCTGGGCGAGGAAGGCCGCGACTGGTCGATGCCCAGGGCGGGGCGGGCGCCGAAGGACGCCAGGGAAAGCAGTTCGCGAGCGTTGTTGCAGCCGACCTGGGCGCAACTCAGGCCGCGGATATCCAGTTCGGTGAGGGTGGCGGTCAGGCAGGCATCGAGGACCGAAAAGCCGGCTGAGCGGCCTGTTCCAGCAGGCGCTGCCAGTCCTCGCCCTGGGCATGCAGCGGCGCCGACAGCTCCCAGGCCTGGCGATTGGCGGCGGTGATGAGCTGACGCTGGCGGGGATCCATGGGCGGCCTCCTTGGCTGTCGATGCAAAACCCGCAGCCTAGACCGTGATCCCCGGGGTCGTCAGCCGTTAGTCCGGCACCGGCAGGCTCAGGGTCTCCTTGATCTCTTCCATCACGATGTAGCTCTTCGATTCGCGCACATGAGGCAGCTTGAGCAGGATGTCGCCGAGCAGCTTGCGATAGGAGGCCATCTCCGAGATGCGCGCCTTGACCAGGTAGTCGAATTCGCCGGAGACCAGATGGCATTCCAGCACCTGGGGCAGCTTGAGCACGGCGCGGCGGAATTCCTCGAAGGTGTCGCCGGACTTGTAGTCCAGGCTCAGCTCGACGAACACCAGCAGCCCGGCCTTGAGGTGCTGCGGATTGAGGCGGGCGTTGTAGCCCTGGATGATGCCCTCGCGCTCCAGGCGGCGGACGCGCTCGGTGCAGGGCGTGGTGGACAGCCCCACCCGTTCGCCCAGCTCGGTGAAGGAGATGCGGCCATCGTCCTGGAGGATGCGCAGGATGTTGCGGTCGATCTTGTCCAGCTCGCGTCTGGCCTGGTGATGGGTACGCATCGCGGGGGTCTCTGCCAAAGGGGTCTTTACCGGAAAATTACTCCGAATATAGGCAATTCTTCAGTGATTAGCACTGCGAGCCGCTTTCTATACTTGCCGTATCTGCCTTCATTCCGACCAAAGCCGGCGAAATCCTCTCACCGGCCAGGAGCTAGCGATGCGTGTACTGGTTTTGGGGAGCGGCGTCATCGGCACGACCAGCGCCTACTATCTGGCCCGTCAGGGTTTCGAGGTGGTCGTGGTCGATCGCCAGGCCGGTCCCGCCCTGGAGACCAGTCATGCCAACGCCGGTCAGGTCTCGCCTGGCTATGCCTCGCCCTGGGCCGCGCCCGGCGTGCCGCTCAAGGCGCTGAAGTGGCTGTTCCAGAAGCATGCGCCCCTGGCCATCCGCCTGACCGGTGACAGCAGCCAGTACCTGTGGATGGCGCAGATGCTGCGCAACTGCACCGCGGCCCGCTATGCGGTCAACAAGGAGCGCATGGTGCGGCTGTCCGAATACAGCCGCGACTGCCTCGACGAGCTGCGCCAGGACACCGGCATCGCCTACGAAGGCCGCCAGCTGGGCACCACCCAGATCTTCCGCACCCAGCAGCAGGTCGAGGCCGCGGCCAAGGATATCGCCGTGCTGGAGCGTTCCGGCGTGCCCTTCGAGCTGCTCGACCGCGACGGCGTGGCCCGGGTCGAACCGGCGCTGGCGGCGGTCAAGCACAAGCTGGCCGGCGGTCTGCGCCTGCCCAACGACCAGACCGGCGACTGCTTCCTGTTCACCAATCGTCTGGCCGAGGAAGCCCGCCGTCTGGGCGTGGAATTCCGCTTCGGCGCCGAGATCCAGCAACTCAGCGCCAATGGCGATCACATCGATGGCGTCAGGGTCGATGGCGAACTGCTCACCGCCGATCACTACGTCCTGGCCCTGGGCAGCTATTCGCCGCAACTGCTGGCACCCCTGGGCATCCGCGCGCCGGTCTATCCTCTCAAGGGCTATTCGCTGACGGTGCCCATCGTTGATGCCGCCATGGCACCGACCTCGACCATCCTTGACGAGACCTACAAGGTCGCCATCACCCGCTTCGACGATCGCATCCGCGTCGGCGGCATGGCCGAGATCTGCGGCTTCGACCTGAACCTGGATCCGCGCCGCCGCGCGACCCTGGAAATGATCACCGGCGACCTCTATCCTCGCGGCGGTGACCTCGCCCGGGCCAGCTTCTGGACCGGTCTGCGACCCGCCACCCCGGATGGGACCCCCATCGTCGGTGCCACCCGCTATCGCAACCTGTTCCTCAACACCGGGCACGGGACGCTGGGCTGGACCATGGCCTGCGGCTCCGGTCGCCTGCTGGCCGATCTGATCGCCCGCAAGCAGCCGCAGATCAGCGCCGAGGGTCTCGACATCTCCCGTTATTCCGCTACCCAGGAGTCCCCGCGCAATGCCCGTACAGCGTCTGCACACTGATCGCCGCCTGAGCGAAATCAATATCCACAACGGCACCGTCTACCTGGCCGGCCAGCTGGCCGACGACTTTTCCGGCGACATCTATCAGCAGACCCGCGAGACCCTGGCCAACGTCGACAAATTTCTCGCCGAGGCCGGCAGCGACAAGCAGCACATCCTGGTGGTGACTATCTTCCTGCGCGACATCGCCCTGCACTTCGAGGGCATGAACCGCGCCTGGGACGAATGGGCCGCCCAGGGCGCCACTCCGGGTCGCACCACGGTCGAAGCCAAGCTGGCCAAGCCGGACATCTTGGTGGAGATGAACGTCATCGCCGCCGTCAAGGCGTAAGGCCGCTACTCCCCCCTCTCCCCTGGGAGAGGGCCGGGGTGAGGGCGCTGTCCAGCCCTCCTGTCCCTCACTCTTCCCTTGCCGAGACCTCCCATGCGTCCCGCCCGCGCCGTCATCGACCTCGCCGCCCTGCGCCAGAACTACCGCCTGGCCCGTGAACTCTCCGACGCCCGTGCCCTGGCGGTGATCAAGGCCGATGCCTATGGCCATGGCGCGGTAACCGTGGCCAGTGCCCTGGCCAAGGAGGCCGACGGCTTTGCCGTGGCCTGCATCGAGGAGGCCCTGGAGCTGCGCGCCGGCGGGATCCGTGCGCCCATCCTGCTACTGGAAGGCTTCTTCGGCATCGACGAATTGCCGCTGATCGCCGAGCACGACCTCTGGACGGTGATCCACGCCGACTGGCAGCTGGAGGCCCTGGAGCGGACTGCCCTGACGCGGCCGCTGCAGGTCTGGCTGAAGCTGGATTCGGGCATGCACCGGGTCGGCTTCTTTCCCCAGGACTATGCCGCCGCCTACCGGCGACTGCTGGCCAGCGGCAAGGTCAGCGGCATCGTCAAGCTGACCCACTTCGCCCGCGCCGACGAACCGGACAGCCCGGCCACTGCGGCGCAGATCGCCACCTTCCGCGCGGCCACCGAGGGCCTGCCCGGTCCCACCAGCCTGCGCAATTCGCCGGCGACCTTGGGCTGGCCCCAGGCGGCCGGCGACTGGGTGCGCCCCGGGCTGATGCTCTATGGCGTCTCGCCCTTCGCCACGCCCCAGGCCGCCGCCGAACGACTGCAACCGGTGATGACCCTGACCTCCCGGGTGATCGCCGTGCGCGAACTGCCGGCCGGCGAGCCGGTGGGCTATGGCGCCCACTTCGTCACCACCGGGCCGACCCGGGTCGGGGTGGTCGCCCTGGGCTATGCCGACGGTTATCCGCGCCATGCGCCCAACGGTACCCCGGTGGCCATCGAAGGCCGCCCCGGCCAGCTGATCGGCCGGGTATCCATGGACATGCTCACCGTCGACCTCACCGATCATCCCCAGGCCGGGGTGGGCAGCGAGGTGGAATTCTGGGGTCAGCAGGTGTCGGTGGCGGACCTGGCCGAGCGCTGCGACACCATCCCCTACCAGTTGCTGTGCAACCTCAAGCGGGTGGCGCGCAGCTATCGCGACTAGGCCCTGGGCAGGGCCTCCGGGCGCTGCCGCGGCCAGGCGAGCGCCACCCGGGGGCCGCACGTCCGCCGTGGTGTTGTAAATCTCGAACAGCGTTGCCATGATGCCGAACACCGTGCCGCGGCACGCCTTCAGCGCGTGGCCTGGCCACGTCTCACCCGCCTGCTCGAGGAGTCTTTCCCACCTTGGACGTCGGTGCCCGCCTGCAAACCATCCGTACCCTCAAGGGCCTCTCCCAGCGCGAACTCGCCAAGCGTGCCGGGGTGACCAACAGCACCATCTCGATGATCGAGAAGAACAGCGTCAGCCCCTCCATCAGCTCGCTGAAAAAGGTGCTGGCCGGCATTCCCATGTCCCTGGTGGAGTTCTTTTCCCTGGACCTGGAGCAGGACACGCCGACCCAGGTGGTCTATCGCGCCAATGAGCTCATCGACATCTCCAGCGGTGCCCAGACCGTGCGCATGCGCCTGGTCGGCCGGGCTCATCCCAGTCGCGCCCTGGCCTTTCTCGACGAGACCTATCCACCCGGCGCCGACACCGGCGAAGAGATGTATGCCCATGAAGGCGAGGAGGCCGGCCTGGTGGTGGAAGGTCGCCTGGAGCTGACCGTTGGCGGCGAGGTCCACATCCTCGAACCCGGCGACAGCTATTACTTCGAAAGCAGCCGTCCGCACCGCTTCCGCAACCCCTTCGAAGCCCCCGCCCGGCTGATCAGCGCAACCACGCCAGCGAATTTCTAAGCACTCGCAGCTCGGCGGTCGTAGGGTGGAAAACGGCGTAGCCTTTTCCGCTGGAGGGCGGTGTCTGGGGGCGGCCCTCACCCCAACACTGCCGCCACGCTAAGGGCTGTTGGGCTTCGCTGCGCTCAACCCAGCCTACGGGGCGATTCCCCACAACTCTCCTTCATCGATCCCCAAGGCCGCCAGCTCCGCCCGGCGTAGCGGTTCGTCCTGGGCGAGAAAGAATTCGTCCAGTTGCGGCGGCGCCACGCCGCTGGCCAGGAGCAGGGCGTGGGCCTGGCCGCGGTGGTGCAGCTGGTGCACGAAGAGATGCTGCAAGGTGCGCAGTCGACCTTCCCGTACTGGGCCGCTGGCGCGGGGCAGGGTGATGAGCTGGGTCAGTTGCGGCGGACCGAGGCTGCGGCACAGGGCGATGAGACGCTGGTCACTGGCGATCTGGGCCGCACTCAGCGTCGCTAGGTCGGGCCAGTCCGTATCATGGTAGGGGCGGGGCTGGTCATGCAGGGCATCGAGATAGAAGCGATCCACGTCGAGCAGATGGCCGAGCAGGGCCCAGAGCGAGCCGAAGAAGGCGGCGGGTTGGGGCGCCCGCAGGGCGGTGACCGGCAGTAGGGCGCAGGCTGCCAACAGGCGATGGTTCGACCAGCGATTGTTGCAGGCCTGGGCCAGCAGCAGGGGGGTGGTCATGGCAGGTCCTCGGCAAGGCGCGCGGACACCTACTGTAACCTGCGGCGATGTGGCGGAGGTCGCAGCCTGGACACCCTTGGCATTGAGCCGCTGCCGGCACTTTGCCATGCTCCGCCGCTCTGCTCTTTATCTGCAAGGATGCGCCCGATGCCTAGAATTTCGCCCTGGTTGGGCCTGGTCGCCGCCCTGTGCCTGGGTGCTCCGGTCCGGGCCGCGGAATCCGTCGCCCTGCCCGACCTGCCCTACATCCCCCTGGGCGTGGTCGGCCACGACAACAACGCCGCCTATCCCGATGCGCAGATGGAAAGGCGCCTGCAGCTGCTCGACCGCTACAACCTGCGCAGCTATCGCTCGGGTGAATTCCTGCTCCTGGATCTGCCACGCCTGGATCGCCTGGTGGCCCTGGCCCGCCAGTACCGCATCACCCTGCGACCGGTGATCACCCAGCAACTGACCCAGGCCCAGGCCTATGCCCTGGCCAAGCGCTACGCCAAGGACATCAAGGTCTGGGAGATCGGCAACGAGCAGGACTATTCGCGGGTCGGCGCCAGCATCCGCATCAGTCGCCTGGTGGACATCTATCGCGGTATCCGCCGCGCCTCCGACGAACTGAACGCCGGTCTCGAGACCACCATCAACGTGATGTCCTGCAATCCCGACGACCGGGGCGCCAAGGCCCGTTGCCCGGGCGATCGCCTGGGTTCCATGTGGTTTCTCGATCAGGCCCGGGCCGCCGGTTTCGCCTTCGACTACATCAGCTTCCACTACTACCCGCACTACCACGATCGCGGTCGCTGGATGGATCTCTACCTGGGGCAGATGCGCGCCATGGCGGAAAAATACCGGACGCGGATCTTCTTCAACGAGGTCAATTGCGGCGAGATCTACCAAGGCGCCACCGATGGCGGTCGGCCGGGCGATCGAGGCTGCCATGACAGCCTCGAAGCCATCCTGTCCGAACTCAATGGGCGCTATCGCGACATCGTCCGCGAGATCAACGTCTACGAATTGCTCGACGAGCCGACCCATCCGATTGCCCATGAGCGTCACTTCGGGCTGATGTACGACCTGGACCGCCCAAAACCGGTCATGGAACTGATCCGCCGCTATGCCGGCCAGCCCTGAGCCGCCAGAAAGCGGACAAACCTGACTTCACCGCCTGGATAGGTTCCTCGGGTGACCGAAGGGTCACCGACGAACGGTTGCCAAAGTGCCATCATCAGCACCGTACATCTGGCAAAACGCTGCGTTTACCCCTGCTTCGTGATGGCACGGGTTCTTATTGGTCTAGCGCTTGCACTAGGCTTTGCAGGTGCTAGGGAAACGATCTTCCCCGGCAGTTTTCCTGCTGTACCGAGGTGGGATGCACGGATCGAATCGCGCACCTCGGCCTATCTGGTTCCTTCTTGATGACAATCCTTAGCTCCATCTCCCGCCGCCTGCCGCGTCAGGCGCTGCTCTTGCCTGCCCTGTTCGCCACCGCTTCGCTTGCCACCTCCGCCCAGGCCGTTGACCTGGTCGGTCTCAACTTCTCCGGCGCCACCTTCGCCGCCCAGGTACTGCCCGGTGTCAACGACCGCAACTTCATCTTCCCGGCCGAGAGCCATTTCCAGCAGTGGAGCGCCAAGGGCGTGAAGCTGGTGCGCTTCCCCATTCTCTGGGAGCGCCTGCAATCGTCCATGGGAGCCAATCTCGATCCCACCTACGCCGGCCTGATCGATCGCACCCTGGGCTACGCCCAGAAGTACGGCGTCAAGGTCATCCTCGATCTGCACAATTACGCCCGCTACCAGGGCAAGGTCATCGGCGCGGGCGAAATCCCCTACGAGGCCTTCCAGAATCTCATGACCCGTGTCGCTCAGCGCTGGGGCACCCATGCGGCGCTCTATGGCTACGACATCATGAACGAGCCCCACGACGCCGTGAGCAACTGGCCGACCGCCGCCCAGTACGGCATCAATGGCGTGCGCGCGGTCGATTCGACCCACCCGATCTTCGTCGAAGGCAACGGCTGGGCCGACACCACCCGCTGGCCGCAGTGGAACGATACGCTGCTCAAGCTCAACGATCCGGCCAACAACCTGATCTTCATGGCCCAGGCCTTCTTCGACACCAGCCTGAGCGTGGCGACCCTCTCGCCCAGCTATGGCGTCGAGCGCCTCAAGCCCTTCGTCACCTGGCTCAAGGCCAACAACAAGCGCGGCTTCATCGGCGGCTTCGGCGTACCTGACACGGATGCGCGCTGGTTGCCCATTCTCGACGGCATGCTGGCCTATCTGAAGCAGAACTGTATTCCGGCCACCTACTGGGCCGCCGGCCCGGGCTGGGGCACCTACAACCAGGCGGTCGAGCCGATCAATGGCAAGGAGCGTCCGCAGTGGGCGGTGCTGGCCAAGTACCTGGACAAGGACAGCTGCGCCGGCATCGGCCCGCAGGTGACCCCGACTGCCGCCACGCCAGCCAAGACCGAGACCGCCACGGGCGGCACGACCGCGGGCACCACCGGCGGGACCGGGGCCACCGGCACGACCGGAGCCACTGCCGGCACCACCACCGGCGCCACGCCGGCGACGGGTACCAGCACCACGGGCACCACCGCAGGCAGCACGCCCATGGCTGGCGCCGTCACCGGCACCACCGCCAATGCCGCGACCTCGTCCAAGCTGACCACCGTCGAGCAGCTCTACCTGGCCTACTACGGCCGGGCCGCCGATGCCGGCGGCCTCAACTACTGGGCCTCGCGCCTGGCCAGCGACATGAGCGTCGAACAACTGGCGGCCAACTTCGCCGGCAACAGCGAATCGACCGCCCTCTATGGCTCGCTGAGCGGTCCGGCCCTGGTCAACCAGGTCTACCAGAACCTCTATGGCCGCAGCGCTGACAGCAGCGGCAGCGCCTACTGGACCAGTCGCCTGACCAACGGCGTCACCTCGCGCGCCAACCTGCCGCTGGAGGTCATGCGTGGTGCCGCGGGCGACGACAAGACCGCCTTCGACAAGAAGGTGAGCACCGCCCTGGCCCAGGGCACCACCACGACCACGCCGACCCCCGCGGCCAGCGTGCAACCGGTGCAGAACGTGGTTCAGCCCGTTGCCAGTGGCAACGTCTCCTCGGCGCCGTTGACCGGCTACAAGAACATCCCCCTGGGGGTGGTCGGGCACGACAACAGCGCCGCCTATCCGCCTGCCGAGATGGAGGCCCGTCTGCAGCTACTGGCGGCGCGCAATCTGCGCACCTATCGCTCCGGCGAGTACCTGGTGACCAACCTGCCCGAGCTGGATCGGCTGGTGTCCCTGGCCCGCAAGTACAACATCACCCTGCGGCCGGTGATCACCCACAAGCTGACCCAGGCGCAGGCCTATACCCTGGCCAAGCGCTACGCCAACGACATCAAGATCTGGGAGATCGGCAACGAGCAGGACTACGCCAAGGCCGGTGCGCAGGACCGCATCAACACCCTGGTCGGCATCTATCGCGGCATCAAGCAGGCCTCGGATGAACTGGGCGCCAACCTCAAGACCACCATCAACGTGATGGCGTGCAACTCGGATGATCGCACCACCACCTCACGTTGCCCGGGTGATCGCAATGGGGCCATGTGGTTCCTCGACCAGGCCAAGGCGTCGGGCTTCAACTTCGACTACATCAGCTTCCACTACTACCCCTATGTCGACGACAAGGGCTACTGGATGGACATGTACCTGGGCCAGATACGCGCCATGGCCACCAAGTACAAGACCAAGGTGTTTTTCAACGAGATGAACTGCGGCAACGTCTACCAGGGCAACACCGACGGCGGCCGTGACGGCGATCGGGCCTGCTACGACAGCGTCAAGCAGATGCTCACGGTGCTCAACACCAGCTACAGGGACGTGGTGGCCGAGATCAACGTCTACGAACTGCTCGACGAGCCGACCCTCTCGGTGGTCCACGAGCGCCATTTCGGGATGATGTACGACCTCAAGCGTCCCAAGCCGATCTTCGACATGGTGACCAGCTTCGCCAAGTAAGACCCCGGCGCGGCCTGACCACCGCCCCCGCTGCCTGACCGGTAGCGGGGGCGGTGTCGTTTTGGGGGTAGGAATAGGGGGGGAGGGTGTCGGTCCGGCGTGGGGCGGGCCCTCACCCTGACCCTCTCCCGGGGGGAGAGGGAACTGATCGGCCTGGGGCGAAGCCTGGGATGACTTCGGACGCCCCTTCTCCCTCCGGGAGAGGGCTGGGGTGAGGGTGTCAGTCCAGAGTGAAGTGGGCCCTCACTCTAACCCTCTCCCAGGGGGAGAGGGGACTGATCGGCGTGGGACGAAACCCGGGGTGACTTCGGGCGCCCCCTCTCCCTCTAGGAGAGGGCTGGGGTGAGGGAGGCCGCCACGGGAGACCTTCCCCCTCAACCCCGCTTGAGCATCGCCCGCATCGCCGCCAGGGCGTCGTTGCCGCGGGCGGCCTTCTGTTCCTGGGGCGCTTCTTCCAGGCCTTCCCACTGCAGGTCCTCGGGCGGCAGTTCGTCGAGGAAGCGACTGGGAGTGCAGTCGATCAGCTCGCCGTACTGCTTGCGCCGGGTAGCGTAGGTGAAGGCCAGGGTCTGGCGCGCGCGGGTGATGCCCACGTAGGCCAGGCGGCGCTCCTCCTCGATGGTATCGGCCTCGATGCTGGAACGATGCGGCAGGATCTCTTCCTCCATGCCCATGATGAACACATAGGGGAATTCCAGCCCCTTGGAGGCGTGCAGGGTCATCATCTGCACCCCGTCGGCGCCTTCCTCTTCCTCCTGCTGGCGTTCGAGCATGTCGCGCAGGACCAGCTTGGCGATGGCGTCCTCGATGGTCATCTGGCCGTCCTCGTCCTTTTCCAGGATGTTCTTCAAGGCATCCAGGAGGAACCAGACATTGCCCATGCGGAAGTCGGCGACCTTGTCGGAACTGGCGTTCTGGCGAATCCAGTTCTCGTAGTCGATGTCCATCACCATGCTGCGCAGGGCGCCGATCGGGTCCTCGCCCGCGCAATTCTTGCGTACCCCGTCCATCCAGCGCTTGAAGCGCCCCAGGCGCTCGGTGAAACGGGCGTCCAGGTGCTCGCCCAGGCCGATCTCGTCGGCGGCGGCGTACATCGAGCGATCCCGGCTGCCGGCATAGTTGCCGAGCTTTTCCAGGGTGGTGGAGCCGATCTCCCGGCGCGGCACATTGATGACCCGCAGGAAGGCGTTGTCGTCGTCCGGATTCACCAGCAGGCGCAGGTAGGACATCACGTCCTTGACCTCCTGGCGGGCGAAGAAACTGGTGCCGCCGGAGAGCCGGTAGGGAATCTGGTGATGCTGGAGCTTGAGCTCCATCAGCTTGGCCTGGTGGTTGCCGCGGTAGAGGATGGCGAAGTCCGCGTAGGGCCGCTGGGTCTTGAGGTGCAGGGTGAGGATCTCCAGGGCGATGCGCTCGGCCTCGCCGTCCTCGTTCTTGCAGCGCAGCACCCGGATCGGATCGCCGTGGCCCATCTCGCTCCACAGCTGCTTCTCGAACACATGGGGGTTGTTGGCGATGAGCACGTTGGCGCACTTGAGGATGCGACT
Organism: Pseudomonas sp. AS2.8; assembly: GCF_014190935.1. Lineage (NCBI taxonomy): Bacteria > Pseudomonadati > Pseudomonadota > Gammaproteobacteria > Pseudomonadales > Pseudomonadaceae > Pseudomonas > Pseudomonas sp. AS2.8. The sequence goes on from NZ_JACHVV010000003.1 coordinate 745,875, forward strand.
GGTGGAGCGGTAGTTCTGCTCCAGCATCACCACCTTGAGCGAGGGGAAGTCGTCCTTGAGCTGCATCAGGTTTTCCGGTCGCGCGCCGCGCCAGGCGTAGATCGACTGGTCGTCGTCGCCCACCACGGTGAACTGGGCGCGCTCCTGCACCAGCATCTTCACCAGCAGGTACTGGCTGGTGTTGGTGTCCTGGTATTCGTCCACCAGCATGTAGCGGATGCGATTGCGCCAGCGCTCCAGCACCTCGGGGTGCTCCTGGAACAGCTTCACCGGCATCAGGATGAGGTCGTCGAAGTCGACCGCGTTGTAGGCCTTGAGGGTGCGCTGGTAGTGCAGGTAGACCACCGCGGCGGTCTGCTCCTTGGGCGTGCGCGCCTTTTCCAGGGCTTCTTCCGGCAGGATGAGGTCGTTCTTCCAGTTGCCGATGTAGTTCTTGATCTCGTCCAGGCCGTCGTCGCCCTGGTATTCCTTCTGCATGATGTCGGTGAGCAGCGCCTTGATGTCGCCCTCGTCGAAGATCGAGAAACCCGGCTTGTAGCCCAGGTGCACGTACTCGCGGCGGATGATGTTCAGTCCGAGGTTGTGGAAGGTCGAGACGGTCAGGCCGCGGCCTTCGCCGGCTTTCAGCAGGCTGGCCACCCGCGCCTTCATCTCGCGCGCCGCCTTGTTGGTAAAGGTCACGGCGCAGATGTACTGGGCGCGGACGCCGCACTGCTGCACCAGGTAGGCGATCTTGCGGGTGATGACGCTGGTCTTGCCGGAGCCGGCACCGGCCAGCACCAGCAGGGGACCGCTGATGTAGGCCACGGCTTCGGCCTGGCGGGGATTGAGCTTGGACATGGCGGACCGGGGTGACGACGCTGGGCGGGGGATTTTACCAGCGCCGGTCCCTGCGGTCTCAGGGCTTGGGCGGTGGCGCGACGAAGGTCAGCTGGCGCGGATAGCCGTACTTCTCGCCGGGCAGTATCGGGCTGTCGAGGAACACGCCCATGCTGCGGCCGAATTCGCTGACTTGGGTGACGGCATAGTCCTGGCCGTCGGCCAGACGGACGATGGCGCCTGGCTTGAATTCCTCGCGATTGCGCTCGGTGACCGGGATGGAAATGCCGGCGGCCTTGCGGTAGATGCCCTTGAGCCAGTCCTGGTTGGTGAAGTCGTTGATCGGGGTGTTGAAGCGCCCCGGCAGGCGCTGCAGATGGCGCCCGGTACCGGGGGCGTCGTCCACCGCCAGGCGTCTGGGATAACCCACGGCCTCGGCATCCAGCGGCTTGCCCTCGACGAACACCGCCAGGTTGTCGCCGACCCGCTGGACCTCGGTGATGGCACGCCACTCGCCGTCGCCCAGCTGGACCTGCCGCCCGCTGATGAAGCCCTCGACGTTGGCCGGGGTCGCCGGGATGGTCACGCCGGCCACCCGGCGCAGGACGCCACGATCCCAGTCCTCGTTGCTGAAGTCGTTGATGGAACTGGATAGCAGCGGCTGGGCGAGGGGCGCGCTGTGCGGCGGTTTGGCGCTCTGGGCATGGGCCAGCGGCAGCCCCAGGCAGCAGGCGCAGAGCAGCAGGAGGGAGCGGGCCAGGCAGGTGGGCATAGCGGTCATCCTTAACGCAGGTTTCTTGTTGGTCCCGGCTCGGGAGTGGGCGATAGACCCCTGATCGCTCCCGACGTTTGGCGAACGTGTCGCGAAGCGGCAATTTTTTACCCGCGCGGCGCCGAACGGCAAGGGCTGCGTTAACCTGGGGCTTTTCCTGCTGGAGTCCGTCCATGAATTCGACCCTTGCCGCCGTGCCCCTGACCAAGGCCTATCGCCTGCTCAACCACGGTCCCACGGTGCTGGTCAGCGCCGCCCACGCCGGTCGGCGCAACGTCATGGCCGCGGCCTGGGCCATGGCGGTGGATTTCGAGCCGGGCAAGGTGGCGGTGGTGCTCGACAAGCAGACCTGGACCCGCGACCTGCTGGAAGCCGAAGGCAGCTTCGTGCTCAGCGTGCCCTGCGCCGCCCAGGTGGATCTGGTGCAGACGGTGGGCAACACCAGCGGCCGCGAGCTGGACAAGTTCGCTGCCTACGGCATCGAGACGCTGGCGGGCGAACAGGTCAGCGCGCCGCTGATCGCCGGCTGCGTGGCCTGGCTGGAGTGCCGCTTGCTGCCCGAGGGGCACAACCAGCAAGGCTACGACCTGTTCCTCGGTGAGGTGGTTGCCGCCCGGGCCGATACCCGGGTGTTTCGCGAGGGACACTGGGATTTTCGCGGCCAGGACGGCCTGCGCACCCTGCACCACGTCGCCGGCGGTCACTTCCTGGTGATCGGCGACGGCATCCAGGGGCAGCTGCTGAAGCCCAAGGCCTGAGGCCGACGACGCCAGTGCCTGGCGTCGTCGCGACCGGGGTCAGACGCGGAAGCGCGCGACCATCTGCTGCAGGTCGCCGCCCAGCCGGGCCAGTTCGTTGACCGACGCCGCGGCATGGGCGTTGGCAGTGGCCGATTCCTCGGCCAGCCCGCTGACCTTGACCACGTTGCCGTTGATCTCCTCGGCGACCAGGCTCTGCTCTTCCACCGCCGTGGCGATCTGCTGATTGAGACTCTGGATCTCCCCGACCGCCTGGTAGATGACCTCCAGGGCGCGCTCGGCGTCCTGGGCCAGGGTCACGGTGCCCAGGGTACGGTCGCGACTGGCCTGCATCCGCGCGCTGGCTTCGGTGGTGCCCTGCTGCAGGGTGGCGATGAGTTCGCCGATTTCCTGGGTGGATTCCTGGGTCCGCTGGGCCAGGGAGCGGACCTCGTCGGCCACCACGGCGAAGCCGCGGCCCTGTTCACCGGCACGGGCGGCTTCGATGGCGGCGTTGAGCGCCAGCAGGTTGGTCTGCTCGGCGATCGCCTTGATCACGTCGATGACGCTGCCGATGCGCCCGCTGGCGGCGTCCAGGCGCTCCATGGCACCGCCCAGACCCTGCACCTCTTCGGCGGCCAGGGTGATCTCCTGGGCCGCGCGCTTGACCGTGCGACTGCCTTCGCGGGCCATGCTGTCGGCGTTCTGCGCGGCGCTGGAGGCGTTGGCGGTGTTTTGCGCCACGTTGTGCACCGTGGCCGCCATCTCGTTCATGGCGGTGGCCACCTGATGCATCTCGTCGCGCTGCTGGGTGACGCCACGGCTGGTCTGGACGCCAAAGGCCGAGAGTTCGTCGGCGGCGCTGCTGAGCTGCCCCACGCCGCTGGCGATGCCACCGACCAGCTGGCGCAGGTCATCGGCCATGGCCTGGGTGGTGCGCTGCAGTTCGCCCAGCTCGTCGCGCCGATTGATCTCGCTGCGCAGGGTGAGATCGCCGGCGGCGACGCGCTTGAGCATGGCCATGGCGGTTGCCAGCGGCTGGGTGATCTGGCGGGTGATCAGCCAGGCGGCGGCGATGCCGATCAGCAGGGCGATCAGACTGCTCAGTACCAGCTTGAACAGGGCGGCCTGGCGTTCGGCCGCGGCGGACCTGAGCTGACCTTCACCCAGCTGATCCAGCAACCGCACCAGCTTGTTGCCCTGCTCCTGCAGGCTGGCGACCGCGGCCTGGGCCTGGCGATTCTGGGCGACGATGGATTCGAAGAAGGCGCGATAGCGGGTCACGTCCTGGGTGGTGCTGTAGAGGCGCGCGGCGGTGTCGCCGTCGATCTGCTTCTGGGCGCTGGCCAGGGTCTTGAGCAATCCGTCGATGACCTTGAGGGTCGCCTGGGACTTGCTGTCGTCGGGGGTGCCGAGGAAGCGGCGGATGGCCAGGCGCACGCCGACCATCTGCGCCTTCATCTCGGCCACGGCCTTGAGGTCGGCGGTGCTGTAGCTGCCGCCCGGGGCGAAGACCAGTTCGAACAGCTGGTCGAAGGTCTCGGTGACGGTGTCGGAGACCCGGGTCAGCTCCTTTTGCGCCTCGGCGCTGGTCTGGTTGGCCTGCTGCAGGGCGGCGAAGCGCTCCTGGTACGTTTTCATCTCCCGCTGGATATCCTGCAGGATGGCGACGTTGACCGGGTTGGTCAGCAGGCTCAGGCCCTTGGCGACTTCTTCCGCCACCACGGCCAGGTCGGCCTGCTGCTGGGCGATGCTGGCAGGGCTGGGATCGACCAGGTAGTTCTTCTCGTCGATCCTGACCGTGAGGATATGGGCCTTGAGGTCGCCGCTGTAGCGCGTCTTGGTGATGCGGTCGAGCAGGGTGTTGGCGGTGAAATAGCCGAACAGCGCCACCACCGTCACCATGACCAGCAGGGCACCGAAGCCCAGGGCCAGCTTCTTGGAAATGCCGAGATTGCTCAGCCAGGAGGCTTTGGATACAGACATGGGAATTCCGGAAGAGAGTACGAAGACCCCCTTCATCGGCCGTCCCGATCGATACTTGAAAGCCGCACGTCAGGGCCGCCCGGATCGCGGCCCCGCCGCCGACGGCTGGTTCCGTCGGCGGTGGGGCCGGCCGGCTTCAGGCGGTTTCGCGGTTGTGCACGGGAACGGGCAACTCCAGCTCCAGCACCGAGATCAGCGCATTCTGCTGACGCTCGTTGAGCTGGCGAAAGCGCTGCAGCAGCAGTTGCTCGCTGGCATTGAGCAACTCGTCGTCCGCGTCGACCTGCTGCTGCTCCAGCACCCCGTCCTGTACCAGGCTGCGTTCCAGCCAGGCGACGATTTCGGTGTTCATGCTGTGGCGATGGGAGCGAGCCACGGCGGCGATGCGTTCACGCATCCCGTCGGGCAGGCGGACGACGAACTTTTCCGTGGGAATACCAGCGGGAGCGCGGTGGACGTAGGGCATGGAGGACCTCCAATACGAATGGACTGACGTCAAAGCGCCGACAACAGCAGTCGACCGGCGAAGAAAACCAGCACCAGGCCCATGGTTCTCTCGAACCAGTGGCCCAGGCGCAGGAAGGTCTGGCGAACGCGCGGACTGGAAAACAGCAGGCTGACTAGGGCGAACCAGCCGGCGTTGACCGCGCACATCCACAGGCCATAGAGGCCCTGCACGGTCAGCGGCGTACTGCCGCTGACCACGGTGGTAAAGATGGCCAGGAAGAACAGGGTGGCCTTGGGATTGGTGGCATTGGTCAGGAAGCCGGTGAGGAAGGCCTTGCCGGGCGACTGCCGCTGCAGGTCGGTCTGCTGCCACTGGCTGTCGTCCAGCGGCGCGGCGGTGGGCTTGCTGCGGATCAGGTTGAAGCCCAGCCAGAGGATGTAGGCGCCGCCGACCACCTTGGCGACCCCCAGCAGCCAGGGCGTAGCGTGCATCAGGGCGCCGATGCCGAGCAGGGTGTAGAGCACGTGCACCGAGATGCCGGCGCCGATGCCCAGGGCGGTGCAGAGGCCGATCAGGCGTCCGTATCTCACGCTCTGCCGCACGGTCACGGCGAAATCCGGGCCGGGCGCCAGCACGGCGAGGAAGTGGATGGTCGCCAGGGCGAGGAATTCGCTCAGGTAGGGGGACATGTCAGCTCCAGTACGTGAGGGGTTCGGCCGCCCCGCGATAGCCCACGAAGCACGACAGCGACAGCCGTGGCTGGTCGTTGCCGGGCGTCACGGCGTGCATGCGGCGGGAATTGAAGAGAATCAGGTCGCCCGGTTCGGGGCGGATGGTCAGGCAGGGCGGACCGAGGCGGTCGGGCTCGATGCCGTAGCTGTCGCCGCGCAGGGCGTCGAAGGCCTCCGGCGACAGCTCGCGTGACCAGAGCTGCAGTTCGCCGCCCAGGCTGGGCATGGTCAGGTAGACGTTGCAGGCCAGCTGGGTGACCAGGCTTTCGGCTTCCTCGCTGCCCGGCGCGTCCTTGGCGAAGATGTCGTGGTGGGCGAGAAAGCGCACCCCGGGCTTCACCACCCGCGACAGACCGACGTACATCTTGCGACCCCAGAGGGTCTGCAGGCGGGCCCCGGCGGGCCAGACCTCGTCGAGGGTGCAGCGCACCAGGTCGATGGGATTGAGGTAGGGGCGGCAGCGCCGGCGCAATTCTTCCAGGTTGCTGGCGACGCTGGCGAAATAGTCGTCCATCTGCGCGCGCTGGTGTTCCGCCTCGTAGAAGGCCATGCCGATGCGGCCGATGCTGGGGGCATTGGTATAGGTGGCGAAGCCATTGCCGAGGATCTGCTGGCCGAGGTCGTCGGCCAGCGGGCGCGGCACGAAGCGGCGCACTCGTACCGCCAGCAGGCGTTCTTCGGTGAGACGGAGCAGACTCTCGGTGTCGAGAGCGTCGAGTTCGAGCAGCATGGCGCTTCCTTTCTGCGGGTGAGGTGAGCGGTTGATCAGGCGCCAGCCATGTCGTAGCTCACCAGCAGGCGTCCCTTCTTTTCCTTGACGCCCAGGGCGCTCAGGGCGCCGACCGCGTGCAGGGAGCGCACGTGGGTCCCGCCGCAGGCATAGCGCGCCACGTCCTCGCCAAAGCGCACCTGGCGCTGGCCATCGGCCTGCACCTCGACGTGCAGCGGCAGGTCTTCTTCCACCAGGGCGTCGAAGTGCGCCTGCAGGGCTTCGCTGTCCAGTGGCTGCGACGCCTCGCCCGGAATGAATTCGATGCGGCCTTCACCCGGCCAGTGATGGGCCTTGACCGGCTTCCAGCCATGGGTCTCGCCGATGTGGCCGAGCAGATGCCCGGCCGAATGCAGTCGCGAATGCAGCTGGCGCCGGCCTTCGTCGACCCGGGCCAGCACGCGGCCGGGCGACAGGGGGCGGGTGGTGTGGTGCAGGATGCGTTCGCCGTCCTGGACCACCCGGGTCACCTCGGCGGTGCCGATCCAGCCGGTATCGCTGGGCTGCCCACCGCCTTGGGGATGGAAGGGCGTGGCCAGCAATTCGACGACATAACCGTCCTCGGCGGCGCTACAGGCGTGGACCTCGACCTCGGCGATCAGGTTGTCGCTCAGGAAATACAGGCGCTCGGTCATACGTCTACTACCTAGAAAACGAGAAACATCCTCATTCTAAAGAGCGCACGCAAGGGTGATAATCCACCCTCTCTCCAAAGGAATTTTGCGCTGTGAGCATAAATCTTCCCCTGCCGCTGCTCAGCGAGATGGCTATTTTCGTCCGCGTGGTGGAGAGCGGCAGCTTCTCTGCGGCGGCCCGTCAGCTGGGTCTGACCCCGTCTTCCACCAGTCGCAGCGTGGCACGCCTGGAGAAGGCCCTGGGCACGCGATTGCTCAATCGCAGTACGCGCAAGCTGCGGCTGTCGGAGGCGGGAGAGGAGGTTTTTCGGCGCTGCAGCGACATGGTCGGCGCCGCGCGGGCGGTGCTGGAGGTCAGTGGCCAGTTCAACCAGGCACCGGCCGGCATCGTCCGGCTGTCGGTGCCCAAGGCGGTGGGCAGCACGGTGATCCATCCGCACATGGCCGACTTCCTGCGGCGCTATCCGGCGGTGGACGTGCAGTTGCTGCTGGAGGACCGCTATGTCGATCTGATCGACGAGAACGTCGACCTGGCCATCCGCATCACCGACCGGCCACCGCCCGGACTGGTGGGCCGCCAGTTGCTGACCATCGAGCACCTGCTCTGCGCCACGCCGCAGTACCTGGCCGAGCACGGTCAGCCCGCCCATCCCCGCGATCTGGCCGGGCACAGCTGCATCTACCTGGCGGAAGAGCCGGCCGATTCGCGCTGGAAATTCCGCCAGGGCGCCAAGGTGGTCCACGTCAATGTGCGCGGGCGCTACGCCGCCAACCACACCGGGGTGCGCCTGGACGCGGTGCTCAACCACATCGGCATCGGCAGCCTGCCGCTGTTCACCGCCCAGGCGGCCCTGGCCCGCGGCGAGATCGTCCAGGTGCTGCCGGAGTGGTCCTTTCTGCCGCACTACCACGGCGGCGCCTGGCTGCTCTATCCGGCGACGCGCCACCTGCCGCCCAAGCTCAAGGTGTTCATCGACTTCCTGGTCGAGCGCCTGGGCGATCAGGCGCTGCGCTCGGGCCAGGGGGCCGCCGCGCTGCCCGAGCAGCGCTTCCAGGAATTGACCATCGGCAGCTAGGCCACTGCCGATCCGTCTTTCGTGATGCTTTTCACAAGTCCTGTTACAACTGGCAGCATTAGGTGAAACGATTCACCTAACGTTTCTCTGCCTGCCGCATCGCGCTTTTCTCTGGGCCATGCTCCCCACGGCCCGCCTGCGCGGGTGGATCGGGTTGCCACCACGATCCTTGCCCTGGCAAAACAAGAAAGGATTTCCCCCATGCTCGCTTCTTCACCCTCGCTCGCCGCACCCGTGGCGGCCACCCCGCGCAAGGGGCTGGTCGTGCTCATCGCCGTGATCGCCGCCCTGGGCGGCCTGCTGTTCGGCTACGACACCGGCATCATCGGCGTCGCCCTGCTCGGCCTCGGCCGCGAATTCGCCATGGACGACACCGTCAAGCAGCTGGTGACCGGCGCCATCATCTTTGGCGCCCTGTTCGGCTGCCTGGGTACCGGCCCGATCTCCGACCGCCTCGGTCGCCGCAAGACCATCATCGGCGTGGCCCTGGTGTTCGCCCTGGGCTCGGTGCTCTCGGCGCTGTCGCCCAACGTCACCCTGCTGATCCTGTCGCGCTTCCTGCTCGGCCTGTCGGCCGGCAGTTCCACCCAGATCATTCCGGTGTACATCGCCGAGGTGGCGCCGCCGGAGCACCGCGGCAAGCTGGTGGTGCTGTTCCAGTTCATGGTGGTGTTCGGCATCACCGTGGCCTATTTCACCGGCTTCGCGCTGGACGAGCACTGGCGCTGGATGTTCGGCCTCGGCCTGGTGCCGGCGCTGATCCTGCTGGCGGGCATGACGGTGCTGCCGGAAAGTCCGCGCTGGCTGCTGGTCAAGGGCCGCGAGGCCGATGCCCTGGCGGTGCTGGAGCGGGTCCGCGGTGGCAAGGCCGCGGCCCAGGCCGAACTGGCCGAGATCAAGACCGTGAGCAACGCGCCGGAGGGTAACTGGAGCGACCTCTTCTCGCCCTGGGTGCGTCCGGCCCTGCTGGTGGGCGCCGGCATCGCCATGTTCTCGCAGATCACCGGCAACAATGCCCTGATCTACTATGCACCGACCATCCTCACCCAGGCCGGCTTCTCCGACCAGACCGCGGTGCTGGCCACTGGCTGCAGCACCATCCTGGTGGTGATCATGACCGTGGTCGGCAGCTTCCTGGTGGATCGCATCGGTCGTCGTCGCTACCTGCTGACGCTGATTCCCGGCTCCATCGTCGCCCTGGCGATCATGGGCTACCTGTTCCAGGGCGCCGGCCCCCAGACCGACGTGGAGCGCTGGACGGTGGTGGCCTGCCTGGCCGCCTACCTGATGCTCAACTGCGGCGGCTTCGGCGTCTGCATCTGGCTGATCAACGCCGAGGTCTATCCGCTGTTCGTGCGCGGCAAGGGCGCCAGCGTCGGTGCCTTCAGCCACTGGGGCTTCGACCTGCTGGTGACCCTCACCACCCTGAGCCTGGTGACCAAGCTGGGCGCCGCCCATACCTTCTGGCTCTACGCCGGCATTTCCCTGGTGGCGCTGCTGTTCATCTGGCGCCTGGTGCCAGAGACCAAGGGCAAGAGCCTGGAGCAGATCGAGCACGACCTGCGTGAGCGGCGCTTCTTCCCCTATCAGCGGAAAGGCTGAACGCAGCTTCCGGTGCCAGGTCGCAACAGGAGCGGAGACAGATCTCCGCTCCTGTTCGCCTGTGCCGGAGTCCTGCCATGCGCCCCCTCACTCTCGACCTCGATCTGCTGGCTGCCGCCCTCGACAGCCGGGAGCGAGGCACCCACTTCCTCGACCTTGCAAGCGGCGCCCTGCGTCTGCTCGATCCGGACGATCTCAGTCTGGAAGAACGCGAGGAACTGGAAGATCCCGAACGCTACCTGCCGCTGCCGCGCCTGACCCAGGACGATCGCCTGGAACTGCGCGAAGCCTTTCTGCACCAGTTGCGCCATCCCCACGCCCAACCCTTGCTGCGCGCGGCCCTGGAGAGCCGGCGGCCGATCCGTACCTTCGACTATGAGCTGGAGCTCTTCCCCTCGGTACGCGAGGCCTGGCAGGCCTTCGCCCTGAGTCGCCTCAAGGAGGAAATGCTGGTGCTGCTGGGCGAAGCCGGCCTGGAAGCCCTGCCGGCGGACGGGCGGATGCCGTTGCCGGACGATGTCCCCGAGGGCATCCGGCGACGGCTGGAGAAGGGGCGGAGCTAGGGCCTAGTCATGCCCGTGGCGATAGAGCTTGAGCTCCACCATCAGGTCGTCGGTGAGGGTTTCCAGGTGGGCCTGCAGCGCCTCGAGTTCGAGGTCCGCCGGGAGCGCCAGCAGGGCGGTGGCGTGGAACAGCACCTCGCTGCTCATGGGTGCCGGGCGGGTCTCAGTGGACAGGCGTTCGACGTTGACGCCCACCTGATGCAGCGCCCGGGTGATGTCGCGGACGATGCCGACGCGGTCGTTGCCCAGGAGGTCGAGCTGCACCAGCGGCGCCCCCACCGGCGCCGGCTGGCCGGGTTCGCCGACCAGGATGCGCAGGCCGGGAATGGCCAGCTGCTGCAGCGTCTCCACCAGGCCATTGCGCAATTCCGGTTCCACTTCCACCGAGAGGATGCCGGCGAACTGGCCGGCCAGGTGGGCCATGCGGCTTTCCAGCCAGTTGCCGCCCTGGGCGGCCACGCAGTCGGCCAGGGCTTCCACCAGACCGGGGCGATCGGGGGCGATGACGGTCAGGACCAGGTGTTCCATGGCGGGCTCCAGGGCGGGCAGAAAGAGTTTCCAGTCTAGCCCGCCCGGTCGCCAGCGGCCTACTGGATGTCTTCGGGTTTGACGATCACCCAGTGCTTGTCCGCATTCACCGCCACACCGGCCTTGGCCTGGCCCTCGGCGTTGCTTTTCATCATCGCCTCGATCTGGGTGCGGTACTTGGACTTGCGGTCGATCCACAGGTGGATGCCGTTCTTGGCGGCGTCCACGCCCTGGAACAGCATGGGGCCGTCGCTGACCGGGGTGTCGCCGCCGACCAGGATGGGTTTCTTCCAGGGATCGATGTAGGTGAGGATGGCCGCGTACTTGCCGGCGAACCAGGTGGCCGGGGTCCAGAGGTAGGGCGTGACCTGCAGCTTGAGGTTGGCCTGGGGATCGTACTTGCCTTCAGCGATCTGCTTGCGGGCGGTGGTCAGGGCGCCGGTGGCCGGGTCCTTGAGCAGGGTGGTGACGCCGATGACGTTTTCAGGCTTCACGCCATAGCCGTAGCGCGGATCGGCGGCCACCATGCGCACCAGCTCCTCATGGGCGGCGCTGATCACATAGACCTCGATGCCGTTCTCCATCAGCTTGTGATAAAGCTCCTGCTGGCCGGTGAAGGGCTTGGGCGGGTTGATCTCCACCGTCTCGACCTTATCGTCCTTGCCGTAGTAGGTGGCGGGGATCGGCTTGCCGTAGGCCATCAGCTCGTCGACGTAGCCCTTGAGCTGCTGCAGGGTGAAGCCGGAAAACACCTGGGCGACCCAGGGGTAGCAGACCAGGTCGTCGACCTCGCACAGCCGGTAGTAGTAGCTGTTGAGGCTTTCCTTGTGGCCACCGACGTCCTTGAAGGGAATCAGCTTGAGCGAGGGGTCGAGGGTATCGCGGGTCAGCACGCCCTTCATCTCCAGGAAGGGCAGTAGGGCCTCTTCTAGGTCGTAGCGATAGCTGGTGTTGTCCATGTCGAACACCGCGTAGTTGCCCTGGTTGGCATTGGCGGTGATCAGGGCGTCGAGCTGCCGGGCGGCATCGGACGGCCAGTGGGTCAGCTCGGTGGCGGCAGCGGTGAAGCTGAGCAGACCGCCGGCCAGGCCGGCGAGAAGGCGGGGGAGGGGGGACATCGGCGGACTCCGGCACGGCGACCGCGGGTTGCGGTCATCTGGTCTAGACCATAGCAAAAGGTCATGACAGTTCGATGCGCGGAGCGACCTGGGCAGGCGCGAGAGCGGCAGGGCCTGCCGCTCTACGACAGGCCTGTCAGGCGGTGACGGTCTTGAAGCGCGGCTGGGCGTTGCCCTTGAACAGGGTCAGGGTCGCGACCAGGCCGAGCACGGCGGCCAGCGTCAGCCACATGCCGGGGGCGGCCTTGTTGCCGGTCTCTTGGATCAGCCAGGTGCAGACCATCGGGGTGAAACCGCCGAAGGTCGCGGTGGCCAGGCTGTAGGCCAGGGAGAAGCCGGTGGTGCGCACATGGGCCGGCATCACCTCGGTCAGGGCCACCACCATGCCACCGTTGTAGGTGCCATAGAGGAAGGACAGCCACAGCTCGACCATCAGCAGGCGCGAGAAGCCCGGGGCGTGGGTCAGCCAGATCATCGCCGGGTAGGCGGTAAGGATGGCCAGCACGGTGGCGAAGATCAGCAGCGGACGACGGCCGACACGGTCGCTCAGCGCGCCCATCACCGGCAGCCAGATGAAGTTGGAGATGCCCACGCAGGCGGTGACGATCAGGCTGTCCAGGTCGGTCAGGTGCAGCTCGTGCTTGCCGAAGGTCGGGGTGTAGGCGGTGATCAGGTAGAAGGAAGCGGTGGTCATGGAGACCATGGCCACGCCCGCCAGCACCACGCCGAAGTTCTGGCCGATGGACGTCATGGTCTCGCCGAAGGTCGGACGATGCTTGCGCGCCTCGAACTCGGGGCTCTCTTCCAGGGAACGACGGATGATGAACAGGAAGGGCACGATCAGGCAGCCGATCAGGAAGGGAATGCGCCAGCCCCACTCACCCATCTCGGCGGGCGACAGCCAGTGGTTCAGCAGGGCGCCCAGCACGCCGGCGAAGACCACCGCGACCTGCTGGCTGGCGGACTGCCAGGAGACGAAGAAGCCCTTGCGGCCGGGGGTGGCGATTTCCGACAGGTAGACGGACACGCCGCCCAGCTCGACGCCGGCGGAAAAGCCCTGCAGCAGGCGGCCGAGCAACACCAGCAGCGGTGCGGCGACACCTAGGGTTGCATAGCCTGGCACCACGGCGATCAGCAGGGTGCCCAGGGCCATCAGCGCCAGGGTGACGATCAGGCCGTGACGACGACCGTGGCGGTCGATGTAGGCGCCGAGGAAGATGGCCCCCAGGGGGCGCATCAGGAAGCCGGCACCGAAGGTGGCCAGCGACAGCATCAGGGAGGCGAGTTCGTTATCGCCGGGAAAGAACGTCTTGGCGATGGCCGTGGCATAGAAGCCATAGACCATGAAGTCGTACATTTCGAGGAAGTTTCCGCTGACGACGCGGAAGACGGATTTGGCTTTCGAGGTGGTGGCCATGACTGCTAGCTCGGATTGGGTTTGTTATGGAGACAGCTCGCGCAGGGCGCCCAGACCTCTCGCGGGTGGGTCGCGCTATTTGTAACCTTATGTGTTGCAAAAGCGCGCTGGCAAGCTGAATCGGACCGGAACCCCCGAATTTCATGGGTTTGAAAGGTTATTGAAAGGTTCGCGACATTACGTCTGGAAATTATTGTCCAGTTGACAAGATGTCGCAGCTCACGTCGAGAGCATTTGCCAGAAAGCCGCCCCGACGCCGGCCAGACTTTCCCCGGCGATGAGGCCGGCCGCGGCGGCCAGGGCGAAACGCTCGGCCAGGCCCGGTGCCCGCCAGCGCACCAGGGCGGTGAGCAGCGCGCCTAGGGTCATCATTAGCGACACCGAGGCCGGCAGGATAAAGGCCAGCCCCAGGGCCGCCGAGCTGGGCAGCCAGTGCGCGCGGCGGGTCGGCAGCAAGGCTTCGGCCAGGCCCAGCAGCAAGCCGGCCAGGGCGCCCAGGACGATGCCCAGGCGCATGGCCCCGTCGAGGGCACCCAGGCCCTGGGTCAGGGTTTCCGCCACCGCCTTCCACTGGGCCACCGCCGGTGCCGGCCAGGCTGCGCTGAGCAGCAGCGCCTGGGGATCGGGAATCAGCAGGCGATAGGTGAGCACCCCGGTTACCGCGCCCAGGGCGATGCCCAGGCACTGGGCGACCACTTGCTTGGCCGGGGTGGCACCGATGGCCTGGCCGACCTTGAAGTCGTTCATCAGGTCGGTGCTCTGGCCCGCCGCGCCGCCGGCGGTGTTGGCGCCCATGAGGTTGATGTTGACCTGCCCGGGGGCGGCCAGGCCAAAGGTTAGCTGCGACAGCTGGCCGATGGCGCCGATGGGCGGGATGCCGGTAGCGCCGACCACCCGCGCGGCCATGGCGGCGAGAAACAGCGCCAGCGGCAGGGCCAGCAGGGCCAGCCAGGGGTCGATGCCGAACAGCCACACCTGCAGCACCACCACCAGCAGAGCCGCCACCAGCAGCAGCGCCAGCGGCCAGGCGCGGGGCCGCTGCCAGCCCTGGCGACGGCGTTCGGCGCGGGGCAGGGTGAGCAGGCGCACGGCCAGTGCAGCCAGGGTGGCGCTGACCATCAGGCTCACCCCTGGCCAGAGCAGCCATTGCACCAGGAAGGCGTATTGCGGACCGCTGGCCTCCGCTGGCAGCGTGGCGACACCGCTGCCCAGCAGCCAGGGCGCAACACCGCCCCAGGCCAGCAGGGTGCCGAGCAGCAGCGACAACCCGACCCTCAGGCCGATGATGCCACCGAAGCCGAGCAGCAGCAGCGAGGGATCGAAGCTGAAGGTCAGGCGTTCCAGGGCGGGCGAGGGCGCGACTCGCGGCAGCGTCCAGGCGAAGCTGTCCACCAGCTTGACCGCCGCCGACAGCGCCAGGGCGCCCAGCAGCACCCGCAGCCGGGCCAGGGCTTCGGCGCCACTGGCATAGACCTGGCGCAGGGCTTCCAGGGTGGCCAGGCCCTCGGGGAATTTTAGGCTGGCATCGGCCAGCAGCAGGGGCCGCAGGTACCAGGCCACCCAGATGCCGAGAAAGCTCACCGCGAACACCCAGCCCATCAGCGGCAGGGTCGGCAATTCCTGGCCGGTCAGCAGGGTGTAGGCCGGAATGGGCGCGACCAGGCCACCGGAAACGATGCTGGCCGCCGCCGAAGCCACTGTCTGGTTGATGTTGCTTTCGTGCAGCGTCCAGCCCGGTTGCTGCAGGCGGCGCCCCAGGCGGTGCCAGAGGCCGTAGCTCACCAGCAGGGCGATGATCGACATGTTGAACGACCAGCCGATTTTGAGTCCGGCATAGACATTGGCCGGGGTCAGCAGGATGCCCAGCAGCGCCCCGGTGAGCAGCGCCCGGGGGCTGAGTTCGCGCTCTACGGGCAGCGGCAGGTCGGCGGCGTTGGCAGTGGGCAAGCGGGCCTCCTCGGTCAGGCGATCATGGCGTGGTCAGGGGACCCCCGGGCGCGGCGGTTGGTTCGCGCCCTCAGGGGTGGCGCCCGGTCCAGGTCTGGCGTAGGGCCTCGATCAGCTGGCGCAAGCCGGGCGGCGGCTGGCGCCGACTCGGGTAGTAGATGCACAGCGGCGCGCCGGGCGAGGCCCAGTCGGGCAGCACCTGCTCCAGGCGACCGTCGCGCAATTCGTCGGCCACCCGCCATTCCAGGCAATAGGCCAGGGCCAGGCCGTCGAGGGCGACCTGGATCGAGGTCTCGGTCTCGTTGACCGTGAGCGGGCCGGGTACGTCGATCGTCCGGGTGGTGGCGCCGCTGCCCAGCTCCCAGCGATAGAGGGCGCCGTTGCCCAGGCGCAGGCGTACGCAGCGATGCTCGGCAAGCGCTTCCGGCTGCTGCGGTCGGCCGTGACGGTCGAGATAGGCGGGGGCGCCCACCACGATCCAGCGCAACTCGTCGGTGAGCGGCAGGGCGACCATATCCTGAGGCACGGTGTCGCCATAGCGGATGCCGGCGTCGAGGCCGTCGGCGACGATGTCCACCGGTCGGTCCTCGACGCTGATGTCCAGCTGCAACTGCGGATAGGCGGCCAGCAGCCGGGGCAGCGTCGGGGTCACCAGCAGCCGCGCCGCATCGCGCGGCACGCTCAGGCGCAGGCGCCCGACCGGGGCGTCGCGGTGATGGTCCAGCTCGCCCAGGGCCTCGCCAATCAAGGCGAAGCCCAATTCGAGCTTTTCCGCCAGCGCCGCGCCGGCCAGCGTCGGTACCACCGAGCGGCTGGTGCGATTGAGCAGCTTGACCCCCAGCCGGGTCTCCAGCTGGCGCAGGGCGTGGCTCAGCGCCGAGGTGGTGACGCCCAGCTCGATGGCGGCCTGGCGAAAGCTGCGCCGCCGGACCAGGGCGACGAAGACATTGAGATCGGCCAGTTCGCCGCGATTCAGGGTGGGCATGCACAATCCTCGCGCGATAAGGGTCAAGCGTTCGTTGAGCCCTATTCAACGCCTTTTGAATTAGCCTCACAAGGTTGATCCTTTCGACTGGCGTTCCCGCCTGGAGCTTTCCATGACTGAAACCCTACGTATCCCGGGTATCGATACCCCTGTTTCCCGCATCGCCCTCGGCACCTGGGCCATCGGTGGCTGGATGTGGGGCGGTACCGACGAGGCCCGCTCCATCGAGACCATCCGCGGTGCCGTGCAGGGCGGCATCAACCTGATCGACACCGCGCCGGTGTATGGCTTCGGTCGTTCCGAGGAAATCGTCGGCAAGGCCCTGGAAGGCATCCGCGACCAGGCGGTGATCGCCACCAAGGTGGCCCTGGAGTGGCCTAACGAAGAGGTGCGCCGCAATGCCAGCGCGGCTCGCATTCGCCAGGAGGTGGAAGATTCCCTGCGACGCCTGCGCACCGATCGCCTCGATCTCTATCAGGTGCATTGGCCCGATCCCCAGGTGCCCCACGAGGAGACTGCGCGCGAACTGGAGCGCCTGCGGCAGGAGGGCAAGATCCTCGCCATCGGCGTGAGCAATTATTCGCCCGAGCAACTGGAGGCCTTCCGCCAGTTCGCCAACCCCTCCACGGTGCAGCCGCCCTACAACCTCTTCGAACGCGCCATCGAAGCCGACGTGCTGCCCTATGCCCAGCGCCATGGTCTGGTGGTGCTGGCCTATGGCGCGCTGTGCCGCGGCCTGCTGTCCGGGCGCATGCATGCGCAGACGCAATTCGACGGCGATGACCTGCGCCAGGGCGATCCCAAGTTCCAGGCGCCGCGCTTCGCCCAGTATCTGGCCGCGGTGGAGGCTCTAACCGCCTTTGCCCGCGAGCGCCATGGCAAGTCGATGCTGGCCCTGGCGGTGCGCTGGATCCTCGATCAGGGGCCGACCATCGCCCTCTGGGGCGCACGCAAGCCCGAGCAGCTGCAAGGGCTGGACGAGGCGTTCGGCTGGCAGCTGTCCGCCGAGGACCTGGCGGCCATCGATACCATCCTCGCCGAACACGTCAAGGATCCGGTGGGGCCGGAATTCATGGCGCCGCCCCTGCGTTGATCGGTGCACGCGGGGCACCCTGGCCCCGCCGTGTTGCCTAACGTACTCAGCCACAAGAGGTAAGGATCATGGCCAAGCGCGACGATCTCGACCACAAGCCGGAAAACGCCGGCAAGGTCGGCGAGACCCACAAGGAACTCAATCAGGGCGGTGAAGAACAGCGCCCGCAAGACAGCAAGCGACCCGAGCAGCCCAAGGAGAACCCGGATCCGGGTTATTGATCGGGGTATGAACGACAAAGGCGCCCGGGTGCAGACCCGGGCGCCTTTATTTTCTATGGCTGGATTGTCTATTGGCGGGGTCAGCGGCTGACCCCGGCCATCCTGCCGGTCAGAAGCTGCGTGGCGGGGTGGCCATGCCGCTTTCGTCGCCCACCGCTCCCGGGGTATTGCCGTTGGCCGCGGTACGGCCGACATTCATGCCCGCGGTCGCCTGGGTGGCCCCGAGGGTGCTGCCGGTGCCCGCTCTCGGCGAGCCCGCCATGGACTCGACCCCGGCGTCGGGATCGTTACCCAGGTTTTTCGGCGCAGAAGTGCCCGCATCCGCCTGCTGACTGCGGGTGTCAGAGCCGGCCTGGCGCGCTTCTTTCGCCACGTCCTGTCCAGCCGCCTTGACCTGCTCGTAGCCACTGCTGGCCGCCTGCTTGGCCTTGGCGGTGAGCTTGTCGCTGTGCTTGCCGAGGGCGCGATCCTCGGTTTCGGTACGTGGCAGAGAGGCCCCCAGCAGGGCGCCAAGGGCGATGCCCAGCGCACCGACCACCAGTGGCTGTTCACGCAAGAGGGTCTCGAAGGTGCCCTTGAGCTGTTGCGCCTGGTCAGCCAGGGTGTCCTTGGCTTGCGCAGCGGTATCGCTCAGCCGCTCCCCGGTCTCGGAGGCCTTGGCCGATACGCTCTCGCCCAGGCCGGTCACCTTGTCGCGCACGTCGTGACTGCCACGATTCAGGGAATCACGGGTATGGCCCGCGCTGTTAGCGACCGAGTCCAGCGCACCGGACAGCTTGTCCTTGAGCGGGGTGCCCGTGGTAGCCGGAGCCGGCGTGCGATTCTGCCCCAGCGCCAGCCACAGCAGACCCACCGAGGTCAGCACCGCCGGTACCGGATTGGCCTTGAGGGTGTTGCCCAGGTTGTGGGCGAATTCGCCGCTGTGCCCCTTGGTGTAGGACAACGCCTGGTCGAACAGCTGACCGGGCGACAGGCGGCTTTCCAGGGCCCCTACCAGATCTTCGATGCGCTCGCGCTTCTGGTCGATCTCGCGTTCGAGCTCATCGGGATTCTTGCGGGATTCCTGATCGATTTGATCGGTGATGCTCATTGTGCGGCCCTCCGTACGGCGTCCTTGTCCTTCTGCAGGCTGTTGACGGTGCGATCAGGGGTGAAGTGGGACGGCTCGAACTGCTTCTTGCCCGACTGCAGCATGATGAAGCCAATCACCATGACCACGGCGCCCACCAGCAGGGCGGCGGCCCAGGGCGTGAGGTACTGGGAGAGGAAATAGACGATGCCCATGAGCAGCACGATGAAGCCGGCCAGCAGCACTATGGCGCCCGCGGCGACCCCGGCCACACCGGCCTTGGTGGTGCGCAGCGACTCGCCCAGTTCGGCCTTGGCCAGCGCCAGTTCCTTGGTGAAGAGCGCCGGGACCTCGTGAACCAGCTGCTTGACCAGGCCGACGACCGAGGTATCGCCCTCGGTGGAACGCGGAGTGGGATTCTCGTTGATCATGGCTGCTTGTCTCCGCTCAGAGTGGGACGATCTAGGTGGCTGGACGAGGTTCCGGTGTTCAGGTTGCTGCCGGTACGCGCCGGATTGATCGCCGCACCACCGATTGGGTCGCCGCTGCCGGTGGTGGTCGGCGTGTGGCGGTCGGGACCCTTGGGGATGTTGTTGGTGTGGATGACGTCGGCACCCGCCGCCGGCTCCACCAATTCGTTTTCCGCCGCGACCGAGGGGGTAGTCAGCGAGGGCACCGTGTCCGGGCCGTTGACGCGCGAACTGCTGCCGGTGTCCGGCTGGCTGGAGGCCTTGAGGAAGCGCGACAGCCCAAAGCCGATGGCGATACTGCCGGTGAGGAACAGCGCCGGGTTGTCGCGGGCCAGGGTGCCGGCCTGGTGCAGCAGCTGCTCGGCGCTCTTGCCGCGCAGATCCTCGGCCAGACCGGTCAGGCTCTGCGCCATGTCGCTGACATAGTGCGCCAGGCCCAGGGTGTCCTTGTCTTCCAGTTCGTCAGCGGCCGCCTGGGCGCTCTGGGCAATGGCACCGAGCTGGTCAGCCGCGGTGTCCCGATAGTGTTCGAAGTGGGCAGCACCTTCTTGCTTGGCGTCTTGCACCGTGTCTCGGGCGACCTCTTTCAGGTCATGCAGATGGGCCTCTGCCGTAGAACCGTCCTTGGTCTGCGAGGGTTGTCCCTGGGCGGGATTAAGGGGCGTCGTCATACGCTGTTACCTGTGTGCAGAACCTTGTCGTGGCCGGCAGAGAGCTCTCGGCGACCGTTCGTGTGCCTTGCCTTTTAGGTGACCGGGCGGAACGAGCAGCGGTTCTCACGCAACGCCGGTTTGGCGCCCAAGCTGACAAACGGTTTTACCTACACATCTAGCTACAAGCGCAGCGGCCAGGGGACGGGACAGGCTCTGGAGCGGGCAATGAAACGCAGTCGCACTGCCGGTAACCATTCGTCATGCCCATGGTGGCAATATGCAAATTCGATGAACGATTTTTCGTCCGGTGCGGTCGATTTCTGCAGACGTTGCTGTTCGCGCCAATCCGGGCGAACCTTTTTTTCTCTCTACGTCCTGACAGGAGATCTCTCATGGCCGTTGCCAATGCCAAGCAAGAACTCAAGACCGTTTCCAGCGTCAAGCAGAAGGCCCATCAGGGCGAAGACGCCACCCTGCAGAACCAGCAGGCCGTAGGCGAAGCCTTGGCCGTGCTGCTGTCCGATGTCTTCGCGTTGTACATCAAGACCAAGAACTACCACTGGCACATGAAGGGCTCGCACTTCCGCGACTACCACCTGCTGCTGGAAGAGCAAGCTACCCAGTTGTACGGCATCACCGATCTGATCGCCGAGCGCGCCCGCAAGATCGGCCAGCCCACCGTGCGCTCCCTGGAGCAGATGGTGCAACTCAAGCGCCTGGCCAGCAGCGATGCCACCGACCTGTCGGCTGACCAGATGCTGACCGAGCTGCACGACGACAACCAGTCGCTGGCGGCCTACATGCGCACCACCCACACCCTGACCGACGACGCCAACGACGTCTCCACCACCAGCCTGCTGGAAGAGTGGATCGACCAGGCCGAAGAGCGCGCCTGGTTCCTGGGTCAGACCGTCGGCAAATAAGCCGCGGTAGCGACCTGAAAGCCCGTCTCCGGACGGGCTTTTTCATGGGCGCTCGCCAGGGGTCTGGGATTCGACTGGTACTGCCGCGGCGTGCAGCCGAACTCCCGTCGAAACACCGCGTGCAGATACTGCGCCGAGGTGAAGCCGCAGCGCCGGGCGACTTCCGCCAGGCTCGGGGCCTCTTCCTGCAGGGCGACGGCCGCGGCGGCCAGCTTGAAGCCGAGAATCTCGTCGTGGACGCTGCGCCCCAGTTCGCGGCGAAAGGACGACTCCAGCGCCGAGCGGGAGATGCCGACATAGCTGGCCACCTGCTCGGTCTTGATGCCCTGGCAGGCGTACTGGCGGATGAAGTGCAGGGCGCGCATCACCTGGGGATGGCGCACCGGCTGGTGGCGACTGGAGGCCTGGACGTTGATGCCCTCCGGCGGGATCAGTACCCGCGGCGCCCCCAGTTCGACGCCGTGCAGCCGCTGGTGCAATAGCCGCGCCGCCTCCCGACCGATGGCCTCGGTGCCCTGGATCACCGAGGTCAGGGGCACGCGGGTCAGGGTGCGCGCCAGCGGATCGTTGTCGATGCCCACCAGCGCCACCTGTTCCGGCACCGGGATGCCGGCCGTGAAGCAGGCCTGCAGGAGTTGCCGCGCCCGGGCGTCGGTGACGGCGAGGATGCCCACCGGCTTAGGCAGGGCTTCCAGCCAGGCGATCATCTGTTCCACCGCCGTGTCCCACAGCGGTGCGCTGGTCTCCAGGCCGCGATAGATCTCCACCGGCAGGCCGTCGCGGCGGAGCAGGGCGGCAAAGGCCGCCTCGCGCTCGCCGGCCCAGCGATTGGTGTCGGCGGCGGGCAGGCTGAAGCAGGCGAAGCGGGTCAGCCCGGATTCGATCAGGTGGTCATAGGCCAGGCGCACCAGGGCGGCGTTGTCGGTGGCCACGTAGGGGATGCCGGGTGGGTAGTCGCCAGGGGCTGCGTAGGAACCGCCGACGGCCACCACCGGCAGCGCACTGTGGGCCAGGGCGGCGCTCACCGCCGGGTCGTCGAAGTCGGCGATGATGCCATCGCCCTGCCAGCGCTCGATGCCCTTGAGTCGACAGAGGAAGTCTTCCTCAAGGAACAGATCCCAGCGCGCCCGGGTGCCGCTCAGGTAGTTGCCGATGCCGGCGAGGATGCCTCTGTCGTAGATCTTGCTGCCGTTGAACAGCAGGGCGACGCGGTGGACGGGCGGCTGGCTGGGCATGGCGAGGTTCCGGCAAGAGGCGCGGGCGGGGCTCCAGACTACGACCGGCGCCTGCGCGCCTCAAGCGGCAAAATCGCACCTGGCTCTGGTGATTTTCACAATAGGCAGCCCGGGTGGCGGCGCTACCATCGACGCAAACCGGTACGCCGTATCGGGTGCGACAGATAAGAACAAGGACAACGCCATGGCTTATTTCCCCAATGTCGAAAAGGTCCGCTACGCCGGCCCCGACAGCGATTCCCCGCTTGCCTTCCGCCACTACGAAGCCGACCGCCTGGTCATGGGCAAGCCCATGCGCGAGCACCTGCGTATGGCGGTCTGCTACTGGCACACCTTCGTCTGGCCGGGTAGCGATGTCTTTGGTCAGGGCACCTTTCAGCGGCCCTGGCAGGCGGCGGGTTCGCCCCTGGAGCAGGCTCGCGCCAAGGCCGCCGCGGCCTTCGAATTCTTCAGCAAGCTGGGCGTGGACTACTACTGCTTCCATGACACCGACGTCGCCCCCGAAGGCGCCAATTTCACCGAGTACCGCGAGAACTTCGCCCGCCTGGTGGACGATCTGGAGCGCCACCAGAGCGAGTCCGGCCTCAAGCTCCTGTGGGGCACCGCCAACTGCTTCAGCCACCCGCGCTATGCCGCCGGTGCCGCCAGCAATCCCGATCCGGAAGTCTTCGCCTGCGCCGCCACCCAGGTCTGCACGGCGATGAACGCCACCCACCGCCTGGACGGCGAGAACTACGTGCTGTGGGGCGGCCGCGAAGGCTACGAGACTCTGCTCAACACCGACCTCAAGCGCGAGCGCGAGCAACTCGGCCGCTTCATGCGGATGGTGGTGGAGCACAAGCACCGCATCGGCTTCCAGGGCGACCTGCTGATCGAGCCCAAGCCCCAGGAGCCGACCAAGCACCAGTACGACTATGACGTGGCCACCGTCTTCGGCTTCCTGCAGCAATTCGGGCTGGAGAAGGAGATCAAGGTCAACATCGAGGCCAACCATGCGACCCTCGCCGGGCACAGCTTCCAGCACGAGATCGCCAGTGCCGTGGCGCTCGGCGTGTTCGGCAGCATCGACGCCAACCGCGGCGATCCGCAGAACGGCTGGGACACCGACCAGTTCCCCAACAGCGTCGAGGAAATGACCCTGGCGATCTACGAGATCCTCAAGGGCGGCGGCTTCACCCGCGGTGGCTTCAACTTCGACGCCAAGGTCCGGCGCCAGAGCCTGGACGACGTCGACCTGTTCCACGGCCACGTGGCAGCCATGGACACCCTGGCGCTGTCGCTGGAGCGCGCCGCGGCGCTGTTGCAGGACGACCCCCTGGGCAAGTTCAAGACCGAGCGCTATGCCGGCTGGGACCAGTCCCTTGGTCAGCGCATCCTCGGTGGCCAGCTGAGTCTGGAACAACTGGCCGAGCACACCTTCAGCCAGGGCCTGGCGCCCCAGCCGGTGAGCGGTCGCCAGGAGTTGCTCGAAGGCGTGGTCAACCGCTACCTGTATCGCTAGCGACCGCGAGCGGGTCGGCAGAAAAGCCTGCCTGACCCGCTTGTGCAAGCCCGCTGAATCGTTACACTCAAATCCGTTCTCTCGCTCCACAACAACAATAACCAAGGACGCCACCATGACTTTCAAGACGACCCTGCTCGCCGGTCTGCTCGCCCTGTGCACCACCGGTTTCGCCCAGGCCGACGCCCAGCATCCCAAGATCGGTTTCTCCATCGACGACCTGCGCCTGGAGCGCTGGGCCCGTGACCGCGACTACTTCGTCGCCGCCGCCGAGCAGCTCGGCGCCAAGGTCTATGTGCAATCCGCCGACGCCAACGAGCAGCGCCAGCTGTCGCAGATCGAGAACCTGATCTCCCGCGGCGTGGACGCCATCGTCATCGTGCCCTTCAACGCCACGGTGCTGAACAACGTGGTGGCCGAGGCCAAGAAGGCCGGGGTCAAGGTGATCTCCTATGACCGCCTGATCCTCAACGCCGACATCGATGCCTACATCTCCTTCGATAACGAGAAGGTCGGCGAGATGCAGGCCGGTGGCGTGCTCAAGGCGCAGCCCAAGGGCAACTTCTTCCTGCTCGGCGGCGCGCCCACCGATAACAACGCCAAGATCCTCCGCCAGGGCCAGATGAAGGTCCTGCAGCCGGCCATCGACAAGGGCGACGTCAAGATCGTCGGCCAACAGTGGGTGAAGGAGTGGAACCCGACCGAGGCCCTGGCCATCGTCGAGAACGCCCTGACCGCCAACGACAACAAGATCGACGGCATCGTCGCCTCCAACGACGCCACCGCCGGCGGCGCCATCCAGGCCCTGGCCGCGCAGAAGCTGGCCGGCAAGGTCGCCGTGTCCGGTCAGGACGCCGACCTCGCCGCCATCAAGCGGGTGATCGCCGGGACCCAGACCATGACCGTCTACAAGCCGCTCAAGCTGATCGCCTCCGAAGCGGCCAAGCTGTCGGTGCAACTGGTGCGCAACGAGAAGCCGGGCTTCAACTCCAGCTACGACAACGGCACCAAGAAGGTCGACACCCTGCTGCTCACCCCCACCGAGCTGACCAAGGCCAACGTCGACCTGCTGGTCAAGGACGGCTTCTACACCCAGGCCCAGATCGACGGCAAATAACCACTGGCCACCGGCTGGCCGTCTGACGCCTGGCGTCGGGCGGCCCCTGGGCAAGGAGCGGCCATGGCCGACTATCTGCTGGAAATGCACGGCATCGCCAAGAGCTTTGGCGGGGTGCGGGCGCTGGATGGCATCGATCTCAAGGTGCGTCCGGGCGAATGCGTAGGGCTGTGCGGCGAGAACGGCGCCGGCAAGTCCACCCTGATGAAGGTCCTCTCGGCGGTCTATCCCCACGGCACCTGGGAAGGCGAGATCCGCTGGGACGGGCGGCCCCTGGAAGCCCAGTCCATCGCCGAATCCGAGGCGGCCGGCATCGTCATCATCCACCAGGAACTGACCCTGGTGCCCGATCTGTCCGTGGCCGAGAACATCTTCATGGGCCACGAACCACGCCGCTTCGGCGGGCGGCTGGACTATCCGACCATGCTGCAGCGTTCGGCCGAGCTGATGCGCCGGCTCAAGGTGCCGGACATGAACGTGGCCCTGCCGGTGTCCCAGTACGGCGGCGGCCTGCAGCAACTGGTGGAAATCGCCAAGGCGCTGAACAAGAACGCCCGACTCTTGATCCTCGACGAACCGACCTCAGCGCTCACCACCTCCGAGATCGCCGTGCTGCTGGACATCATCCGCGACCTCAAGGCGCAAGGCGTGGCCTGCGTCTACATCTCGCACAAGCTCGACGAGGTGGCGGCCATCTGCGACACCATCACGGTGATCCGCGACGGCAAGCACATCGCCACCACGCCGATGGCCGAGATGGACATCGACCGCATCATCACCCAGATGGTCGGTCGCGCCATGACCAACCTCTATCCGCAGATCCCCCACCAGATCGGCGAGGTGATCTTCGAGGCGCGCCACTTCACCTGCCTGGACGTCGACAATCCCCAGCGCAAGCGCGTCGACGACGTCTCCTTCGCCGTGCGCGCCGGCGAGATCCTCGGCATCGCCGGACTGGTGGGCGCCGGGCGCACTGAACTGGTCTCGGCCATCTTCGGCGCCTACGACGGCCGCTACGAAGGCGAGGTCTGGCTCAATGGCCAGCGCATCGACACCCGCTCCCCGCTGAAATCCATTCGCGCCGGTCTCTGCCTGGTGCCGGAGGATCGCAAGCGCCAGGGCATCATTCCCGACCTGGGCGTGGGCTCGAACATCACCCTCACGGTGCTGGACCGATTCGCCCACCTGAGTCGCATCGACAGCGAGGCGGAACTGTCCTGCATCGACACCGAGATCGCCCGGCTGCAACTCAAGACCAGCAGCCCCTTCCTGCCCATCACCGGCCTCTCCGGCGGCAACCAGCAGAAGGCGGTGCTCTCCAAGATGCTGCTGGCGCGGCCCCAGGTGCTGATCCTCGACGAGCCCACCCGCGGCGTCGACGTCGGTGCCAAGTTCGAGATCTACCGGCTGATCGGCCTGCTCGCGGCGGAGGGCGTGGCCATCGTCATGGTCTCCTCGGAGCTGGCCGAGGTGCTCGGCGTCTCCGACCGGGTGCTGGTGCTCGGCGAAGGCCGGCTGCGCGGCGATTTCCCCAATGAGAATCTGACCCAGGAGCGGGTACTGGCCGCGGCCCTGGGCACCACCGAACGGGCGGTCGCCCATGCCCGGGAGCACTTCTGATGCACGCCGTGAAACAGCTGTTCACCCGTTACAAGATGCTCGCCCTGCTGATCGCCGTGGCCCTGATCTGGCTGTTCTTCAGCTGGCAGACCGAAGGCGGCTTCGTCACCCCGCGCAACCTCTCCAACCTGCTGCGGCAGATGTCCATCACCGGCATCCTCGCCTGCGGCATGGTGCTGGTGATCATCGCCGGCGAGATCGACCTCTCTGTGGGCTCGCAACTCGGCCTGCTCGGCGGGGTGGCGGCGATACTCGACGTCACCTACCACGTGCCCCTGCCGATCACCCTGCTGGCGGTGGCCGCCGGTGGCTTGCTGATCGGCCTGATCAACGGCTACCTCAGTGCCTATCGCGGGATACCGTCCTTTATTGTCGGCCTCGGCGGCATGCTGGCCTTTCGCGGCGTGCTGCTCGGGCTCACCGGCGGCGTCACCGTCGCCCCGGTGTCGCCGGAACTGGTCTACCTCGGCCAGGGCTACCTGCCGCCGGCCGTGGGCAGCGCCCTGGGCGTGCTGCTGTTCGCCGTGGCCGTGGTACTCACCTGGCGCCAGCGCAGCAAGCGCAAGACCCTCGGCCTGACCCTCGCGCCGCTGTGGCGTGACGTGCTGCGGGTGGTGGTGATCGGCGTGGTGCTGGCGGCCTTCATCCAGACCCTCAACCGCTATGACGGCATCCCGGTGCCGGTGCTGATCCTGCTGGTGCTGCTCGGGGTGTTCAGCTACATCACCAGCCAGACGGTATTCGGCCGGCGCATCTATGCGGTGGGCAGCAACCTGGAAGCCACGCGGCTGTCGGGCATCAACGTCCAGGCGATCAAGCTCGGCATCTTCGGCCTGATGGGCGTGATGTGCGCCCTGGCCGGTCTGGTCAACACTGCCCGCCTGGCCGCCGGTTCGCCGTCGGCCGGTACCATGGGCGAGCTGGATGCCATCGCCGCCTGCTTCATCGGCGGCACCTCCATGCGCGGCGGCTCGGGCACCGTCTACGGCGCCCTGCTCGGCGCCCTGGTGATCGCCAGCCTGGACAACGGCATGTCCATGCTCGACGTGGACAGCTACTGGCAGATGATCGTCAAGGGCGGCATCCTGGTCCTGGCCGTCTGGGTCGACGTCAGCACCCGCACCAGCCGGCGCTGAGCGGCATGGCCAGGGGTGGATGAGGCTGCGCCGTCAGCCACCCTGCGGCAGAGTCCCCACCTCACTCCGAACGACCCCCTCTCCCTCAGGGAGAGGGCTGGGGTGAGAGCGCGCAGCCAACGCCCACGCTCTCCGGCAAACTCCGTATGTAGTGTGGAAAACCGCAAAGCGTTTTCCACTGGCTGGCGCGGGATCTGCGGTGGATGAGGCTGCGCCGTCAGCCACCCTGCGGCAGAGTCCCCACCTTACTCCGAATGACCCCCTCTCCCTCAGGGAGAGGGCTGGGGTGAGAGCGCGCAGCCAACGCCCACGCTTTCCGGCAAACTCCGTAGGTAGCGTGGAAAACCGCAAAGCGTTTTCCACTGGCTGACTCGGGATCTGCGGTGGATGAGGCTGCGCCGTCATCCACCCTACGGCAAAGCCCCTACCTCACTCCGCTCAGCTCTCGAACCGCTGCACCCGCGGGCCGCGCTGGCGCAGATCGGCGAGGCTTGCCGGGCTCAGGGTGCCGATGGCCCGGTCGAGATCGCGCTGCAGGTCCTTGATCACGGTGGCCAGGGTGGCCGTGCATTCCAGGTTGCACAGGGGAATGGCCTTGGTGACCGTGACCGCGCGGGCGGTGTCGGTGACGGTGAACAGCAGGGTGCGATCGGCGCGACGGGGAACGGCCAGGCAGGAGTGCGGACTGAAGGCGGTAATCAGCATGTCGATGGCGTCTTGCATGGGCAGTTCGTCCTTGGCGTGACCTTGAAAGCGTCCGCGTCAGACGCCTGCAGGCCGTGAAAGGTTCATTCCAGAGCGCTGGCGTAAGTAGCGTTGATCCTGCCCAGGGCGCCTGTCCGGAATGCCGGGATGTCAGGAGCCGCGCAGGGCTGTCCCCGAGCCCGCACCGGTAGCTGTCTCCCGGACCTGTCCAGGCGCCCCCGGGACCGGCCACTGTGGATAAGCTACACGCCCCACCATCCATCCCCGGCCTTTGACGCCTGCGCCGGGCTGCGGCAGAGTGCGCGCCCTTTCGTGGTGCGGAGTCGGCGATGAATGCGGTGGTGGTAGCAGTAGGGCTCATGCTGGTCTTGAGCCTGGCCCGGGTGCATGTGGTGGTGGCGATGATCGCTGGCGCGGTGGCCGGTGGTCTGGTCGGCGGCCTGGGCCTGGAAGGCACCCTGCTGGCCTTCAACGCCGGCCTGGGCAATGGCGCCAAGGTGGCGCTCTCCTATGCGCTGCTGGGCGCCTTCGCCGTGGCCATCAGCCAGTCGGGTCTGGCGCACATGCTGGCCGATCGCGCCCTGGCGCTGATGGAGCGGCAGGCCAGCCAGGGCGGACGCTCGCTGCGCTGGGCGCTGCTCGGTCTGCTGCTGGCGGTGTCCATCGCCTCGCAGAACATCCTGCCCATCCACATCGCCTTCATCCCGCTGCTGGTGCCGCCGCTGCTCTATGTGCTGACGCGCCTGGAGCTGGACCGCCGGCGGCTGTCCTGCGTCATGACCTTCGGCCTGATCGCTCCCTACATGTTCCTGCCGGTGGGCTTCGGCAGTCTCTATCTGCACGACATCCTCCTGGCCAGCGTGGCCCGCGCTGGCGTCGACGTCAGCGGCGTGGACCCCAGTCGCGCCATGCTGCTGCCGGCCCTAGGCATGGTGGTCGGCCTGCTGCTGGCGGTCTTCGTCAGCTATCGCCGGCCGCGGCGGTACGATCTCAGTCTGGTGGCGCGCACCGAGCGGGCCGACCGTCCCTACAACGGCCGCACCCTGCTGGTGGCGCTGGTCGCCGTGATCGCCGCCTTTGGCGTGCAGCTCTGGCTGGACTCCATGATCCTCGGTGCCCTGGTCGGTTTCGTGGTCTTTACCGCTACCGGCGTGGTGCGCTGGCGCGAGGCGGACGACCTGTTTAGCGAGGGCGCGAAGATGATGGCGGTGATCGGCTTCATCATGCTCACCGCCGGCGGCTTCGCCGAGGTGCTGACCGCCACTGGCCAGATCAAGGACCTGGCCGCCACCGCCGCCGGCCTGATCGGTGACAACCGCGCCCTGGGCGCGCTGCTGCTGCTGTTGCTGGGCATGCTGGTGACCCTGGGCATCGGCTCGTCCTTTTCCAGCGTGCCTATCCTCGCCGCCATCCTCGGTCCGCTATGCCTGCACCTGGGCTTTTCGCCGCTGGCCATCGTCTGCCTGATCGGCACCGCCGGCGCCCTCGGCGACTCGGGTTCGCCGGCTTCGGATTCCACCTTGGGTCCTACCTCGGGCCTCAACGTGGACGGTCAGCACAGCCATATCTGGGACACCGTGGTGCCGTCCTTCCTGCATTTCAGCCTGCCGATGCTGCTGTTCGGCTGGGCCGCGGTGCTGCTGCTGTAACCGGCGATTGCCGCCCGGGCGCAAAGCCCCGGCCGGACGGGTCCAAGGCCTACAGCCAAGGAGCCGCCCCATGTCCAGCCCCGCCTTCAGTGTCGAACCCCTGACCGCCGCCGACCTGCCGGCCACCACCGAAGTGGTGCGCCTGGCCTTCGCCACCTGGATGGGCGCCGCCGAGCCGGGCGAATTCTGGAATGACCGCGACTATGTGCGCAGTCGCTTCGCCGCGCCCCACACCGCCTGGTTCAAGGCTCTCGACGGCGCGCGGCTGGTCGGCGCCATCTGCGTCACCCGCTGGGGACGCCACGGCATCCTTGGCCCGCTGGCGGTGCATCCGGACTACTGGGACGCCAAGGTGGCCAAGGCGCTGATGGGCACCGCGGTCGAGCAGCTCGATGCCTGGCAGCTGGTGCATGCCGGACTCTTCACCTTTCCCGACAGTCCGCGCCACCTGGGGCTCTACCAGGGCTTCGGCTTCTGGCCGCAGACCCTGACCGCGGTGATGGCGCGACCGCTGCAGGCGCAGGCGGCGCCGCCGGCGTTGCGCTTTTCCCTGGCGGCCGAACCCGACCGGCTGCTGGCGGCCTGCGCCGAGGTGGGCCGGGCCAATGCGCCGGGGCTGGATGTCTCCGCCGAGATGGGCGCGGTACGCGAGCAGAAGCTCGGCGAGAGTCTGCTGCTGCAGGACGCGCAGGGGCGAGCGGAGGGTTTCGCCATCTGCCATTTCGGGCCCCACAGCGAGGCGGGCACCGGGGTCTGCTATGTGAAATGCGCGGCGGTCCTGCCCGGCACGGGGGCGGAGGCACGTTTCGCCCGACTGATCGCTGCTTGCGACGGCCTGGCCCGGGACCACGGCCAGCAGCGACTGCTGGCCGGCGTCAACACCGCCCGCCTTGGGGCTTATCGCTGGCTGCTGGCGGCAGGTTTCCGCAGCGAGATCCTAGGCATCACCC
The DNA here is from genome assembly GCF_014190935.1 of Pseudomonas sp. AS2.8. Lineage (NCBI taxonomy): Bacteria > Pseudomonadati > Pseudomonadota > Gammaproteobacteria > Pseudomonadales > Pseudomonadaceae > Pseudomonas > Pseudomonas sp. AS2.8. The sequence goes on from NZ_JACHVV010000003.1 coordinate 776,350, forward strand.
TGCACCGGGGCGACGCCCATTACGATCACCCCGAGGTCTGGCTGCTGGACGACTGGCGCTGATCGGGCAAAGGCGCTAAAGCATGAAAAAAGGCTCTAGAACGGGCTAAAGAGCGAAGCGGCAAGGCCGATACAGAGGTCTGGATCGCGTGCAGCCCCTGCCGCGGCTGCTCCCCCTTGAGGACTCGATCATGGCCTTGCTCAAGCACTATTCGATCATGCGCGCACTGGATGTTCTGGCCACGGCGACCGAGACCGGCACACCCCTAAGCGAGATCGGCAGCGTCCAGGGTGAGCCCACCCTGGCACGCCTGGACAAGGGGCTGCAGGCGCTGTTGCTACAGCAGCATGAGCTGCAGCAGCAGGTCCAGAGCCTGAGTCAGGACAATGCCGCGCTGACCGCCCGGGTAGCCGAGAGCGAGGCGCTGGCCAAGCGCCTGGGAACCCGCTTCGAGATGGTCAGTCAGGGCTCCAGCGAAGGTCTCTGGGACATGGAAGTGGTGGCCGGCGATCCGGTCAATCCGCGCAACGCCTTCTGGTGGTCGGATCAATTCCGCGCCATGCTCGGCTTCCGCGACGAAAACGATTTTCCCAGCCAGCTGGGCAGCTGGGCCAAGCGCCTGCATCCCGAGGACAGCGCCTGGGTGCTGGACGCCTTTGCCGCCCACATGAAGGATCGCACCGGCCAGACCCCCTTCGACGTCCAGTACCGCATCGCCCTGAAATCCGGCGAATACCGTTGGATGCGCGCCACCGGCGCGACCCAGCGCGACGAGCGCGGTGTCCCGCTGCGGGTCGCCGGCTCGCTGCGGGACATCCACGAACAGCGCCTACGCGACCAGGAACTGGACGTTACCCTGACCCGTTTCGAACTGGCGCGGGAGATGCTCAACGATGGCCTTTGGGATATGGAAGTGATTGCCGGCGATCCGCTCAATCCCAAGAATCCCTTCTGGTGGTCGCCGCAATTCCGTCGCCTGCTTGGCTACGAGACCCTCCAGGAATTCCCCGATGTGCTGGACAGCTGGGCCTCGCGCCTCTACCCGGAAGATCGCGACCGGGTACTGGAAGCCTTCGGTTCACACATCAACGACCGCAGCGGCCGCACTGGCTTCGACATCACCTATCGCCTGGTACTGAAGAACAACGAGGTGCGCTGGTTCCGCGCCCGCGGCCAGACCAGGCGCACCGCCGACGGCACGCCGCTGCGGGTGGTGGGCGCGCTGGCCGACGTCCATGCCCTGCACGAGCAAGAATCCCTGCGCGGCAGCCAGGAAGACCAGCACCGCACCATGGAAGAGAACCTGCAGAAGGTGACCGAGATCGTCGGCTCCATCCAGGGCATCGCCGCCCAGACCAACCTACTGGCGCTCAACGCGGCCATCGAGGCGGCTCGCGCCGGTGAAGCGGGGCGTGGCTTCGCTGTGGTGGCGGACGAGGTGCGCAAGCTGGCCACCCGCACCTCGGAGGCCACCCAGCGGGCGGCCGACATGATCCGCAAATAAGCGGGCCTGGCCTCAGGCGTCGCCAGCGGTTGCCTTCTTGCGCGAGCGGCTGCGCGGCTTGGGTGCCGGCGGCGCGACGCTGCTCTGGATGCCGCCGACCTGGGTTAGGTTGTCGTCGGGCTGGTCTTCCAGTTCGCGATTGGCCTGGAACCAATGCTCGAAATCCTGGCCATGGGGACGACCTTCGCGTTCCCAGATTTCATAGGCGCGCTGGCGGATGCGTTCTTCGAGTGTCATACCGGTAACTCCAAAGGGGCAGGGGAGAGCGGCCGGCAGCGCCGGCGTTCTTCCTGACTAGGCCCGGGGTGACCGGGAAAAGTTTCTCCGGGCTCCCGGTGAGCCAGGCGCCATTGCCGCTTGCCGGGCTCTGGCACGCCGCTTCCGCCGCCAGGACCGTTCGTCGGTGTCCGGCTAGCCGTGCCAGGCGCGGCGATAGGCACCTGGTGCCACTCCATAGGCCTGCTTGAACTGGCGAGTGAGGTGGCTCTGGTCGGCAAAGCCAAGTTGCAGGGCCACTTCCAGAGGCGCCCAGCCGGCGCGCAGCAGGCCCTGGGCACGGGTCAGGCGCTGCTGCTTGAGCCAGGCGTGGGGCGGCAGGCCCGTCGCCCGGCGGAACACCCGCAGGAAATGAAAGGGCGACAGCCCCACCGCCCGGGCCAGTTCTTCGAGACTGGGCGGTTGCTGCAACCGCTGGCCGAGCAATTCGCGGGCGCGCCGCACTGCCAGGGGTTCGCGACCCGGTTCTGCCGGGCTGCCCAGGCGGGCATGGCGCCCGAACAGCAGGAGCAGCGCCTCGCGCCAGGCGGCCTGCTGCTCCAGCGCCTCGGCGCCGCCATCGGCCAGCCGGTGCAGCTGGCTGAAGACCATGCTCACCTGAGGGTCGTGCAGCACGCTGGTGGCGAAGGCCGGGGTGGCATCCAGCGGGCGTCCCAGCTCGGCGAACACGGGGCCCAGCTGCGCCAGCATCGGGTAGAAGCCGCGGTACTGCCAGCCTTCCTCGACCGCCGTGGCGCCGGTGTGCAACTCGTCCGGATTGATCAGCACCATGCTGCCGGCCGCGGCCAGGTGCTCGGCGCCGCGGTGACGAAAGCGCTGGGCACCGCGCTCGATCACGGTGAACACATAGCCTTCGTGCACATGGGGCGCGAAGCGCTGGCGACGATAGCGGGCGTGCAGCAACTCGACGCCGCCAAGCCCGCGGGCTGACCAGAGGCGGGCATTTTCCTGTTGTCCGTTCATGGCTCTCTCGTGGCACCGATCGGTTCCGCCCCGGCGCTAGAGGAGCCAGCGTAGCAGGTAGAACACGCCCATGCTGAGGATCACCGTGGTCAGCACCCGCCGCGTCCAGAGCATCAGTCCCACCGCGGTCAGGGCCGCCAGCAGGTAGGGATCGACCAGGGTCGCGGCCAGCGTCTTTTCGCCGGAGAACAGGATGGGGCCGCAGATGGCGGTGAGCATCCCGGGCACGGCGAATTCCAGGAAGGTGCGCAGGTTGCGGCCCAGGCGCAGCGGCAGGCGCGGTTCGAGAAAGAGATAGCGATTGCAGAAGACCAGGGCGGCCATGCCGAGCACGGTGGCGAGGATCATTGCAGGCGACCCCGCAGGCGGCAGACCAGAAAGCCCACGCTCATCCCCGCCAGGCCGCCCAGCACCAGGGCGCCCTGCCATTGCAGGTGATGCAGCCAGACCGACACCAGCAGCGCGGTGAGCACGCAGGCCAGGGTGGCCAGGTCGCGCACCAGGGGCACTACCAGGGCGATGAAGGTGGCGGCGATGGAGAAGTCCAGGCCCAGGGCGCCTAGGTTGGGCAGCACCCGCCCCAGCAGCAGCCCCGCCAGGGTGAAGAGATTCCACAGCAGATAGAAGCTCAGGCCCATGCCCAGGGCGCGCCAGCGGTCGAAGCCGGCCGGTTGCTCGGCATGGTTCAGGGCGAAGAATTCGTCGGTGAGCAGGAAGCCGAAGCCCAGCCGCCAGGGCAGCGGCTGGGGCGCCAGGACGCGTCTCAGGTGCAGGCCATAGAGCAGGTGCTGGGAGGTCAGCAGCAGGGTGGTCAGCAGGATGGCGGCGAGGCCCGCGCCGGCCTTGAGCATGCCCAGGGCCACCAGTTGCGCCGCCCCGGCGAACACCAGTAGCGAAAAGGCCTGGCCTTCCAGCACGCTGAGTCCGGTCTCGATGGCCAGGGCACCGACCAGGATGCCCCAGGGCGCGCAGGCCAGTGACAGCGGCATGATCTGCCAGGCGCCCTGCAGGAAGGCGCGGCGGCGGGAAGCGGTCATCGGCAGGGCTCCGGAAGGCAGGGATACCCAGGGTGCCGCACCGCGTCGCCGCCGTCTTGAACGTTCTTGCGCTGTGGCGCCCTCAGCCTTCCAGCAGGGCGAACAGCTCCAGGTACTGCCGGGTCAGCTTGTGGCCCGGGTCCAGGTGGATCAGCGGGCGATGCTGCTGGTGGGACTCGCGCATCTTCACCGAAGACATCAGCGGCGCCGCCAGCACCGGCAGGTCACGCGCCTGGAGTTCCTCGATCAGCTGCCGCGGGGTGCTGGCCTGGGCGTGGTACTGGTTGATGACGATGCCCTCGACCGTGAGCTTCTCGTTGTAGTCCTCGCGGATCTCCTCCAGCTCTTCGATCAGGTCGTACAGCGCCTGCTGGGCGAAGACATCGCAGTCGAAGGGGATCAGGCAGCGGTCGGCGGCGATCAGCGCCGAGATGCTGTAGAAATTCAGCGCCGGCGGGGTGTCCAGGTAGATGCGGTCATAGTCTTCGCCGAGCTTGTCGAGGTACTTGGCGAGCTTCTGGATCTTGTACTTGGCTTCGAGCTTGAACTGCAGCTCGCTCAGTTCGCCCGAGGCGGCGATCAGGTCCAGATTCGGCCAGGCGGTGGCGTGGATGTTGGCCTGGGCCTTCTTGCCGCCACTCAGGGTCTGCTTGAAGAAGTCGGCGATGCCATGGGGCAGGTCGTCGCCTACCTCGCCGGTGAGGTACTGACTGGAGTTGGCCTGGGGATCGAGGTCCACCAGCAGGGTGCGATAGCCCTCGTGGGCGCTGATGGCCGCCAGGTTGCAGGCGATGCTGGACTTGCCGACACCGCCCTTCTTGTTGAAGACCACGCGGCGCAGGGCATGACCAGAGGGAGAGCTGTGTGCGTTCATTGAGTCGTCCCGACAGTGAGAGGAGCCTGGGGTGCAAAGGTGTGGCTGTGGCGTTTCGCTTATACCGAAAGGCCAGGCGCGGACGATGACGAATTTATGGCCGTTGCATGACATTCATATGACGAGCCTAGCGCAGCGGTGGAACCTTGGCGTCCGCCCGGCCTTCGAACTCGGCAAGCTCCCGTCGAGAATCCGCCATGAATGCCCGCCGACTCCCTGCCTTGCTGCTGCTCGCCTGCGCCCCTCTGACCCAGGCCGCCAACGACACCCAGTCGCCGGTACCGGTGCCGGGCGCCCCCGCCCAGACCGACACCCGAGTGCTCGAAGCCGGTGCCGACGTCTTGCAGCGCAAGCCACCCATCGCCGCCCTCAACACCTACCTGGACGGCTTCCACTTCTACAACGGCCACCCCGGTAGCCAGATGGAGGCGCATCACTATTGCAGCGTCCTGGGCGAAGAGATGTTCCAGTGCGTGATCTACGACGGCAACGTCGCCGATGCCAAGCTGATGGGCGTCGAGTACATCATCAGCGAACGGCTGTTCAAGACCCTGCCTGAGGCCGAGAAGGCGCTCTGGCACAGCCATGTGCACGAGGTGAAGTCGGGTCAACTGGTCGCGCCCGGCGTGCCCCAGGTGGCCGAGCACCGGCTGATGGACAAGCTGGTGCATACCTACGGCAAGACCTGGCACACCTGGCATACCGATCAGGACCTGCAGCTACCGCTGGGCGTGCCCCAGCTGATGATGGGCTTCACCGCCGACGGCCAGCTCGATCCCAAGCTGCTCGCCGAGCGTGACCGCCGCCTGGGCGTCTCGTCCACCGAGACCAGGGCCGCCCGCGCCGATCTGCCGACCCCCGCGGTCGCCCCCGGCGCCGACGCCTGGCAACAGGGCAAGGTCGTCCAGCTGCAGGACCCCACCGGCCAGCTGCACAAGCACGAGCGCGAGCACACCGAAAAGGGCGTCAATACCAGTTCGAACAAGCCCTGAGGGTTGGGTTAGGCTCCGGTCAGGTAGCCATCCAGAGTTCGCCCATGTCCTTGCCCACGCTACATACGCCTCGGCTGTTGCTTCGGCCTCTTCAACTGGAGGATGCCAAGGCGATCCAGCGAATCTTTCCGCAGTGGGAGATCGTGCGCTACCTCTCGTCCAGGGTGCCCTGGCCCTATCCTGCGGACGGTGCCCTGAGTTTCGTTCGTGATCTGGTTCTGCCCGGGATGGCTGCCGGTACCCATTGGTGTTGGACGCTGCGGCTTCAGGCACAACCTGACGAGTTGATCGGCCTGGCCAGTCTGCAGGAGGAGCCAGATAACCAGCGAGGCTTCTGGCTCGATCCCGGGTACTGGCGCCAGGGCCTCATGAGCGAAGCCTGCGTCGAACTCAATCGCTACTGGTTCCAGGCACTTGGACGGCTGAATTTGAGGGTGACCAAGGTGATTGCCAATGAAAGCTCCCGCCGGCTGTCGCAGCGAGAGGGCATGCAGCGTGTCGCCTGCCTGGAGATGGACAGCGTGAGCGGACGGCTACCGGCGGAGTGCTGGGCGCTCACCCGGGCGCAGTGGTTGGCGCATCAGAGATAGTCCCAGACCCACGCGCCGCCGTTCCACAGGCGTGGCAGAAGTGCGCGAAGGCGCTCTTGCGTGTCTGGCAGGCGCCGCAGTGGTCGTGTAGGCCGATGCCGCAATGGGGGCAGAAATCGATCTCCGGGTCCTTGAGGTCGACCGGCCGTTCGCAGCCGGGGCAGACGCCCTTGGCCAGCCGCGCCAGGGCGGTGTCGTAGTGCAGTTCTTCGCGTCTGACGGTGTCCGGCTGGGCTTCCTTGAGCGCCAGGCGCGCACGGTACTCCTGCAGCGCGCGGATGGCGTAGCGCCCGCCCAGAACCGTCAGCAGGATGCCCACCAGATAGCGCACATAGCCGCCATAGCTGGGCAGATAGGGCACCAGCTCGACGAAGAAGGCGAACAGCGCGAAGAAGATGAAGCCCCAGACGAAGGGCCACCAGGTGCCCTTGCGCTGGCGGACGAACAACCAGGCCGCGACGGCCAGCAGGGGGAGCGTTAGCGCCAGACGATAGAGAAAGACCCGCAGTTCGGCCTGCTGGCGGGCGTCTAGCCAGGCCGACTGCGCCGCTTCGCGCAGGCTGGCCAGGCTGCGTTCCGCGTTGTCGGCGCGCTGCTCGGCATCCAGCAGCGCCTGCTGCTGGCGTTCGACCTCCTGCTCGGCCACCCGCTCGCCGGCCTTGAGTTCGTCCAGGGCGCGGCTGCGGGCGATCAATTCGGCATCCTGCTCGGGACGCTGGGTGGTCTGGCGGGTCGCCAGCCAGTTGTCGAAGGTCTCGCGGTTGGCCTGGTAGCTGCTCGCGGCCGCGGTCTGCCGCAGTTGCGCCTGTTCGAGGGCGTCGCTGGCCTGACGACTGGCCAGGAGGGCCTGGCGCTGGTCTTCCCGCGCTGCAGCGGTGGCAGCCGGGTCCATGAAGTCTTCTAGACTCTGCTGCTGCTCCACCTGGGGCAGATCGCCGACCAGGGTGCCGCCCAGGCCGATGAGAAAGCCGGCGAACACCAGCGCCAGCAGCCAGAGGCCGCGGTTGAACCATTTTTCCGAGAGTCGCAGCGATTTGCCCATGGGTCCGTCCTGGTCGAAAGAAGGCTCAGCTTAGCTGCTCCTCCGGCGCTCCGCTCAGGCCAGCTTGATCGCCACCACCCCGGCGACGATGGCCAGGCCGGCGCAGATGCGGCCCAGCGGCAGGCTTTCGTGCAGCCAGAAGACTCCGATCAGCAGGGCGAACAGCACGCTGGTCTCGCGCAGCGCCGAGACCAGGCCGATGGGCGCCTGGGTGGTGGCGACGATCACCAGGCTGTAGGCCAGCATCGACATGACGCCGCCCACCAGCCCGGCACGCCAGTGCGGACCGAGCCCGGCGAAGGCCGAGGCGCCGCGACTCAGCCGCAGGACCAGCGCCGCCACCCCGCCGTTCACCGCGAACAGCCAAAGGGCATAGGCCACGGCATTTCCGCTGGCGCGGGCGCCGAGGGCATCGGCCAGGGTATAGGCGGCGATGAAGCTGCCGGTGGTGAAGGCGCAGACCAGCAGCGCGAGGCTAGGCGGCGTGTCGCGCCGGGCTCCGAGCAGCGCCATCAGCGCGAGACCGGTCACCAGCAGGCCGAGGCCGATCAGGGCGGGTGGCGAGAGCCTTTCGCCCAGGGCGAGAAAGGCCACCAGACTGACCAGCAGGGGCGCGCTGCCGCGGGAGAGAGGATAGACCTGGCCGAGATCGCCATAGCGATAGGCGCGGGCGAGAAAGGCGTTGTAGCCGATGTGCAGCAGGGCGGAGAGGGCGATCCAGGGCCAGGCCGCGGCTGGCGGCAGGGCGACGAAGGGCAGCGCCAGCAGGGCGGCGAGGCCGGCGCCGATCTGGATCAGGCTGGCGGTGAGAAAGCGATCGAGGCCGATCTTGAGCAGGGCGTTCCAGCCGGCGTGCAACAGGGCGGCGAGCAATACCAGGGCGAACAGGGGCGTGGTCACGAGGCCTCCGGCCAGGCGGGTCCATCAGTCTAGCCCAGGGCGCCTTCCAGGAGGCCGCCCATGGCGCCCGAACCCTGTACGCCGCACACTGGCAGCCGTGTTTCGCTGCCGCGCCAGGATGGCTGCCATGAGTTCCCCCGCTACCCCTCCGCCCCTCGCCCCGCCCGTGACACCACGGCATGGCGCGGTCGGCCTGGCGCTGGTCGCCGGTCTGTCGCTGCTAGCCGGCATGACCGATGCCATCGGCTTTCTCGCCACTGGCGATTTCGTCTCCTTCATGAGCGGTAATACCACCCGTCTAGCTGCCGATGTGGCGGCAGGCCGCTGGGCCGCCGCGGGGCATCTGGCGCTGGCCATCGGCACCTTCGTGCTGGGCAATGCCGGTGGGGTGCTGCTGCAGCGGCTGACCCGCCAGCGGGCCTGCCTGCTGCTCGGCCTGCTGGCCCTGTTGCTGGTCGTGGCGGCCAGCCTGCCCTTGGGGCGCCTGGCCCTGCTGACGGGCGTGTTCGCCATGGGCATGGTCAATGCGGTGGTGGAGCAGGTCTATGGCCTGCCCATCGGCCTCACCTACGTCACCGGCGCCCTGTCGCGTTTCGGACGCGGCCTGGGTCACTGGCTGCTGGGCAAGCGCCGTCGCGGCTGGCGCATCCAGCTGGTGCCCTGGCTGGGCATGCTGCTCGGCGGGGTACTCGGCGCTGCACTGGAGGCGGGACTGGGCCTGGCGGCCTGGTACGCCAGCGCGGCCCTGGCCGCAACGATGGCGGTGGTCTTTCGCCTGATCCCGCGGGCCTGGCAACTGGGTTATCTGGCGTCATGAGTGCCGCGACCCAGACCCTGGCCGTCAGCCCCCGCGATCCCGAACTCGGCCAGGCCAAGGTCCGTCTGGCCTTCATCCTGCCGGCCTCGGCCTACATCATCGGCGCCTGGGCCTGGGGGCTGTTCGGTACCCCCATCCTGCTGGCCAACCTGCTGTGCTACGCCCTGTTCGCCGTGGTGGCCGTCGGCCTGTTCTTCGAGGTGCGGCGGCGGCCGGGGGTGAAGCCCTGGCGACGGCTGCTGGCCATGAGCCTGGACTTCGGCGCCATCACCTTTTCCTCCATCACCAGCGGTGAGGCCCTGCTGCCGTTGTTCGGCGTGCTGCTCTGGGTCACGGTGGGCAACGGCCTGCGCTATGGGCGCGGCTACCTGCTGCTGGCTACCGCGCTGTCGCTGACCGCCCTGGTCGCCATCATCGCCGGGATGCCCTTCCTGCAGCGTTATCCCACGGTGGCGCTGATGATGCTGGTGACCGCACTACTGGTGCCGGGCTACGTGCATTTCCTGCTGACCCGCATCCAGGATTCGCTGCGCGAGACCCAGGCGGCCAACCTGGCCAAGGCGCGCTTCCTGGCCCAGGCCAGTCACGACCTGCGCCAGCCGATCCACTCCATCGGCCTGTTCACCGCCTGCCTGCGCGACGGCCAGCTGAGCGCCGATCAGGGGCGGCTGGTCGACAACATCGACCGCTCGCTGCTCGGCGTCGAGCAGCTGTTCCGCTCGCTGCTGGATATCTACACCCTCGATCAGAAGCAGGTCAGTCCGCGGCGCACGGTGGTCGATCTGGATACCCTGTTTGGCGACTTGGTGCGGCAGAACGCTGAGGCGGCGCGCTGGGCCGGGGTGGAAATCCGCTGGCGTGCCTGCGGATTGCAGGTCTACAGCGATCCGGCGCTGCTGCTCACCTCGCTGCAGAATCTGCTGTCCAACGCCCTCAAGTACGCGCCTGGCAAGCCCCTGCTGTTGGCGGTGCGCCGCCGCCAGGGCCAGCTCGCCCTGGTGGTCTACGACCAGGGACCGGGCATTGCCGCCGAGCACCTGCCGCACCTGTGCGAGGAGTTTTACCGGGTGCGGGAGACGCGCGATCGCGACATCGAGGGCGTCGGCCTGGGGCTGTCCATCGTGCAGCGCATCGCCACCCTGCTTGAGTTGCGGCTGACCCTCAGCTCGCGCCCCGGTCGCGGTACCGCGGTCACGCTCCAGGGCCTGCCGCTGGCCACCCTGCCGCTGGAGGCGCGGCCCCGGCCGGTGAGCGGCCCCCAGCACCTGCTCGCCGGCTGGCGGATCCTGCTCATCGAAGACGATGCCAATGTGCTGCTGGCCACCGCGACCCTGCTGCGCAGCTGGGGCTGCGAGGTCACCACCGCCACCAGCATCCCCTCCGGCGCCGTGAGCTGCGACCTGGTGATCACCGATTTCGATCTGGATCGCAGCGCCTCGGGCGCCGACTGCATCGCCTATCTCAATCGGCTGCAGGGCCGGCGCATCCCGGCCATCGTGGTGACCGGGCATGACATCCCCCAGGTGCAGCAGGCGCTGGGCGACGCCGAGATCCCGGTGCTGGCCAAGCCGGTGCGACCGGCGGAATTGCGCGCCCTGCTGCTGGCCTTTCGCGTCGCGGCTAGCTGAGCGAGCGTTGGGCGCCGAGGCCGGCCTTGGCGCCAAAGGCGGCCGCCGCCGCGCGGCTGCTGACGCCCAGGGTGCGCAGCAGTGCGGAGACATGGATACGCACGGTAAAGGGCGAGATGGCCAGGATCCGGGCGATCTCCTTGTTGCTCAGGCCCTGGGTGATCAGGCCGAGCACCTCCAGCTGCCGCGGCGTCAGCGCCTGCAGCCGGTTGTCGGGCGTCAGGCTGACCGGGGCCAGGGTGGGCATGGCATAGCGCACCACCGGTTGCCCGGCGAGGCAGTCGGCGATCGCCTCGGCCATGGCCGCCGGCGGCAGCGCCTTGCCGATGAAGCCATCCACGCCCGCCGCCAGGATATGCTCGATCACCGTGGCGTCTTCCAGCATCGAGACCACGATCAGGGTGCTGCGCTTGAATTCCTGGCGCAGGGCGCGCAGCGAAAAGCTCAGGTCCTGGCCGGGATAGAGCAGGTCCAGCAGCAGCCCGCTGGGCGGTTCGCCCTGGCGCGCCAGTTCCAGGACCTGTTGCAGGCTGTCGGCCTGCTCCACCTGCGCCTGTGGCTGCAGCTGGCGCAGGATGCGCACCAGGCCTTCACGAAACAGCGGATGGTCGTCGGCGACGATGAAACGTTGCATCTTTGGCTATCCTAGGGCCCTGGACACCGGTCGCAACGCCGGGGTGGCCCAAAACTTCTAGTCTAGCGCAGGCCCCAAGGGTGGACCACTTGGTGAAACGCTTGGGCCACCGCGGCGCTCAGCCGTTTTGCGCCATGCCGTGCGGCGCGGCCAGTGGCTCTGCGAAGCCCGCACCCAGCTGCCGCCGCATCAGCCACTCGAAGGCACCGGTCAGCAGCAGCGCCGCACAGGCCAGTCCAAATGCCAGGCCCCACCAGACGCCATGGGGGCCGAAACCCAACCGGACGCCCAGCAGCCAGGCGCCACTGGCGCCGATCAGGCAGTAGCAGAGCAATCCGCCGTAGAAACCCAGGCGCGCCTGGCGGATGCCGCGCAGTGCCCCCTGGGCAATGCTCTGGGTGCCATCGAAGATGACGAACACCGCAGCGATCAGCACCAGCTGCCGCGCCAGCTCGCTGACCGGGCTGTGGCCGTCCGGCAGAAACAACCCTACCAGCCAGCCGGGAAAGCTCCAGAACAGCAGGGCGATGCCCAGCATCACCAGCGCGCCGCCGCCGATGGCCAGCCGCCCCACCAGCAAGGCCTCGCGCGGCCGCCCGGCACCCTGGTGCTGGCCGATACGGATGCTGGTGGCGTATGAGAGGCCGGCTGGCAACATGAACACCAGGTACACCAGCTGGTTGGCGATCTGATGGGCCGCCAGCGCCGTGGCGCCCAGGGCACCCATGCACAGCGCCGCCGAGAGGAACAGGCAGGCTTCTACCGCATAGGTGCCACTGATCGCCAGGCCCTGGCCGAGAGTGTCGGCGAGGGCGCGGCGATCCGGACGGCGTAGATAGCGACGCAGGGGATAGGCGGCATAGGCCGGATGGCGGGCGATATACAGCGCCAGGCCCAGGGCCGCGCCATTCATCACCACCGCGGTCACCGCGCCGATGCCTGGCAGCCCGGGTTGCGGCAGGCCACCCCAGCCGTGCAGCAGCGCCAGGTTGAACAGGGCATTGAGCAGCGCCGCGCCGAGTACGATGGTCAGCACCGGTCCGGGTCTTTCCAGGGCGCTGGTGAAGCCCCGCAGGGTCATGAACAGCAGATGGCCGGGCAGGGCGAAGGCCAGGCAGCGCAGGAAGACGCCGGCCGCCTGACGACTCTCTTCCGGCTGGCCGGCCAGGGCCAGCAGCGGTTCGATGTGCCACAGCAGGGTGCCGGCCAGCAGCGCCAGCACCCCGGCAATCCAGATCCCGGCAGCGGTGACCGCCGCTACCCCGTCGGTATCCCCCGCACCCCGGCGCAGCGCCGCCAGATTGGCCACCGCAGTGATCACGCCGACGCAGATCACCGAGACGAAGGAGTAGACCGCCGCTCCAAGGCCGCCACCGGCCAGAGCTGCCGGACCCAGGCGACCCATCATCAGGGTGTCGGTGAAGACCATGGCCACATAGGCCAGCTGCGCGCCGATCAGGGGCAGGGCGAGACGCAACAGCGCGAGTAATTCGTGACGCGGCAGAGACATGGGTGGATCTCGCTGAGCAGGTGGCCGACGTTTGATAAGAACTCATTGTTGGATGCGGGCGCGCCGCCCACAATCGGAAAATAGCCATGCCATCCATGAGTCCGAGTCATGCCCGAGCACCCCTCGCGTCTGCCGCCGCTGTACGCCCTGCGCGCCTTCGAGGCCGCCGCTCGGCATGGCTCCTTCACCCGCGCGGCCCAGGAGTTGTCCCTGACGCAGAGTGCGGTCAGTCGCCATGTGCGGACGCTGGAAGAGACCTTTGGCTGCCGCCTGTTCGAGCGCGCCGGGCGTCAGCTGGCGCTGACCGAGCCCGGCAAGCTGCTCTCGCCGGGCCTGAGCGAGGGCTTCGAGGCCCTGGCGCGGGCCTGTGGCAATCTCGCCGTGGCCGAGGGCACCGTGAGACTCAAGGCGCCCACCACCCTGTCGCTGCGCTGGTTACTGGCACGTCTGGCGCGCTTTCGCCAGCTCAGCCCGCAATTGGACGTCCAGCTCACCAGCGTCTGGATGGCCAGTGACCGGGTCGACTTCGTCCATGAGCCCTTCGATTGTGCCGTGTTGCTCGGCGATGGCCGCTTCCCGGCGGACTGGGAGGTAGTGCCGCTGTTCGAGGAGTGGCTGGTGCCGGTCTGCTCGCCGGCCGCCGCGTGCGAGGGCGTCTGGGACCTGGCGCGGCTGCAGGGGGAAGAACTGCTGCATCCCACCTTCGACCGCCGCGACTGGCGCCGCTGGCTGCAGGCCATGCGCCTGACCCAGGCAGTGCCCCTGAGTGGCGGCCAGGTGTTCGACACCCTGGAGCTGGGCATGGCCGCCGCCGCGCGTGGCTACGGGGTTTCCATTGGCGATCTGGTGATGCTCGCCGAAGACGTGGCGGCCGGGCTCATCGCCTTGCCCTGGCCCGAGGCGGTGGCCAGCGGCGATGCCTATTACCTGGTCTGGCCGCGCAATCGCCGGGGGCAGGCGCGCCTTCGCCAGCTGGCTGACTTCCTGCAGCGGGAAGTAGCGTCCCAGAGCCTTCCGGAGGTCGTTCGCCATAAATAAGGCGCCAGACTGCTGTCATTCGCTTTAGTTCATCGTACCTCTGCCGATAAAATAACCGTTAACCGCTAAGAAGACCGCCCTAGAGCGGTCGGTCCCCTGATATAGCCCTTGCCCTCAAATTCGTACTGCCCTACAGGGATGTAGGCGCTTTGGAGCCCCCTATGGTCATTTCCCCGCGTCGTAGTATCGCCCGACAACTTGCCTTGGCCCTCAGTCTGGTACTGATTGTGGTGATCGCCGGCAGCTGTTTGTTCGCCCTGCATGCCTTGAGCGTGTCCATCGAAGGCACCCAGCGCAAGCACCTGGGCAGCGAGGCCCGGCTGCTCTCCGATCAACAGCAGACCTTTCTCAGCACCCTGAAGATCAGCACCCAGCGGCTGGCCAACCTGTTCGAGCGCCGCTTCGATGCCGGCTTGAGCCTGGCCGGCGAGCGACTGCCCCTGGGCAGCGCTACGGCCCCCGCCCTGCTGTTCGCCGGTCAGGCCCTGAACAGCGACTTCAGCCAGGTCGACGACTTCACCCGGCTGACCGGTGGTGTCGCCACCATCTTCGTGCGTGATGGCGACGACTTCACCCGTATCACCACCTCGTTGAAGAAGCAGGACGGCAGCCGCGCCATCGGTACCCAGCTCGATCGCAAGCACCCGGCCTATGCCGGTCTGCTGCAGGGGCAGAACTACGTCGGGCGCGCCCAGCTGTTCGGGCGCTCCTACATGACCCAGTACACCCCGGTCCGCGACAGCGCCGGCAAGGTCATCGCCGTGCTCTTCGTCGGCTTCGACTACACCGACGCCCAGGCCCAGCAACTGGCCCAGCTGACCCAGCTGCGCATCGGCGAGACCGGCTCCCTGGCCCTGCTCGACGAGCAGGGCAACTGGCTGGTGCCGCCGGCCAATGCCAAGCAGACCAACGAGCTCCTCGCCGCCCTCAAAAACGATCCCAAGCAGCACGAACACAGCTGGCAGGACGGCAACGAGGACTTCCTCAGCGTCAGCGCGCCGGTCGCCGGCGAAGGCTGGACCGTGGTCGCCACCCTGCCCAAGGCCGAACTGGACGCGCCGGTGCACGCCGTGGGCCTGCGCCTGGCCATCGGCAGCCTGATCGCCTTGGTGCTGGCGGTACTCGCCTCGGTCGTCCTGCTGCGCCACAAGCTGAAGCCACTGGGCCAGCTGGTGGAGCGGGCCCAGGCCTTGGGTCGCGGTCAGCTTAGCGTGCGGGTCGAGGCGCGCAGCCACGACGAAATCGGCGAACTCGCTCAGAGCTTCAACCAGATGGCCGATGCCCTGGCCTCCACCGTCGAGCAGGTCCGTGGCTCCTCCCGCGAGGTCACCGATCGGTCCCAGCAACTGAGCCAGCTTTCCGACCAGACCCTGAGACGCTCCGCCGAGCAGTCCAGCCAGATCGACAGCATGGCCAGCGCCGTGGAGGAATTCAGCGCCACCGCCCAGAACATCGCCGACGGCATGCAGCGCACCGAACGTCTGGTGCAAGAAAACGCCCAGCAGACCCGCACCGGGACCCAGGCCATGCAGGGCGCCTCGGGCGCCTTGGAGCAGATCGCCGACTCCCTGGCCAGCACCGCCGAACTCATCAAGGGCCTGGACAGCCGCTCCCAGCAGATTGGCGGCATCATCGGCGTCATCAGCGGGATCGCCGAGCAGACCAACCTACTGGCGCTCAACGCCGCCATCGAAGCGGCGCGGGCCGGTGAGCAGGGCCGCGGCTTCGCCGTGGTCGCCGACGAGGTCCGGCAGCTGGCCGGTCGCACCAGCGAAGCCACCCGCGAGATCTCGCAGATGATCGGCGCGGTGCAGGGCGAGACCCAGCGCGCCATGGGCGCCATCGACGAAGGCAATCGCCTGATGGAACAGGGGCTGGCGCGCAACGCCGACGTGGCCCAGGCGCTGCGCAGCATCGACCAGCAGGTCGCCGAGGCGGTGGAGCAATTCTCCGGCATCGCCCAGGCCACCGCCGAGCAGAGCACCACCGCCACCGCCCTGAGCCGCAACATCCAGGCGATCGCCGTGGATAACGCCGCCCAACGCGATGCCGCCGAGGTGCTGGCCGGTACCGCTGGCGAGCTGCGTCATTTGGCGGAAGACCTGAGCGCCGAGGTGGGTCGGTTCAACTGACCGGACCTTTTCCGGCAGCAGTGAAAGGGAGGCTCAGGCCTCCCTTTTTCATTCCCGCGCCGCTTGGGCCTTGCCTGGCTGCAATACTCTGACTACTGTATGCAAATACAGTATAAGAGGAGGGGTGTCATGGGCGTATCCAACGAGGCGGTGCAAGCCGTCGAGCGCATGCTGACCACGCTGCGGGCAGAGCGGGACGACTATCGCGAGCTGGCCCATCAGTGGCGGGCCATGTGCTTCGAGCTGGCCCAGGAAAACCAGGCGCTGCGCGATCGCCTGCAGGAGCCGCCGCGACGCTACGGCCCGCCTGCCGGCGCCTAGTGACTCGCCCGATACTACAGCGCTTCCGCCAGCTGCGGCCGCTGGATCTCGGCCTGGCCGGCGAGATCGGCCAGGGTGTGGGCCACCTTGACCACCCGGTGCAGGGCACCCAGGGACAGATTTAGGCGTTCGCCGGCGTCCTCTAATCAGCGCTGATCGGCCTCGCTAAGGGCACAGACCTGGTGCAGTTGATCACGCGATCCTTGGCTTCGCGGACGGCGGTTTCCGGCAGGCCGCCCAAGGTGAGGGCGGGCAGGCCATTGGCCAGATGCGTCTCAACGATCACTGGCGGCGCTTCCACGCCTACCTGGGCCCAGGTATGAACGAGGGCAAGCGACATGATCTGTCCTTGATCGTAATTCGCCAGACTCAGGGCTGCACCATCCTGGCGCGCCCTTGGGGGTCAGTCGGCGGGTGCGACGTCCGTGGCCGGGGTGACCGGCGGCTTGACCTCGGAGGTCTGCGGCTTTTCCAGTTCGGTCAGGCGTGCCTCGAGGGCTTCCAGGCGCGCACGAGTGCGCGCCAGCACGGCCATCTGGGCATCGAATTCGTCGCGGCTGACCACGTCGAGCTTGCTCAGAGCGCCTTGCAGCAGGGCCTTGAACTGGCTCTCGATCTCGGCCTTGGGCAGCGGCGAGTCCTGACCGAACAGCCGGCTGGCCTGCTGAGTCAGGGAATCGAACAGCGAACGGGTCGTGGACATGGTTTGGCCCCTGCAATGGATCGAGGCCCGAGTGTAGCACAGCGGGGGTGCCGCCCCTGGTGGCGTCTCTGCACCGCTTTGGTGCCAGTCCCGGGCCAGAGCTGTTCGCTGTTGGTGCAAAGTCCTGCCCGCGGGGCCGAGCCTTGCCCCTTCAGGAGGCGCGCCAGGCGCGCTGGCGCCCGAAATCCGTACGCCTTCACAAACCTGGCAAGCTTTCTGCTACTGCCGATGCAGAGACGGGCGTCAGAGGGCGCCTGGGGTAGAGGCGCGCTCTGGCCGCTTCTGCCGTAACCACGGCGATTACCACGCCAACGGTTAAACAGACGGTCACTGCGCTAGACTTGGGCCGGGGTTTGTTTTCCTGGGGCCAGTCAACTCAATCGGGAGAAGTTCATGAAACTAGTCACCGCCATCATCAAGCCGTTCAAGCTCGACGACGTGCGTGAGTCGCTGTCCGAGATCGGTGTGCAAGGCATCACCGTTACCGAGGTCAAGGGCTTCGGCCGTCAGAAGGGCCATACCGAGCTCTATCGCGGCGCCGAATACGTCGTCGACTTCCTGCCTAAGGTCAAGATCGACGTCGCCATCGCCGACGATCAGCTCGACCGCGTCATCGAGGCCATCACCAAGGCTGCCAACACCGGCAAGATCGGTGACGGCAAGATCTTCGTGGTGAATCTCGAGCAGGCCATCCGTATCCGCACCGGCGAAACCGACACAGACGCCATCTGACGCGCTAACCGACCGCCCAACCCCACACGAGCCCCAGGAGAAACAACGATGACTCTGCGCACCTACGCAGGGCTAGGAGCCCTCATGTCTTTCGTAGCGCTGCCGGGCCTGGCCATGGCCCAGGAAGCGGCTGCGGCACCAGCCATCAACAGTGGCGATACGGCCTGGATGCTGGTCTCGACGGCCCTGGTGCTGTTCATGACCATCCCGGGTCTCGCGCTGTTCTATGGCGGCATGGTGCGTGCCAAGAACGTCCTCTCGGTGATGATGCAGTGCTTCGCCATCACCGGTCTCGTCAGCATCCTGTGGATGGTCTATGGCTACAGCCTGGCCTTCGACACCACCGGCATGGAGAAGGGCGTCACCAACTTCAATTCCTTCATCGGCGGTCTGGGCAAGGCCTTCCTGTCCAGTCTGCAGCATGATGCCGTGACCTCGGCCACCGCCCTGTTCCCGGAAAGCGTCTTCGTCACCTTCCAGATGACCTTCGCCATCATCACCCCGGCGCTGATCGTCGGTGCCTTCGCCGAGCGTATGAAGTTCTCCGCCATGCTGGTCTTCACCGGCCTGTGGTTCACCTTCGTCTACGCCCCCATCGCCCACATGGTCTGGAGCGGTGACGGCGGCCTGATGTGGGACTGGGGCGTGCTGGATTTCGCCGGCGGCACCGTGGTGCACATCAACGCCGGTGTGGCCGGTCTGGTCGCGGCCCTGGTCCTGGGCAAGCGCAAGGGCTATCCCACCACCCCCATGGCGCCGCACAACCTGGGCTATACCCTGGTCGGTGCCGCCATGCTGTGGGTCGGCTGGTTCGGCTTCAACGCCGGTTCCGCCGCCGCTGCCAACGGCACCGCCGGCATGGCCATGCTGACCACCCAAATCGCCACCGCCGCTGCCGCCCTGGGCTGGATGTTCGCCGAGTGGATCACCCACGGTAAGCCGAGCGCTCTGGGCATCGCTTCCGGCGTGGTCGCCGGTCTGGTCGCCATCACCCCGGCCGCCGGTACCGCCGGCCCCATGGGCGCCCTGATCATCGGCCTGGCCGCTGGCGTGATCTGCTTCTTCACCGCCACCAGCCTCAAGCGCAAGCTCGGCTACGACGACTCCCTGGACGCCTTTGGCGTGCACGGCATCGGCGGCATCGTCGGCGCCCTGCTGACCGGTGTCTTCGCCGCACCGTCCCTGGGTGGCTTCGGCACCGTCACCGACATCGGCGCCCAGCTGTTCATCCAGTTCAAGGGCGTGGCCTTCACCATCGTCTACACCGGCATCGTCACCTTCGTGATCCTCAAGGTGCTGGACCTGGTCATGGGTCTGAGAGTCAACGAGGAAGAGGAAACCGTGGGTCTGGACCTCACCTTGCACAACGAGCGTGGCTACAACCTGTAAGCCGCCGCTCTGGAAAAAGGCGCCGCAAGGCGCCTTTTTCATGTCCGCCATACGGCTGGAACAACCGCCATCCTGCTGTGTCTAGACTGCACGCCAGTGGTGTGCAATCACCGCTTTGCTTTTCCGATCGTCGCGCTAGAATGCGCGCCCAGTCAGTCGGCGGGGGTTGTTCATGTGGCTGCAGCGGAGCTTTTCCCTGCGCGCGCGGGCGCGTGGTTTCCATCTCGTCACCGCTGAGGTGCTGGAGCAACTGCCCGAGCTTGGCGAATGCCGAATCGGCCTGCTGCACCTCTGGCTGCAGCACACCTCGGCCTCGCTGACCATCAATGAGAATGCCGACGGGGCGGTGCGGCGCGACTTCGAGCGGTTCTTCAACCAGCTGGTGCCCCAGGGGCAGGCCGGTTACGAACACGACTACGAAGGGCCGGACGACCTGCCCGCGCATTTCAAGAGCAGTCTGCTCGGCTGCAGCCTGAGTCTGCCGGTCCAGGCAGGGCGCCTGGCCTTGGGAACCTGGCAGGGCATCTATCTGGGCGAGCATCGCGACCAGGGTGGCGCGCGGCGGCTGATCGCGACGCTGCAGGGCGAATAGCCAGGAATTTTTTTTTAGCGGCCGCGTCAAAACGCGCGGTCCGATTTTGCCAAAGTCTGTGGAGGCGGTTTATGAGCGACGAAGATCTGGAGCAGGACGACCTGGAGACAGGCGCGGAAGAAGAGGGCGATAACGAAGACTTCGCTGCCGCAACCGACGACGCCGAGCAAGAGGAAAGCGGGGAAAGCGAAGCGCCCGCGTCCGGGAGCAAGGCCAAGAAGAAGCGTGAAGCCGAGCCCGAGGAACTGCCTTCGGTGGAAGCCAAGCAGCGCGAGCGGGATGCGTTGGAAAAGGCCATGCAGGACTTCCTGGCCCGTGGTGGCAGGGTCCAGGAGATCGACGCCAATGTCGTCGCCGATCCACCCAAGAAGCCCGACAGCAAATATGGCAGTCGTCCTATCTAGGAGCGTGCCATACCGCCTTCGAAACCCCGCCTCGGCGGGGTTTCGTCTGTCTGGCGATTACAACAAGGCCATCACCATGATGAAGCCGGTGAAGGCCGCAGCCATGGTCGCAAGGCAGGCCATGCAGATTACATCATCTCTCTCATACATGTTGGCAGCGCCCTAAAGCCTAATGGGTGATGGCATTCTGCTCCTCTTGCAAATATCTCCCTGTGTGGCTCATCGCAAAAGGCCATCATCTCGCCACCGTGATGCCAAGCAGTTCACCAATGGCGGGGCGGACCGTAATAGGGACGGGGTTCATAGGCCGGCTGGTAGGGGTAGTAGCCCCGCGGTGCCGGTCGCCAGTGGGGGGCGCCATAACCCGGCTGTGGGTAGGGCTGGTAATAGCTGTAGGGATAGCGATCCCTGCGGTAATAGGGGTGGTGCCGGTGATACCGTCGAAATTCGCCTGCCGGCAGGAATTCGCCGCCTTCGGCGACCACCGCGGGGCGGCCCGCCCACGGTTGCCCCTGATCGGGACCCTCGTAGGCGGCAGCCAGGCCGCTGGCGGTCAGGGTGGCAGTCAACAGCAGAATCAACGACGCTCGCGATGCCATGGTGCTCTCCTCGCGGCGCTCGATGGGCCGCGTCACCATGAAACACCTTTGGCGGTCAGCGGACGTCAGGCCAGGTAAAGGTCTGGTAAGGCCGCCCGCCGGCTCAGGCCCAGTCCAGGCCCTGCATGCCCACGGCGACGATGAGCGCCATGGCCAGGAGACCGATGCCGCACATCAGGATGGTCAACTCCAGTTGATCCAGGCGCCGCTTCATCCCTGCCACCAGTGCCATAGGGTAAAGCCGATCAGCGCCATGACCAGGCTGAGAAACAACCGGTTCAGCCAGAGGCTGACGCCACTCAGGAGTCTGAGCCAGAAGGGGGCGGTGGGCTCGACGGCGAGCGTGCCGGGCTGAGCGGTGGCTTCCTGGGAGAGCGCGCCGGGCAGGGTGGAAGCGACAAGGGGAATCGAGGGAGTGGGCATGCAGTGAGCGCCTCCGTGCGCCTTATGCGGGGTCTGGCTGCGCCTGATGGCCAGCCAAGGTCGAGCGGCGCCCTGGACGGGTTGCCACCGCTGCGATCGATCATCGCCGAAATCCTGTACAGCCGGGAAACGACCTTTTGAAAAGGTCGGGCGGATCGCACTCTTGACGGCAAATGGCAGAGCACCTGAGGCCAGGGTGGCGCCTCCGGGCGACGTGGGGCCCTTCGAGACTTGAGCGCCTGATCGGACAGGCGCAGTCTGGATCACCTTGACGCGCCCTAGCGCGAGGCTCAGCGGGAAAACGTCATGCTTAATCTGTTTCGCGACCTGCCCGATGCCGCCGCGGCAGAGGTGTTCACGGCCCTGCTGGAGCGTCCCGGCTGTCGTATCGAACGGATCGTCTCCCAGGGCCAGACGACGCCGGCGAAGGCGCCCTGGCGGCAGGGCCATGAGGAATGGGTGCTGCTGCTGAAGGGCGCCGCGCGGATCGCCCTGGAGGGGCGGGAAGTGGTGCTCGAACCGGGCGATACGCTGTTCATCCCGGCTGATACCGAGCACTGGGTGACCTACACCGATCCCGCGGTCGCCACGGTGTGGCTGGCGATCCATCTTGGCGTGGTGGACGGAGCCCCGGCACCCGCGTGAGCAAGACGGCACCCGAATGCTCTGGGTCAGGTGCTGGCAGCGCGGGTCGCTTAAGGGGCATCCTGGGCGGCAGGGAAGGGACGCGGTGACGCGGTGGGACTCTGGAGGCCGCGGGCAATTATCGCGGGCACAAAAAAACCGGCGCTAGGCCGGTTTCTCTGATTCCAGATCCCGCAGGATTCGGAAGCTTGTCTTGGTGCCCAGGGACGGAATCGAACCGCCGACACGGGGATTTTCAATCCCCTGCTCTACCAACTGAGCTACCTGGGCAACGGGGCGCATTAAAAGCGTTTCTCGACCTTGTGTCAACAGCGAGCCCAAAAAAATTTAGATTTTTCGGGCGCTTAGCCGTCGACTCAGGCGCTGGGGGGCACGTAGCCCTCGGCCTGGGCGTAGTCTTCACCGGACAGGAACTTGTCCATCTCGGCCTGCAGGAACTTGCGATCCTCGGCGTTCATCATGTTCAGCCGACGCTCGTTGATGAGCATGGTCTGGTGCTTCTGCCACTCTTCCCAGGCCTGCTTGGAGACGTGCTGGTAGATGTCTTCGCCCTTGGCGCCGGGATAGGGCGGGCGATCGAGGGCGGGCAGCTCCTGCTTGTGCTTGCGGCACATCACGGTGCGGGTCATGCGGGTTCTCCTTTGAGCGCCTGCTCGGCGCGCTTGAGCAGTTTCTGCACCGGGGCGGCGAGGCCCAGGCGCGGCGGGGAGGCGAGGTTATACCAAAGCCAGTCGCCCTCGGCCACGCGGTGCTGGCGGTGGTCCACCTGTACCAGCCAGGGTTCGATGGCCAGCTGGAAGTGGCTGAAGGTATGCACCAGGCCGGGCAGTGCCTGGCGTTCGTCGATGACCAGGCCCTGGCGTTCGGCGAGGGCTTCGAGCTCGGCCGCATCGGCCACCTCCGGCGGTCCCCAGAGACCTCCCCAGAGACCGGTCGAGGGACGGCGCTGCAGGAGCACGGCATTGGCGTCGTTGACGAACAGCGGCATCAGCGTCTGCCGCTGTGGCAGGGTCTTGCGCGGCTTGGGCGTGGGAAAAGCGGTTTCCTGGCCCAGCAGATGGGCGCGGCAGCCCGGCTTGACCGGACACAGCAGGCAGCTGGGCTTGCTGCGGGTGCAGAGGGTGGCGCCCAGGTCCATCATCGCCTGGGTGTAGGGGCCGACCCGCTCGCGGGGCATCAGCCGGTCGGCCACTTCCCACAGGCGGCGGGCCACGGCCGGTTCGCCGGGATAGCCGGCGGTGGCGGTGTAGCGGGCCAGGACGCGTTTGACGTTGCCGTCGAGGATCGGGGCGCGAATGTCCATGCTCAGACTGGCGATGGCGCCGGCGGTGGAGCGACCGATGCCGGGCAATTCGGCCAGGGCCTCGACGCTACGGGGGAATTCGCCGCAATGACGCTCGACCACGGTCTTGGCGGCCTTGTGCAGGTTGCGCGCGCGGCTGTAGTAGCCGAGGCCGGTCCAGAGATGCAGGACCTCGTCTTCCGCAGCCGCGGCCAGCGCCTCGACGGTGGGCAGCGCCTGCATGAAGCGATCGAAATAGCCCAGTACGGTGGCCACCTGGGTCTGCTGGAGCATGATCTCCGAGACCCAGACGCGATAGGGCGTCACGCCCTGTTGCCAGGGCAGGTCCTTGCGACCGTGCAGGTCGTACCAGGCCAGCACGGCGGTACCAAAGTCGTCATCAGTCATCGACGTTGCAGCAGCCCTCGGATGGCGTTCTGGATGTCGGGACTGATCTTATCACCGAGCTTCTCTTCGATTTTTTCGTTCAGACGATTGCCGGCGGCGCGGGCGACGATCTGGCCCATGGCCTCGCGATCCAGGCGGCAGGCCTTGGCACCCAGTTCCAGGGGGCCGCGGCACTGCAGCGGCCACTCGATATCCGCATAGCGCTCGCCGACCTGGCAGCCGGGATCGGCGGCGGCATTGGTGTCGCCCTGCACGGTGATGCCCAGCCGGTAGTCGAGGCCGAGGGTGCGCAGGTCGATGTCGCCCGCACCCTTCACCGCAAGGCCCGGGACGCTGACACTGAGGTCCTGGTTGCGGGCCACGCCGTTGACGATGCTGAGGCTGCCGCTCAACTGGCGGAAGGGCGTGTTCTGGCCGCCATGGGGTAGCTCCAGCGGTTTGCGATTGAGCAGGGCGATGCCCTGGCACAGCTGGCTTTCGACGTTGGCGTCGATCAGCTGACCGTTGCGCAGGGCGAAGCGCGCGGTGCCGCCCAGGTTGTCGATCAGGGTGCGCTGGCTGGCGCCCGAACTGCGCAGATCAGCGTCCAGATCGAGCTGGCCTTCCACCGGCGGCTTCTGGCCCTGAGCCTGGAGAATGCGTTCCACCGGCACGCCCTTGATGCGCTCGCGGGCGGTCAGTTGCGGCTGGGCGCCCCGCACGTCGAGGGCGCCGTTGGCTTCGAAGCGACCACCGAACAACTCGCCTTCCAGAGCGCTGAGCTGCAGCTGGCCATCGGCGGCCCTGGCCTTGAGGCTGGCGCCTTCGAAGGGCAGGCGATTGAGGGTCAGGTGCTGCAGGCCGAGGTCGACCTCGGCGTCCAGGCTGCGCAGGCGCTCCACCGGCAGCAGGGTTTCCTGACTCCAGGCGTGCTGGGTCGGCGCCTCGGGCAGCGGCGAGTTGCCCTGGGTGGCGATGGCATCGACCTGGGCGACCTCTTCCTGGCGCGCGCCGTTGGCCTGGCGCGCCGCGGCGGCCTTGGCCGGCAGGTAGCGATCCAGATCCAGGCGATCGCCGCTGAGCTGGACGCGCAAGGCGCGGCGGGCGATGTCGGCCACGGCGACCCGACCCTTGAGGCTGCTGTCGTCCAGCTGGAAATTGAAGTCGTCCAGCGCCAGGGCGTTGCGGCTGGCCTGCACTTGGGCATTCATCTCGAAGCGCTGCAGGGTCTTGGCATCGGCCATGGCCGGCAATTCGACGCCGATACTGTCGAGGAAGGCGCGCAGGTCCAGGCGGGCGATGGAGACACGTCCGGCCAGCTGCGGATCGCTCTCCAGGCCGCTCAGCTTGAGATCGCCCAGGGCCTTGAGGTCGTTGGCGGTGAGCTTGAGGCTGGTCCACTCGGCGGTCTGGGCGCGGCGGTCGAAGGCCAGCTGGCCGCTGGCGGAATAGTTGACCAGCTTGCCGTTGAAGGGCTCGCCACTGGCGTCGCCGGTCAGCTGGAGATTGTCCAGGGCGTACTGCTGGCTGGCCGGATCGAAGCGGAATTCGCCATTGAGCAGCACGGTGGCGTTGACCGGCGGCTGGGTGGTGCTGGCGGTGCCGGCCAGCTTGATGGGAATGGGCGTGCCGGCGTAGATGGCCCCGGTCTCCAGGTCGATACCCTCGAAGGCATAGCGGGCGCCGTTGCGGGCATCGCTGTATTCGACCCGGGAATTGCGCACGGTCAGGCTCTCGACATTGAGCTTGAGCGGCTGGCGTCCCGCGGTCGCCTCGCCCGGGGTACCCGTGGAGGTATCAGCCGGCGCGCCACCCGTGTCCGCCTTGGGCGCCGGGCGGCCGATCTCGGCCCAGTTGGTGCGGCCCTGGTCATCGCGGCTGGCGGTGAGGTCCAGGCCGTCGATCTTGATGTCGCTCATCTCCAGGTCGCGGCGCAGCAGCAGCGGCAGCAGGCGGACCGAGAGGATCAGCCGCTGCACCTGCGCCAGCTGGCGATCGGGCGTGGCGGCACTGGCCAGGGTGGCGTCGTGCAGTTCGACGCCCAGCCAAGGAAACAGACTCCAGCCGATATCGCCCTTGAGCTGCAGGTCGACATTGGCCTTGTCGCGCGCCAGCTGGCGGATCTCGTCCTTGTAGTCGTTAGGATCGACCAGGTGGGTGAGGGCGAAGCCTACGGCGACCAGCAGGAGCAGCAGGCCGACGAGGACGATACCCAGCACTTTGGCGAAAGCTTTCATGACGAGGAAATTCCTGTTCCGGCGGGCGAAGGCGCGACTGGCCAGTATAGGGGCTCGGCCGCGCCCGATGACATCGGGGTGTCGGCGCTGTGACAGCCGTGGTACTCGCCCGTTTCGTCGGATGGCTGATGCCGCCCGTACCCTGATAAATGAGCAGGGCTGGCAGTTGGCTAGGGTGCGCTTTAATGTCGCGCACCTCTGGTCGGTTGGCGCCGTTTCTTTGACTCGTTTACGGGGAAGCGTGCAGGGAATGTCCACCGGCCTGGACGCTATACACTAGAAAAGGGCTGAACCCATGAGCACTACTCTCACTGCTGGCGGTGTCGCTTCGGCACGTCCGGCTTTCCTTTCCAAGGAGCGCATCGTCGCCCGGCCCGGTTTCAACCGCTGGCTGGTCCCGCCGGCCGCTTTGGCCATCCACCTGTGCATCGGCATGGCCTACGGCTTCTCGGTCTTCTGGCTGCCGCTGTCCAAGGCGATCGGTATCACCGCCGCCGTGGCCTGCCCGGTCGAGATGGGCTTCTTCGAGCAGATCTTCAGTGCCACCTGTGACTGGAAGATCTCCCAGCTCGGCTGGATCTACACCCTGTTCTTCATCTTCCTCGGCTGCTCGGCCGCCCTGTTCGGTGGCTGGCTGGAACACGCCGGTCCGCGCAAGGCCGGGGTCGTCTCGGCGCTGTGCTGGTGCGGTGGTCTGCTGATCTCCGCCCTGGGCATCTATACCCACCAGATCTGGATGCTGTGGCTGGGTTCGGGCGTGATCGGCGGTATCGGTCTGGGCCTGGGCTACATCTCGCCGGTGTCGACCCTGATCAAGTGGTTCCCGGACAAGCGCGGCATGGCTACCGGCATGGCCATCATGGGCTTTGGTGGCGGCGCCATGGTGGGTGCACCCCTGGCCGATGCCCTGATGCGTCACTTCGCCTCGGCCACCGAAATCGGTGTCTGGCAGACCTTCCTGGTCATGGCGGTGATCTACTTCGTGTTCATGCTGAGCGGCGCCCTGGGCTACCGCGTACCGCCGACCGGCTGGAAGCCCGCGGGCTGGACGCCGTCCACCAAGAAAGCCGGCAGCAACATGATCACCAATCGCCACGTCCACGTGAGCAAGATCTGGGGCATCCCGCAATTCTGGCTGGTCTGGGCCGTGCTCTGCCTGAACGTGACCGCCGGCATCGGCATCATCGGCATGGCTTCGCCGCTGCTGCAGGAAGTCTTCGGTGGTCGTCTGCTGGGCAATGGCCTGGCCTACGGTGAACTCAGTGCCGATCAGCTCAAGCAGATCGCCGCCATCGCCGCCGGCTTCACCGGTCTGCTGAGCCTGTTCAACATCGGCGGTCGCTTCTTCTGGGCATCCTTCTCCGATTACATCGGCCGCAAGATGACCTACTTCGTCTTCTTCACCCTGGGCTTCGTGCTCTATGCCATCGTGCCCTGGACCGGTCACCTGGGCAGCGTGGCGCTGTTCGTCTTCGCCTTCTGCCTGATCCTGTCCATGTACGGCGGTGGTTTCGCCACCGTGCCGGCCTACCTCGCCGACCTGTTCGGTACCCAGATGGTCGGCGCCATTCACGGTCGCCTGCTCACCGCCTGGGCTGCCGCCGGCGTCTTCGGTCCGGTGCTGGTCAACTACCTGCGCGAGTACCAGCTGAGCATGGGCATCCCCCGCGCCCAGGTGTACGACATCACCCTGTACATCCTGGCCGGCCTGCTGGTGCTGGGCTTCATCTGCAACCTGCTGGTGCGTCCGGTCGCCGACAAGCACTTCATGACCGAGGCCGAACTCGCCGTCGAGCGGGCCAATGGCCACGACAGCAACGCCGGCAGTGCCCAGGTGTTGGAGTGGAGCGCCGATCCCAAGACCAAGCCGCTGGCCATCGCCGCCTGGCTGGCCGTGGGCATCCCGCTGGCCTGGGGCATCTGGATCACCCTGCAAAAGACCGCCGCCCTGTTCAGCTGAGTCATAGCCGCACCGGACGGTAACGGGGCGTCCCCACGCGGGCGCCCCTCGCGGTGGGACGCCTCGTCCCGCCGCGCTTTCGATCCAGCCCCCGCGCCCCTATAATATCGGCCCTTTCGCCCACCGATTTTCGCGGAGCAGGCTATGGCCGAACGCAAGGCAACCGTCGAGCGCAACACCCTGGAAACCCAGGTCAAGGTATCCCTGGATCTGGACGGCACGGGCGCAGCGCGCTTCGACACCGGGGTCCCCTTCCTCGAGCACATGCTCGACCAGATCGCCCGCCACGGGCTGATCGACCTCGATATCCACTGCCGCGGCGACCTGCACATCGACGACCACCATACGGTGGAAGACATCGGCATCACCCTCGGTCAGGCCTTCGCCAAGGCCGTCGGCGACAAGAAGGGCATCCAGCGCTATGGCCATGCCTATGTGCCCCTAGACGAAGCCCTGTCGCGGGTGGTCATCGACTTTTCCGGCCGGCCCGGGCTGCACTGGAACGTGCCCTTCACCCGCGCCACCGTGGGGCGCATGGACGTCGACCTGTTCCTCGAATTCTTCCAGGGCTTCACCAATCACGCCCAGGTGACCCTGCACGTCGACAACCTGCGCGGCGTCAACAGCCACCACCAGATCGAGACGGTGTTCAAGGCCTTTGGCCGCGCCCTGCGCATGGCCCTTGCCGAAGACCCGCGCATGGCCGGTGTCATGCCCTCCACCAAGGGGTGCCTGTGATGCAGACGGTAGCCGTCATCGACTATGGCATGGGCAACCTGCACTCCGTGGCCAAGGCCCTGGAGCACGCCGGTAGCCACCAGGTACTGGTGACCGGCGATCCCGCGGTGATCCGCGAGGCGGACCGCATCGTGCTGCCCGGCGTCGGCGCCATCCGCGACTGCATGGCCGAGATCCGCCGTCAGGGCATCGATGAGCTGGTCCGCGAAGTCAGCCAGGATCGTCCCTTCCTCGGCGTCTGCGTCGGCATGCAGGCGCTGATGCAGCGCAGCGAAGAGAACGGCGGGGTAGACTGCATCGGCCTGTTCCCCGGCGCCGTGCGGCGTTTCCCGGGTGGCATGCAGGAAGAGGGCGAGACCCTCAAGGTGCCGCACATGGGCTGGAACGAGGTCAGCCATGTGCTCGACCATCCGCTCTGGCACAGCATCCCCGATCGCGCCCGCTTCTATTTCGTGCATAGCTTCTATGTCGAGGCCGGCAATCCGCGCCAGGTGGTCGGGCGCGGCCATTACGGCCTGGACTTCGCCGCGGCGCTGGCCGACGGCTCGCGCTTCGCCACCCAGTTCCACCCCGAGAAGAGCGCCGACTGCGGTCTGCAACTCTATGCCAACTTCCTCGCCTGGGACGGCCGCTGGTAATGGCACGCAAGCCGCCCGCGCCGCTGGTGACGCTCGAACCTGAGCAGAGCCAGCGCCTGGTCACGGCCTTGCAGACCCTGCTGGACGATCGCTTCGAGGTCCGCCTGGGGCGGTTCGAAGTCGAGGAACTGCTGGATTTCTTCGCCCGCGAGTGCGGGCCGCTGTACTACAACAAGGCGGTTGCCGACGTGCAGACCCTGCTCAGGGAGCGTGTCGACAGCCTGGAAAGCGACATCTGGGCGCTGGAAAAGCCCTAGATCGCCCTCACCCCCGAGCCAAGGTATTGCCATGCTGATCATCCCCGCCATCGACCTCAAGGACGGTGCCTGTGTCCGCCTGCGCCAGGGGCGCATGGAAGAGTCCACCGTGTTCTCCGACGATCCCGTGGCCATGGCCGCCCAGTGGGTCGACGGCGGCTGCCGCCGGCTGCACCTGGTGGATCTCAACGGCGCCTTCGAAGGCCAGCCGGTCAATGGCGAGGTGGTCACCGCCATCGCCAGGCGCTACCCCGGCCTGCCGATCCAGATCGGCGGCGGCATCCGCTCGCTGGAGACCATCGAGCACTATGTGCGCGCCGGCGTCAGCTACGTGATCATCGGCACCAAGGCGGTCAAGCAGCCGGAATTCGTCGCTGAAGCCTGCCGCGCCTTCCCCGGCAAGGTCATCGTCGGCCTGGACGCCAAGGACGGCTTCGTCGCCACCGACGGCTGGGCCGAGGTCAGCGAGCTGCAGGTCACCGACCTGGCCCGTCGCTTCGAAGCCGACGGCGTCAGCGCCATCGTCTACACCGACATCGCCCGCGACGGCATGATGCAGGGCTGCAACGTGCCGGCCACCCGCGCCCTGGCCGAAGCCACCAGCATCCCGGTGATCGCCTCCGGCGGTATCCACAACCTGGGTGACATCCAGAATCTGCTCGACGCCCGCAGCCCGGGCATCATCGGCGCCATCACCGGCCGGGCGATCTACGAGGGTACCCTCGACGTCGCCGAGGCCCAGGCGCTGTGCGACAACTTCAAGGTCTGAGGACTCAGTCATGGCGCTGGCGAAACGCATCATCCCCTGCCTGGACGTGGACAATGGCCGCGTGGTCAAGGGCGTCAAGTTCGAGAACATCCGCGATGCCGGTGATCCGGTGGAGATCGCCCGCCGCTACAACGAGCAGGGCGCCGACGAGATCACCTTTCTCGACATCACCGCCAGCCACCAGGGCCGCGATACCACCCTGCACACCGTGGAGCGCATGGCCAGCCAGGTGTTCATCCCGCTGACCGTGGGCGGTGGGGTGCGCACCGTGCAGGACATCCGCAACCTGCTCAACGCCGGTGCCGACAAGGTCTCGATCAACACCGCGGCGGTCTTCACCCCGGAGTTCGTCGGTGAAGCCGCGGCGCGCTTCGGGGCTCAGTGCATCGTGGTGGCCATCGACGCCAAGCGCGTCAGCGGCCCCGGCGAAACCCCGCGCTGGGAGATCTTCACCCATGGCGGGCGCAAGCCTACCGGCCTCGACGCCGTGGCCTGGGCGCAGAAGATGGAAGGCCTGGGCGCCGGCGAGATCCTGCTCACCAGCATGGACCAGGACGGCATGAAGAACGGCTTCGACCTGGGCGTGACCCGCGCCGTCAGCGAGGCGGTGGGCATTCCGGTGATCGCCTCCGGCGGCGTTGGCAATCTGCAGCACCTGGCCGACGGCATCCTCGAAGGCAAGGCCTCCGCGGTGCTGGCCGCGAGCATCTTCCATTTCGGCGAATGCACCATTCCCGAGGCTAAACGGTACCTGGCCGAAAAAGGGATTGTGATACGCTCCACAAAATCTTAAGCACCGGCGGTGCCGGCAGGGAGAGGGGTGTGCGCAAGGGAGTCTGGGCCTGCTTGGCCGGTTTGCTGCTGGTATCCACCGCGGCCAGGGCGGAGCTCCCGGCGAGTTATCAGCTGACGCTGCTGACGGAAAACTTCCCGCCCTACAACTTCTCCGTGGATGGCAAGAACTTCGCCCGCGAAGGCGAGCTTAAGGGCATCGCGGTCGACATGGTCCGTGAGATGTGCCAGCGCGCCGGCATCTCCTACAACCTCACCCTGAGATTTCCCTGGGAGCGGATCTACGGCATGGCCCTGGATCAGCCCGACCACGGCGTCTTCGTTACCGCCCGGCTGCCGGAGCGCGAGGGCCTGTTCAAGTGGGTCGGTCCCATCGGCCCGGATGACTGGGTGCTGCTCGGGCGCGCCGACAGCCACCTGCAACTGCGCAGCCTGGAAGACGTCCGCAAGCAGCAGCTCAAGATCGGCGCCTACAAGGGCGACGCCATCGCCGAGAGTCTCGTCCAGCAGGGGTTCCAACCGGATCTCGCCCTGCGCGATCAGGAAAACGTGCAGCGCCTGGTCAAGGGGCAGATCGACGTCTGGGCCACCGGCGATCCCGCCGGGCGCTACCTGGCCCGCCAGGAAGACGTGAGCGGACTCAAGATGCTGCTGCGCTTCAACAGCGGCGAGCTGTTCCTGGCGCTGAACAAGCAGACCCCCGACGAGGTGGTACAGAAGCTGCAGAAGGCCCTCGACGAGATGCGCCAGAGCGGCGCGGTTCAGACCATCTTCAATCGTTATCTGTGATCCCGGCGGGCCGAGCAATCGGCGCGGACGGTCGCCTGAGGAGAGAGCTATGCGCAAGTCCTGGTTGGCCATCGCCGCCGTGCTGTTGAGTTGCCCCCTGGCCCTGGGAACGGCCTGGGCGGAATTGCCAGCGGGCTATCGCGTGGTGGTGCTGACCGAGAACTTCCCGCCCTTCAACATGGCGGTGGACGACAAGAACTTCGCGCGTGACGATGCCATCGACGGCATCAGCGCCGATCTGGTGCGCGAGATGTTCAAGCGCGCCGGGATCGACTACAACCTCTCGCTGCGCTTTCCCTGGGATCGCATCTACAACCTGACCCTGGAAAGCCCCAACTACGCGCTGTTCTCCGTGTCGCGCACCGAGTCCAGGCTGCCGCTGTTCAAGTGGGTCGGGCCGCTGGGCAAGACCCGCAAGGTGTTCATGGCGCTGGCCGGCAGCACCCTCAAGGTGCCGGACCTGGCCACGGCGGCCCGGCTGCGCGTCGGCGCCTACAAGAATTCCGCCGTGAGCCTGATGATTCAGGAAAAGGGCATCGTCCCCATCGACGCCCTGCGTGATCAGGAAAACATCGCCAAGTTGCAGAAGGGCGAGATCGACGTTTGGGCCACCACCGACGTGGTCGCCCGCTACCTGGCCAAGCAGCAGGGCGTCAGCAACCTGCAGACCCTGCTCAGCTTCCAGGAATCCGACCTCTACCTGGCCTTGAACAAGGACACCCCCGACGAGGTGGTGACCCGCCTGCAGCAGGCCTTGGATGCCATGCGCCGCGAAGGCCTGGTCGACAGCATTACCAATAACTATCTCTAGTGCACCGCCGCCTGGCTGTGGGCATTCGCACACGCCTCGTCTGGAGGCGGGCGTGGACGTGAGGGACTACGGATTTCGGATCGGCTAGGCGGCTAGACCGGGATCGACGCAGGGCTGACGATCGCGGTGAGCCGAGCCGCAGTGAGCGCTGAACGTTGTAAAGGGATACTCAACGAAACCTCGGAAATGCGGCCTTGCGTCGCCAGGGAGTTGCAATGCAAAAGCTATGGTTACGTCTTGCCGGTGTACTGCTGGGTTGCACGCTGGGCCTGACCCAGGCCCGTGCCGAGTTGCCGGATTACTATCAGGTCGTGCTCCTGACCGAAAATTATCCCCCCTTCAACATGTCGGTCGATGACAAGAACTTCGCCCGCGATGACGCCATCGATGGTATCGCCACCGATATCGTCCGCGAGATGTTCAAGCGGGCCGGCATCAAGTACAGCCTTTCGCTGCGCTTCCCCTGGGACCGCATCTATCGGCTGACCCAGGAGACGCCCAACTACGGCCTCTTCTCCGTCGCCTACACCGAGGCGCGCAAGGATCAGTTCAAATGGGTGGGCCCTTTCGGCCGTTCGAGCTGGACCCTGCAGGCGCTGCCTGGCAGCAAGCTGGACGTCAAGACGCTCAAGGACGCCGCCCGCTATCGCATCGGTACCTATCGCAACGATGTGATCAGCAAGACGCTGGCCGCCCAGGGCATTCCGGTCATCGACGCCCTGCGTGATCAGGAAAACGTCGACAAGCTGGTGAAGGGCCAGATCGATATCTGGGCTACCGCCGATCCAGTCGGCCGCTATCTCGCCAAGCAGCAGGGTGTGACCGGCTTGCAGACGCTGCTGCGCTTCAACGAGGTGGACCAGTATCTGGCGCTGAACAAGGACACGCCTGACGAAGTGGTGACACGCCTTCAGGCGGCCCTGGAGCAGATGCGCAAGGAAGGGGTGATCGACAGCATCACCAACAACTACCTCTGACCCCTGGAGGCCGTCTGCCGGTCGCTAGCGATAGCGCCCGTCACGGCCGTGCCCGGGCATGGCCTGATTGGCGCGCAGGGCGATCATCTGTGGCAGGTCGATGACCTCCACGCCCTGGGCCTTGAGTTGCGGCAACTGCTGGGCCAGCACCGCCAGGGTCGCCGGGTGCGGATGGCCGATCAGCACGGCGCTGCCCTGGCGCTGGGCCAGGCGTACGCCTTCGGCCAGCTGGGCCGCCACCGCCGCCGGGGTGGCGTCATTGTCGAGAAAGACATCGCGCGAGACGCTGGCCAGGCCGATCTTCTGGGCTTCCGCCGCGGCCACGGTGGCGGCGCTGGTGCGGCTGTCGAGAAACAGCAGGTGGCGCTCCTGCAGGACCTGCATCAACTCGGCCATGGCCGGTCGGTCCGCGGTCATGCGACTGCCTTCGTGATTGTTCACCCCATCCGCCTCGGGTACCCGTTCCAGTGCCCGGTCCAGGCGTTGCAGGCGCTCGGCCGAAGACATCTCCGGATGCCAGGCATAGGGACCGCCGGCCGGGTCCATGGGCAGATGCAGCAGCACGGTGCGCCCGGCGCGGTGGGCCGCGGTGGCCAGTTCGGCGGCGTAGCGGGTCTCGGGGATGATCGCCAGGACCACCGGCGCGGGCAGGGCCAGCACCTGACGGTCCCGGGCCGGATTCTGCCCGAGGTCGTCGATGATGATGGTCAGCTGCGCGGTGGCAGCCTGGGCGAGTACGCTGACCAGGGCGAGCGCCCCGGCCAGTAGCCAGCGTCCAGCCCTCACGGGGTATGGGTGACGTTAAGTCCCTTGAGCAGCGACAGCGCCTGGGAGAGCTGGAAGTCGTCATCCTGCGGCCGCGGACTCTGATTGGGCGCCTTGCTGCCGGTGGGTCGATCGGCGCCGCCATTGCCATTACCCAGGTGACCAGCCAGATCGGCTTCGCGGAAGTATTCGTCGCCACCGCTCTGCGGGGTGACCTTGGCCGGCGCCACGGCGATGTCCGGGGTGATGCCCTGGGCCTGGATGGAGCGCCCGCTCGGCGTGTAATAGAGCGCCGTGGTGAGCTTGAGTGCGCGGTCGTTGTTGAGCGGCAGCACCGTCTGCACCGAGCCCTTGCCGAAGCTGTCGGTGCCCATGAGGATGCCGCGCTTGGAATCCTGCAGGGCGCCGGCGACGATCTCCGCGGCCGAGGCGCTGCCGCCGTTGATCAGCACCACCAGGGGCACCTTCTCGCTGGGATCGGCGGCGTCGGCCGAGAAGCGCAGCTCGGAGTTGGGCAGGCGGCCCTTGGTGTAGACGATCAGGCCGTGGGTCATGAAGGCATCCGCCACCTCGACCGCCGACTGCAGGACGCCGCCCGGGTTGTTTCTCAGGTCGAGGATCAGGCCCTTGAGCTTGCCCTTGTTCTCCTGACGCAGCTTGGCAAGGGCCTTGACCGTCTCTTCGCCGGTATTGACTTGGAACTGCGAGATGCGCAGCAGGCCGTAGCCGGATTCGAGCAGCTGGCTCTTGACGCTGTTGACCTTGATCACCGCCCGCGCCAGCTTGACGTCGAACGGCTGGCCGCCACCGCGAACGATGGTCAGCACGATGGGGCTGCCCGGCTTGCCGCGCATCTTGTCGACGGCTTCGTTGATGGCCTGGCCCTTGGTCGGCTGGCCGTCGATCTTGACGATCAGATCGCCCGGTTGCAGGCGCGCCTTGGCCGCCGGGGTGTCGTCGATGGGCGAGACCACCTTGATGAAGCCGTTCTCCTGGCCGACTTCCAGGCCCAGACCGCCGAATTCACCGCTGGTGGTTTCCTGCAGTTCGGCGAAGTCCTTGGGTTCCAGGTAGGCGGAATGCGGATCCAGGTTGCTGAGCATGCCCTTGATGGCGTTTTCCAGCAGGACCTTGTCCGACACCGGCTCCACATAGGCGGCCTTGATACGGTCGAACACCTCGGCAAAGGTGCGCAGCTCGTCCAGCGGCAGCGGAGCACTGGCCGGGGCCGCGGGCGCGGCGCCCGGTGCGACCGGCGTCACCGCAGCCGGCGTGCTCTGCGACGATTGCGCCTGGACGACTCCGGCGCCGCTGAACAGCAGGGCGAGGACCAGGACGGTGGGACGAAAGCGATGCGGCATGTGCAGCTCCTAAACCGAGGTGTGTCGCACTATCCCTGAGCACGGCACCAGATGACCGGGTCCGTCGGGCGGCCCTGTTGGCGGATGGCGAAGTACAAGGCGGAGGCTTCCTGACCGCCGCTGGCGCCGACGGTCGCGATGGCATCCCCGGCCTTGACCACGTCACCCGCAGACTTGAGCAGGCTCTGATTATGTCCGTACAGGCTGAGATAGCCATTCCCATGATCGATGATAACCAGTTGGCCGGCGCCTCTTAGCCAGTCGGCGAAGACCACCCGGCCGTCGTGCACCGCCTTGACCCGGGTACCGGCCCCGGCCGCGATCAGGACACCGTCCCACTTCGCGCGGGGGTCGTCGCCGCGGGCACTGCCGAATCGGGCCACCAGACGGCCATCGACCGGCCAGGGCAGCTTGCCGCGGGCATTGGCGAAGGCGCCGCCATAGGCAGGTGCTGCACTAGACACCGTCAGTTCCGGGGCGTTCGAGGGGCGCGGGGCTTTCGGCTCGCTTTGCGCCTGGCGCCGTGCCGCTTCCCGTGCCTCGGCGGCGCGGGCTTCGGCCAGTTGTCGCTGGCGAGCTTCCTCGGCTTCGCGAGCCTGGCGCGCGAGGGTTTCCTCGATGGTCTTGAGCACCTTGTTCAGCGCGGCCTGATCCTGCTCGCGATTCTCGATCTCGCGACTCTTGTCGCGGTAGTCCGCGTTGATCTTGGCCAGCGCCGCCTGGCGCTCCTTGCGCACCTCGGCTAACTCCGCCTGACGCTTCTCCAGGTCTTCGCGGCGGGCGACCAGATCGCCCTGTTCCTGCTGGATGCCCTGTTCCACCTCGCGCAACTCGCGCAGGGTGTCGTTGAAGGTGGCGAGCTGATCCAGCCGGGTGCGATTCAGGTAGTTGTAGTAGGTGAGGGTGCGGCTGACCTTTTCCGGATGCTCCTGGTTGAGCAGCAGCTTGAGGTATTCCTGGCGGCCGCTCTGGTAGGCGGCCCGCACCTGCACGGCGATCAGCTGTTGTTGCTCAGCGCGAGACTGGTCGAGCTTCTTCTTGCGCCCGTCCAGCTCTTGCAGCTTTTTTTCGCCGTTCTCCAGCTGCTTCTGCAGCGAGTCGACCTGCTTTTCCAGCTCGCCCATCTGGGTCTCGGTGCCCTGCAGCTGCTTCTGCACGCCGGACTTTTCGGCCTGCACCTGCTTGAGGACCTTCTGCATCTCCTGGATTTCCCGGCGGGTCTGCTCGATCTGCCGCTGGGTATCGGCGCGATCGTCGGCCAGGGCGGGAGCGAGAACGCTGGCAAGCAGGAGAAGGGCGAGAACACGGCGCATGCGAGGTCGTACGTTTCTAGGGCGAAGCGCCTAGTATGCCCGTCACATCCGGCAAAAAAAACGGCAAGGCACGCCGTTCAGCGTTCACAGCCCGACCAGGCGGCCAGGCTGCGAACGAGGGGGCATTTCCGTTTCAGTAGCCGACGGTGAAGCGAGTGCGGTAATGGACGGGGCGTTCGACCTCGTCCAGCAGGGCCATGGCGAAGTCTTCATAGGAGATATGGCTGTCCCCGGCCGCATCGAACAGCAGGGCATCGTCGCCCAGGCGGAAGCGGCCCGTGCGCGTGCCGGGGGCGAAGACCATCTGCGGACTGACGAAGACCCAGTCGAGGTCGCTGACCGCTCTCAATGCCTCCAGGGTAGCGATGCCGGCCCCGGCCTCATTGCGGTATTCCACGGGAAAGGCCGGCGCATCGAACAGTCGCGAGCCATCCGGCAGATGCAGGCTGGCGGCGCCGCCAACGATCAGCAGGCGGGGGATGCCGGTGGCGCGGGCGAAGTCGATCAGGGCGCTCGGCGCGAGGTCGGCGAATCTCAGGCTGCTGATCAGCACCTCATGACCGGCTAGAGTCGGGGCGGCCTGCAGGTCGGTGACATCACCGGCGATGACCGTCAGGTCGGGCCGCGACGCCAGGCGCGCGGGATCCCGTACCAGGGCGGTGACCCGGTGGCCGCGGGAGAGGGCTTCGTCGAGCAGACGGCTGCCGACGTTGCCGGTAGCGCCGAGCAGGGCGATGGAGGTCATGGCTGGATTCCTCGGAAATGAACGGAAGCCAAGCCTAGGCAGAGCGGCGGAAGCCGCCAAGGAGGCAGTTCGAGATGAGCTGGTTACCTGCAGATAACCCGGGGTCGGCGAGGGTATGGCGCCATCGGGGGGCTGTGTATACTGGCCAGCATTTTTAGCCCTCCTTGGATAGCTCTTTCATTATGGAATTTATCGGTCGGGCGGTTGAATTCGCCACCCATCATCCGCTTCTCGTCGCCGCCTTCCTCGCCATCGTCGCCCTGATGCTGTTCAACGAGACCCGTCGTGGCGGGCGCAGCCTGTCCACCGCTGAACTCACCAACCTGCTTAACCGCGAGCAGGGCGTGGTCCTCGACATCCGTCCGAGCAAGGACTTCGCCGCCGGGCATATCGTCGGCGCGCTGAATATCGCTCAGGAGAAAGTCGCCAGCAGCCTGTCTCTACTGGAGAAGCACAAGGCCAAGACCCTGATCGTGGTGGACAGCGCCGGCCAGCAAGCCGGTGCCGTGTGCGGCGATCTGCAGAAGGCCGGCTTCACCGCCGCCCGGCTGAACGGCGGCATTGCCACCTGGCGTGCAGAGAATCTGCCCCTGGTGAAGTGAACCCCTAGCGTGGCCGCCTCATCGGCCACTGGAGACCGCGCATGTCTGACGTCGTCATCTATACCAGTGCCTGGTGTCCCTATTGCCATCGTGCCAAGCACCTGCTCGATCGCAAGAACGTGGCCTACCGGGAAGTCTCCGTCGACGGCCAGCCCGCGCTGCGCAGCGAGATGGCCCGCAAGGCCGGTCGCACCAGCGTGCCGCAGATCTGGGTCGGCAGCACCCACGTCGGCGGTTGCGACGAGCTCTATGCCCTAGACCGAAGCGGACGCCTCGATCCGCTGCTGTCCGCCTGACCAACACTCACAACTCAAGGCCCTACCATGACCGACCAAGCCAATGGCGCCCAGGAAGACGGCGCTCAGTTCTCCCTGCAGCGCATTTACATCCGCGACCTGTCCTTCGAGGCGCCCAAGAGCCCCGAGATCTTCCGTCAGGACTGGCAGCCCAACGTCAACCTGGATCTGGCCACCCGCCAGAAGACCTTGGGCGACGACTTCCACGAAGTGGTGCTGACCCTGACCGTGACCGTCAAGAACAACGAAGAGACCGCCTTCATCGCCGAAGTGCAGCAGGGTGGCATCTTCCTGATCAAGGGCCTGGACGCCGCTTCCATGGCCCATGCCCTGGGCGCCTTCTGCCCCAACATCCTGTTCCCCTACGCCCGTGAGGCGCTGGACAACATGGTGGTGCGTGGCTCCTTCCCCGCGCTGATGCTGCAGCCGGTGAACTTCGACGCCCTCTACGCCCAGGAACTGGCGCGCATGCAGACCGCTGGCGAAGCCTGATCGGCGCCGCTGCGATGATGAACGCCCCTTGCGAGGGGCGTTCTGCTATCTGGCCTTCAGCTTGCGACTGGCGCGCCAGAGATCGAAGCTGAACACGGCCAGGCCCGTCCAGATGCAGATGAAGGCGAACAGCCGCTCGCGAGGGAAGGGTTCGTCGTAGAGCCAGACCGCCTGGATCAGCACCAGGGTCGGTGCCAGGTACTGCAGAAAGCCCAGCGTCGAATAGGGCAGCTTGCGCGCCGCGGCGTTGAAGCATAGCAGGGGGATCAGGGTGACCGGCCCAGCCAGCACGATCAGCAGGCCCAGGGAGGACTGCCAGGTCTCGGCCTGCAGGCTCACCCCCGGGGTCAGCAGCGGCAGCGCGACCAGGGCGATCGGCACCAGCATCCAGCTCTCAACCACCATGCCCGGCAGGGCGGCCACCGGCGTCTGCCGCCGCACCAGGCCATAGAAGGCGAAACTCAGGGCCAGGGCCAGGGAGACCCAGGGCAGTTGCCCCAGGGTCCACAGCTGCTGGGCCACGCCCAGCACCGCGAGGCCCACGGCGATCCACTGCAGCGGACGCAGGCGCTCGCGGAGGATCACCAGGGCGAGCAGGATGTTGACCAGGGGATTGATGTAGTAGCCCAGGCTGGCCTCGACCACGTGGGCGTTGTTGACCGCCCAGATGTAGACCAGCCAGTTGCAGGCCACCAGGGCGCCGGACACCGCCAGCCAGAGCAGCCGTCGCGGGTGGGCGCGCAGCTCCGCCCACCAGCCGCGATGGCGCCAGACCAGCAGCAGCAGGGCGCTGAACAGGGCGGACCAGAGGATGCGCTGGAACAGGATCTCGGTCGCCGGCAGGGCCGCCAGCAGTTTGAAAAACAGCGGAAACAAGCCCCATAGCCCGTAGGCGGTGAGGCCCAGGGCGTAACCCTGGCGCAAGGCAGACATGAGAGGTCCTTAGGCAGGCAACGATTTTTGTTTGGGGAGCATAGCTCAAGGGGTGGTCGGGTGTGGACTGAGGTGCTGCGCCTGTGGTGTGACCGTCGCGACGGTCGAGCACGGCCCTGGCGGTCCGCCGATGCGGCCACGCCTATGGAAACTCCCGTGCCTACAGGAGCGGCCCGTGGCCGCGATCAGTGCTGTAGCCTGGAAAGCGGCGCAGTCCTTCATTGAAGAGTTCATCGCAGGGCCTACCCTCACCCCGGCCTTCTCCCAGAGGGAGAGATGAAGTTCGAGCCCGTAGCGTGGAAAACGGCGCAGCCTTTTCCACTGAGTCGCACAAAGACTAGAACAATCGCAACGGCGCCTCGTCCAGGGCGGCGCGCTGTTCGCGCAGGGTGAGGATCTGGTCGCCCCAGTAGCGTTCGCTGCCGAACCAGGGAAAGCTCTTGGGAAAGGCCGGATCGTCCCAGCGACGCGCCAGCCAGGCGCTATAGTGCATCAGCCGCAGGGTGCGCAGCCCCTCGATCAGGGCCAGCTCGCGCGGCTGGAAGTCGTGGAATTCCTCGTAGCCGTCCATCAGCTCGGACAGCTGCGTCAGCCGTTCCTGGCGATCGCCGGCCAGCAGCATCCAGAGATCCTGCATGGCCGGGCCGTGGCGGCAGTCGTCGAGGTCGACGATATGGTAGGCGTCATCGCGGCAGAGCAGGTTGCCCGGATGGCAGTCGCCGTGCAGGCGGATGACGTCGTAGCTGACGCTTTCGAAGAGTTCGTCGAGGCGCTGGAGCAGGTCGCGCGCCACCGATTCATAGGCCGGCAGCAGGCTCTGGGGAATGAAGTTGCCAGTCAGCAGCGTATCCAGAGAGGCATGGCCGTAGCCCTGGACGTCCAGCGTCTCGCGGTGCTGGAAGGGTCGGCTGGCGCCCACCGCGTGCAGGCGACCCAGCAACTGGCCAAGGCGATGCAACTGGTTGAGATCACCCGGCTCCGGCGCCCGCCCGCCGCGGCGGGGAAAGAGCGCGAAGCGGAAGCCGGCATGGCTGAACAACGTCTGGCCGTCACGCTGCAAGGGCGCGACCACGGGCACCTCGCGTTCTTCCAGCTCAGCGGAAAAGGCGTGTTCTTCCAGAATGGCCGCATCGGTCCAGCGATCCGGCCTATAGAACTTGGCGATCAGCGGGGTCTCGCCTTCGATGCCGATCTGGTAGACGCGATTCTCGTAGCTGTTGAGGGCCAGCACCCGGGCATCGCTGAGATAGCCCAGGCTTTCGATGGCGTCGATGACGAGGTCGGGACTCAGATTTTCGAACGGATGAGACATGGCGCGCTCCTCGGTCACGGGGGACGATGGCGATTGCCACCCTGCATCCGGGAGATGCTAGCGCATGCCCGAGCCCCATGGCGAAGGCTCGAGCGCTATCCGCTCGCCGGTCAGGCGCCGATCACACCGCCGTCTTCGCGGGTAATGACCATCACCGAAGAGCGCGGCTGACCGTTCGGCTGGGCCTCGGGAAAGGTCGAGCCGCCTTCTTCGCCAGGGTGCTGGATGCCAACGAACATCGTCCGATAGTCCGGCGAGAAGGCCAGGCCGGTGACCTCGCAACCGACCGGGCCGACCAGGAAGCGGCGCATCTCGCCGCTGCGCGGATCGGCGCAGAGCATCTGGTTGTTGCCCATGCCCTCGTAGTCGCCCTTGTTGCTGTACTTGCCATCGGTGAGCACCCACAGCCGGCCGGCGGCGTCGAAGCCCAGGCCATCGGGACTGTTGAACATGTTCTCGGCATTGATCTGCTGCGAGCCCGCTTCCGGCTTGCCCGGGTGCACCTTGGGATTGCCGGCGATGACGAACAGGTCCCAGTCGAAGCTCAGGGCCGCGGCATCGTCGTCGCGCTCGCGCCAGCGCACGATCTGGCCGTAGAGGTTGTTGGCGCGGGGATTGGGGCCGCCCACCGGCATGCCGTCCTCACCACGCTTGGTGTTGTTGGTCAGGGTGCAATAGACCTGGCCGTCCTTGGGGCTGACGGCGATCCACTCCGGACGGTCCATGCGCGTGGCGCCGACCTGGGTGCCGGCCTGGCGGGCGTGGATGAGCACCTCGGCCTGGCTGGCGAAGCCGTTGGCGGCGGTCAGGCCGTTCTCGCCATGCACCAGCGGCAGCCACTGGCCGCGGCCCTTGGGACGGTTCGGGTCACGATCGCCTTCGTCGAAGCGCGCGACATAGAGGGTGCCGTGATCGAGCAGCTCGCGATTGGCCTTGGGATCGTCCTGCAGGCGATCGCGGCTGACGAACTTGTAGATGAATTCACCACGCTCGTCGTCGCCCATGTAGACCACCACGCGGCCATCGCGGGTGCGGGTCAGGGCGGCGTTCTCGTGCTTGAAGCGACCCAGGGCGGTACGCTTGACCGGTTTGGCCTGGGGGTCGAAGGGGTCGATCTCGGTGATCCAGCCGTGGCGATTGAGTTCGTTGGGATTCTGCGCCAGGTCGAAGCGGTCGTCGTGCAGGTGCCAGTCATTCTCCACGCTGGCGTGCTTGACGCTGTAGCGCTTCTGGGCGGCGTCGAATTTCAGATTGGCATCGCGACTGCCGAAGACGTCGGTGAAGTTTTCTTCGCAGGTCAGGTAGGTGTGCCAGGGCGTGGCGCCGCTGGAGCAATTCTGGAAGGTGCCCAGCACCTCGCGTCCGGCCGGGTCGGCGGCGGTCTTGAGCAGGTCGTGACCGGCGGCTGGACCGCTGACGGCGATGAGCGTATTGCCATGCACGCGACGGTTATAGGTCGAGCCCTGGACGAAATGCCACTGGCCATCCACGCGCTTAACCTCGATCACCGAGACGCCCTCGGCGGCCTGGGCCTTGCGGGTGTCTTCCAGGGACTTGGGTGGCGTGCCGTGGCTGAGCAGATAGCGGTAGTTGGTGTATTCGTTGTTGATCGCCATCAGTGCCCGATCCGGATCGTTCGGGAAGGGATAGAAGGCCATGCCGTCGTTGTTGTCGCCGAATTGCACCGCCTGGTCGGCGGCGCTGGGGCTGCCATCGGGGCGGAAGGCCGGGCCGTCGGCATGCAGCGGCTGGCCCCAGCTGATGAGCACGCTGGCGCGATAGCCGGGCGGCACCACCAGGGTGTCGGCGGTGGAGGCGGGGATGTTGGCGAAGCCGATCAGCGGATTGCCCGAGGCCTCGCTGACCGCGTCGGCCAGGGCGCTGCGACCGAGCAGGCCGCCGCCCAGGAACAGGGCGGCGCCGGCCAGGGCGCCGGCGCCGATGAAGCGGCGGCGGCTGAGGTGGACGAGGCGTTCGAGATCGGTCTGGTCGTTATGCATGCTGATGGCTCCCTCACAGTGTGCAGGCGAGGCTAGTCAGACTAAATGACGTTTTGGTGACATGGCTACTCGCCGGGTGGCAGCGTCCGCGCCAGGCAATAGACATCGACCCGCCGGGCGCCCGCGCGCTGGAGCAGGCGCGCCAGGCTGTCGGCGGTGGCGCCGGTGGTGAGGACATCGTCCACCAGGGCCAGGTGGCGACCCTCCAGCTGGGCATCTTCCACCAGGGCGAAGGCCTGCTTGAGATTGCGCCGTCGCTCGCTGGCGCTCAGGCCCTGCTGGCTGTGCTGCTCCAGCAGGCCGCTATCCACCGGCAGTTGCAGGCTCCTGCCGAGCCAGCCGGCCAGCAGCGCGGCCTGGTTGAAACCGCGTTGGCGCAGGCGCAGCGGGGCGAGGGAACCGGCAGCAGCAATGCCGGGCGCGGCTGGCCTTCGTCGAACAGGTGCTGCAGATGCCGCGCCAGCAGTGCGCCGGCCAGGCGGCCGAGACTGCCCTGGTCGCGGTGCTTGAATCTGTTGATCAGGGTGTCGACCGGAAAGGCATAGCGCCAGGGCGCCAGTACCTGGTCGAAGGCCAGTGGCTTGGCCAGGCAGCCACCACAGAGCAGGCCGTCCACTGGCAGAGGCAGGGCGCAGCAGCGGCAATGGGGGCCGAGCCAGGGCAATTCGCTGTCGCAGCCTTCGCACAGCGGCAGTCCGGCCGCTAGCCAGGCGCCGCAGAGCGCGCAACCGGTTCCGGGGCGCAGGCGTTGCCAGTGACGCTTCAGCGCGAGAGAAAGGGGTGGGGGCATGACGGCTTCCGTGCCGAGCGAAGACCCTACTGTGCCAGGCGGCTGGCCTTGCGACCAGTCAGCCGCGGATCAGCCAGCTCATCACCATCAGGCCGAGGATCAGCCAGATGACGCCGCCCACCACCGAGCGAGCCATGAAGGCGCGTACCGCGGCGTAGAGCAGCAGCAGGCCGATGGCCAGGACCACGAAGCTGATATAGGAGTCGTCCATGCCGATGGAGCGGGCCATGCCATGGAGGAAGTCGTGCACGGCGTCAGCGAGGCCGCCGAGGACCGAGCCGAACAGATCGATGATGAAACGGATGACCTGGCCGAGCGCGGCGCCGAGCCAGTCGAAAAAGCCTTCAGTACGCATGGATGTTTCCGGATCCTTGGCAATGTCCCTTGGAACCCGCGAAGCCCGCCGGGTTCGCTGGTGATCCGCGCTACACTGCGCGTTTTCCGCAGTGTCTCTCAAGTCCCCCGTGATGACCGCTACCGATTCCCTTCCGCTGATCCTGCTTCCCGGCCTGCTCTGTGACAGCCGTCTCTG
This sequence comes from Pseudomonas sp. AS2.8, assembly GCF_014190935.1. Classification (NCBI taxonomy): domain Bacteria; kingdom Pseudomonadati; phylum Pseudomonadota; class Gammaproteobacteria; order Pseudomonadales; family Pseudomonadaceae; genus Pseudomonas; species Pseudomonas sp. AS2.8. The sequence goes on from NZ_JACHVV010000003.1 coordinate 820,873, forward strand.
GGCCACCCAAGCCGCCGACCTGGCCGACGTCTGTCCGGTACTCATTCCTGACCTCACCCGCGATCTGGGCATCGCCGTCCTGGCGCGCCGGGTGCTGGCCGAGGCGCCCCCGCGCTTCGCCCTAGGCGCGCTGTCCATGGGCGGCTACGTGGCCTTCGAGATCCTGCGCCAGGCGCCGGAGCGGGTGGCGCGACTGGCGCTGTTCGACACCATGGCCAGCCCGGATGCCCCCGAGCGCGCCGCCCAGCGCCGCGCCATGCTCGAACTGGCCGAGCGCGGGCGTTTCCTCGGTATTAGTCCGCAACTGCTGCCGCGGCTGATCCACGCCTCGCGCCTGGGCACGCCGGTGGCCGACACCGTGCTGGCCATGGGCAAGGCAGTGGGCAAGGAGGCCTTCCTGCGCCAGCAGCAGTCGATTATCGACCGCCCCGATTCGCGGCCAACCCTGGCGCAGATTCGCATCCCGACCCTGATCGTGGTCGGCGCCCAGGACCAGCTCACGCCGCCGGCCGAAGCCGAGCTCATGCACGCTGGTATCCGGGACTCGCGCCTGGTGGTGCTGGACGACTGCAGTCACCTGCCGCCGCTGGAAGTGCCGGAGCGGACCACGGCGCTGCTGCGGGAATGGCTGGCCTGACCCCTCGTCGCGGGCGCTGAACCCGGGCGCCAGGCGGACCTCCATTGGCAAAGCCCTGTTGGAGTCCCGCATGTCGCCTCAACCGCCGCTTTCCATCCTTTCCCTGGTGCTGGGCCTGGCACCTGCCACCCTGGCCCTGGCCGCGCCGGTGGTTGCCGGTCAGCCCGAGCTACTGCACTTCGCCGATGACGGCATCATCCCCAACAGCCGCCTACCGGTGCTGCTCTATCGTAAGGTCCCGCTGCCGGGTAGCGACCGCGCCGCGGCCTTAGAACGGCTGTTTACCGCCAATGCCTGGCCGCCGCAGTGGCGCTATGGCGTCTACCGCTATCATCACTATCACCCCAATGCCCATGAGGTGCTGGGTGTGGCCAGCGGCCAGGCACGGCTGCGCCTCGGCGGCGAACAGGGGCAGGATGTGCAGGTGACTGCGGGCGATGTGGTGGTGCTGCCAGCGGGGACCGGGCACCGCAATCTGGAATCCAGCGCGGATTTCCTGGTGGTGGGCGCCTATCCGCCCGATCAGCAGGACTTCATCACCCAGCGCGCCGATCCGGCCGCCCATGCCCGCGCTCTCGAACTCATCGCCCAGGTACCTATGCCAGTAAGCGATCCAGTGACCGGACGGGAAGGGGCGCTACCTGGGCTCTGGCGCTAGCAGAGTCGGGTCAGGGTGGCTTCGTCCGGCCGCCCGGCGAAAAAGGTCTTCAGCGCCTGGCGAAAGGGCTCGGGGTCTTCGGCCACGGCAGCGAAGAGGGTCAGGCAGGAATGGAATTTGAGATCGTCCGGCTGGCCGAACAGCGCCGTGGCGGATAGCTCCGGATGCTCCAGCGCGGCGGCGGTGATCTCCCGCAGCCGTGGCCCCAGCAAGGGATGCGCCAGATAGGCACTGGCCTCGTCGCGGAAGGCGATGGCGTAGTGCTGTGCCGTCTCGCTGCGCCCGAGTCCCTGGATCTGCGGAAAGACAAACCACATCCAGTGGCTGCGTTTGCGGCCGGCGCGGATCTCCGCCAGGGCGGTGGCGTAGGTGTCGGCCTGGGCGTCGAGGAAGCGTTGCAGGTCGTGAGCGGCGGGCATGGGAAAACTCCGGGCCTTTTGCCTATCGGCAGGCCGGCCCGGAGGAAGTGCCGGTCATTAGACGAGCGGTTTAGCCTCGCACCGGGCGATAAGCCGTTTCACCGCCTTCGCCGACCTCGTCCAGATCGATACGCGAGGTCTCGGGCAGACTCAGGCCACCGACCAGGCCAAGCAGGGCGATCAGGATCAGGTAGAGCGCCGGCGAGAGGTTGCTGCCGGTGGTGCCGATCAGCCAGGTCGCCATCAGCGGCGCGGTGCCACCGAAGATAGTGTAGGCCAGGTTGTAGGTGATGGCGCCTGCGGTGTAGCGGGTGCGGGTGGGGAAGATCTCGCTGAGCAGCGGCGCGGTTACCACGTTGCACAGCACCGCCCCGGCGCCCAGCAGCAGACTGCCCAGCAGGGCGCTGCCGAACTGCCCACTGCTGGCCAGCAGCAGCGCCGGATAGACGCCTACCGCCAGGACCAGACTGGCCAGCACCGTGGTCATGCGCCGGCCGATACGGTCGGTGACGCGCCCCAGCACCGGGCAGGCGGCCGCGGCCGCGAACAGGGTGATCAGGCTGATGGCCAGGGCCGCGGCCCGGTCGAAGCCGCCGGCCAGTTGCAGGTAGGTGGAGAAGTAGGTGGTGAACATATAGAAGGACAGCGCCGTCAGCGAGATGAAGGCGCCCAGGCGCAGGATCGAGCGACCCTGCAGCCTGAGTGTCTCGCCCAGCGGCGAATGGCTGACCTCATGGTCCGCTTCCAGTGCCTGGAAGGCCGGCGTCTCGTCCAGCTTCAGCCGCAGATAGAGGCCGATCAGGCCCAGCGGCGCGGCGGCCAGGAAGGGGATGCGCCAGCCCCAGTCGGCCATGGCCGCGGCGCCCAGCAGCCGCTCCAGGCCCCAGGCGGTCAGGGCCGCGCTGGCGAAGGCGAGAAAGGTCGAGACCGGTACGAAGCTGCCATAGCGCCCGCGCCGATCGCGTGGCGAATGCTCCATCACGTAGGCGCAGGCCCCGGCGTATTCGCCCCCGGCGGAAAAGCCCTGGGCGCAGCGGATCAGCGTCAGCAGGATCGGCGCCCAGATGCCGATGGTGGCGTAGCTGGGCAGGATGCCGATCAGGGCGGTGGCGCCGGCCATGATCAGGATGGTCAGCGCCAGGGTGCGCTTGCGGCCGATGCGGTCACCCAGCAGACCGAAGACGATGCCGCCCAGCGGCCGGAAGGCAAAGGCCACGGCGAAGACGGCAAAGGTCTTGAGCAGGCCGGCGGTGGCATCGCCACTGGGAAAGAAGTGCGCCGCGAGCAGGGTGGCGAGAAAGCCGTAGAGGGCGAAATCGAACCATTCGACGAAATTGCCGATGGACGCGGCGGAGATGACCTTGCGCAGGGTGGCGGGTGAAACGGAAGTCGCTGTCTGGCTCATGGCGGGCCTCGGGAAAGGGCGGAGACGGAGGCAGAAATGGAGCGCCTTGTTTTATTGTCATGAAATCGGGGCGTACCGCAGGATCGACCCTAGTCCTTTTGCCGTGACCGAGCAGTCCCGCCAGCGACTTGTCCACCGTTGGAACCGACTTCAGGAGCCCCGCCATGACCATGACGACCACCTATGCGGAAAAGGAGCCCGCCCGCACCGATGTCGACGCCCTGCCGGGTGTCACCCTGCTGGAGTTCGGCGCACCCTGGTGCGGCCACTGTCGTGCCGCCCAGTCACTGCTGGCTACGGCGCTCGCGGACTATCCCGGTGTACGCCATCTCAAGATCGAGGATGGCCCCGGCCGCCGCCTGGGGCGCTCCTTTCGCGTCAAGCTCTGGCCCACGCTGGTCGTGGTCAAGGAGGGCCGGGAACTGGCGCGGCTGGTACGTCCGGCGACGGCGGCGGCCCTGCGCGAAGCCCTGGCCGAGGCGGACTGACCGGTCGCTCCGCTCGTCCTCGCCGCGCTTGACAAGGCCAGGCCTGGAACATTAGTTTCAAACGACTGTTTAAACGCCCTGGCGACAGGTCCGCAGCGACGCTGCCGCCACCCTCGACAACAAGCATTCGCAAAGAGGTAACAGTCATGCCCGATTACAAAGCCCCCCTGCGGGACATCCGCTTCGTTCGCGACGAACTCCTGGGCTATGACGCGCACTACCAGAGCCTGCCCGGGTGCGGTGACGCCACTCCCGACATGGTCTCCGCCATCCTCGAAGAAGGCGCCAAATTCTGCGAGCAGGTCCTGGCGCCGCTCAATCGCATCGGCGACCAGCAGGGCTGCACCTGGAGCGAAGACGGGGTGAAGACCCCCGATGGCTTCAAGGAAGCCTATGCCCAGTTCGTCGAGGGTGGCTGGCCGAGCCTGGCGCACAACCCGGCCCACGGTGGCCAGGGCCTGCCCGAGTCCCTTGGCATCTCCCTGTCGGAAATGGTCGGCCAGGCCAACTGGTCCTGGGGCATGTACCCGGGCCTGTCCCACGGCGCCATGAACACCCTGGAGCAGCATGGCACCGACGAGCAGAAGCACACCTACCTCGAAAAGCTGGTGACCGGCGAATGGACCGGCACCATGTGCCTGACCGAGCCCCACTGCGGTTCCGACCTGGGCATGCTGCGCACCAAGGCCGAGCCGCGCGCGGACGGCAGCTACGCCATCACCGGTACCAAGATCTTCATCTCCGCCGGTGAACACGACATGGCCGAGAACATCGTCCACATTGTGCTGGCCCGCCTGCCCGACGCCCCCGCCGGTACCAAGGGCATCTCGCTGTTCATCGTGCCCAAGCGCCTGCCCGACGCCAGCGGCGCGGCCGGCGAGCGCAACGCCGTGCACTGCGGGTCCCTCGAACACAAGATGGGCATCCACGGCAACGCCACCTGCGTGATGAACTTCGACGGCGCCACCGGCTTCCTGATCGGCCCGCCGAATCGCGGTCTGAACTGCATGTTCACCTTCATGAACTTCGCCCGCATCGGCACCGCCCTGCAGGGCCTGGCCCATGCCGAGGTGGCCTTCCAGGGCGGTCTGAAGTACGCCCGCGAGCGGCTGCAGATGCGTTCCCTGACCGGTCCCAAGGCGCCCGAGAAGCCCGCCGACCCCATCATCGTGCACCCCGACGTGCGCCGCATGCTGCTGACCATGAAGGCCTTCGCCGAGGGCAGCCGGGCGATGATCTACTACACCGCCAAGCTGGTGGACATCCTCAAGTACAGCCAGGACGAGGAGCAGAAGCAGCAGGTCGAGACCCAGATGGCCTTCCTCACCCCCATCGCCAAGGCCTTCATGACCGAGGTGGGTTTCGAAGCGGCGAGCCACGGCGTGCAGATCTATGGCGGCCACGGCTACATCGCCGAGTGGGGCATGGAGCAGAACCTGCGCGATGCCCGCATCGCCATGCTCTACGAAGGCACCACCGGCATCCAGGCCATCGACCTGCTGGGTCGCAAGGTGCTGATGACCCAGGGTGAATCGCTCAAGGCCTTCACCAAGGTGGTGCACAAGTTCTGCCAGGCCAACGTCGAAAACGCCGAACTCAAGGCCTTCGTCGAGCCGCTGGCCAAGCTGAACAAGGAGTGGGGCGAGATCACCCTCAAGGTCGGCATGGCCGCCATGAAGGATCGCGAGGAGGTGGGTGCCGCCGCCGTCGACTACCTGATGTACTCCGGCTATGTCTGCCTGGCCTACTTCTGGGCCGACATGGCCCGGGTTGCGGCCGAGAAGCTGGCCGCCGGTACCGACGAGGCTGCCTTCTACCAGGCCAAGCTGGCCACCGCGCGCTTCTACTACGAGCGCCTGCTGCCCCGTACCCGCGCCCACGCCGAGGCGCTGCTGGCCGGCGCCGGCAGCCTGATGGCCCTGGCCGAGGAAGACTTCGCCCTCGGCTACTAAGCCGTCGCAGCTCCACTGAAAACCCCGCTCCGGCGGGGTTTTCGTCTTTTCGCGGCTGCGAAAAAACCACCCGCTACAGACCTCCGATCGGCTGACCATTGGGTCAGATCATGAACCTATGTCTCCCTTCCGGTTCGGTCTTACACTCGAGTCATACCGACAAGAACACCTTCCGAGGAGACTCGACATGGCCGACTACACCCCGCCGCTTCGCGATATCCGTTTCGTGCTGGATGCCGTCCTCAAGGTCAAGGACCGCTGGAGTCAGTGGCCCGCCCTGGCCGAGGTGGTGGACGGCGAGACCGCCGATGCCATCCTCGAAGAAGCCGGCAAGCTGTGCGCCCAGGAACTGGCGCCGCTCAATCGCAATTCCGACGAAGAAGGCTGCCACTGGCAAGCCGGCGAGGTGACCACGCCCCAAGGCTTCCGCCAGGTCTACCAGGCCTTTGCCGAAGGCGGCTGGGTCGGGGTCGGTGGCGATCCCGAATACGGCGGCATGGGCATGCCCAAGGTGCTCACCGCCCAGGTCGAGGAAATGATGCACGCCAGCTGCCTGGCCTTCGGTCTCTATCCGATGCTCAGCGCCGGCGCCTGCCTGGCCCTGCACGCCCATGGCAGCGAGGCGCTCAAGCAGGCCTATCTGCCCAATCTCTACAGCGGCCAGTGGGCCGGCTCCATGTGCCTGACCGAACCCCATGCCGGCACCGACCTGGGTCTGATCCGCACCCGCGCCGAACCTCAGGCCGATGGCAGCTACCGGGTCACCGGCACCAAGATCTTCATCACCGCCGGCGAGCATGACCTCACCGAGAACATCATCCACCTGGTGCTGGCCAAGCTGCCCGATGCCCCGGCCGGCTCGCGGGGCATCTCGCTGTTCCTGGTACCCAAGATCCTGGTGGACGAGGCGGGCGCCCTGGGCGCGCGCAACGCCGTGGCCTGTGGCTCCCTGGAACACAAGATGGGCATCAAGGGCGCCGCTACCTGCGTGATGAACTTCGATGGCGCGGTGGGCTACCTGGTGGGCGAGGTCAACAAGGGCCTGGCTGCCATGTTCACCATGATGAACTACGAGCGCCTGGGCGTCGGCATCCAGGGCCTGGGTTCGAGCGAGCGTTCCTACCAGAATGCCCTGGCCTATGCCCGCGAGCGCCTGCAGAGTCGTTCGCCGGCCGGCATCCAGCAGGCCGCCAAGAACGCCGATCCCATCATCGTCCATCCCGATGTGCGGCGCATGCTGCTGACCATGAAGGCCCTCAACGAAGGCGGCCGACTGTTCTCCAGCTATGTCGCCCTGCAACTCGATACCGCCAAGTACAGCCCCGAGCCCGTCGAGCGCGAACGCGCCGAAGCCCTGGTGGCGCTGTTGACCCCGGTGGCCAAGGGCTTCCTGACCGATCTCGGCCTGGAACTCTGCGTCGCCGGTCAGCAGGTGTTCGGCGGCCATGGCTACATCCGCGAATGGGGCCAGGAGCAGCTGGTGCGCGACGTGCGCATCACCCAGATCTACGAAGGCACCAACGGCATCCAGGCCCTCGACCTGGTCGGCCGCAAGCTGGCCGGCAGTCGCGGTGCCCTCTACCGGCCCTTCAGCGAAGAGGTCCACGGCTATCTGAGCGGTCTGCCGGCGGACAACGAATTCGCCGCACCCCTGCGCCAGGCGCTGGATCAGCTGGACGGCGCGACCGAGTGGCTGTTGCAGGCCGGCGCCAGCGACCCCCATGAGCTGGGGGCCGCCTCGGTGGACTACCTGCACCTGTTCGGCTATGTCGCCTACGGCTATCTCTGGGCCCGTGCGGCGGCCGCCGCGGCGGATCAGGAGGCGACCTTCGCCGAAGCCAAGCTGGCCACCGCGCGCTTCTATTTCGCCCGCCTGCTGCCGCGCACCCTGAGCCTGGCTGCAGCCGTGCGCAGTGGCGCCCAGCCGCTCTACGCCCTGGCCGAGGAGGCTTTCTAAGCTGTTGACCGACAAGGTAAAAAGCCATGCCGTGTAAGCTTTGGCTTACATGACGTCGCCGCGATAAGCCATCGCCTACACCCGGATAGCTGCGTAATCTACACCCATCGGATCGCGGTACAGGATGTACCCAGCGCTCCAGATGATTTCAAGGAAATGTGGCCAGGATGGCCCCCCGGCAAGGATGTCGGGCAGAGACTTACAGGGATAGATGGCCAAGGATTGGCGGCCCGACAAGGATGTCGGGTTAAGTCTGCGAAACCCCGCTTCGGCGGGGTTTTTTATTGCCTGCCGGAACCTGATTCAGGCCCTGCCAGTCTTAGAGGCATCTTCTTGCCTGCCCTCTACTGGAGCCTGAAATGGACCTCATCCGCCTGATCTTCGCCATCATCCTGCCGCCCGTGGGCGTCTTCCTCCAGGTCGGTTTCGGCGGCGCCTTCTGGCTCAACATCCTGCTGACGCTGCTGGGTTACATTCCGGGTATCATTCATGCCGTCTGGGTGATTGCCCGTCGCTGAACCAGCGGCCTGATCGCGGCCCGAATGCCGCGATCGCCTGGCTGACCCGAGGGTCAGCGCCGACCGGAGCGAAAGGGGCCAGAGGGCAAGACGCCTGCGCTAGGCGGTCGCGCCTCCCATGGTCCTGTTCGAGGCCTTTCGGCCAGCCGGTGTCGGTATCCTTGATCGACCGTCGGTTGCGCCGCGGTCAGTGACGACACCCCTCCGCAGGCCGAGGCTTTGCCGTCGCCGACCGTTTTGTCCCGTACAAGGCTTTCAGACCCCATGAATCGCGAGTCGCCCCTCGATCAGAAGCACTTCAGCCAGATCCTCAAGCGCAATCTTTCCCTGCCTCTGAGCATCGGTGTCTTCAGCGCGATCTTCTTTATCGCCATCATCTATTACTTGCTGAAGGTAACCCAGTGGGTCGAGCACACCGACCGCGTCATCAGCGAGGCCAACGCCAACTTCCGCCTGGTGGTCGATCTGGAAACCGGGATGCGCGGCTATCTGCTCAGCGGCAATACCGCGTTCCTGCAGCCCTATGAGCGCGCCCTGCCCAACGTCGAGCCGCAACTGGATGAGCTGAAGAATCTGGTCAGCGACAGCGCCGTGCAGATCCGCCGGCTGGAGCGGATCGAAGCGGTGCACCGCGAGTGGCGCCAATACGCCAGCCAGGTGATCGAGGCGCGCCGTACCGGGGGAGACTTCCAGACCCCGCTGAGCGATGGCCAGGGCAAGAATCGCATCGACAGCATCCGCCGCGACTACACCGATTTCATCGCCTACGAAGAGCAGATGCGCGCCGAGCGGACCGAGACGGCCAGCCGCATGACGGTGATCTTCGTCGCCGCCTTCCTCATCGTCAGCCTGCTGCTCTCGGGCATCATGGCCTTCTTCGGGCGCCGCGAACTCATGCGGCTCTCCGCGACCTATACCCGACTGCTCGACCAGCAGGCCGAGCACACCGACAATCTGGAGCGGCAGAGCTGGTTCCGCTCCGGCCAGAATCAGCTGTCGGAAGCGGTCATCGGCCAGGCGACGCTGGCGCCGCTGGGGCAGAGCATCCTGCAATTCCTGGCGCGCTATCTCGGCGCCGCGGCCGGTGCCCTCTATGTACGACTCGACGACGGCACCCTGGAGCGCGTCGCCGACTACGCCCTGGACGACGAGGGCCGTCGCCGTCGCCAGCGCCTGGCGCCGGGCGAGGGCCTGGCCGGGCAGGCCGTGCTGGACGGGCGCCTCGTGGCGCTCGACCAGTTGCCCCTCGACTACCTCAAGGTCAATTCGGCGCTGGGCGAGCGCCAGGCCAGCGCGGCGCTCATCGTGCCCATCGAGAACGATGGCCGGGTGAACGGCGTGGTCGAACTGGGCTTCCTGCGCGCCCTGCGGCCGCAGGACGAAGAACTGCTGACCCTGATCGCTGATTCCATCGGCTCCTCGGTGGAAGCCGCGCGCTATCGCCAGCGGCTGCAGCAGGTGCTGGCGGAAACCCAGCAACTCAACGAAGAGCTGCAGGTACAGCAGGAAGAACTGCGCACCGCCAACGAAGAACTGGAAGAACAGTCCCAGGCGCTCAAGGAATCCCAGGTTCATCTGGAGCAGCAGCAGGCCGAACTGGAGCAGACCAACGAGCAGCTCTCCGAGCAGGCCCAGGAACTGCTGCAGCAGCGCGATGTGCTGGACGACCGCAACAACCGCCTCAACGAAGCCCAGCAGCTGCTGGAAGACCGGGCACGTGAACTGGAAAGGGCCAGCCAGTACAAGTCCGAATTCCTGGCGAACATGTCCCATGAATTGCGCACGCCGCTGAACAGCTCGCTGATCCTCTCCAAGCTGCTGGCGGACAACCCGGCCGGCAACCTCAGCAGCGAGCAGGTGCGCTACGCCGAGTCGATCTATTCGGCGGGCAACGACCTGCTGACGCTGATCAACGACATCCTCGACATCTCCAAGGTCGAGGCCGGCATGCTGGAGATCCGCCCGGAGCAGATGTCCGTGCGCCGCCTGGTGGAGGCCCTGAAGACCGCTTTCGAGCCGGTGGCCCAGAACAAGGGCGTCGCCTTCGTGGTGGAGCTGGATGCGCGGATGCCGCCGGCTTTCTTCAGCGATCGCCAGCGGGTCGAGCAGATCCTCAAGAATCTGCTGTCCAACGCCTTCAAGTTCACCGAGCACGGCCAGGTGACCCTGCGCCTGTCGCTGGAAGACGGCCAGCCCAGCTTCGCCGTGAGCGATACCGGCATCGGCATCGCCGCCGAGCAGCAAGAGCTGATCTTCGAGGCCTTCCGCCAGGCGGACGGCGCCATCACCCGTCGCTACGGCGGCACCGGCCTGGGGCTGTCGATCTCCCGCGACCTGGCGCTGCTGCTGGGTGGCACCTTGAGCGTCACCAGCCAGCCGGGCGAGGGCAGTACCTTCACCCTGCGCCTGCCGCTGGAGTACCAGGAAGCCGCCGCGCCCAGTCAGCCGGTCACGCCGATCATGGCGCAGACCGCCATGCCGACTGCGGCGCCCACGCCCCTGCCGACCCTGGCCGCCACCCCGCGTCCATCCGCGCCACCGCCCATCACCGAGGCCGCGGCGCCGGTGGGGTCGGCCTTCGCCGATGACCGCGACAGCTGGCCCTATCCGGATCGCCGGGTGCTGGTGATCGAGGACGAGGTGCCCTTCGCGCAGATCCTCTTCGATCTGGCCCACGAGCTGAAGTACAGCTGCCTGGTGGCCCATCGTGCCGAGGAAGGCTTCGCCGCGGCGCTGGAATACCGTCCCGACGCCATCCTGCTGGACATGGGCCTGCCGGATCATTCCGGTCTCACGGTGCTGGAGCGACTCAAGGAAAATCCCCTGACCCGGCACATCCCGGTGCACGTGGTCTCGGCCTCGGATCGCATCGAGACGGCCATGCACATGGGCGCGGTCGGCTACGCCATCAAGCCCACCACCCGCGACGAACTGCGCGAGGCCTTCAATCGCCTGGAAGCCAAGTTCGCCGCCGGCATCAAGCGGGTGCTGCTGGTGGAAGACGACGCCCTGCAGCGCGACAGCATCGCCAAGCTGATCGGCGACGTGGACGTCGAGATCACCGCGGTGGAGATGGGCAGCCAGGCCCTGGAACTGCTGCGCGACGAGGTCTACGACTGCATGGTCATCGACCTCAAGCTGCCCGACATGGAAGGCGGCGAACTGCTCCAGCGCATGGCCAGCGAAGACATCTGCTCCTTCCCGCCGGTGATCGTCTATACCGGACGCAGCCTGACCCGCGACGAAGAAGCGGCGCTGCTCAAGTATTCTCGTTCCATCATCATCAAGGGCGCGCGCTCGCCGGAGCGTCTGCTCGACGAGGTGACGCTGTTCCTGCACAAGATCGAGGCCGACATGCCGCTCGATCGCCAGCGCATGCTGGAAAGCGCCCGCAGCCGCGAAAAGGCCTTCGACGGCCGTACCCTGCTGCTGGTGGACGACGACGTGCGCAACATCTTCGCCCTCACCAGTGCCCTTGAGCAGAAGGGCGCCAAGGTGGAGATCGCCCGCAATGGCCTGGAGGCGCTGGAGAAGCTCGACAACAGCGACACCATCGACCTGGTGCTGATGGACATCATGATGCCGATGATGGACGGCTACGAAGCCATGCGCGAGATCCGCAAGCGGCCGCACATGAAGAAGCTGCCGATCATCGCCATCACCGCCAAGGCCATGAAGGACGACCAGGAGCGCTGCCTCGCCGCCGGCGCCAGCGACTACCTGGCCAAGCCCATCGACCTGGACCGGCTGTTCTCGTTGATCCGCGTCTGGATGCCGTCGCTGGAGCGGCTGTAGGTCATGAGCGAACGGCTGCAGGACATCGAGCTGAGGTTGCTGCTGGAAGGCATCTTCCTGAGATACAGCCACGACTTCCGCAATTACTCCAAGGCCTCGCTCAAGCGCCGGGTGCTGCAGGCGCTGACGCGCTTCGACTGCCCGAGCATCTCGGCGCTGCAGGAGCGGGTGCTGCGCGATCCGGCACTGTTCGCCGAGCTGCTGCAATTCATCACCATCCCGGTCAGCGAGATGTTTCGCGATCCGGGCTACTTCCTCGCCCTGCGCCAGCAGGTGGTGCCGGTCTTGCGCACCTACCCCTCGCTCAAGGTGTGGATCGCCGGCTGCAGCACCGGCGAGGAAGTCTTCTCGATGGCCATCCTGTTCCAGGAGGAAGGGCTGCTCGAACGCACCCTGTTCTATGCCACCGACATCAATCCGCGCTCCATGGAAAAGGCCCGGCAGGGCATCTTCCCGCTGGAGCGGATGCGCGCCTACACCGCCAGCTACCAGAAGGCCGGCGGCACCCGGGCCTTTTCCGACTACTACACCGCGGCCTACGATGGCGCCCTGTTCGACAAGTCGCTGATCGCCAACGTGACCTTCGCCGACCACAGCCTGGCCACCGACAGCGTCTTTTCCGAGACGCAGCTGGTGTCCTGCCGCAACGTGCTCATCTACTTCAACAAGAATCTGCAGAATCGGGCACTCGGCCTGTTTCACGAGTCCTTGAGTCACCGCGGCTTTCTCGGCCTGGGCAGCAAGGAGTCGCTGGACTTCTCCGCCTATGCCAGCCACTTCGAGCCGGTGGTGAAGCAGGAACGGCTGTTCCGCAGGCTCTAGCATGTTCCCGCCCCTGAAGCCGTTGCGCCTCATCGTCATCGGAGCCTCTGCCGGCGGGCTGCAAGTGCTGCTGCGCCTGCTCTCGACCCTGCCGGCCAGTTACCGCCTGCCGCTGGCCGTGGTGCTGCACCTGCCGGATGACCGCACCTCGCGCCTGGCCGAGCTGTTTCAGCAGCGGCTGGCCTTGCAGGTACGCGAGGCCGAGGACAAGGACGCTATACTGCCGGGCACCCTGTATTTCGCGCCGCCGGGTTATCACCTGCTGGTGGAGGACGACTTCAGCCTGTCGCTGTCGCGCGACGAGCCGGTGCAGTTCTCCCGGCCGTCCATCGATGTCCTGTTCGAAAGTGCGGCCGATGCGCTGGGCGAGCAGGTCTGCGGCATCCTGCTGACCGGTGCCAACCACGACGGCGCCAGCGGTCTGCAGGCCCTGGCTCAGAACGGCGGCGTCACCGTCGTCCAGTCGCCGCAATCCGCCGAGGTGCCAACCATGCCCGAGGCGGCACTGAAGAGATTCCACCCGGATTTCGTGCTGGATGTGCCGGGCATCCATCTATTGCTCATCGAGCTGGAACGCGACCATGGCTGAAGTACCCGTCGAACAGGCGAAGCTCCTGCTCGTAGACGACCTGCCGGAAAATCTCCTGGCACTGGAAGCCCTGCTGCGCAGCGAGGCGCTGGAGATCTTCCAGGCCAGCTCCGCCGAGGCCGCGCTGGAGCTCCTGCTGATGCACGAATTCGCCCTGGCGATCCTCGATGTGCAGATGCCGGGCATGAACGGTTTCGAACTGGCGGAGATGATGCGCGGCCTGGAAAAGACCCGGCACATTCCCATCGTCTTCGTCAGCGCCGCCGGCCGTGACCTCAACTATGCCTTCAAGGGCTACGAGAGCGGTGCGGTTGACTTCCTGCACAAGCCCCTCGACGTCCATGCGGTGAAGAGCAAGACCCGGGTCTTCGTCGACCTCTACTGGCACCGCAAACGCCTGGCCGAGCAACTGGTGGCCCTGGAGCAGAGTCGCCAGGAGCAGGAGATCCTGCTCGCCGAGCTGCGCCAGACCCAGGTCGAGCTGCAGCAGGCGGTGCGTACCCGCGACGATTTCATGTCCATGGTCTCCCACGAACTCAAGACGCCGCTCAACACCCTGATGCTCGAAGCCCAGTTGCGCCGCATGTACCTGGACAAGGGCAAGCTGGAGGCCTTCACCCCCGACAAGCTGGCCGGCATGGCCGAGCGCGACGAGCGGCAGATCCAGCGCCTGGTGCACCTGATCGACGACATGCTCGACATCTCGCGCATCCGCACCGGCAAGCTGTCGATCCGCCCCTCGCAGTGCGACCTCGCTACCCTGGTCAACACCGTGGTCGACAGCTTCGCCTCGCAATTCGCCGCCGCCGGTTGCCCGGTGGAGCTGCACGCCGAAGGCCCGGCGCCCGGCTACTGGGACGAATTCCGCATCGAGCAGGTGATCACCAACCTGCTGACAAACGCCATGAGATACGGCGCCGGACGTCCGGTGGAGATTTCCCTGCGCAGCGACGGCGCCGAGGTGGAGCTGAGCGTCAAGGACCACGGCATCGGCATCCCGGTGGAGCACCAGGCGCTGATCTTCCGCCAGTTCGAGCGCGCCAGCGGCACCGAGAACATCGCCGGCCTGGGCCTGGGCCTCTATATCGCCGACCAGATCGTCAAGGCGCACCACGGCAGCCTGCACGTGGAAAGCCTCGCCGGGCAGGGCGCGACCTTCCGCCTGCGACTGCCCTGTCTGTCGGCCTAGGTAGCATTGACAGGACCCCAGGGGCCCGCGAGAATCGCTAAAAGAGGTGAGATGTCGTACCTCTTGCCAGATAACTCCATAAGAAGGCGCCCCCTCATGTCCGAAGTCTCCTCGTCACCTTTCCACCGTCTGTTGCTGACCGGCGCTGCCGGCGGCCTGGGCAAGGAGCTGCGCCAGCGGCTCAAGGCCTATGCCGAGATCCTGCGGCTGTCCGACATCGCGCCGATGGACGCTGCCGAAGGCCCGGCGGAAGAGGTGGTGACCTGCGACCTGGCGGACAAGGCCGGCGTCCATGCCCTGGTGGAAGGCGTCGATGCCATCCTGCATTTCGGTGGCATCTCCACCGAGCATGCCTTCGAACCCATCCTCGAAGCCAACATCCGCGGCACCTTCAACCTCTATGAGGCCGCGCGGCGCCACGGGGTGAAGCGCATCGTCTTCGCCAGCTCCAACCATGTCATCGGCTTCTATCGCCAGGACCAGCGCATCGACGCCAGCGTGCCCCAGCGTCCGGACAGCTACTACGGCCTGTCCAAGGCCTTTGGCGAAGACCTGGCGACCTTCTATTTCGATCGCTATGGCATCGAGACGGTGAGCATCCGCATCGGCTCCTCCTTCCCCGAGGCGCAGAATCGCCGCATGCTCGCCACCTGGCTGAGCTACGAAGACCTGACCGATCTCATCCTGCGCAGCCTGACCACGCCGGATGTCGGCCACACCATCGTCTATGGCGCCTCCAACAACCGCGACAGCTGGTGGGACAATCGTCTGGCCGCGCACCTGGGCTTCCAGCCCAAGGACAACTCCGAGAAGTTCCGCGCCAAGGTCGAGGCCCAGCCCATGCCGGCGGCGGACGATCCGTCGAGGGTCTACCAGGGTGGTGCCTTCGTCGCCACCGGTCCTTTCGACGACTGAGGTAGGCCGCCATGACTGCTGAATTGCTCGTCGATGCCCGCAACGCCACCGGTGAGTGCCCGGTCTGGCAGGTCGCCGAACAGGCGCTCTACTGGGTCGATATCCCTGCCAAGCGGCTGCACCGCTGGACCCCGGCTGGTGCCCTGGACAGCTGGAGCGCACCGGAAATGCTCGCCTGCATCGCCGCCCGCGAGGGTGGCGGCTGGCTCGCCGGCCTGGAAAGCGGCCTATTCGCCCTGCAGGCCGAGGCTTCCGGCCCGCTCCGCGGCGAGCGCCTAGTCGCCCTCGACCATGCCCAGCCGGCGATGCGATGCAACGACGGTCGCTGTGATCGCCAGGGCCGCTTCCTGGTGGGCACCATGGTTCAAGACATGGCGAAGGGCGTCCCGGCTGGTCGCCTCTACAGCCATGCGGCCGGCGAGGGCGCCCGGCTGCTGCTGGACGACCTCATCGTGCCCAACGGCTTGGCTCTGAGCCCCGATGGCCGCACGCTCTATCTGTCCGACTCCCATCCCAGCCGCCAGCTGATCTGGGCCTTCGACTACGATCCCGACAGCGGCACACCCAGCAACCGGCAGCTGTTCGTCGACATGAACGTCCATCCCGGCCGGCCCGATGGCGCCGCGGTGGATGTCGACGGCTGCTACTGGATCTGTGGCAACGATGCCGGCCTGATTCATCGCTTCACGCCCGACGGTCGTCTCGATCGCTCCCTGGCCGTGCCGGTCAAGAAGCCGGCCATGTGTGCCTTTGGCGGACGCAACCTGGATACCCTGTTTGTGACCTCCATCCGTCCGGGTGGTGATCTCACCGACCAGCCGCTGGCGGGTGGACTGTTCGCCCTGGACCCCGGCGTGCAGGGGTTGCCGGAACCCACCTTCGCCGGCTGAATCAGTCCCGGTTTGAGAGGCCGCAGGACGCCCAAACGGCGGCGTCCTGCGCGGCGCCTGGCAACCTTGGGAAACCGGTTGTCATGCTTTTGTCATGAACATCGGCAGGGCTCACGTCCAGGCGGCTTATAATCAGGTTCTATCCGACGTAAATCGCCGCCATGACCTCTTCAACCGCAAGCCGCCCCACCGCCCGTTACTACGGCCTGGAATGGCTGAGATTCCTCATGGCGCTGTACATGGTCGTCTACCACCTGGGCGGGCTCTACAGCGACCTGCCGGATGCCTTCCGCCGCCTGGCCGGCATGGGCTTCTTCGCCACCAGCACCTTCTTCCTGCTGTCAGGCTTCCTGCTGGCCCATGTCAGCCTGGATCGCCAGGGCGCGCTCAAGGGCAGCTCGCGCGGCTTCGTCCTGCGACGACTGTGCAACCTCTATCCCATCCACCTGCTGACCCTGTTGGTCGCACTAGGGCTGTCCTACTGGTTGTCCCAGGATTCCTGGCTGGAACACGGGGTGCCGGTCTACTACAACCAGCACCCCTATCTGCAGCTGGAGGAAGGCGGCCAGCTGGACGAGATGCTGCCGCTGTCCTGGCTGGCCGCCACCACCCACGTGCTCCTGCAACTGCTCCTGCTGCAATCCTGGGAGCCGCGCTTTCTCTGGCTCAACGGCGCCGCCTGGTCGATCTCGGCGTTGCTGTTCTTCTATCTGCTTTTTCCGCTGCTCGGCCCGCGGCTGATGCGCCTGCGTCGCTGGGCCCTGGCCACCGCCGTGCTCTGGGGGCTCTATCTGCTCGGTCCGCTGGTGGCCACCTGGGCCCAGGCCTTCGATACCGTGACGGTGGGCGTCATCCATCGCAATCCACTGATCCGCCTGCCGGAGTTCCTGCTCGGCATCCTGCTCTATCGCGCCGTGCAGGAGGCCTGGGTGGCCGAGACGACCCAGCGCCTGCGCGTGCCGCTGCTGCTGTTCGGCCTGACCGGCCTGTGGCTGGGCGCCCTGCTGCTGGAAGGCGATGGCCGCCGCTGGTTCTACCTGGTCCACAATGGCCTGCTGACGCCATTCCAGGCCGCGGTGCTGCTGGCCTGCGCCACCTTCGGCGAGCCAGGTCGTGCTGGTGTACGCCGCCTGGCCCAGCGCCTCGGCGAGGCTTCGCTGTGCATCTTCGCCGTCCATACCCCACTGATCGGCGTGCTCGAACCCTGGACCCGTACCCTGCTGGGCTGGATGCATCTGGCCGGCGACAGCCTCGAAGACTTGGCCGAAGACGTCGGCGAGGCCCTGGCGCTGCCCATCCCCATCCCCGGCTGGATGCTGCCGCTGCACCTGGTGCTCATCGTTATTCTCGGCCTGGCGATGCAGCGCTGGGTGGCCGGTCCGCTACGCCGCTGGCTGCAGGCGCGGCTGCCTCAGTCTTAAGAAGGTCTTAAGCCAAACCGGCTAGCCTCGCCGCAGGAATCCGCAGCGGAGCTGAGCCTTGTCCAGCGAATACGAAGTCCACGGTCCCCACGACCACGAGGTGGAGCACGCCGCCCAAGGCGCCCATCGCCGCGACAGCCTCACCGGCCGCATCGCCGTTACCACTGCCATCCTGGCGACGCTAGGCGCGCTCTGCGCCTACCAAGGCGGCAACGCCGAGAGCCTGGCGCTCTACTACAAGAACGAAGAAGCCATCGCCAAGACCGAAGCCGCCAACCAGTGGGGCTACTACCAGGCCAAGGGCGAAAAACAGAACCTCGCCGACCTCGGCGCTGCTCTCGCCAGCAACCCCGACACCGCCCAACGCTTCACCCAGGACAGCCAGCGCTACGCCCAGCAAAAGGCCGAGATCCGCACCAAGGCCGAAGCCCTGGAAGCCAAGGTCGATGCCAACGAAGCCCTGAGCGAAACTCAGCTCCACCGCCACCACCGCTGGGCCCAGGCCACCATGCTGATGCAGGTCGCCATCTCCCTGGCTGCCATCACCCTGCTGACTCGACGGCGCTGGTTGCAGGCGGCGGTGTATGGGGTGGCGGGGGCAGGGGTGGCGGTTGGGGTCTTGGCGCTTCTGCACGTCTGAGTGCTGTGGCCTCAAGCTTCAAAAGCTTTGCATCGTCCGACATCTGGGAAAAGCAGAGCAGCCCCAGAACTGCTGCCCTGCTTTTGCTCCCGACTTCACCGTGCGTATCAGCAGCGCACTGCCACATCTGGGGCATTGCCGCTCCGTAGTCGGATCGCTACGGCGCTTCAGGGTTTGCACGTGTTCTCGGTGGGTGGCGAGGGTCGGTGCGCGACGGCCGGTTTGCAGGGCATGCAGCATCTTTTCGACCTTTGCATCGCTGAACACCGGTTGCTGGAATGATCGGATATAGCGAATGAAGCCGATGCCCTGGGTCACATTGGCCGGCACCTCGGTCTTGAAGGTGCTGCCGCCCACGAAGGTGATGACCGAATGCAGATGCTCCGGGTTGATACCAAGGGCGGCTTCCAGCGCTTTGAGGTGCTTGTAATTTTGCCGCAGCGGATTCTGAAATTTGAAGGTGCGCTTGTAGAGCTTTTGCGTCCACTGCGCCTGGCGTTCGCTGCCAAAGATCCAGCCACTCATGTTCTTCGTCTCTACCACGAAGATGCCGTAGCGCGACAGGAAGACATGATCGATCTGAGTGGTGCCGTCTGGCGTAGGCAGGGTGACATTGTGCAGGCGGCGATAGGTCTGCTTATCGAGCCACCAATGGGCGAAAAGACGTACCAGTAATTCGCCCAGATACCCTTTAGTCCAGGGTGACTTGAGCAAGCCGATGGCGAAGGCGAGGGGTAGCAGCCAGAACAGCGTCGGCGCGAGATGCGCCAGATGGGAGAAGTCCATTTCCCAGATCCTGCAGATAACAGCACGAAGGGTAAGACTAGTGCAGGCAGGGGAGCGGGGTGGGACCGTTCGGTAGGGATTCGCTACCGGCTTTCGGATTGGCTCAAATCCCAGGCACAAAAAAGCCGCACAACGCGCGGCTCCTGAAAGATGGTGGGCCCACACGGACTTGAACCGTGGACCAAAGGATTATGAGTCCTCTGCTCTAACCAACTGAGCTATAGGCCCTATAGCGCGAAGGAGTATACCGGGGGTGGCAGGGATCGCCAAACCCTTGTCGGGCATAAAAAAACCGGAGCCTGGGCTCCGGTTTCTGGTGCAGCGTGGCGCCTTACTCGTCGAGGAAGGAGCGCAGGTGTTCGCTGCGGGACGGGTGGCGCAGCTTGCGCAGGGCCTTGGCTTCGATCTGGCGGATACGCTCGCGGGTGACATCGAACTGCTTGCCCACTTCCTCGAGGGTGTGGTCGGTGTTCATGTCGATGCCGAAACGCATGCGCAGGACCTTGGCTTCGCGGGCGGTGAGGCCGGAGAGCACGTCGCGGGTGGCTTCCTTGAGGCTTTCGCTGGTAGCCACTTCGATCGGGGATTGCATGGAGCTGTCCTCGATGAAATCGCCCAGGTGCGAATCCTCGTCGTCGCCGATGGGCGTCTCCATGGAGATCGGCTCCTTGGCGATCTTGAGCACCTTGCGGATCTTGTCCTCGGGCATCTCCATGCGCTCGCCCAGCTCTTCCGGGGTCGGCTCGCGACCCATCTCCTGCAGCATCTGGCGGGAGATCCGGTTCAGCTTGTTGATCGTTTCGATCATGTGCACCGGAATCCGGATGGTGCGCGCCTGGTCGGCGATGGAGCGGGTGATGGCCTGGCGAATCCACCAGGTGGCATAGGTGGAGAACTTGTAGCCACGACGGTATTCGAACTTGTCCACCGCCTTCATCAGGCCAATGTTGCCTTCCTGGATCAGATCGAGGAATTGCAGACCACGGTTGGTGTACTTCTTGGCGATTGAGATCACCAGGCGCAGGTTCGCCTCGACCATTTCCTTCTTGGCGCGGCGAGCCTTGGCCTCACCGATGGACATGGCGCGGTTGATGTCCTTGATCTGCGAGACTTTCAGCTCGTAGTCACGCTCCAGCTCGGCCAATTGGGCCTGCTTGGCCTTGATGTCGGCCTGGAAGCGCTCGAGACCTTCGGCGTACTTGGGCTTGCCCTTGAGCAGGCCGGCAGTCCACTCGGTGTTGGTCTCGTTGCCGGGGAAGTGGCGCAGGAAGTCGGCACGCGGCATGCGCGCATCGCGCACGGCGAGCTGCATGATGGCGCGCTCGAGGCCACGCACACGCTCCAGGGACTCGCGCACGCGGATCACCAGGGCTTCGTACTGCTTGGGCACCAGCTTGATCGGCGAGAACAGCAGGGCCAGGGCGACGAATTCTTCCACGGCGTGGTCGGTATCGCGGCCGTGCTTCTTCAGCACCTTCTTGGTCTTTTCCAACTGCTCGGCGACCGCGCCGAAACGCAGGCGAGCCTCTTCCGGATCCGGACCGCCGTCGCCTTCTTCCTCGTCGGCGTCGTCGCTTTCTTCTTCGTCGTCCTTCTCGTCGTCCACGGCCTTGGCATCAGTAGCCTTGTTCGGGACGGGCAGGACCTCGCTCTCGTTCGGCAGGCTGCCGTCGTCGGGATCGATGTAGCCGGCGAGGACGTCGGACAGGCGACCGCCTTCGGTGGTGACGCGGGTGTATTCGCTGAGGATGTAGTCGACGGTGCCCGGGAACTGGGCGATGGCGCCCATGACTTCGCGGATGCCTTCCTCGATGCGCTTGGCGATCTCGATCTCGCCTTCGCGGGTCAGCAGTTCCACAGTACCCATTTCACGCATGTACATGCGCACCGGGTCGGTGGTGCGGCCGACATCGCTTTCCACCGCGGCCAGGGCGGCGGCGGCTTCTTCGGCGGCGGCTTCGTCGGTATCGGTTTCCGCCAGCAGCAGGGCATCAGCGTCCGGCGCGGTCTCGAATACGTTGATCCCCATGTCATTGATCATGCGGATGATGTCTTCCACCTGTTCCGGATCTGAAATATCCTCCGGTAGGTGGTCATTGACCTCCGCGTAAGTCAGGTAACCCTGCTCACGACCGCGGGCGATCAATTCTTTCAGACGGGATTGCTGTTGCGCTTTTCCGGACATAGGTACCCTTCCACTGAAGGCTTAGGCGGGCAAAAATAGCTGAACATTATAGCCGGTTAGACGGTGGTCGTGCCAGTTAGGTCACGGACCCCGCCGGACGGCTGAGGAGTTCGCGTAGGCGGTCCTTGTCTTCGGAGCTCAGTTCGCTCTGTCGCGCCTTGCGTAGGAGTTGCTCCAGCGAGCGATCACGCTGGCTGGCGGCTAACCTCGTTATGGTGTCGAAAAACTGTTGTTCAAGGTTGTCGCCGGCAATCAGCCACTCTTTTTCCGCCAAGGCGCGCAGCAGTCGGCCCTGTTCGGTGCCGTGCCAGCGGGCGATGAGCGCTAAGGTGCTCTGTCCCGGTTTCTTCTGCAGCGCCTCGACTAGGGCGACCAGCAGCTGGGCGTACTGATCGCTTTCCTCGGCCAGGTTGCGGGCGTCCTGTACCGCCTGGGCCAGCGTCGGGTGATGCAGCAGGCTGCGTAGCGCGGCCAGCACCGGCGTCTCCACCTTGACCGGTGGCTGGCGCGGGATGCGCTCGCCGCCGCCCTTGCCGTTGAAATCCTTTTTCCAGCCCTTGCCGTCGCGTCCGCCCTTGCCCTCGCGGCGTGGCGTCCACTGCTGCTGCGCCGGCGCTTCCTCGGCATGGGCGTAGGCGTAGTCGCCATAGTCCATAGGTGGCGCATCCTGCGCCGGTGCGGACGGTGCCAGCTGGCTCAGGGCGTCGTTGCCGAGACCGGTGAGCTCGCTCAGGCGCTGGCGCATCAGCAGGCGCAAGTTGTTACCGGGAATCTTCTCGATCAGCGGCGCCGCCAGGGTGGCCAGGTGCGCCTTGCCTTCCAGGGTGGCCGGGTCCGCTTCGATCATCAGTTGCTGGAAGAAATACTCGGCCAGGGGCTGGGCCTGCTGGACGAAGCGCGCCTGGAAGGCATCCGCCCCCTCGGCGCGCACCAGGGTGTCGGGGTCCTCGCCCTCGGGCAGGAACAGGAAGCGCACCCGGAAGCCGTCCTTGAGCACCGGCAGGGCCGATTCCAGGGCGCGCCAGGCGGCGCTGCGGCCGGCCTGGTCGCCGTCGAAGCAGAACAGGATGCTCGGCACGATGCGGAACAACCGCTTGATGTGCTCTTCGCTGGTGGCGGTGCCCAGGGTGGCCACGGCATTGCGGATACCCTGCTGAGCCAGGGCGATGACGTCCATGTAGCCTTCCACGACAAGGATCTCGTCCAGGTCGCGGTTGTGCTTGCGTGCCTCGAACAGGCCGTAGAGCTCCTGGCCCTTGTGGAAGACCGGGGTTTCCGGGGAGTTGAGGTACTTGGGCTTGTCGTCGCCCAGCACCCGACCACCAAAGGCGATCACCCGGCCCCGGCTGTCGCGGATCGGGAAGATCACCCGGTCGCGAAAGCGATCGTAACGCTTGCCGCTCTCGGCGTTTTCTACCAGCAGGCCGGCATCGAGCATGGCCTTCTGCTGCAGGTCGTCGCCACCCAGGTGCTTGCCCAAGTTGTCCCAGCCCGGCGGGGCGAAGCCCAGGCCGAAATCGCGGGCGATCTCGCCGGTGAGGCCGCGCTTCTTCAGGTAGTCCACCGCCGCCTGGCGCTTGGGATGGTTGCGCAGCGCCAGGCGATAGAATTCGGCGGCCGCGGCCAGCAGCGGATAGAGCGGCGAGTCCGTGGGTTGCCGTGGCTTGCGCCGGCCACCGCTTTCCTCGCGCGGCACGTCCACGCCGGCCTTTTTGGCCAGCTCCTCGACCGCCTCGGGAAATTCGAGGTTATCGTGGTCCATGATGAAGCCCAGGGCGTTGCCGCCGGCGCCGCAGCCGAAGCAGTAGTAGAACTGCTTGTCGGGGCTGACGCTGAAGGAGGGCGTCTTCTCGTTATGGAAGGGGCAGCAGGCCATCCAGTTTTTGCCGGCCTTCTTGAGCTTCACCCGTGCGCCCACCACTTCGACGATGTCGGTGCGGTTGAGCAGGTCGTCGATGAAGCCTTGCGGGATGAGTCCGGCCATGGTCAGCGTCTGGATAGAGGAGCGAAGAGCGGAGGGTGGGGCAGGCCAAATGGCCAGAAGGAGAGTCTAGCGCCAGAGGGCGCCAGGGCGAAGCGGGAAGGCCAGAAACAGACAACCCGACCAGAGGTCGGGTTGTTTGATGACGCCAGAGGAGCGCTGTAACTCAGTACAGACGCTCGCGACGGCGCTGCTCGCGCTGTACTTTCTTGGCGTGGCGCTTGACCGCGGCGGCAGCTTTACGCTTGCGCTCGGCGGTGGGCTTTTCGTAGAACTCGCGGCTACGAACTTCGGCCAGTACACCGGCCTTCTCGCAGGAACGCTTGAAACGACGCAGCGCTACGTCGAAGGGTTCGTTTTCTTTGACTTTGACGTTGGGCATCCAGGTCGTACCTTCAAATTTACCGAGGTTTAATCCAACGCTAGCGGCAAAAGGGCACGGGAAGCGTCGGTTTTTAAGGGTTGCGGATAGTAACGCTTCAACTGCCCTGCTGCCAACCCCCGGCGGACGAAAAGCGCTGGCCGGTGCTGGAAGCGGCGCTTATCATGCGCAGCCTGACATTCTATACCCTCGAAGGCTTATCTCCATGCGTGTTCTGGGACTGGAAACGTCCTGCGATGAAACCGGCGTCGCCCTCTACGACAGCGAGCGTGGCCTGCTGGCCGATGCGCTGTTCAGCCAGATTGATCTGCACCGCGTCTACGGTGGCGTGGTACCGGAGCTGGCCTCGCGCGATCACGTCAAGCGCATGCTGCCGCTGATCCGCGAAGTGCTGGACGAGGCGGGCAGCCGTCCCGCGGACGTGGACGCCATCGCCTATACCGCCGGCCCCGGCCTGGTCGGCGCCCTGCTAGTGGGCGCGGCCTGCGCCCAGGCGCTGGCGCTGGCCTGGGGCGTGCCTGCCCTGGGCGTCCACCATATGGAAGGTCATCTGCTGGCGCCCATGCTCGAAGAGCAGCCGCCGCAATTCCCCTTCGTCGCCCTGCTGGTGTCCGGTGGCCATACCCAGCTGGTGCAGGTCGATGGCATCGGTCGCTACAGCGTGCTGGGCGAATCCCTGGACGATGCCGCCGGCGAGGCCTTCGACAAGACCGCCAAGCTGCTGGGCCTGAGCTATCCCGGTGGACCGGAGATCGCCCGCGTGGGCGAGCGTGGCGTCGTGGGGCGGTTCGTCTTTCCGCGACCCATGACCGATCGGCCCGGCCTGGACTTCAGCTTCAGCGGCCTCAAGACCTTTACCCTCACCACCTGGCAACGCTGCCGGGCGGCCGGTGACGACAGCGAGCAGACCCGTTGCGACATCGCCCTGGCCTTCCAGACGGCGGTGGTCGAGACCCTGGCGATCAAGTGCAAGCGCGCGCTGAAGCAGACCGGGCTCAAGTCGCTGGTGATCGCCGGTGGCGTCAGTGCCAACCAGGCGCTGCGCCAGAACCTGGAGCAGATGCTCGGCGAGCTGGGCGGCCAGGTCTTCTATGCGCGGCCGCGCTTTTGCACCGACAACGGCGCCATGATCGCCTATGCCGGTTGCCAGCGCCTGCTGGCCGGCCAGCAGGAAGGTCCGGCCATCGCGGTCAAGGCACGCTGGCCCATGGAGCAGCTGGCGGCGCTCTGAGACGGGCGGAGGGCGTGGCTGGGTAATTCCCGGGCGGCGCCAGGATCAAAAATGACGCTCGGTGCCCTGGCGCAGGGCGCGCAGGTTGTGCCGGTGGCGAATCAGGATGAGCAAGGCGAGCAGCAGCATCGGCGGCAGCAGGTCCGGACGTTGCCAGGCGAACAGCGGCAGGATGCCGAGCACGGCGACCAGCGATGCCAGGGAGGCGATCCTCAGGCTGGCGAACACCGCAGCCCAGAGCACCAGCCCCAGCAGGGCCGCCGGCGGATAGAGGCCGAGCAGCAGCCCGGCCGCGGTGGCGACGCCCTTGCCACCGCGGAAATGGAAGTACAGCGGATAGAGATGGCCGACCACGGCGGCCAGCCCGATCCAGGCCTGCTGCAGGGGCGACAGTCCCAGCTGCTGGGCGATGAGCACGGGAATCAGGCTCTTGCTCAGGTCACCGGCGAGGGTCAGCAGCGCCAGCTTGCGTCCGGCCAGACGCAGCATGTTGCTGGCGCCGGGATTGCCGGAGCCGTCGTGACGCGGATCGCGGGTGCCGAACAGGCGACTGAGCAGCACGGCGAAGGACAGCGAGCCCAGCAGATAGGCCAGCAGGAGCAGCAGCCAGAACATGGTAGGGTTCCGCGCCAGGAGAAGGCTCGATTCTACCGACAGCCCGCCGCCCGACGATAGGCCGGTGGTGACGATCAAACAGAGCACGGCAAAGGTGCGAGGCAAAGGCAGTGGACAAGGTTTTCATCGAGGGACTCGAGGTCGACACCGTGATAGGGGTGTATGACTGGGAGCGTGACATCCGCCAGTGCCTGCGCATCGATCTCACCATGGGCTGGGATATCCGCGCGGCGGCGGCGAACGACGAACTCGAACACACCCTGAATTATGCGGCGGTGGCCGAGCGCATCACCGCCTTCGCCCACGAGACCGCCTTCGAGCTGGTGGAGACCTTTGCCGAGCGCCTGGCCGCCCTGTTGCAGGCGGAATTCAAGCTGCCCTGGCTGCGCCTGCGCATCACCAAGCCGGGCGCGGTGCCGACCGCTCGCGGTGTGGGCGTGGAGATCGAGCGGGGGCAGGCGTGACCCGGGTCCATCTGGGGCTGGGCAGCAATATCCAGCGCGAGCAGCACCTGGGCATGGCCCTGGACGAGCTTGCGACGCTGCTGACCGACATGCAGTGCTCGCCGGTCTTCGAAAGCGAGGCGGTGGGTATCCGCAGTGCGCCCTTCTTCAATCTGGTGGTGGCGGGTGACACCAACCTCGACCCTGCGGCCCTGAGCCAGAGACTCAAGGCCATCGAAACCCGCAGCGGTCGCTATGCGCCGGATCGCCAGGGCCTGCCGCTGGACATCGACATCCTGCTGCATGGCGACCTGACCGGCGAGTTCGCCGGCCTGACCTTGCCGCGCGCCGAGATCCTGCGCAACGCCTTCGTGCTCTGGCCGCTGGCCCTGTTGGCCGGCGAGCGGCGGCATCCGGACAACGGCCGCCGGCTCGATGAGCTGTGGCAAGAGATGCGCGGCCAGACCACCCAGGTGCTGCGGCCGGTGGCTTTCAGCTGGAAGGGTATGGAACTGACGCCAGACGCGTTGCTGGGCGCCGATCGGGTATAGCGCGGCGGTCGTTGGGCTTCGCTGCGCTCAACCCAACCTACGGGAGCTCTTCCCCCCTCTCCCTTTGGGAGAGGGCTGGGGTGAGGGTACGCCTCGCGAAGACCCCCCAGTGGAAAAGGCTGCGCCGTTTTCCACGCTACGGCTCTAGCACAGGCTTCGCTTAGCTCGGACAACCCCCCTCTCCCTCGGGGAGAGGGTTGGGGTGAGGGCGATTGGGAGGAGCTGCGCAGCGCTCAAATCAACCTACTAAAGCTGCGCCAAGGCGTCGATGCGGGCCTGTTTGAGCGCCTCGCCCAGGGCCGCGCCCTTGAAGCCCTGGGCGACCAGGGGTTGGACTTGCACGCCACGCAACACCTCGGCCGCCTCGCGCAGCAAGGCCAGCGGTGGCTCGCCCTCGGCGGTCCTCACCGCCGCCGCACAGGCGCAGGCCTGGAGGAATTCCTCGAAGCGCGCCGGGCGGCGTAGCACATCGAAACCCTGCAGCAGCTCGAACCAGGCCTCCGGCGTCAGCTGCCGGGCCTGCAGGGCCGTGGGCCAATGACGTACCAGCAGCAATGCCAATTCGGCCGGGTCACGCGGAACCTTGAGGCGGGCGTTGACGGCCGCGTGCTGTGCTTCCGGTACGTCCAGCAACAGGCAGGCCCAGCGCACGTTCAGCGAGGCCTGGACCTCGGCGCTCTGGCGCAGGGTGGCATAGATCCGGGCACCCGGCTCGGGCTGCTCGTTGGCGAATCCTGCAGCTACCTCCGGCAGCAGCGCAGCCAGGGCGCCACAGTCGTGCAGCACCCGGATGAAGACATCGGGCCGCTCTTCGAGCAGGGCGCGCGAGATTTCCTTCCATAACCGCTCGGCGGTCAAGGCATCCAGCTCGCCGCTGGCGACCATCTCCTGCATCAGCAGCAGCGTTTCGGGCGCCACCTGGAAACCCAGGCTGCAATAGCGGGCGGCGAAACGGGCGACCCGCAGCACGCGCAGCGGATCTTCGGCGAAGGCGGGCGAGACGTGGCGCAACAGGCGCGCCTGGAGATCCGCGCGTCCGCCATAAGGGTCTATGACCTGGCCATCGTCGTCTTCGGCCATGGCATTGACGGTGAGGTCGCGGCGGATCAGATCCTGTTCCAGGGTGACGTCGGGCGCGGCGTGAAAGGTGAAGCCGCCATAGCCGCGCCCGCTCTTGCGTTCGGTACGGGCAAGGGCGTATTCCTCGCCGGTCTGGGGATGCAGGAACACCGGGAAGTCGGCGCCCACAGGGCGATAACCCTGGGCAGCCAGGGCTTCGGCGGTGGCGCCTACCACGACCCAGTCGACTTCGGTCACCGGCCGGCCGAGCAGGCGATCGCGCACGGCGCCGCCCACCTTGTAGATTTGCATAGAAAAAGACCTCCTTGCGGAGGTCTAGGATAGCCCGAAAGAACCGCTCGGCTCAGATCGGCGAAGCCAGATCCAGCCGCCGGTCATGGTCGCGGCTCTCGTGGCGGGGCGGAACCTGGAAGCTGTGGGTGACATCTTCGCCCCTCATGCTTTCCAGGCGGATGTCGAACCCCCAGAGCCGGTGCAGGTGCTTGAGCACCTCGTCCGTGGAGTTGCCCAGCGGCTTGCGGTCATGCTGGAAATGGCGAAGGGTGAGCGAGCGATCGCCACGTCGGTCCACGTTCCAGATCTGCACATTGGGCTCGCGATTGCCCAGGTTGTACTGGGCGGCGAGTTGCTCGCGGATCATGCGATAGCCGCCATCGTCGTGGATGGCCGCCACTTCCAGTTCGTCGCGCTGGTCGTCATCGAGAATGCTGAACAGCTTGAGGTCGCGGATCACCTTGGGCGAGAGGTACTGCAGGATGAAGCTTTCGTCCTTGAAGCTCTTCATGGCGAAGGTGACGGTGGCCAGCCAGTCGCTACCGGCGATATCAGGAAACCAGCGGCGGTCTTCTTCCGTGGGATCCTCGCAGATGCGGCGGATGTCGCGGAACATGGCGAAGCCCAGGGTGTAGGGATTGATGCCGCTGTAGTAGGGGCTGTCGAAGCCCGGCTGATAGATCACTCCGGCGTGGGATTGCAGGAATTCGAACATGAAGCCTTCGGTGACCAGGCCCTCGTCGTAGAGATCGTTGAGCAGGGTGTAGTGCCAGAAGGTGGCCCAGCCTTCGTTCATCACCTGGGTTTGGCGCTGGGGATAGAAGTATTGGGCGATCTTGCGCACGATGCGGATCACCTCGCGCTGCCAGGGCTCCAGCAACGGCGCGTGCTTTTCCACGAAATAGAGGATGTTTTCCTGGGGCTCGCTGGGGAAGCGCGCTCCTTCGTCATGCAGCTCCTTGCCGGCCATCTTGGGAATGGTCCGCCAGAGGTCGTTGACCTGGCGCTGCAATTGCTCCTCGCGCTCCTTCTGCCGCTGGCGTTCCTCGGCGGCGGAGATGGGGTAGGGCCGCTTGTAGCGATCCACCCCGTAGTTCATCAGCGCATGGCAGGAATCCAGCAGTTCTTCCACGGCATCGATGCCATGGCGTTCTTCGCACTGGGTGATGTACTGCTTGGCAAACACCAGGTAGTCGATGATGGAGCTGGCATCGGTCCAGGTGCGGAACAGGTAGTTGCCCTTGAAGAAGCTGTTGTGGCCGTAGCAGGCGTGGGCGATCACCAGCGCCTGCATGGTCATGGTGTTCTCTTCCATGAGGTAGGCGATGCAGGGATCGGAATTGATCACGATCTCGTAGGCCAGCCCCATCTGGCCGCGGCTGTAGTGCTTCTCGGTGTGCAGGAAGTGCTTGCCGTAGGACCAGTGGTTGTAGCCGATGGGCATGCCGACGGAGGCATAGGCATCCATCATCTGCTCGGCGGTGATCACTTCGATCTGGTTGGGGTAGGTGTCCAGCGCATAGCGCTTGGCGATCCGGGCGATCTCCCGGTCGTAGGTCTGGATCAGCTCGAAGGTCCATTCCGAGCCGGTGGAGATGGGCTCACGTTTCATGACACGAGTCTCCGCTGGAACAGTTCGCGGAACACGGGATAGATATCCCCCGCCGAGACGATCTGCTGCTGCGAGAAGGAATCCGGGAAGCTGCCACGCACGTTCTCGTATTCGTACCACAGCGCCTGGTGCTCGCGTGGGGTGATCTCCACATAGGTGTAGTACTGCATGAACGGCAGGATCTGCTTGGTCAGGATCTCCCGGCAGATGGGCGAGTCGTCGTTCCAGTTGTCGCCGTCGGAGGCCTGGGCGGCATAGAGATTCCACTCGTTGACCGGATAGCGCTCGACCATGACCTCCTGCATCAGCTTGAGGGCGCTGGAAACGATGGTGCCGCCGGTTTCCCGGGAGTAGAAGAACTCTTCCTCGTCCACTTCCTTGGCACTGGTGTGGTGACGGATGAACACCACCTCGATGCGCTCGTAGTTCCGCTTGAGGAACAGGTAGAGCAGGATGTAGAAGCGCTTGGCGATGTCCTTGGTGGCCTGGGTCATGGAGCCAGAGACGTCCATCAGGCAGAACATCACCGCCTTGGAGCTGGGGCTGGGCTGCTTGGACAGCAGGTTGTACTTGAGGTCGAAGGTGTCGAGGAAGGGCACCTTGTCGATGCGCGCGCGCAGCCGCTCGATCTCGGCTTCCAGCGTCTGGATGTCGCCCAGGTTGTCGGGCTCTTCCACCCGCAGCCGCGCTAGCTCCGCCTTGGCTTCGCGCAGCTTGTTGCGACTGCCGCCGGAGAGGGCGATGCGCCGCGCATGGGAGGCACGTAGGGTGCGGATGATGTTGATGCGGGCAGGGTTGCCCTCGTTGCTGATGCCGGCGCGTACCGTCTTGAAGGTGTCGGTGCCGGTCAGCTGCTTCTTGACCAGGTTGGGCAGCTCCAGGTCTTCGAACATGAAGTCGAGGAATTCGTCCTGGGTGATCTGGAAGGCGAATTCGTCCATGCCTTCGCCGCTGTTGCTGGCCTTGCCCTGGCCCTGGCCACCGCCGCCGCCCTGGGGCCGCGGGATGCGTTCGCCGCTGACGAATTCCTTGTTGCCCGGGTGGACGATGGTCTGGCGGCCGCCCTTGCCCTGATAGAGGGCGGGTTCGTCGATGTCGCGGGCAGGAATGCTGATCTGCTCGCCGTGTTCCATGTCGGTGATGGAGCGCCGGCTCACGGCTTCCTCGACCGCCTTCTTGATGTGCTCACGATAACGCCGCAGGAAACGCGTGCGGTTCACCGTGCTCTTGTTCTTGCCGTTTAGACGCCGGTCGATGACATAGCTCATACAGGCCCTCCGGGCTATTGCAGGACACCACGACGACGCGGCTGGCGCGTCGTCGCGGGTTCAGCCTCAGGCTGCCTTACTGCGACTTGCGTACCCGTGAATACCACTCGGACAGCAGTCGTACCTGCTTCTCGGTGTACCCGCGCTGGACCATGCGGGTCACGAAGTCGCTGTGCTTCTGCTGATCTTCCTTGCTGGCCTTGGCATTGAAGCTGATGACCGGCAAGAGCTCCTCGGTGTTGGAGAACATCTTCTTCTCGATCACCGCGCGCAGCTTCTCGTAGGACAGCCAGCTCGGATTCTTGCCGTTATTGTTGGCACGGGCGCGCAACACGAAGTTGACGATTTCGTTGCGGAAATCCTTCGGATTGCTGATCCCGGCCGGTTTCTCGATCTTCTCCAGTTCCTCGTTGAGCGAGGCCCGGTTGAGGATCTCGCCGGTCTCCGGATCGCGGTATTCCTGATCCTGGATCCAGAAGTCTGCGTAGAGCACGTAGCGGTCGAAGATGTTCTGGCCGTATTCGCTGTAGGACTCGAGGTACGCGGTCTGGATCTCCTTGCCGATGAATTCCACGTAGCGCGGCGCCAGGTATTCCTTGATGAATCTCATGTAGCGCTCGCGGGTCTCGGCCGGGAACTGCTCGGCTTCGATCTGCTGCTCCAGCACATAGAGCAGGTGCACCGGGTTGGCCGCGATCTCGTTGGCGTCGAAGTTGAACACCCGCGAGAGGATCTTGAAGGCGAAGCGCGTGGAGAGCCCGTTCATGCCCTCGTCGACGCCCGCGCTGTCGCGGTATTCCTGGATCGACTTGGCCTTGGGATCGGTGTCCTTGAGGTTTTCGCCATCGTAGACGCGCATCTTCGAATAGATGTTGGAGTTTTCCGGTTCCTTGAGGCGCGAGAGCACCGAGAACTGGGCCAGCATCTTCAGGGTGTCCGGCGCGCAATGGGCGTTGGCCAGGGAGCTGTTGACCAGCAGCTTGTCGTAGATGTGGATCTCGTCGGAGACGCGCAGGCAATAGGGCACCTTGACGATGTAGATCCGGTCGATGAAGGCTTCGTTGTTCTTGTTGTTGCGGAAGGTGTGCCACTCGGATTCGTTGGAGTGGGCCAGGATGATGCCGCTGTAGGGCAGGGCGCCGAGGCCCTCGGTGCTGTTGTAGTTGCCTTCCTGGGTCGCGGTCAGCAAGGGGTGCAGGACCTTGATCGGGGCCTTGAACATCTCCACGAATTCCATCAGGCCCTGGTTGGCGCGGCACAGGGCGCCGGAGTAGCTGTAGGCATCCGCATCGTTCTGCGGGTATTCCTCCAGCTTGCGGATATCCACCTTGCCCACCAGGGCGGAGATGTCCTGGTTGTTCTCGTCGCCCGGCTCGGTCTTGGCGATGGCGATCTGGTTGAGGATGGAGGGGTAGAGCTTGACCACCCGGAACTTGCTGATGTCGCCGCCGAATTCCTGCAGCCGCTTGGCCGCCCAGGGCGACATGATGCTGCGCAGGTAGTGGCGGGGAATGCCGTAGTCCTCTTCGAGGATCTGGCCGTCTTCGTCGGGGTTGAACAGCCCCAGGGGCGATTCGAACACCGGCGAGCCCTTGATGGCGTAGAAGGGGACCTTCTCGATCAGGTGCTTGAGTTTTTCCGCGAGGGACGACTTGCCGCCACCCACCGGGCCGAGCAGATAGAGGATCTGCTTCTTCTCTTCCAGGCCCTGCGCCGCATGGCGGAAGTAGGACACGATCTGCTCGATGCAGTCTTCCATGCCATGGAAGTCGGCAAAGGCGGGGTAGCGGCGGATGACCTTGTTGGAAAAGATGCGGGACAGGCGTGAATCGCTGGTGGTGTCCACCAGTTCGGGTTCGCCGATGGCCATGAGCATGCGCTCGGCGGCACTGGCAAAGGCGGTACGATCCTTCTTGCAGATCTCAAGGTATTCCTGAAGGGAATACTCTTCCTGGCGAGTCGCTTCAAAACGCCCCTGGAAGTGACTGAAAATGCTCATGACGTCTCCTCGCTGGATACCCTGGACCAGCTTGGAATCGATGCCTGGAGCCTTGCCTTGCTGCCGGTGGGAAGCGGTCATGCCGGGCGACGAAAGATAACGTCTCTAATACCTTCGTTGTCGTCTTGCCTAATCGATCCGCCTGCAGAAGTAGGGTTGGGTTTCGAGAGACGCACGAAGGAGACCGATGGAAACGGTCCCCCTGGAATTCCCCCGAATCTCCAGTGGTTACACCGATGGTCCAAAGCCGGTTATCGAACCCGCCGTTTCCGGAGGGCCTGATTCCAGAATAGTCCTATCTGCGAGATGTGGAAGAGCCAATTCGGTTTATTCTTGTAACCACAGCGTCAAGCCGTTGTGTTAAACGGCCTCGCCACTTTCGGTCTGCTCGGGATAGCGGGTGCGCCAGTTTTCGAAGCCGCCGTCGACGCTGTAGACCTGGCTGAAGCCCTGGCCGGCCAGAAAGGCCGCCGCGCTCTGGCTGGAGTGGCCGTGGTAGCAGAACACCAGCAGCGGCGCGTCGAGATCGGCAGCGGCGATGAAGTCGTGGATGTTCTGGTTGTCGAGGCGCTGGGCGCCGGCGACGTGCAGGGTGGCGTAGCTGTGCGGATCACGGATGTCGACAATCCGCGCGTCCTCGCTGCGCAGTTCCAGCGCCCGTTCGGGGGAGATACAGGTGAATTCGCTCATTTCTTCTCCTTGCAACTGCAGAGATGACGGCGGTTGCCGTCGACGTCGAGCAGGGTCATGTCGCCGCCCCAGACGCAGCCGCTGTCGAGCGCCTCGACATTGGGCGCCGCGCAGCGACCCTTAAGCGCGGCCCAGTGGCCGAACAGGATGCGCACGTTGCGGGTCAGCCGATGGTCGTGGCTGAACCAGGGGGCGAAACCGGCCGGCGCGCTGTCCAGGCCTTCCTTGCTCTTGAATTCCAGACGACCGTCCGGGCTGCAGAATCTCATGCGCGTCAGGTAGTTGGTAATCAGGCGCAGACGCTCCTGGCCCTGCAGCTCATCTTGCCAGAGCGCCGGCTCGTTGCCATACATCTGCTCGAGAAAGGGCACATGGGCCAGATCGTCGCGCAACACGGCTTCCACTTCGCCGGCCAGGCTCATGGCCTGGGCCAGCGTCCATTGCGGCGGCAGACCGGCGTGGACCAGTACGCAGTTGCGCCCGGCATCGTGCTGGATCAGCGGCAGGTGGCGCAGCCAGTGCAATAATTCGTCGCGGTCGGGCGCGGCGAGGATGTCGCTCAGGGTGTCCTGCTTCTTCAGCCTGGCGCCGCCGAAGGCCACCGCCAGCAGGTGCAGGTCGTGATTGCCCAGGACGCTGACAAGCGAATCGCGCATCGCGTGCAGGTATCTCAGGGTTTCCAGGGACTGAGGTCCGCGGTTGACCAGATCACCCACCAGCCAGAGGCGGTCCTGCGCGGGATCGAAGCGGACCTCGTCGAGGAGGCATTTGAGCGGGTCGAGGCAACCTTGCAGATCGCCAACGGCGTACAGCGTCATCGGGACTCCTAGTGCAGCGAGCCGGGTACGGCCAGGCGGAAGGTGGGGATGGTGGCCTCGAAGGTATGGCCATCGCTGGCGACCATCTGGTAGCTGCCCCTCATGCTGCCCACCTGGGTCGGCATCAGGGTGCCGCTGGAATAGCTGTGGGTTTCACCCGGAGCGATCAGCGGCTGCTCGCCCACCACGCCCGGGCCGCGCACTTCCTGCACCTCGCCGTTGCCGTCGGTGATGATCCAGTGGCGGCTGAGCAACTGCGCCGGCAGCCGACCGTCGTTGCGGATGCTCACGTCGTAGGCGAAGGCGTAGCGCTCCTGGCTGGCGCTGGATTGTTCGGGCAGGTAGCGGGTGGTGACCTGCACGGTGATGAGGTAGCGCGGATCGGGCTCGGTCACGAAAGGATTCTCGGCAGATACGGATGGAAGGGCTTCAGCTGGACGCCAGCTGGTTGGCCAGGCGCACATAGGCGGCCAGGTCCAGCTGCTCCGGACGCAGCCCCGGGTCGACGTCGGCGGCTTCGATGGCGGCGCTGTCCAGGGTGCCCTTGAGGGTGTTCCTGAGGGTCTTGCGCCGCTGGCCGAAGGCCTCGCGGACGACGCGCTCGAGCAGCACCGGATCGCGCGCCACATGGGGCCGCTCGGTGTGGGGCACCAGACGCACGATGGCCGAATCCACCTTGGGCGGCGGATTGAAGGCGCCCGGACCGACGTTGAACAGGTGCTCCACGCGGCAGTGGTACTGGACCATGATCGACAGCCGTCCCCAGTCGCCATTGCCGGGCACCGCGGCCAGGCGTTCCACCACTTCCTTCTGCAGCATGAAGTGCATGTCGGCGATGATGTCGGCGAAGCTGAGCAGGTGGAAGATCAGCGGTGTGGAGATGTTGTAGGGCAGGTTGCCCACCACCCGCAGCCGATCGCCGGCGGCGATGCTGGAGAGATCGTATTTCATGGCGTCACCCTGGTGCAGGGTGAACAGCGGATTGAGGCCGAACTTGAGTCGGAGCAGGGGAATCAGGTCCTGGTCCAGCTCGATGACGTCGAGCCGGGCGCCACTGCCGAGCAGGCCTTCGGTCAGGGCGCCCTGGCCCGGACCGATTTCCAGCAGGCGCTCGCCGGGTCGCCCGTGGATGGCGCGCAGGATGCGATGGATCACCCCGGCGTCGTGCAGGAAATTCTGGCCGAACCTCTTGCGGGCGCGGTGTTGGTAGAGCTCGGTCATCAGGTGCTCCGGCGCAGGCAGCGGGCCTGCGATTTCAAGACGGCAAAGACCCACCAGTTTAGCAGACCCTTTGCCGTCACCGGAGCGCTCAGAGTCTATTCATAACCTGCTGCGCATCGGCCTAACTGCGTTGAAAAGACCCTGGAAGGCCAGCCCCGTCGGAAATGCTCATTTACCATTCGTAAACTCGCCCGCGAGTCCGATCCGCTTCCTCAGGGCTTTTCGTGGGGCCGCCTAGGCCTTGTTTGTCTCTAGCTCGCGAGGTTATGAATAGCCTCTTAGGTCACCGAACGGCGATGGGCCGCCATGCTGTAGGCGGTTTCCAGGGCGACCTTCAGACTGCCGGTATCGATGCGCCCGCTACCGGCCAGGTCGAGGGCGGTGCCATGGTCGACCGAGGTGCGGATGATCGGCAGGCCCAGGGTCACGTTGACCGCCGCGCCGAAACCCTTGTGCTTGAGCACCGGCAGGCCCTGGTCGTGGTACATGGCCAGGACCGCGTCGCAGTGCTCGAGGTGCTTGGGCGTGAAGAGGGTGTCGGCGGGCAGCGGCCCGACGAGGTCGAGGCCTTCGGCGCGCAGGCTGTCCAGCGCCGGCTCGATGATCTCGATCTCTTCGCGGCCCAGGTGACCGCCTTCGCCGGCATGGGGATTGAGACCGCAGACCAGGATGCGCGGCCGGGCCACGCCGAAGTAGCGCTGCAGATCGCCATGCAGAATGCGGGTCACGTCCAGCAGCGTCTGGCGATCGATGGCATCGGCCACCTCGCGCAGTGGCAGATGGGTGGTGACCAGGGCCACTCTCAGGCCGGCAGTGGCGAGCAGCATCACCACCTGGGGGGTATGGGTCAGCTCGGCGAGGAATTCGGTGTGGCCGGAGAAGGCCACGCCGCCATCGTTGATCACGCCCTTGTGCACCGGCGCGGTGATCATCCCGGCGAAGGTGCCGTCGAGGCAGCCCTGGCCGGCACGGGTCAGGGTGTCCAGGACATAGGCGGCATTGGTGGTGTCGAGCTGACCGGTCACCACCGGCGCACCCAGCGGGGTATCCCAGACATAGAGCGCACCGGTGGGTGCCGGGCGGTCGGGCCAGGCCGAGGGGGCGACGTCGATGAGGTCGATGGCGAGTCCCAGCTCGATCGCGCGAGCGGCCAGGAGGTCGCGGCTGGCGATGCCGATCAGGGCGTGGGGCTGGGCCACGCGGGCCAGCAGCAGACAGAGGTCGGGACCGATACCGGCGGGCTCACCGGGGGTCAGGGCGAAGCGCAGGGCCATGGCGGGCTCCGGAAACAAGAAGGCCGCAGGGGGTGCCTGCGGCCTTGGGGTTACTGCTTGATCTCGACGTAGGCTTCGTCGCGGATCTGGCGCAACCAGGTCTGCAGTTCCTGATCGTACTTGCGGCTACGCAGGAGATTCAACGCCTGCTGCTCGCGCGCCTGCTGGGTGTTGTCGGTGGCCCGACGGCCCAGGACTTCCAGGATGTGCCAGCCGAAGGCGGTGCGGAACGGCTGCGACAGCTGGTTGACCGGCGAATTGTTCATCACCTCGCGGAATTCCGGGACCAGGGATTCCGGATTGATCCAGCCCAGGTCGCCGCCATTGAGCGCCGAGCCCGGATCTTCCGAGAAGCTCTTGGCCAGGGTGGCGAAGCTCTCGCCATTCTGGATGCGCTCGCGCAGACGCGCAGCCAGGCGCTGGGTCTCGGCATCGCTGCGCACGGCATTGGGCTTGAGCAGGATGTGCCGGACGTGCACCTCGTCGACGATGCTGGCCTCGCCTCCGCGCTTCTCCTCCACCTTGAGGATCACGAAGCCGCCGGGGACGCGCACCGGCTGGGTGATGCCGCCGACGCCGACACTGCCGATCAGGCGATCGAAGGGCGGGGGCAGCTGGGCCGCCTTGCGCCAGCCGATCTCGCCGCCGTCGAGGGCGTTGTCACCGGCCGAGCGGGCGATGGCCAGCTGGTTGAAGTCGGCGCCCTGGCGCAGCTGGTTGTAGGTGTCCTGAGCCTGACGCGCGGCAGCGTCGAGACCGGCGGTGCCGGCGTTGTCCGCCACCGGGATCAGGATGTTGGCCAGGCGATACTCTTCGGACAGCTGCAGCTTGCCCAGGTCCGAGGCGAGGAAGTTCTGCACCTCCTGCTGGGTGACCTGCACGCGCTGACCGACCTGACGCTGACGCACCCGGCTGATCATCATCTCGCGCCGGACCTGCTCGCGGGCGGCGTCGTAGGAGAGACCGTCGCGGGACAGGGCCTGGCGGAATTCGGCCACGCTCAGGCCATTGCGCTGGGCGATGGTGGCCACGGCCTGGTTGAGCTCCTCGTCGGAGATCTTCACGCCCATGCGCCCGGCCAACTGCATCTGGATGTCTTCCAGAATCAGCCGTTCGAGCACCTGCTGCCGCAGCTCGCTTTCCGGCGGCGCCGCGGCGCCGCGGCGGGTGATGTTCTGCTTGACCTCGTTGAGTCGCTGATCGAGCTGGCTCTGCATGACCACGTCGTTGTCGACGATGGCCACGACCTTGTCCAGCGGAACCACGGCAGCCTGAGCCAGAGGGGAGAGAGCGAGCGCCGCGCCCAGGGCGAGCGGGCGCAGGGCGTTACATAGCTTGGTCTTCACGTTCACGATAGCCTTGAATGCCTCTGTCCAGGAAGCCTTCGGTCTTGCCGCCGAAGACGTTGCCGAGTCCCTTGAGCACGATCTGCAGGAAGATCCCGCGATCGGCTTCGGAGCTCTGGGCGGTGTAGAAGACGTCGTCTTCGCTCTTGAGCCAGTAGCGGCTGATCAGGCGCAGCTTCCAGCAGCAGTTGTCGTATTCGAAGCCACCGAAGGCTTCGAGGGTACGGCTCTTGTTGTAGTCGAACTGCCAGCGGGCAATCGCGGACCACTGGGGCACGATCGGCCAGATGAAGGAGATGTCGTGCTGGTCGACCTTGTAGTCGTCGCTGTTGTAGGTGAAGCGGCCGAAGTTCGGATCGAACACCCGGACGTTGTCACGATAGCGATAGCCGACGTTGAGGATCTTGCCCGGCTCGGCTTCCGGCTGGTAGTGGAACATGACGCTGCCGGAGTCCGTCTGGTGCAGGGTCGGATCCCAGTTGAATTCGCCGTTCACGCGCCAGTCGCGGTTGAAGCGATACATGCCGGCGAGGGCATAGGGCGAGCGCGAGGTGGTGGCCTGGGGATTGTCGATGTTCTGCCCCAGGCTGCGGGCGTAGGCCAGGTCGTCCTTGGTCAGGCCGGGCAGTTGCACTTCGCGGTCGCGGAAGTAGAACAGCTGGCCGAAGCTGACGTTGGCGCGCTCGAAGCCGTTGGGCTCGATGAAGCGGCTGGTGGCACCCAGGGCCAGCTGGTTGGCGTCGCCGATGCGGTCGCGACCGGTGAAGCGGTTGTCGCGCCATAGCGAGCTGTAGCTGAAGGTGTATTCGCCGGTATCGAACACCGGCAGATCGTCCTGGTCGCGGTTGGGTACGTAGAGGTACTTGGCGCGGGGTTCCAGGGTCTGCTTGCCGCCTTCGCCGAACAGATTCGAGGTGCGGTCGAAGTAGAGGCCGCTGTCGAGGCTGAAGATCGGCACCGAGCGGGTCGGGCTGTCGTTGAAGCTGGTCACGCTGGAGCCGGCCGAGGCGCGACGACCACCGCCGACCAGCGGCGAGTTCAGGTCGTTCTCGCCGGTGCTGTCCAGGTCCAGATCGTAGCGGGTGTAGGCATAGCGCAGCGACGGCGTCAGGAAACCCCAGGACGCGGTCATCGGGCGGGCGATGCCCGGCTCGACGTGGTAGCGATTGCCTTCGGCACGGGTCAGGCCGAACAGGTTGACGTCCGGGCGGTTGCGCACGTTGGTGCGGTTGCCGTTGTCGTCCAGGTCGAAGTAGGTGTTGTCGTCGAAGCTGCGGGTGAAGCGCACTGCCTCGGTGTCGTAGGTGAAGTCCAGGCCGCCCGGGTTGTAGGGCAGGGCACCGGTCAGGGTCAGCTGCGGCAGGCGGTTGTAGGGCGTCACGTCGGACACCGTGGCCAGCTGGTAGGCCTGGGCGTTGAGGCCGGCGACGAAGGTGTCGCCGCGATAGGTCAGGCGACCTTGCTGGTTGACGTAGGTCGGCTTGTTGATGCCGAGGTCGGTGTCCAGGTCCTGGAAGTAGTAGGGATCGCTGATGCGGGTGTAGTCCACCTCGGCCATCAGGCGCGAATCCAGGCCGCTGCGGTTCTTCCAGCCGTACAGCCAGCGGTTGTCGGTGGCTTCCGGTTCGCCCTCGTGCTCCGGGTCGGTGTCCTTGAGGTAGGAGCCGTAGACCTCGCCTTCGCTGCTGCGGGTCAGGTAGCGGAAGTCGCCCTCGGTCTGCAGGCCGTGCTTGGCCATGTAGCGCGGATAGAGGGTGGCATCGTAGTTGGGCGCCAGGTTGAAGTAGTAGGGCGTGGTGATCGCGAAGCCGGTGTCGCTGGAGGTGCTGATCGAGGGCGCCAGGAAACCGGACTGCCGACGGTCGTCGATCGGGAAATAGATGAACGGCGTATAGAGGACCGGGATGTCCTTGACCCGCAGCGTGGCGTTGGTCGCGTAGCCGAGGCCCGTGGCCGGGTTCAGGGTGACGGTGTTGCCCTTGACCTGCCAGGCGTTGCTGCCCGGTTCGCAGGTGGTGTAGGTGCCATCCTTGAGGCGGATGATGGCGTCGTCGCCGCGCTTGGCGTAGAGCGCGCTGCCGCGGGCGCGGCTCTGGTGCATGACGAATTCGGCGTTGTCGACCTGGACCTGGCCGTTGTCCAGCTGCAGATCGGCCTTGTCGCCGACCATCAGCAAGCCGTTGTCGCGGAATTTGACGTTGCCCTTGAGCTCGCCGCGATTTTCCAGCTGGTGCAGGTTGGCTTCCTGGGATTCCACCTGCATGCCGCCCTGGCGCAGCACCACGTCACCGGCCAGGGTGGCGACCTGCTGCTCCTGCTCGTAGCGCGAGGCCTTGGCGGAGATGTAGGTCGGGGCCTTGGCGGTCGGGGTGTCGTCGTACATGCCCGGACGCTGCGGCTCGACATAGGCACCGCTGCAGTAGGGACCGGTCTCGGCCAGCTGGGCCGGGGTCAACTGATCGCGCGGGACCCAGTCCAGGTGGCTGTAGTCGGCGCTGCGGGACTTGAGCGCGCGGCCCTTGCTCTCAGTCACCAGCACGGCATCGTCACCCTTGCGCGCGGCGGGTTCCGCCGCGATGCCCTGGGTCTCGCCCTTGCTGGGGCGGGGCGGAATGGCCGCGGTCGGTGCCTGGGTGTTGCACGACCAGCCACCGCCGGCTCCGGCGCTACAGCTGAACTGCTCGGCGGGGGCGGCGATAAGGGCGGTGACGGGCTGCATGGCGAGCAGGCTGCCGGTTACCAAGAGGGGAAATTTTCTGCGAAACGCGGGGGTTTTCACGGCCATCCTTAAAGTCGTCCTGCACGCCGGCCATTAAGGGGCCGCGGCCTCTCGATGGGCTCAAAAAGATAGCGGATAATAAAACATGACCTGCGCATCGGCTAGGGCCGAGGGATCCGCTGTAAATGACTGAAGATGTTCGCTTAAACCAGATAGAAGACTGGCTGACCACCGTTCTACCGGAAATTTTCCGGGAGCAGGCCTGGGGCGAGGTGCCCGAGGGCAGCCTGACCGCGGCCAGCAGCGATGCCAGCTTTCGCCGTTATTTCCGCTGGGCGGGCGAGGGCCGCAGCCTGATCGTGATGGATGCGCCGCCGCCGCAGGAGGACTGCCGTCCGTTCGTGCAGGTGGCCGCGCTGCTGGCCGAGGCCGGGGTCCATGTACCGCGCATCCTGGCTCAGGATCTGGAGCGGGGATTCCTGCTGCTGAGCGATCTCGGCACCCTGACCTACCTGGAGGTGATCAATGCGGCCAATGCCGACGATTATTTCCAGGCGGCCATTGATGCCCTGCTGGCTTTCCAGGGCAGGCAGCCGACGAACGGCAGTCTGCCGCTCTACGACAGGGCTCTGCTCGCCCGCGAGTTGAGTCTGTTT
Organism: Pseudomonas sp. AS2.8; assembly: GCF_014190935.1. Classification (NCBI taxonomy): domain Bacteria; kingdom Pseudomonadati; phylum Pseudomonadota; class Gammaproteobacteria; order Pseudomonadales; family Pseudomonadaceae; genus Pseudomonas; species Pseudomonas sp. AS2.8. Next base: position 862,298 of record NZ_JACHVV010000003.1, read on the forward strand.
CCGGAGTGGTACGTGGGTCGCGAACTGGACACGACCCTCGGCGCCAGTCAGCTCGAACGCTGGCAGGCCATCTGCGCGGTGCTGATCGACAGCGCCCTGGCGCAACCCCAGGTGCTGGTCCACCGGGACTTCATGCCGCGCAACCTGATGCTGAGCACGCCCAATCCGGGTGTGCTGGACTTCCAGGATGCGGTCATCGGGCCGGTGACCTACGACATCACCAGCCTGTTCAAGGATGCCTTCCTCAGCTGGCCCGAGCCGCTGGTGCAGCGCTGGCTGCTGGGCTACTGGGAGCAGGCGCGGGCCGCCGGCATTCCGGTGCAGGCCGAGTTCGCCGATTTCCAGCGGGCGTCGGATCTGATGGGCGTGCAGCGCCACCTCAAGGTGATGGGCATCTTCGCCCGCATCTGGCATCGCGACGGCAAGCCGCGCTACGTCGCCGACACTCCGCGCTTTCTCTCCTACATCCGCACCGTGGTGGCGCGCCGACCGGAGCTGGCCGATCTCGGCGCCCTGCTCGACGAGCTGCACGCCGAGCGGGTCGAGGCATGAAGGCCATGATCCTGGCGGCGGGCAAGGGCGAGCGGATGCGACCGCTGACGCTGAGCCTGCCCAAGCCGCTGATCGAGGTGAACGGCCGGCCGCTGATCGAGCATCACATCCGGGCGCTGGCGGCGGCAGGCATCACCGAGCTGGTGATCAATCACGCCTGGCTGGGGGCAAAGCTGGAAGCCGCCCTAGGCGATGGCAGCCAATTAGGCGTCACCATCCGCTTCTCTGCCGAAGGTGAGCCGCTGGAGACCGGAGGCGGCATCTTCCGTGCGTTGCCGCTGCTGGGCAGCGCGCCCTTCGTGCTGGTCAACGGCGATATCCGCACCGATTTCGCCTTTGGCACCCTGGCCTTGCCGGCCGGTTGCCTGGCGCACCTGGTACTGGTCGACAATCCGCTGCATCACCCGGGCGGCGACTTCGGCCTGGTGGACGGGCGAATCACCCTGGATGCCCCGGAGAGGCTCACCTACAGCGGCATCGCCGTGCTGCATCCGCAGCTGTTCGCCGCGCGCACGGCCGGGGCCTTCAAGCTGGTGGACGTGTTGCGACCCGCCATTGCCGCCGGACAGGTCTCGGGCCAGCGGCTGGACGGTCGCTGGGTGGACGTGGGCACCCTGGAGCGCCTGGCGGAAGCGGAGCGGCTGTTCGGGACGGCTTCTTGAAGATCTGGTTCTGGCCGCTGACGGTGCTGGGCTTCCTGGCCGGCTGGGCCGTGGCCAGCATTCCTGGCGCACTGCTGGTGGCGCTGCTCGCCCATGCCGGCGAGCGCCAGTTGGGATTGACCTCCCTGGCGGGCTGGAAGGCGCGCTGGCAGGGCCGCCCCGGACGCTTCGAGCACCAGGCGCAATTCCAGATGCTTGGCCGGCTGGCCAAGCGTGGCGGGCGGGTGCTGACCGCCCATATCCGCCAGGCCGAAGGCGAGATCGAGCGTCTGGGGCTCGGCGCCGACGAACGCCAGAAGGCCATCGCCGCCTTCGAGCAGGGCAAGGGCGGCACCCTGCCGTCGACGGCCGACCTGCAGCGCCTCAGCGAACGCAGCGAGGGCATCCTGCGCGCCTGTTGGCGCATGGTCTGGATCAGCGGCAGCGTGCGCCCCGGCGATCGCGACGAGATCCTCGGCTGGGGGCAGGCGATGGGCCTGGCCGAAGCCCAGGTGCTGGCCCTGCAGCCGCCGGTGCAGGCGGCGCCGCGCCAGCCCAACAGCGAGGAGAAGTATCGCAAGGCGCTGCAATTGCTTGGCGTCACCGATGACGCCGACGCCGCCACGGTCAAGCAGGCCTATCGGCGGCTGCTTTCGCGCCATCACCCCGACAAGAAGGCCGGCGCCGGGGCGGGCCAGTCGGCGGTCTATGCCGCGGCCCAGCGCACCGCCGAGCTGCATGCCGCCTATCAGGTGATCAAGAGGCGGCGGGGCTTCCGCTAGCGGCCGGTGGCAGCCGGTCCAGCCAGGCGCGCAGGCGGCGGACGGTCTGCTCCTGCTCCGCGGCGCGATCACCCGGGATGACCGGCAGGTCGATCTGCCGATAGCCCTTGTTGGCCTTTTGCGCCGCCCGCTCCTTGCGCCGCTGCGCGGCCGGTCCGGGCGCGTGCACCAGGTCGGCGATCTGCAGATCGGTCTTGCCCATGGTGGCGTCCAGCCGCGGCGGCAGCCCCTGGGGCTCGCGACCGTCGATGAGCACCAGCTGCTTGACCTCGCCCGGCTCCTTTTCCGCCAGATAGCGCGCCGCCCAGTAGGCGCCGGTGCCGTGCCCGACCAGCACGATAGAATTGGCGCCCTGCTGCAGGGCCAGGTCGATGCCGGCGGCGATGCGCGCCAGCACCCGGGTGGCCTGGGCATTGGCCGCGGCCTCGGGATCGACCGGTGCGACCGCCGCCTGGGCCGGTTCGCCACTGCCGGCTTCGGCCTGGGTCGGGGCGGCGGGCGCCGTGCCGCTGCTACCGGTCACCGGCGGTGCCGTCTGCTCGCTGTTGGCCTGGGCGTCGGTGTCCGCCGGGGCGGTATCGCGCTCGATCGCCACCACCGGGTCATAGGGGTCGGGCAGGCTCAGACTGATGGTCTGCCAGCCAAAGGTGGGCAACTGCTGGCGCACGGGCGCCACCACATTGGGCCAATCGGCCGATTCGCCGTCGCCCGGAACCAGCACCACCGTCCCGTTGGCCTTGGCCCGGGCGGCAGGCACCAGCAGGGCAAGAAAGGACTCGTCACCGGCCTGCAGGGTCTTCTGCTGCTCGGCGGGCAATTGCCGCATCAGCGCCTGCTGCTGCTCCTGACTGCGCTCCAGCGCCGGGGCCACGGTTGCCGGCGCCGCAGGCGTTTCCGGGGCCGGGGTGGGTGGCTCTTCGGCGAGCACCGGGGCGGCAAGGCCGAGCAGGAGAAGGCAGAGCGGCAGCAGGGTGGACGACGACATCGACGGGAATCCTCGACAAGGGCACGGTTGACCCTGGCGAGCCTACCGCCGTTCGCGCCGTCGGGGCAGCGGGAACGCCCGAGCCGCAGACGGATCTCCGTTACAATGCCGCCACTTAACCTTCGCCGAGGCTATCCCATGCAACCCTTCGCCATCGCCCCCTCGATCCTGTCCGCCGATTTCGCCCGCCTGGGCGAGGAGGTCGACAAGGTCCTCGCCGCCGGTGCCGACATGGTCCATTTCGACGTGATGGACAACCACTATGTGCCGAATCTCACCATCGGCCCCATGGTCTGCAGGGCGCTGCGCAACTACGGGGTGACCGCGCCCATCGACGTGCACCTGATGGTCAAGCCGGTGGATCGCATCATCGGCGACTTCATTGAAGCCGGTGCCACCGACATCACCTTCCACCCCGAGGCCTCCGAGCACATCGATCGCTCGCTGCAGCTGATCAAGGACGGCGGTTGCCGGGCCGGCCTGGTGTTCAACCCGGCCACCTCGCTGGATGTCCTCAAGTACGTCCTGGACAAGATCGACATGGTGCTGCTGATGAGCGTCAACCCCGGCTTCGGCGGCCAGAAATTCATTCCCGGCACTCTCGACAAGTTGCGCGAGGCGCGCGCCCTGATCGACGCCTCCGGCCGGCCGATCCGGCTGGAGATCGATGGCGGGGTTAACGTCAAGAACATCGGCGAGATCGCCCGCGCCGGGGCCGATACCTTCGTCGCCGGCTCGGCCATCTTCGGCCAGTCCGACTATGCCGCGGTGATCCAGGCGATGCGTGCTGAACTGGCCAAGGCCCGCTCGGTATGAGCGCCCTGGTGCGACTCGGTGGCGGGCATCCGCCCGCCCTGGTGATGTTCGACCTCGACGGCACCCTGTTGGATTCGGCGGCGGACCTGGCCGCCGCCGTGGACGCCATGCTCGTACGCCTGGACCGCGCGCCGGCGGGGCTGGACAAGGTGCGGCTGTGGATTGGCAACGGCGCCCGGGTGCTGGTGCGTCGCGCCCTGGCCGATGACATGCAGCACGACGCCGTGGACGCTGCCGCCGCCGACGAGGCTCTGGCGCTGTTCATGGCGCTCTATGACGGCAGCCACGCCCTGACCCGTGTCTATCCCGGCGTGCTGGACAGCCTGGCGCTGCTGCGCACCCTGGGCGTGCGCCTGGCGGTGATCACCAACAAGCCGGAGCGCTTCGTCGCGCCGCTCTTGGCCGACATGGGCCTGGGCGATTTCGACTGGATCGTCGGCGGCGATACCCTGCCGCAGCAGAAGCCGGATCCGGCGGGCTTGCTGTGGGTCATGCAGCAGGCAGGCGTGGCGGCCGGCCAGGCGCTGTTCATCGGCGATTCGCGCAACGACATCCGCGCCGCCCGCGCCGCCAGGGTGCGCTGCGTGGCCCTGAGCTATGGCTACAACCATGGCGAGCCCATCGCCCGCGAGCAGCCGGATCTGGTCGTCGACGATCTGCGCGAGCTGTTCATCTAGCATGCCGAGGTAGCCGGCCGGTTGCCATGCCGCGCCGGCTAGGCTAACGTGGCCCTTCAACCCCCGCCTCAAGAGCAAGAGATCGCATCGTGGTGGTCACCCGCACAGGCTCCTCGCGAGCATGGATGAAAGTCATCAAGGCCCTGGCCCGTTGGCGCTGGCGCGCCTGATTTCGTCCCTGCCGGTATCTGACCGGCGCGCTGTGCACCCGACCTTTCGTTTTCCTCGCCACGAGGCTGATCATGACCCGCGACGATTTTCTGCGCCTGGCCGCTCAAGGCTATAACCGCATTCCCCTGGCCTTCGAAACCCTGGCCGACTTCGACACCCCGCTGTCCCTCTATCTCAAGCTGGCCGATGCGCCCAACTCCTATTTGCTGGAATCGGTGCAGGGCGGCGAGAAATGGGGGCGTTATTCGATCATTGGTCTGCCGTGCCGGACGCTGCTGCGCGTGCATGGCTATGAGGTGACCGTGCACGAGGGCGAGCAGCAGCTCGAAGCCTGCACCGTCGAGGATCCGCTGGCTTTCGTCGAGGCCTTCAAGACCCGCTATCACGTGCCGGCGGTGCCCAACCTGCCCAAGTTCGATGGCGGTCTGGTGGGCTACTTCGGCTATGACTGCGTGCGCTATGTCGAGAAGCGCCTGGGCGCCAGTCCCAATCCCGATCCGCTGGGCACCCCGGACATCCTGCTGATGGTCTCGGACGAGGTGGTAGTCTTTGACAACCTCGCCGGCAAGCTGCACTGCATCGTGCTTGTCGATCCGAGCCAGCCGGATGCCTATGAACAGGGCCAGGCTCGACTCGCGACGCTGCGCGAGCGCATTCGCCAGCCCATCGCTCCCCGCCTGGGCCTGGATTTCGCCGCAGTGGGCAGCGGCAGCGAGCCGGCCTTTCGCTCCAGCTACAGCCGTGCCGACTATGAAAACGCCGTGGAGCGGATCAAGGACTACATCCTGGCCGGCGACTGCATGCAGGTGGTGCCCTCGCAGCGCATGACCATCGATTTCCAGGCGGCGCCCATCGACCTCTATCGGGCGCTGCGCTGCTTCAACCCCACGCCCTACATGTATTTCTTCAACTTCGGCGACTTCCATGTGGTGGGCAGTTCGCCCGAGGTGCTGGTGCGGGTGGAGGACGGCGAGATCACCGTGCGCCCCATCGCCGGGACCCGCCCGCGTGGCGCCACCGAAGAAGCCGATCTGGCGCTGGAACGCGATCTGCTGGCCGATGCCAAGGAACTGGCCGAGCACCTGATGCTGATCGACCTGGGCCGCAATGACGTGGGCCGGGTCTCCACCATCGGCAGCGTGACCCTGACCGAAAAGATGGTCATCGAGCGTTATTCCAATGTCATGCACATCGTCAGCAACGTCACCGGTCGGCTCAAGCCCGAGCTGAGCGCCATGGACGCCCTACGCGCCATCCTGCCGGCCGGCACCTTGTCCGGGGCGCCGAAGATCCGTGCCATGGAGATCATCGACGAACTGGAACCGGTCAAGCGGGGCATCTACGGCGGCGCCGTGGGTTACCTGGCCTGGAACGGCAACATGGACACCGCCATCGCCATCCGCACCGCGGTGATCAAGGACGGCGAACTGCACGTGCAGGCGGGCGGCGGCATCGTCGCCGACTCCCAGCCGGCGGCGGAGTGGGAGGAGACCCTCAACAAGCGTCGCGCCATGTTCCGCGCCGTCACCCTTGCCGAACAGTCCGTCTGAGGAATCCACCATGTTGCTGATGCTCGATAACTACGATTCCTTCACCTACAACTTGGTGCAGTACCTGGGTGAGCTAGGGGCCGAAGTCAAGGTGGTGCGCAACGACGAGGTGCCGGTCGAGGCCCTCGAGGATATGGCGCCGGAACGCGTCGTCGTCTCTCCCGGTCCCTGCACGCCCAACGAGGCGGGCATCTCCCTGGCCACCCTGGAGCGCTTCGCCGGCAAGCTGCCGGTGCTAGGCGTCTGCCTGGGGCACCAGAGCCTGGGCCAGGCCTTTGGCGGCGAGGTGGTGCGGGCGCGCGAGCCGATGCACGGCAAGACCAGTCCGGTCTACCACAACGGCGAAGGCGTCTTCGCCGGCCTGCCCAATCCCTTCACCGTGACCCGCTACCACTCGCTGGTGGTCAAGCGCGAGACCCTGCCCGAGTGTCTGGAGATCACTGCCTGGACCCAGCACCCGGACGGCAGCATGGACGAGATCATGGGGCTGCGGCATCGCGAGTTCATGATCGAGGGGGTGCAGTTCCATCCCGAGTCCATCCTTACCGAGCATGGCCATGACCTGCTGGCCAACTTTCTCCAGCAGCAGGGAGGGCGACGCTAGATGGACATCAAGCAGGCCCTGAATCGCATCAGCGGACAACTCGACCTCAACGTGGCCGAGATGCAGGCGGTGATGCGCCAGATCATGACCGGTGGCGCCGACGAGGCGCAGATCGGTGCCTTCCTCATGGGCATGCGCATCAAGAGCGAGACCATCGACGAGATCTGCGGCGCGGTCAGCGTGATGCGCGAACTGGCCACCCCGGTGGTGCTGCCGACCCTCGATCACGTGGTCGACGTGGTGGGCACCGGCGGCGATGGCGCCAATATCTTCAACGTCTCCTCGGCCTCGGTGTTCGTGGTCGCGGCGGCGGGCGGCAAGGTCGCCAAGCACGGCAATCGCGCGGTGTCCGGCAAGAGCGGCAGCGCCGATCTGCTGGAGGCCGCCGGCATCTACCTGGAGCTGACTCCGGCGCAGATCGCCCGCTGCGTCGAGCAGGTGGGCGTCGGCTTCATGTTCGCCCAGTCGCACCACAGCGCCATGCGTCACGCCGCCGGGCCGCGCCGCTCCCTGGGGCTGCGCACCCTGTTCAACATGCTCGGTCCCCTGACCAATCCGGCCGGTGTCCGGCACCAGGTGGTCGGGGTGTTCAGCGCCGCGCTGTGCCGACCGCTGGCCGAGGTGCTGCAGCGCCTGGGCAGCCACCACGTGCTGGTGGTGCACTCCCGCGACGGCCTGGACGAATTCAGCCTGGCCGCGGCGACCCAGGTCGCCGAACTCAAGGACGGCAGCATCAGCGAATACCAGGTGCTGCCGGAGGATCTGGGCATCAAGAGCCAGACCCTGGTCGGCCTCACCGTGGACGGCCCCGAGGCCTCGCTGGCGCTGATCCGCGACGCCCTCGGCCGGCGCAAGACCGAAGCCGGGCAAAAGGCCGCCGACATGATCGTGCTCAACGCCGGCGCGGCGCTCTACGCCGCGGATCTCGCCCAGAGCCTGCATGAAGGGGTACTCTTGGCCCACGACGCGCTCTACAGCGGCCTGGCCCGGGAAAAGCTGGACGAGCTCGCCCATTTCACATCCGTCTATCGCGAGGAGGGTCGCCCGTGAGTGTGCCAACCGTGTTGCAGAAGATCCTGGCCCGCAAGGCCGAGGAGATCGCCCAGCTCAAGGCCCGGACCAGCCTGGCCGAACTCGAGGCCCAGGCCCGTGCCGCCGATGCTCCGCGCGGCTTCGCCCGTGCCCTGCAGGCCCAGGTGGCGCGCAAGGAGGCAGCGATCATCGCCGAGGTGAAGAAGGCTTCGCCGAGCAAGGGCGTGATCCGTGAACACTTCGTGCCGGCCGAGATCGCCCACAGCTATGCCTTGGGCGGCGCCACCTGCCTGAGCGTGCTCACCGACGTGGACTTCTTCCAGGGTGGCAACGCCTATCTGCAGCAGGCGCGCGCCGCCTGCCAGCTGCCGGTGATCCGCAAGGACTTCCTCGTCGATCCCATCCAGGTGGTGGAAGCCCGGGCCATCGGCGCCGATTGCATCCTGCTGATCGTCGCCGCGCTGGACGACGGCCTGATGGGCGAACTGGCCGCCACGGCCAAGGACGTCGGCCTGGACGTGCTGGTCGAGGTGCATGACGGCGCCGAGCTGGAGCGCGCCCTGACGGTGCTGGATACCCCGCTGGTGGGGGTCAACAACCGCAACCTGCACACCTTCGAGGTCAGCCTGGAAGCCACCCTCGATCTCCTGCCGCGCATCCCCCAGGATCGCCTGGTGATCACCGAGAGCGGCATCCTCAACCGCGCCGACGTGGAGCTGATGGAAACCAACGAGGTGCGTGCCTTCCTGGTCGGCGAAGCCTTCATGCGCGCCGACGAACCGGGGCAGGAACTGCAGCGTCTGTTCTTCCCGGATCGCCGCTTCCCGCTCAGAGACGCCTGAGGCGTCGGTCGTTCGCCCAAGGCCCCGGGGATAACCTCGGGGCTTTTTTCTTTGTGCAGGGTGATCCAGGTCGACTCGCGCCCACCCCGGGCGGCGGGAACGACCTCCGTGTGCCCGCTGCCGACGCAGGGCTTTGTTTCCATGGGAATAAACCCGGTTAATGGCCTCCAACTCGCTGAACCGTGGCGAGGCGTGGAGACGGCTGGCTGTCGCAGGACGAGCCAACGCTCCGCCGCACCAGGCCATCCATAACCAGGGCAAGCAAGCACCATGGCAACGGAAGAAAAAAGCGAAACACTTGATATCAGCGTCACCGATCCCTCCCGCACCGAGGAGTCGCGACGGGATCGGCGACTCGCCGGCACCACCGACTGGGTGGTCTTCGGCGTCACCAGCATCGCCGCGCTGGCCTTCGTGATCTGGGGCTTCGTCAGCCAGGCCAGTCTGGCCAGCAGCGCCTCGACCGCCCAGGGCTGGGTGATCACCCACTTCGGCTGGCTGTTCGTGCTCACCTCCACCGGCTTCGTGGTCTTCGTCATCTGGCTGGCCGCCAGTCGCTATGGGCGGATCCCCCTGGGGCGCGACGACGAACAACCGGAATTCCGCACCCTCTCCTGGGTGGCGATGATGTTCAGCGCCGGCATGGGTATCGGGCTGATGTTTTTTGGCGTCGCCGAGCCGCTGTCGCACTATCTCAATCCGCCGCCCGGTGGCGCCGCGGGGCAGAGCAGCGCCGCCCTGCAGGTGGCCATGGCCACCACGCTGTTCCACTGGACCCTGCATCCCTGGGCCATCTATGCCGTGGTTGGGCTGGCCATCGCCTATGGCACCTATCGGCGCGGTCGCAGCCAGCTGATTTCGGTGGCCTTTCGCCCGCTGATCGGCGAACACGCCAATGGCCCGCTCGGCCGCGTCATCGACATGATGGCGATCTTCGCCACCCTGTTCGGTTCGGCGGCCTCCCTTGGTCTGGGCGCGCTGCAGATCGCCGGCGGACTCGAACACAACGGCTGGATCGAGCAACCCGGAAAGATGCTCTACATCAGCATCATCACGGTGCTGACGGTGGCCTTCGTCATCTCCGCGGTGCCCGGGGTCGAGAAGGGCATCCAGTGGCTGTCCAACACCAACATGGTGCTGGCGGTGGCCCTGGCCCTGTTCGTCTTCGTCGCCGGTCCGACCCTGCTGATGCTCAATCTGCTACCCACCGCCATCGGCGACTACATCGACCTCCTGCCGGAAATGATGGCGCGCACCAGCGCCAGCGGTGGCGAGGCCATGGGCAACTGGCTGTCCAGCTGGACAGTGTTCTACTGGGCCTGGTGGATTTCCTGGACGCCCTTCGTCGGCATGTTCATCGCCCGCATCAGTCGCGGTCGCACCATCCGCCAGTTCGTCACCGGGGTGCTGCTGGTGCCGAGTCTGGTCAGCGTGGTCTGGTTCGTGATCTTCGGCGGCGCGGCCATCGACGCCATGCGCCTGGGCGCCTTCACCCTGGTCGACGGCGCGGTGAACAGCAACTTCGCCCTCTACGACCTGCTGGCCAGCTATCCCTGGGTCTCGGTGACCTCGGTGCTGGTGATGGTGCTGGTGGCGATATTCTTCGTGTCCGGCGCCGACGCCGCGTCCCTGGTGATGGGCACCCTGTCCGAGCGCGGCACCACCGAGCCGTCACGGCGCACGGTGATCTTCTGGGGCGCCCTCACCGGCGCGGTGGCGGCGATCATGCTGGCCATCGGCGACCCGGGCAATCCGGGTGCTGCGCTCAATGGCCTGCAGAATCTGACTATTGTGGTCGCGCTGCCCTTCGTGGTGGTGATGGCGCTGCTGTGCCTGGCGCTCTATCGCGATCTGCGTTGCGATCCGCTGATGCTGCGGCATCTGCGCGGTACCGAGCTGATCGAGAAGGCGGTGCTCTATGGCGCGGTCAAGCACGGCGAAGAATTCCACTTCGTCGTAGGCGAGCCCAAAGCCAAGGGCAATGGCGAGAAGACCGTCGACGAGAAGGCCACGGTGCGGGTGACCAAGGTCCAGCCGAGGGTCGAGAGCTGAAGCCCTGACGGGCGGGGGGAGCGGCCCCCGCCTGCTGGCAGGGGCGTGCCGGGCGGGCTCAGCGGGTGCCGAACACCACCATGGTCTTGCCCTTGACGTGGACCAGACCCTGCTCTTCGAGGGACTTCAGTACGCGACCGACCATCTCGCGGGAGCAACCGACGATGCGGCCGATCTCCTGACGGGTGATCTTGATCTGCATGCCATCCGGGTGGGTCATGGCGTCGGGCTGCTTGCACAGGTCGAGCAGGGTGCGGGCCACGCGACCGGTGACGTCGAGGAAGGCCAGGTCGCCGACCTTGCGGGTGGTCTGGCGCAGGCGCTCGGCCATCTGGCGACCGAGGGAGAACAGCATGTCCGGGTCCTGCTGGCTCAGTTCGCGGAACTGGCCGTAGCTGATCTCGGCGACTTCGCACTCGGTACGGGCACGCACCCAGGCGCTGCGCTCGGGCTCGCTGCCTTCCTTGGAGAACAGCCCCATCTCGCCGAAGAAGTCCCCGGCATTAAGATAGGCGATGATCATTTCGCGGCCTTCATCGTCTTCGATGAGGATGGTCACCGAACCCTTGAGGATGAAGAACAGGCTTTCGCTGTTGTCGCCAGCGTAGATGATGGTGGTTTTTGCCGTGTAGCGGCGACGCGAGCAGTGCGCTAGCAGCTTGTCGATGTGCTGTAACTTCGCGGGTGGGATGATAGCGGCCATGCTGATTCCTGAGGTTGAAAGCTAACCTGAGTCGGGGGCACCGATGTCCGAACCGGTGCATGCACAGGCTGCGCCGGTTCCAATTCAAAGACCGGATAAGAACATGCGCAGCTTAAATGCGAGCTGAATAACCCTTCACTGCGCACCAGTTTACGCCATCCAGCATGTTAAGCTGATCACCATTTGCATATATAAGTAGGACGAGAGCGATGAAAGCGCGCATCCAGTGGGCAGGCGAGGCCATGTTCCTCGGTGAATCCGGCAGCGGCCACGTGGTGGTCATGGACGGCCCGCCGGAAAGCGGTGGTCGCAACCTCGGCGTGCGGCCGATGGAAACCGTGCTGATCGGCCTGGGCGGCTGCGCCAGCTACGACGTGGTCAGCATCCTGCGCAAGGCGCGGCAACCGGTGGAAAGCTGCGAGGCCTTCCTCGAGGCCGACCGCGCCGACACCGAGCCCAAGGTGTTCACCCGTATCCACCTGAAGTTCGTGGTCAAGGGCCGCGGGCTCAAGGAAGCCCAGGTCAAGCGCGCCATCGAGCTGTCGGCGGAAAAGTACTGCTCGGCCTCCATCATGCTCGGTCGGGCCGGCGTCGAGATCACGCACAGCTACGAACTCGTCGAACTCGCCTGATGCGCCTGCAGGCGATGCCCGTGCGGGCGTCGCCTTCCGCTTCACTCCTTCCCGCCGACATCAATTCATCACCTGAGCCCGGCAGACTCTGGCCCCAGCCGCTGCCGATCTGCATAATGCGCCGCTCTTAAGGGGCATGCCCCCGACAAGTACAGCCAATCGCCATCGCGAAGAGGTGTTCGCCGCCCTACGCAGCTTGCGCAATCCGCAACTGACGGGCACTCAGGACCGCGGTCAGAGACCGCACGACGGGAGCTTTACCACCGTGAAAAGCAAACTCAGGCTTCATGGTTTCAACAACCTGACCAAGACCTTGAGCTTCAACATCTACGACATCTGCTACGCCGAGACGTCGGAAGATCAACAGGCCTATGTCCAGTACATCGACGAGGAATACGACGCCGAGCGTCTGACCCAGATCCTGACCGACGTGGTCGATATCATCGGGGCCAACATCCTCAATATCGCCCGCCAGGATTACGATCCCCAGGGCGCCAGCGTGACCATCCTGATCTCCGAGCAACCGGTCGAGCCGACTGAGAGCCAGATCGAGGAGTCGCCCGGTCCGCTGCGCGAGACCATTCTCGGCCACCTGGACAAGAGCCACATCACGGTGCACACCTATCCGGAGATCCATCCGGACGACGGCATCGCCACCTTCCGCGTCGACATCGACGTCTCCACTTGTGGCGTGATCTCCCCGCTCAAGGCCCTGAACTACCTGATCCACCAGTTCGACTCGGACATCGTCACCGTGGACTACCGGGTGCGCGGCTTCACCCGCGACATCGAAGGGCGCAAGCACTTCATCGACCACGAGATCAATTCGATCCAGAACTACCTGTCCGAGGACACCCGCGCGGCCTACCAGATGACCGACGTAAACGTGTACCAGGACAACCTGTTCCACACCAAGATGCTGCTCAAGGAATTCGAACTGGACAACTACCTGTTCGGCGACGCCTCCCGCAGCCTCTCGTCCGAACAGCGCCAGCAGATCACCCAGCGTCTCAAGCACGAGATGCGCGAGATCTTCTCCGGCCGCAATCTGCCGCGCTGATCGCTCGGCTGTTGTGCAGAGAACCCCGCCACGGCGGGGTTCTTGCTTTTCAGGGGTTTAGTGGTGTTCGTCGCGTGCGACCGGGGTGCCACCGGTGACGCTCTTGACCACCCGGCCAATGGTCAGGCCCTGGCCGAGGATGGAAACCAGCACCACGATATAGGTCAGGGCCAGGATCAGATCCCGTTCCGGACCGGCCGGCAGACTCAGCGCCAGGGCCACGGAGACACCGCCGCGCAGGGCGCCCCAGGTGAGGATGCGCGCCGTGCCGCGGGTCATGTTTCGCCAGTGCGGGCTGAGCAGCACCACCGGCGCCACGCTGATCCAGCGTGCGAAGAGGATCGCCAGGGTCACCAGCAGCGCCGCGCCCAGGTGGTTCCAGCTGAAGGGTAATACCAGCAGCTCCATGCCGATCAGGGCGAACAGCAGGGCGTTGAGGATCTCGTCGATCAACTCCCAGAAGCCGTCCAGATAACGCCGGGTGAAGTCGTTCATCGCCTTGGTTCGCCCCAGGTTGCCGATGATCAGGCCGGCCACCACCATGGCGATGGGACCCGAGACGTGCAGGTGGCTGGCCAGGGTCGAGCCGCCGATCACCAGGGCCAGCGACAGCATCACCTCGATCTGGTGCTGCTCGATGCTCAGCATCATCCAATAGCAGACGAAGCCGATCAGCAGGCCGAACAGGATGCCGCCGCCCGCTTCCTCCAGGAACAGCCAGAGCGCCGCGTTGACCGTCGGCGCCTCGCCCAGCTGGATCACCCCCAGCAGCACCGAATAGACCACCACGGCCACGCCGTCATTGAACAGCGCCTCGCCGACGATGGTGGTTTCCAACGACTTGGGCGCGCCGGCCGAGCGCAGGATGCCGAGTACGGCGATGGGATCGGTCGGGGAGATCAGGGCGCCGAAGATCAGGCAGTAGAGAATGTCGACGTGCCAGCCCAGCCAACCGAAGATCCAGTGGCTGAGATAGCCGATCAGCACCGTCGAGATGATCACCCCGAGGGTCGCCAGGCCGCCGATGGCCCACCTGTAGTCGCGCAGGTCCTTGAGATTGACGTGCAGGGCGCCGGCGAACAGCAGGAAGCCGAGCATCCAGTTCATCAGCAGGTCGTTGAAGTCGATCTGCCCGAGCAATTCGCCGATGCGGTGTTCCAGACCGGGAAAGCCCAGCCAGGACAGACTCTGCAGGCCGACCGAGAAGATCAGCGCGATGACCATGACGCCGATGGTCGGTGGCAAGCCGACGAAGCGATAATTGAGGTAGGTGAGCAGCGAGGTGAAGCAGATGAAGGCAGCAGCGAGTTCGAGCATGGGCGTTCCAGATCCATCAGACAGCGAGCCCCTGCGAACGCAGGGCCTAGGGGTAGGATGGGGCGGACGCCGCAAAAGTTACATTTTCGATAGCTGGCTAGCCAATCGTCCGCGCAGGAACAGCCGTGAACCGCCCTGGGCTGCCGCTGCGCGGGCGGTGCCAGGGCGATCCGGAAGACGGACGGTTAGGCGGCTGCCGGCCTAGAGCGGTGCGGCCATGCCCGTGGTCGCCTCGCGCAGCGGCAACGCATGGGGCGCGGCGATGCGCGCCTCCAGCGTGGCCACGTAGCTGCGGGCGTCGGCTTCGCTGAGAAAGGTGATGGCCTGCTTGTCGATGCAGACCTGCCAGGCACTGGTGGTGGACTTGCGCAGGGGGCGAACCACGATCTTCATGCTGAAACCCTCGGGGACAGACGAAAAGTGGAAACCCGAGTCTAGAGCGGTTTTGATTGCAGAACAGTGACACTCGTCGGCCGGGCGCTAGGCGCGCGCCTTCTGCCGTTCGGCATACCAGGCCTCGAACTCTTCCGGCGGCAGCGGCGGACTGAACAGGAAGCCCTGGCATTGCTGGCAGCCCAGCTTGCGCAGGATGTCCCACTGCTCGGTGGTTTCCACCCCTTCGGCCAGGACGTCCAGATCCAGCCCCTGGCCGAGGGCGACGATGGCCGCGGCGATCGCCTGGCTGCTGTGGGTGCCGCTGTCGCTGCGCAATTCGTGCATGAAGCTCTGGTCGATCTTGAGCTTGTCCAGCGGGAAGCGCCGCAGGTAGGCCAGCGAGGAATAGCCGGTGCCGAAGTCGTCCACCGCGATGCGCACCCCCAGGGTCTTGAGGGTGGCCAGGGACAGCAGTGCCTCCTCGACATTGTCCATCAGCGTGCCTTCGGTGATCTCCAGTTCCAGCTTCTCGGCCGGCAGGCGACTGCGCGCCAGGGCGCGGGAAATGGTGCTGGCCAGATCGCGCTTGGCGAATTGCCGGGGCGAGATGTTGATCGCCAGGGTTTCCAGTTCCAGTCCCTGGGCAAGCCAGCTGTGCATCTGCTGGCAGGCGGTCTCGATGATCCAGTCCCCCAGCGGCACGATGAGTCCGGTCTCTTCGGCCAGCGGAATGAATTCGGTGGGCGGGATGAGTCCTAGCTCCGGATCGCGCCAGCGCACCAGGGCTTCCACGCCAAGGGTCTGGGCCGTGCTGACGCTCATCAGCGGCTGGTAGTAGAGGACGAAATCACCGCGCTTGAGCGCCGTGCGCAGCCGCGATTCCAGATTCAGCCGTCGCCGCGACTGTTCGGTGAGGGCCTGGGTATAGAAGCGGAAGGTGTCGCGACCCTGGTCCTTGGCCTGGTGCATGGCGGTGTCGGCATTGCGGATGAGGTCATCGGCGGTGGCGCCATCGTCGGGAAAGAGGCTGATGCCGATGCTGGCGTTGAGATAGATGTCGTGCTCGCCGAGATGGAAGGGCTGCTCCAGCTTGCCGAGCATGGCCTGGGCGATCTGGGCGGCGAATTCGGGCCGGTCTAGCCGCTCGATGATGACCAAGTACTCGTCGCCACCGATGCGCGCCAGGGTGATGTCTTCGCTGAGCAAGGCGCGCAGGCGGGCGGCGAATTCCACCAGCAGTTCGTCACCCAGGGCATGGCCATGGCTCTCGTTGACCGTGCGGAAGTGATCGAAGTCGAGGATCAGCACGGCGACCAGGTATTCCTGGGGCTCGGCCAGGGCCAGGGCGTGTTCCAGATGGGTGCGCGCCAGCAGGCGATTGGGCAGGTCGGTCAGGGGATCGTGATGCGCCAGGTGACTCAGGCGCGCCTCGCTTTCCCGCAGGCGTGTGGTATCGCTGACGGTGACCGTGTATTGCCGGGTTTCCCGGGGGTAGAGGGTATCGATGGTGGTCCAGGCCGGAAAGGTATTGCCGTCGAGGCGCGGCCAGAGTAGTTCGCCCTCCCAGCGACCCTCGCGGCGCACCGTGCGCCAGAGCTCGCGATAGAAGCGCTGGTCCTGGCGACCGCCGCCAGGCAATCCCAGGCGCTGGCCGAGCAGGGTGCCTTCATGGGCGCCCAGCAGGCGGGCGAAGGCCGGATTCACCGCCAGTATCCAGCGGCGCTCGTCGAGCAGCAGCAGGCCGTCGCGACTGTTCTGGAACATCGCCGCGGCCTGGCGCAGGCTCTCTTCCTGCTGCTTGCGCAGGGTGATGTCCTGGGCGGTGCTGATGAAGTACTGGGGCACCCCCTGGTCGTCGCGGATCAGGCGGGTGGTGACGTTGGCCCAGACCGGCTGGCCATTGCGATGCAGATAGCGTTTTTCCAGGGTGTAGCGGTCCTGGCCGGTGTCGACCAGTTGTTTGCGCAGGGTGGCGCCCAGGGCGCGCTCGTCTGGATGGGTCACCGAGGCGGTGTCCTTCTGCAGCAATTCCGGTTGCGAGTAGCCGAGCATCTGGCAGAAGTGGTGGTTGGCGCTCAGCCAGCGACCCTCCAGGTCACTGAGCATGATGCCGGTGTAAGCCTGCTCGAAGATGCCACGGTAACGCGCCTCGCTCGCGCGCTGCGCCTGGACCACGCGCTGTTGCCGGATGGCCAGCACCGCCAGGCGGGTGAATTCGGTGATCAGCGCCTGGGTTTCCGTCTCGGGCAGCCGCGCCTCCCCGTAGTAGATGCCCAGGGCGCCCACGGCGCGCTGCTGCTCGTCCTGCAGGGGCAGGGCCCAGGCGCCACGAATGCCTGCCGCCTGGGTGGCCGGGAGCAGCGGCTGCCAGGCCGGATCCAGTTCGACGTCGATGGTGAACACCGGGGCGTTGGTGGTGACGGCACTGCAGCAGCCCTGGTCGTGGCGGCTGCGCGGCACGCCCTCCAGCGCCGCCTGGAAGGCGGGCGGCAGGCTCGGCGCGGCGGCGACCCGCAGATGCTCGCCCTGGTCGTCCAGCAACAGGGCGACGCGCATCTCCGGATAGATCCGCTCCAGCCGCAGCGCGATGCCCTGCTGGATCTCCGCCAGCGGCAGGCCGGTGAGCAGGTCGTCGAGGACGTCGCTGCGGGCCTGTTGCAGCTGCTGCGCCTGGTAGTCGTGATGGATGTCGGTGAGGGTGCCTTGGATCTCGCCATCGAGACCGGCGCGCAGCTCCATTTGCATCCAGCGATGGCTTTCCACCGACAGGCGCAGCCGTACCACGCCATTCCAGTGCAGGCGCTGACCGGCGGCGAAATCGGCCACCAGCTGGCGCAGGCGGGCACCGTCCTGGGGATGGAAGGCCTGATCCAGGGGATGGTTGAGTTGCTGGGCGGCGGGTTGCCCGGTCAGGGCTTCCCAGGCTGGATTGAGAAACTGCCAGCGGCCACGGTGATCGCTGGCGAAGACCACCAGCGGCAGGTGCTGGACCAGTTCGCGATAGCGTCTCTGGCTGTCCTGCAGCGCCTGCTCGGCCAGCTTGTGGCTGGTGATGTCGACCAGGGCGCCGCGGGTGGTGCCCGCTTCGTCGAAGTCGCTTTGCCAGTTGAGCCAGCGCCAACTGCCCTGGCCATCGGCGAAATGCGCGGAGAAATTCAGCGGGCCCTGCATGTGCTGCAGGCGCTCGAGCATGCTGTGCACATGATCGCGGTCATCGACGCGGGCGCAGGCTGCGATGGTGGCGAAGTCCAGCGGATCGCTGCCCTTGGGCTGGTGCAGCATCACCAGGGTGCGGTCGGAGCAGAGTAGGCGGCCATCGGACGTAAGCTGCCAGTCGCCGGTGTTGGTCAGGCGCTGGACGAAATCCTGGGTGGCGCGCTGGTTCTGCAGTTCGTCGATGAAGCCTTCGCGATAGCTGGCCTGGCGCCGCAGCAATCCATAGAGCACCAGCGACAGCAAGCTCATGAAGGCCAGGCCCTTCAGGGTGTGCCACAGATGGACACTGTCCTGATCGCTGAGCAGCAGATACAGCAGCCCGTCGCTGCCGATCACCCAGAGGGCGCTCAGCAGCAGATAAACCAGGGCAATGCGCGCAGGAGAGAGAGGCCGCATGCCGGATCCTCAAGGCCCGATCGCAGGTGTCGGGTTCAATTGGGTTTTGACCGGATAAAGGGATGGCAGTTCTGGCCTGGTCACGTGGAAATCTTTTTCATCAGTCCGACTTTATCAGGCGGGGTGCCCTGGCAGGCACCCTTCCCGGTCCAGGCTCAAGAGTCGTCTGACCTCGTGCAAATTACCAGGCCTATCCACCGTCCAATTGCATTTTGCCCGCTTCCTGCCTACGCCTTTTTTATATAAGTCATTGATTAATAACGTCTTTAACAAGTCTTGGAATTCGGCGCGGCCGTTGCGCTCTACATCTAGGTCGCTGCTACCAGGACCTGGCGCAGTACAACCAAGGAAAACAGGAGTCATCTCATGAAAAAGACTTTCGGTACTTTTGCCCTCGCTGCCGTTACCGCTTCCGTACTGAGCCTGCCGCTGGCCGGCGGTGCCTTTGCTGCCACCAGCCAGAATATGACCCTGGCCGCCAACAACACCATGGACAAGACCGAAGAAGCCGCATCCGATACCTGGATCACCAGCAAGGTGAAGGCGTCCTTCCTGGCCGACGAACACATCAAGGGCACCTCGATCAAGGTCGAGACCAACAAGGGTGTCGTGTCCCTGTCCGGCACCGTGGCGACCGAAGCCCAGCGCGACCTGGCGATCAAGGAAGCCAAGGCCATCAAGGGCGTCAAGGCCGTATCGGCTGACGCGCTGAAAGCCGCTCAGTAAGAACGCTCGGTACACCCGGCACGATGGCGGCGCCGCTCGCTGCCATCACCCCCCCTTTCCTTCGCCCCGGAGAACTGCCATGACCAACACGACCGAAACCCTCAACGATCTGATCGAGATCGCCCGTGACGGCAAGAATTTCTACGAGCACGCCCTCACCGAAGTGAAGAACCCCGAATTGAAGGCCCTGTTTACCGAGATCGCCCAGAGCAAGGCCGAGATCATCAGCGCCCTGAGCAGCCAGGTATCGGCCGCGGGTGAGAAGCCCGCCGAGCAAGGCACCTTCGCCGGCAGCTTCCGCAAGTACTACACCGACGTCAAAACCTCCTTTTCCAGCAAGGAAAAGGAAGAAGTCACCTACGTCAGCGAGCTGGAAGAGCAGGAAGACCGCCTGCTGCACGCGCTGGAGCGTGCCGTCAACGAACACGCCACCCCGGATGCCCAGGCCAACCTGCGCAGCCAACTGGAAAAGGCCCGTGCGACCCATGATCGCATGCGTGACCTGAAGCACCGCATGCAAGCCGCCCACTAAGGCTGCGCGCAGAAAAAAGCCCCGCCTAGGCGGGGCTTTTGTTTGGGCCACCGTTCAGGCCTGGGGCGCGCGATTGAGGCGAGCGTCGATCAGGCTGTCGACCACCGACGGATCGGCCAGCGTCGAGGTATCGCCCAGACTGTCCAGCTCGTCGCAGGCGATCTTGCGCAGGATGCGTCTCATGATCTTGCCGGAACGGGTCTTGGGCAGGGCAGGTGCCCACTGCAGGAATTCCGGCTTGGCGAAGCTGCCGATCTCGTCGGCCACCTGCTGGCGCAGGCGGGCCTTGAGCTCGTCGCTCGGCGTTACTCCACCCTTGGTGGTGACGAAGGCATAGACCGCCTGACCCTTGACCTCGTGGGGGCAGCCGACCACGGCGGCCTCGGCCACGTCCGCATGCTCGGTCAGCACGCTCTCCACCTCGGCGGTGCCGATGCGATGACCGGAGACATTGAGCACGTCGTCCACCCGTCCGGTGATCCAGTAGTAGCCGTCTTCGTCCCGGCGTGCTCCGTCGCCGGTGAAGTAGTAACCCGGGTAGGCACTGAAATAGGTGTCGATCAGGCGCTGGTGGTCGCCATAGACGGTACGGATCTGGCTTGGCCAGCTGGACTTGATCGCCAGTACGCCGCTGCCGGGCCCCTCGATTTCCTTGCCCTGTTCGTCCAGCAGCACCGGCTGGACGCCAAAGAAGGGCAGGGTGGCCGAGCCGGGTTTCAGCGCCAGGGCGCCGGGTGGCGGAGCGATGAGGATGCTGCCGGTCTCGGTCTGCCACCAGGTGTCGACGATGGGGCAACGCCCTTCGCCCACCACCCGGTGATACCACTCCCAGGCCTCGGGGTTGATCGGCTCGCCGACACTGCCCAGCAGTTGCAGGCTCTGGCGCGAGGTGCGCTGCACCGGGCCGTCGCCTTCGCGCATCAGGGCGCGCAGGGCGGTGGGGGCGGTATAGAAGATGTTGACCTGGTGCTTGTCCACCACCTGCCAGAGGCGACTGGCATCGGGATAGCTCGGTACCCCTTCGAACATCAGGGTGGTGGCACCATTGGCCAGGGGGCCGTAGACGATGTAGCTGTGGCCGGTGACCCAGCCGACATCGGCAGTGCACCAGAAGACCTGGCCCTCGTGATAGTCGAACAGGTACTTGAAGCTCAGGGTGGCGCCCAGCAGGTAGCCGCCGGTGGTGTGCAGTACGCCCTTGGGTTTGCCGGTGGAGCCGGAGGTGTAGAGGATGAACAGCGGATCCTCGGCGTCCATGGGCTCCGCCGGGCAATCGGGCGAAGCCGCGGCCACCGCCTGGGCGTAGGGCAGGTCGCGCCCCTCCTGGCGGGCCACGGCGGCGCCGGTGCGTTCGACCATGACCACGGTGTGGACGTCCGGGCACTTGGCCAGGGCCTTGTCGACATTGGCCTTGAGCGGGACGCGCTTGCCGCCGCGCACACCCTCGTCGGCGGTGATCACCACCCGGCAGTCGGAATCGAGGATGCGGTCGCGCAGCGCCTCGGGCGAGAAGCCGCCGAACACCACCGAATGCACGGCGCCGATGCGGGCGCAGGCGAGCATGGCGTAGGCCGCCTCGGGGATCATCGGCAGATAGAGGCAGACGCGGTCGCCCTTCCTGACCCCGCGATCCTTGAGCACATTGGCCAGGCGGCTGACGTGCTCGTGCAACTGGCGATAGCTGATGGCCTGGCTGTCGGCGGGATCGTCGCCTTCCCAGAGGATGGCGGTCTGCTCGGCCCGGGCACCCAGGTGACGATCGATGCAGTTGTAGGCGACGTTGAGCTGGCCACCGCTGAACCAGCGGGTCTGGCCCTTGCGCAGGTCGCCGCTATGGACCTCGTCCCAGGTGCGCGACCAGTCGAGCAGGGCGCTGGCCTGTTCGCTCCAGAAGCGCTCCGGCTGTTCCACCGAGCGCTGGTAGAGCTCGCGATAACGGGCTTCGTCGAGGTGGGTGCGGGCACTCAGGCTCTCGGGCACGGGATAGCGTTGGCTCATGGCCGGCTCCTTCTTGGTGTTGTTGTGCTCCCAGTTTAGGCCGCGGATGGCCTGCCGGGGTTCAGCGAGGCGATAAAACGAAAAAAGCGCCGCAGAGCGGCGCCTTTCCGAGCGGACCTTGGTCGATCAGCCGCGGTGACGACCGCGGAAGTAATCGATCAGGCCCTGGGTCGAACCATCGTCGGCCTTGCCTTCGCTGCGGCCGATGATGTGCTGGTAGACGTCCTTGCCCAGCTCCTTGCCCAGCTCGACGCCCCACTGGTCGAAGCAGTTGATGCCCCAGATGACGCTCTGCACGAACACCTTGTGCTCGTACAGGGCCACCAGCGCACCCAGGCGCCGCGGCGAGATGCGCTCCAGCACCAGGGTGTTGCTCGGGCGGTTGCCCGGGATCACCTTGTGCGGCGCAAGCTTGGCGATCTCGGCTTCGCCCAGGCCCTTCTCGCGCAGCTCGACCTCGGCTTCTTCGCGGGTCTTGCCCAGCATCAGCGCCTGGCTCTGCGACAGGCAGTTGGCATACAGCCACTGCTGGTGATCGGCCACCGGGTTGTGGCTCACCACCGGCACGATGAAGTCGCCGGGAATCAGCTGGGTGCCCTGGTGCAGCAGCTGGTGGTAGGCGTGCTGACCGTTGCAGCCGACGCCACCCCAGATCACCGGACCGGTCTCGACGCTGACCGGCGAGCCGTCCTGACGCACGCTCTTGCCGTTGGACTCCATGTCCAGCTGCTGCAGGTGCTTCACGAAGTTACGCAGGTGGTGGTCGTAGGGCAGGATGGCGTGACTGGTCGCGCCCCAGAAATTGCCGTACCAGACCCCAAGCAGGCCCAGCAGCACCGGCATGTTCTCTTCGAAGGGGGCGCTGGTGAAGTGCTGGTCCATGGCATAGGCGCCGGCCAGCAGGTCCTTGAAGTTGGACATGCCGATGGCCAGGGCGATGGGCAGGCCGATGGCCGACCACAGCGAATAGCGGCCGCCGACCCAGTCCCACATCGGGAAGATGTTTTCTTCGGCGATGCCGAATTCCACCGCCACCTTGACGTTGCTGGAGACGGCGATGAAGTGCTTGTGCAGCTCCGGCTCCGGGCAGCCCTGGGCCAGGCACCAGGCGCGGGCGGCCTGGGCGTTCTTCAGGGTCTCCAGGGTACCGAAGGACTTGGAGGAGACGATGAACAGGGTGGTATCGGCGGCGAGCTTGGAGGTCACCTCGCGGAATTCGCTGCCGTCGATGTTGGCCAGGTAGTGGCAACGCACGCCGCGCTGGGTGAAGGGCACCAGTGCCTCGGAGACCAGCTGCGGACCGAGGAAGGAGCCACCGATGCCGATGTTGACCACGTCGGTGATCGGCTTCTCGGTGTAGCCGCGCCAGAGGCCGTTGTGGATGCGGGTGACCAGCTGGGTCATCTGGTTCAGGACCCGGTGCACCTCGGGCATGATGTCCTGGCCGTCGATCTGGACGCTATCGCCCACCGGGCGGCGCAGGGCGGTGTGCAGGGCGGGGCGGTGTTCGGAGGAGTTGACGTAGGCGCCGTCGAACAGGGTGTGGATGGCCCCTTCCAGACCCGCTTCACGGGCCAGGTTTACCAGCAGGTCGCGGGTCTGCTCGGTGATGAGGTTCTTGGAGTAGTCGAGGAACAGACCGCTGGTGTTCAGGGAGAACTGCGAGAAGCGCTGCGGATCGGCAGCGAAGGCATCGCGCATGCGGAAATTCTGCATGGCCTTGCGGTGTTCCTGCAGGGCTTTCCAGGAGGCGAGCTGGGTCACGTCGAGGGGGTGTTGATAGTACTCCATGGCTAGGCTTTTCCTTGGTGGCTCTTGTTTGCTGTTGTGCCCCACAAGCCGCTGGCTTGCAAGAGAAAGTCGGTGACCGCGAGACGCCGGTCTTGGCGCCGCGCTTCGAGCATGAAAAAGCCCGGTATGTTCCGGGCTTCCAGGGTTCAGACAGGGTCGGGTGAGCTAACCTTCGGTTGCGTCACACTCGGGCCCTGCGGCGAAAGCTCAGGTTGTCGATCAGCCGGGTCTGGCCGAGGTAGGCCGCTACCAGCAGGACCAGCGCAGCGGTGTCCGGCCCGGCCGGTTGCAGACTCAGCTGCTCGCGCAGTTCCAGGTAGTCCACCTTAAGCCCCTGAGCTTGCAATTCGGCGACACCGGCGGCCAGGGTCGGCTCGACCGCGGCGCCAGCGGCGAGTTGATCGGCGAGTCGCCTGAGCAGGCTGTACAGGCAGGGCGCACTGGCGCGCTGACCGTCGTCGAGATAGCCATTGCGTGACGACAACGCCAGGCCGTCGGTGGCCCGCACCGTGGGCTGGGCGACGATCTCGATGGGCATGTCGAGATCCTGGACCAGCTTGCGGATCACCGCCAGCTGCTGATAGTCCTTTTCGCCAAAGACCGCCACGTCCGGTTGCGCCATCTGGAACAGCTTGGTGACCACCGTCGCCACGCCTTCGAAATGCCCGGGCCGGCGTGCGCCGCAGAGGCCTTCCGACACCTGGGGGACGCTCACCCGGGTCAGGCCGTCCATGCCGCTGGGATACATCTCGGCCACCGCCGGTGCGAACAGCAGGTCGCAATGGGCCTCGTGCAGCTGGCGGCTGTCTTCGGCCAGGGTGCGGGGATAGGTGTCCAGATCCTCGCCGGGGCCGAACTGCAGCGGATTGACGAAGATGCTCGCCACCACGAAGTCGGCGTGGCGCCGGGCAGTGTCCACCAGGGCGATATGGCCGGCGTGCAGATTGCCCATGGTGGGCACCAGGCCGATACGCAAGCCCTGGCGGCGCGCGGCGACGACGGCGGCGCGCAATTCGCGGACGCTATGGACCGTTTTCATGCGGAGAATCCGTGTTCGGGAGCAGGAAAGCTGCCGTTCTTGACGGCGGCGACGTAGGCCGCCAGGGCAGCCTGGATGCTGTCCTGACCGGCCATGAAGTTACGCACGAATTTCGGTGTGCGCCCGCGCAGGGCCAGGCCGAGCATGTCGTGCAGTACCAGCACCTGGCCATCGGTGGCGGCACCGGCGCCGATGCCGATCACCGGCACCCGGGCGGCCCGGGTGATTTCTTCGGCCAGCGCCGAGGGCACGCATTCCAGCAGCAGCATGGCCGCGCCGGCTTCTTCCAGCTCACGCGCCGCCTCGCGCAGTTGCTGCGCCCGGAGCGGATCGCGGCCCTGTACCTTGAAGCCGCCGAAGACATTGACCGACTGGGGCGTCAGGCCCAGGTGGGCGCAGACCGGCACGCCATTGGCGGCCAGACGGCGAATCGGCTCGGCCAGCCAGGCATCGCCCTCGAGCTTGACCATCTGCGCGCCCGCCTGCATCAGGCGACCGGCGCTGGTCAGGGTCTGCTCCAGGGTGGCATAGGTCATGAACGACAGGTCGGCGACGATGAAGGCACCCGCGTGGCCGCGCTTGACGCAGGCGGTATGGTAGACCATGTCGTCGAGGGTCACCGGCAGGGTGCTGTCGTGACCCTGCAGCACCATGCCGAGGGAATCGCCGATCAGCAGCATCTCCACGCCGGCCTGACTGGCGGCCTGGGCGAAGGTGGCATCGTAGGCGGTCAGCATGGCGATCTTTTCGCCGCGCTGCTTGAGCCCCTGAAGGGTCGTGAGGCTGATATCAGGCATGCAAGGGGTCCTCGTGGGACGGCGCTATGGTTGTTGTCTGGGCGCCGCGGGCGCGGGGTGGCCGCGCGCAAACGGCTGCTATAGTCCCGGCGCGTCCGGCACAAGTCAATGCTCGGTGTTACGGCTGTGTTACCGGCTGGGTGACGACGGTAGCAGCCGTTCCAGGCCTTCGAAAGGGCAGGCGGACAGCAGGTCCGGCAAGCGGCGGCCGTCGGGCAGGTGCAGCGCGGGGGCCAGCTCGGCCAGCGGATAAAGAACGAAGGCGCGGGCCTGGAGGTGATAGTGCGGCACCTGCAGGCGCGGCTCGTCGATCAACCGTTCGCCGAACAGCAGGATGTCGATGTCCAGGGTGCGCGGACCCCAGCGTTCGTCCTTGCGCACGCGGCCCTGCTGCTGCTCGATGGCCTGGGTGGCGTCGAGCAGCGCCAGCGGGGCGAGGGTGGTATCCAGCGCGGCGACGGCATTGACGTAGCGCGGCTGGTCGGGCGGCCCCAGGGGATCGCTGGCATAGAAGGCGGAGACTGCCACCAGCTGACTCTCGGGCAGGCTGGCCAGGGCCTCCAGGGCCGCGTCCAGCTGCTGCCGCGGCTCGGCCAGGTTGCTGCCCAGGCCGAGATAGACCCGTTCCATCATTCGTCGCCGGCGGTGGGCGCATCCGAGGTGCGCCGCTTGCGATTGCTGCCGCCACGGCGGCGTCGCTTGGCCGGTGCGCCTTCGTCCCGGCTGAGATTCTTGATCATCTCGCGCCGCTGGCTGTCACCGACCTCCTGGTAGCGCGTCCACCAGTCGCCCAGGCCGCCGGTCTCCTCGCCCGCGCTCTCGCGCAGCAGCAGGAAGTCGTAGCCGGCACGGAAGCGTGGATTTTCCAGCAGTTGATCGGCGCGCTTGCCCTGGCGGCGTGGCAGGCGTTCCTGCATGTCCCAGATCTCGCGCATCGGCAGGGTGAAGCGCTTGGGGACGGCGGTGCGCTGGCACTGCTGCAGGGTAAGGTCGTGGGCGGCTTCCTGCATGGCTGGAATCGGTGCCAGGCCGAGCTCTTGGTGATGACGGACGCGCTCGGGCAGCGCCGGCCAGAGTAGCGCGGCGAACAGGAAGGCCGGAGTGACCGGCTTGCCTTCACGGATGCGGGTATCGGTATTGGCCAGGGCCTGGCGGATCAGGCTGCCGGCGTATTCCGGGTCGCGTTCCAGGGCTTCGCCACTGGCCGGGAACAGCGGGGCGAACAGGCCGTACTGGCAGAGCAGCTCGAAGGTGCGTTCGGCCTTTCCGCCGAGCAGCAGCTTGATGACCTCGTCGAACAGCCGCGGTGCGGGAATGTCACGCAGCAGCGGCGCCAGGCGACTGATGGGCTCGGCGGTGGCGGTCTCGATCTGGAAGTCCAGCTTGGCGGCGAAGCGCACGGCGCGCAGCATCCGTACCGGATCTTCCAGGTAGCGCTGCTCCGGGTCACCGATCAGGCGGATCTGCCGCAGGCGGATGTCCTGGGTGCCATTGGCGTAGTCGAGGATGCGCTCGCCACTGGCGTCGTAGTAGAGCGCGTTGATAGTGAAGTCGCGCCGCTGGGCATCCTGTTCCTGGTTGCCATAGATGTTGTCGCGCAGGATCCGCCCGCTTTCATGGCGCGAGCCCTGGGCCTCGTCCTCGGCATCGCCGGTGGGATGGTTGGCGCGGAAGGTCGCGACCTCGATGATCTCGCGGCCGAAATGCACGTGGACCAGCTTGAAACGGCGGCCGATGACCCGTGCATTGCGGAATTCGGCCCGCACCTGTTCGGGCGTGGCACTGGTGGCGACATCGAAGTCCTTGGGCTCGAAGCCCAGTAGCAGGTCCCGGACGCAACCGCCCACCAGGTAGGCCTGATAACCCGCCTTTTCCAGCCGCTCGACGACGCTCAGGGCGTAGCGGCTGATGCGCTCTCGTTCCAGAGCATGCTGACTGCGGGGCAGTTCGATGGGCAAGGCAGGCGCGGGCGGAGTACGCCGCAGGGGCGAGCGCAGAGTCTGGATCAGCTTCTTCAGCATGCGAGTTTCTGTTCGGAGAGACGGCTATACGCAATCTGGCCCACAGTGGGAACCGTTGCGCAATAGATAAGGAGGGGATCTTGAACGAGGGAGGGGAGGCTGTCAAAGGCACTGGGGGAGCCGAAGCTCCCCCCCAAAGTGGTACGTGCTTTGTTTTTATTGTTTATCCAGACCTCTTGTTTTTCTTGTGTGGTCTGTTCCGTGCGGTTACCTGCCGCCGGAAAGGCTCTGAAGTCTAGAGCCAAGAGCAAACGGATTACTTTGGAAGCTGATGCCGTCAGGATCATTCCTGCTCTGCCTGGTACGGGTGCTGCCTCGGGACAGTTTTGTTGTTCTCTGGCCTGACATCGCGCGGACCATCCCGCTAGACGACTCTTCTCCAAAATGATCAGTTAGCTACGCCTCCGCCTGCTTGTTCTTATTGTGCTGGAGTCGCTACGTCTTGTTTTTGTTATGGGGTGGGTACGTTCTTATTGTTCTTGTACGAGAACATAAAGCAGATGCCGTGCCAGTTTTGAAAAAGCCTTTATTTTCAGTGACTTATGAAAAATGTAGCCTTTTTGCTCAGGGGCTACAGGCAGATTTTCGTTACCGCTGAACCCGCCGGCTGTTACGGCGGTAACACATTGCAAAGGATGGGGAGGCGACGAGCGGTGTGTTACCGCGGGACGTGCGGGGCTGTCACGCCCCGGCGCGGATCAGGAGGCGTCGCTGCTGGCGCTGGCCTTGCGCCGCGGAATGCCCAGGCGCTGACGACGTTCCCACAGGCACTTGCGGCTGACGCCGAGCTTGCGCGCCAGCTCGGTCTCGGTCATGTGATCCTGGTGTTCGAGCACGAAGTGCTGGAAATAGTCCTCCAGCGACAGGTCCTCGGTGGGCTCGTGGGCGCCATTGCCGTTACCCAGCCCCGTGCTCGGCAGCGGATCCAGGTAGCTGTCGGCCAGTTCCAGCTCGCCGAGCTCGACGTCGATGCCAAGCTGATCGGCATTGATCTCCTGGCCTTCGCTGAGAATCACCGAGCGCTCGATGGCGTTCTCCAGCTCGCGCACGTTGCCCGGCCAGCTGTAGTGGCGAATGGCGGCCTCGGCTTCGGCGCCGAACTTCAGGCCGGGACGACTCATGCGCGCCGACTGGCGAGCGAGGAACACCCGGGCGATCTCCATGACGTCGCCGCCGCGTTCGCGCAGGGCGGGCAGGCGCAGGGAGATGACGTTGAGGCGATAGAAGAGGTCTTCGCGAAACTGGCCGATCTTGGCCAGGCCCTTGAGATCCCGGTGGGTCGCGGCGATCAGGCGCACATCGACCTTTTGCGACTGCACCGAGCCGACCCGGCGAATCTCGCCTTCCTGCAGCACGCGCAGGAGGCGCGCCTGGGCTTCCAGCGGCAATTCGCCGATCTCGTCGAGAAACAGGGTACCGCCGTCGGCCGCTTCCACCAGGCCGGTACGGCTGGCGCTGGCGCCGGTGAAGGCGCCCTTCTCGTGGCCGAAGAGTTCGGATTCGATCAGCGTCTCGGGAATGGCCGCGCAGTTGACCGAGATCAGCGGCGCCTTGGCCCGGCGCGACAGATTGTGCAGCGCTCGCGCCACCAGTTCCTTGCCGGTACCGGACTCACCCTGGATCAGCACGGTGGAGTCGGTGGGCGCTACCTTGCGGATCTTGCCGAACAGATCCTGCATCGGCGCGCAGTTGCCGATGATGCCGATCTCGCCGGTGGCCGGCGCCGGGGTGACGCTTTCCTCGGCGGCCATCAGCGGGCGCTGCTCGCGCTCCACCAGGATGCGCGCCACGGCCTGCAGCATCTCGTCGTGATCGAAGGGCTTGGCGATGTAGTCCACCGCGCCCTGCTTCATGGAATCGACCGCCGAGCGAAGGCTGGCGTAGCTGGTCATGATCAGCACCGGCTTGCCCTTGGCGAGATCGATCATCTCGGTACCGGGAGCGCCGGGCAGGCGCAGATCGCTGATGACGAGATCGAAGCTGGGAACGTCGTAGAGATCCTGGGCTTCCTGGACGGAGCCGGCTTCGCTGACACGGAACTGGTTGCGCTCGAGCAGGCGGCGCAGCGCCGAACGGATGATCTTCTCGTCTTCGACAATCAGGATATGGGCCATCAAGTGCGCTCTCTTACGGGAAGGCAAGACGACCCACGCCAGGCAGCGTGTCTTGTCGCGGTCGTCTGGACTTCCGAATGCTTTAGCAGATCCATCCAGCAGGCGGATGGCTCCGTCACGGCGCCTCCGGCAACCCGAGATAGCGCGGCAGCAGTACCCGAATGCGGGTGCCCTGGCCGGTCACGGGGTCGGTAGGACTATCGATCATTATCTGACCATAATGCTCTTCTACGATGGAATAGACCAGCGCCAAGCCAAGCCCTGTCCCCTTGCCCGGATCCTTGGTGGTGAAGAAGGGTTCGAACAGCCGACTGACGATGGCCTTGGGAATGCCGCTGCCTTCGTCCTCGACGCTCAGGGTCACGGTCTGGCCGTGGGCCTCGCTGCGCACCCGGATCGGCGCGCCGGGCGGCGAGGCGTCGCGGGCGTTGGACAGCAGGTTGATCATCACCTGCACCAGCCGTTGGGGATCGCCCTGCACCAAGTGTTCCGGGTCGCAGAGATTGAAGAAGTCGACGTCTACACTCTGACGATTGAGCGAGAGCAGGGCGATGGCCTCCTGGGCCGCCTCGGCCACGCACACCGGTTCGTGGGCCTGCTGGCGGCCGCCGGCATGGGCGAAACTCATCAGCGACTGGACGATGCGGGTGATGCGGCGGGTCTGCTCGATGATCTGGCTGCTGATCTCGTCGATCTCTTCGTCCGCCTCGCGCTCTTCGCGCAGATTCTGCGCCAGGCAGGCGATGCCGGTGACCGGGTTGCCAATCTCGTGGGCGACGCCTGCGGCCAGCCGGCCGATGGAGGCCAGGCGCTCGGAGTGGATCAGGCGGTCTTCCAGCAGCTGGGTCTCGCTGATGTCTTCCACCACCAGCACCGTACCGTTGCTGCCCACCGCCAGGGGTTCGTCGATGGTTGCCTTGTGCAGGTTGAGCCAGCGCTGCTCGTGTTCCTGGGGCAGCCGCTGCTTGTAGAGGTGCTGCTGCGCCGGTTCGGCGAGAAAGCGCTCGAACAGGTCCTGCCAGGGATCGGGCAGGGCGCTCAGGCGCGAGCCCACCACCCGGGCGCCGTCGATGCCGGTGAGTTCTTCCATGGCGCGATTCCACATGAGGATCTCGCGGTCGCGGGCCAGGGAGCAGACGCCCATGGGCAGCTCCTGCAGGGTCTGGCGGTGATAGCGGCGCAGGGCGTCCAGCTCGGCGGCCAGGCCCGTCAGGCGCGACTGGTAGTCTTCCAGGCGATTCTCTATGAAGTGGATGTCTTCGGTGGCATAGGCCTCGCTTTCGGCCTTGAACGGCAGAAAGGTCTCGACGATGTCCTGGGCGACCCGCGGGCCCATCAGTCCCGAGAGGTTGGCCTCGATGCGATCGCGCAACCGGCGCAGGGCATAGGGGCGGCGCTCGTCATAGGGCAGCAGCAGGTCGGCCAGGGCGCGCTCGACTTCCTTTTGCGCGGTCTTGGCGCCCAGTGGTTTGGCCAGCTGGGCGGCGAAGTCCTGGGGCGAGCTGGCCGCCAGTTCGCGGCGCTGCGGGCGGCGGACGTTGTCCACCGCGCAGGCCTCGGCGGCGCTCTTCTCTTCTTCGCTGGCCTCGGTGAACAGCGAGACCAGGGCGAACACCAGCACGTTGACGGTCAGCGAGGCCACGGCGGCGAGGTGCCAGTTGCTGGCGCTGATGCGATAGCTGAAGACGCCGATGTGCAGCGGGTTGATGTCGGCCACCAGCGGCATGAGCATGCTCAGGAACCACAGGCCCAGGCCGCACAGCAGGCCGGCGATGAAGCCCTTGCGATTGGCCGTCTGCCAGTAGAGCACCGACAGCGCGCCGGGCAGGAATTGCACGGTGGCGACAAAGGAGACAATGCCCAGGCTGGAGAGATCGCCATGGCCCTGCAGCAGGCGATAGAAGCCGTAGCTGCCGAGGATGATGGCGGCGATCAGCATGCGCCGGGTCATGCGCAGCCAGCGATAGATGTTGCCGTCGGTGGGCGGCTGGTAGAGCGGCAGCACGATGTGGTTGAGCAGCATGCCCGACAGCGCCATGGTCACCACGATGATCAGGCCGCTGGCCGCCGACAGGCCGCCGACAAAGGCCACCAGCGCCAGCAGCGGATTGTCCAGCGCCAGGCCCACGCCCAGGGTGAAGTACTCCGGCGGCGTCGGCGAACCCAGCGCCAGGCCACCCCAGAGAATCGGCGGCACCGCCAGGCTGATCAGCAGCAGGAACAGCGGCAGGCCCCAGCTGGCGCTGACCAGCGCCTGGGGGCTGAGATTCTCGGTAAAGGCCATGTGGTACATGTGCGGGGTGACGATGGCTGCGGCGAAGAACACCAGCAGCAGGATCCGCCAGGGGCCTTCCTGCAGCGGGGTGTGCAGGGTGGAGAGGGCGCTCTGGTTCTGCTGCAGCCAGGTCTCCAGGCCGTTGGGGCCGCCGAACACGGTATAGAGGGTGACGCCGCCAACGATGCCCAGGGCCAGCAGCTTGACCAGGGATTCGAAGGCGATGGCCACCACCAGGCCCTCGTGGCGCTCCTTGGAATTGATCTGGCGCGCGCCGAAGAGCATGGCGAACAGGGTGATCAGCAGGCAGAAGCCCAGCGCCGGGGCGTCCTGGGCGCGGGCCTGCACCAGAATGCCGGTGCTGGTGGCCACCGCCTGGATCTGCAGCGCCAGCAGCGGCAGCACGGCGATCAGCATGCCCAGGCTGGTGAGGGCG
The DNA here is from genome assembly GCF_014190935.1 of Pseudomonas sp. AS2.8. Taxonomy (NCBI): domain Bacteria; kingdom Pseudomonadati; phylum Pseudomonadota; class Gammaproteobacteria; order Pseudomonadales; family Pseudomonadaceae; genus Pseudomonas; species Pseudomonas sp. AS2.8. Next base: position 894,430 of record NZ_JACHVV010000003.1, read on the forward strand.
CCGGCCCAGGTGCTGCGGAAGCGGAAGGCGAAGAGATCGGCCAGCGAGGCCAACTGGTAGGCGCGGGTCAGGCGCAGGATGGGATAGAGCAATACCGGCGCCAGCAGAAAGGCGCCGCACAGCCCCAGGTAATAGGCGAGAAAGCCGTAGCCGTAGTCGTAGGCCAGGCCCACGGTGCCATAGAAGGCCCAGGCGCTGGCATAGACGCCAAGCGACAGGGTGTAGATCAGCGGATGGCGCACCAGCCGGCGCGGCACCCAGCCCTTCTCGGTCATCCAGGCGACGCCAAAGAAGATCAGCAGGTAACCGGCGCTGATCAGGACCAGTTGGGACAGACTAAAGCTCGTCGGCATCGCGCTGGCTCTGCAGGATGAAGGTCACCACGATGAGGATGAGCCACAGCAGGTAGGGGCGATACCAGGCGCCGCTGGGAGCGATCCACCAATCCATGATGGCGGGGGAGAACAGATAGATGCCTACCACAAGGAGCAGGACCAGCCGGTAGATGTACATGCGCGGTTCCCGAACGGCGATGGCGCCATGGTAAAGCAAAAGCGCTGTACCCCGGAGAGGGGGGCTTCTACGGTGAAGGCTTCCTTGCCCGCTGGAGTTCGCCGATGACCAGGCCCCGCCTCGCCGCCGTGCTGGAAACCGCGCTCTATGTCGCCAATCTGCCGAGGGCCCGGCGCTTCTATGACGAGGTGCTGGGCCTGGCGCCCTTGTTCGCCGACGAACGCCTGGCCGCCTATGCAGTGGGCGCCAGCGTCCTGTTGCTGTTCCAGCGGGGCACTACCGAGCAACCGGCCAGGTTGCCGGGCGGCTGCATCCCGCCTCACGGCGCCCAGGGCTGTCAGCACCTGGCCCTGGCAATCGCGGCGGACGAGCTGGAGGCCTGGGCCGCGCACCTGGCAGCTGCCGAAGTCGCCATCGAGGAGCGCACCCAATGGCCACGTGGCGCGATCAGCCTGTATTTCCGCGATCCGGACGGGCACCTGCTGGAGTTGGTCACGCCCGGACTCTGGCCCAACTACTAGTCCGGCAGCTGGGCTTCGGCCAGGTGCGGCACCCGCGGGATCAGCGCGGCGTCCCAGTGGGCGACGCCCCAGGCCAGTACCCTGGTCGGGGGCTCCTCGGCCAGCGCCGGGTGGGTCGGCTGGCCCAGGGCGCGCAGGGCGCGTACCAGCAGGGCGCCGGCCTGTTCGGAAGGCAGCGGCGGCGAGCGGTAACTCTTACCCAGCTTGTGGCCGTCGGGCTGGATCAGTAGCGGCACATGCAGGTAGCGCGGCGACGGATGGCCGAGCAATTCCTGCAGATAGAGCTGGCGCGGCGTGGAATCCAGCAGGTCGGCGCCCCGCACCACGTTGGTCATGCCCTGCAGGGCATCGTCCATCACCACCGCCAGCTGGTAGGCGATCAGGCCGTCGCGACGCTGGATGACGAAGTCACCCACCTCGCGCCCCAGGTGATGGCGGAATTCGCCCTGCACGCGGTCGACGAAGCGGTAGTCCAGCTCAGGGACGCGGATGCGGATGGCGGCGCCCGTTTCCGGCAGGCCGCGATTGCGGCAGTAGCCGGGGTAGAGTCCGCCACTGCCTTCGAGCTGCTTGCGCGAGCAGTCACAGGCATAGGCCAGCCCGCTGGCCAGCCACTGCGCGATGACCGCGCGATAGGCGTCCAGGCGCTCGCTCTGGCGCAGCACCGGGCCGTCCCATTCGAAGCCGTAGGCCTCCAGGGTGGTAAGGATGGCCGCCTGGGCGCCCGGGACCTCGCGCGGCGGATCCAGGTCTTCCATGCGCACCAGCCAGCGCCCGCCCGCGGCGCGGGCATCCAGGTAGGAGGCAAGGGCGGCGACCAGCGAACCGAAGTGCAGATAGCCGCTGGGCGTGGGAGCGAACCGGCCGACATAGGGGCGCCTGGACATAGCTCAACCTGTAGCTGTCGGAGATAGCCGAAGTCTGCAAAGAACAAAGGGCGCCGTAGCGCCCTCTTCGGTGAGGCAGCGGGACTCAGGTCCCGGTCTGCTTTTCGCGGATCTCGGCCAGGGTCTTGCAGTCGATGCACAGACTGGCGGTCGGACGGGCTTCTAGACGACGGATACCGATTTCCACGCCGCAAGAGTCGCACCAGCCGTATTCGTTGTCTTCGATCAGCTGCAGCGTCTCGTCGATCTTCTTGATCAGCTTGCGCTCGCGGTCGCGGGCACGCAGTTCCAGGCTGAATTCCTCTTCCTGGGTCGCGCGATCGGCCGGGTCGGCGAAGTTGGCCGCTTCTTCCTTCATGTGGTGCACGGTGCGATCGACTTCTTCGCGCAGTTCCTGCTTCCACTTGTTCAGAATGCCGGTGAAGTGGGCGCGCATGCGCTCACTCATGTATTCCTCGCCCTTGGCAGGCTGGTAGGGTTCGTAGCCACGGGCCAGATGATTGTTCTGCTGATTTGCTTCGCTGGGCATGATTGACCCTCTCACTTTCGCTGATCCTGTCCACAGGCTGGATGCGTTTCCAGGCCTCTCCATGTTGGAACGCCCGGGGTCTGTGGCTGCCGATGGCGTCCCGCGCAATGCCGACGCCAGGCTGAATATGTTCTCGACTGGCCAGTCGCCCTGCGGATGCAAGCCGGCGAACTTACCAGAAGCTTCCAGGGGGCGCTACTACTGGCCTCCCGCTCCTTGCTGACGCGGCGGGTGCCGGTCTGCGAAGCCTTGGTTAGAATCCCGCCTTCGCCACAAGTTCGGACCCTGTCCATGTCCAATTCCTACAGCGCACGCAGCCAGGCCATCGAGCCCTTCCATGTGATGGCCCTGCTGGAGCGTGCCAACCAGCTCCAGGCCGCCGGGCACGACGTCATCCACCTGGAGATCGGCGAGCCCGATTTCACCACCGCCGCCCCGGTGGTCGCCGCTGGGCAGGCCGCGCTGGCAGCCGGTCAGACCCGCTACACTGCGGCCCGCGGCCTGCCGGAGTTGCGCCGCGCCATCGCCGCCTTCTATGGCGAGCGCTACGGCGTCGACCTGGATCCGGAGCGGGTGTTGATCACCCCCGGCGGCTCGGGCGCCCTGCTGCTGGCCAGCGCCCTGCTGGTCGATCCCGGGCGTCACTGGCTGCTGGCCGATCCCGGCTATCCTTGCAATCGCCACTTTCTGCGCCTGGTGGAGGGCGCGGCCCAGCTGATCCCGGTCGGCGCCGACACCCGCTACCAGCTCACCCCCGACCTGGTCGAGCGGCACTGGCAGGCGGACAGCGTCGGCGCCTTGGTGGCCTCGCCGGCCAATCCGACCGGCACCCTGCTGGATCGTGACGAACTCGCCGGGCTGTCGGCCGCCCTCAGGGCCCGCGGTGGCCACTTGGTAGTGGACGAGATCTACCACGGCCTGACCTATGGCCTGGATGCCCCCAGCGTGCTGGAGGTGGATGATTCGGCCTTCGTGCTCAACAGCTTCTCCAAGTACTTCGGCATGACCGGCTGGCGCCTCGGCTGGCTGGTGGCGCCGCGTGCCGCCGTGCCGGAGCTGGAAAAACTGGCGCAGAATCTCTACATCAGCGCCTCCACCGTGGCCCAGCAGGCGGCCCTGGCCTGTTTCACGCCGGAAGCCATGGCCATCTTCGAAGACCGCCGCGCCGAATTCGCCCGCCGCCGCGACTACCTGCTGCCGGCGCTGCGCCAGCTGGGCTTCAGGATCGCCGTCGAGCCCCAGGGCGCCTTCTATCTCTATGCCGACATCGCAGCCTTTGGCGGCGATGCCTATGCCTTCTGCCAGTTCCTGCTGGAGACCGAGCACGTGGCCATCACCCCCGGCCTGGACTTCGGTCGCCACCGCGCCGATACCCATGTGCGCTTCGCCTACACCCAGTCGCTGCCGCGCCTGGAAGAGGCTGTCGCGCGCATCGCCCAGGGCCTGCAGCGCTGGAGCGCCCGGTGAGATTCGATCCACCCCTGGAGGAAGGTCGCCTGCTGCGCCGCTACAAGCGTTTTCTCGCCGACATCGAGACCGCCAGCGGTGAGGTGCTGACCCTGCACTGCCCCAATACCGGGTCAATGCTCCATTGCCAGCCGGCCGGCGCCCGAGTCTGGTTCAGCCGGGCCAGTGGTCCCAAGCGCAAGCTGCCCGGCACCTGGGAGCTGGTCGAGACGGATCACGGGCGCCTGGCCTGCATCAATACCGCCCGTGCCAATCGCCTGGTGGAAGAGGCCTTGCTGGCCGGTGGCATTCCCGAGCTGGCCGGCTTCACCGCCCTGCGCCGGGAGGTGGCCTACGGCCTGGAGAACAGTCGCGCCGATTTCCGCCTGGAGTATCCCGCGGGGCCACTGTATCTGGAGGTCAAGAGCGTCACCCTGGGCTTTGCCGACACCGCGGTCGCCGCCTTTCCCGATGCCGTGACCACCCGCGGGGCCCGCCATCTGCGCGAGCTGGCGGCCCTGGCGGCGGCCGGTGAGCGGGCCGTGCTGCTCTATTGCGTGTTGCTCGACGGCATCGAGGCGGTGCGTCCGGCGGCGGAAATCGATGCTGCCTATGCCCTGGCCCTGGGCGAAGCCCGTCGCCAGGGTGTGCAGGTGCTGGCTTATGGGGCGCGGCTCTCGCCCGTGGGTCTGCAACTGGACCGACCGCTACGCCTCGCTGACTGGGCAGTCACAAAAAGCTGATCACCCGGACAAGATCTGGCAGGCGCCTTGCTTACGGATATCGCCCATTGATCGCCGCTATCGGGCGATCCTGTCAGGAGTCTCTTGATGATCTCTGTGTTGGGCATGCTGTTGCTGGTGGCCATCGCCATCCTCTTTTCCCGCCAGCGGCGCGCCATTCGCGTGCGTACCGTGCTCGCGGCCTTTCTGTTACAGGCGGGGCTCGGCCTGTTCGTCCTCTACATTCCCTGGGGCCAGCAGGTGCTCGGCAGCGTCTCCGGCGCCGTCTCTTCGCTGCAGCTCTATGCCGACAAGGGCATCGAGTTCCTCTTCGGCGGTCTCGCCGGACCCAAGATGTTCGAGTACTTCGGTAACGGTGGCTTCGTCTTCGCCGTGCGGGTTTTGCCCCTGATCGTCTTCTTCGGCAGCCTGATCGCGGTGCTCTACTACCTGGGCATCATGGGCTGGATCATCCGCCTGGTGGGCGGCGCGCTGCACGCCCTGCTCGGCACCAGTCGGGTGGAATCCACCACGGTCACCGCGACCCTGTTTCTCGGCCAGTCGGAAATGCCGCTGGTGGTGCGGCCCTTCATCGCCGATCTCACCCGCTCGGAGCTGTTCGCCATCATGGTCGGCGGTTTCGCCGCGGTGGCCGGTTCGGTGCTGCTGGGCTACGCCGGCATGGGCGTGGAGCTCAAGTACCTGATCGCCGCCAGCTTCATGGCCGCCCCGGGCGGCCTGCTGATGGCCAAGCTGATGGAGCCGGAGACCGAACAGCCGCGCGACCAGGCCATGAAGACCCTGGGAGAAGGGGAGGAGCGCCCGGCCAACGTCATAGACGCGGCCGCCGAAGGCGCCCAGGTCGGCTTGCGCATCGCCCTGGCGGTCGGCGCCATGCTGCTGGCCTTCATCGCCCTGATCGCCCTGCTCAACGGCATCCTCGGCTGGTGCGGCGCCTGGTTCGGCCTGCCGCAGCTGAGCATGCAGCTGGTGCTGGGCTATCTGCTGGCGCCGGTGGCTTTCCTGATCGGGGTGCCCTGGAGCGAGGCGGTGCAGGCCGGTGGCTTCATCGGCCAGAAGCTGGTGCTCAACGAATTCGTCGCCTATGCCGATCTCTCGACCTATCTGGACCCGGTCAAGTCGGCGGCGGCGGGCGTTCAGCCGCTCTCGGCGCACACCCAGGTCATCGTCACCTTCGCCCTCTGCGGCTTCGCCAACCTCTCTTCCATCGCTATCCAGCTCGGCGGCCTGGGCGGCATCGCGCCCCAGCGGCGTCACGAACTGGCTCAGCTGGGCCTGCGCGCCATGCTCGGCGGCACCCTGGCCAACCTGATGAGCGCGGCCCTGGCCGGCTTCTTCATCGGCCTCTAGGTCGATGACGATCGGACCATCCGGTCCACTTTATGGTGCACAGCTGGCCTGGGTGCGCCAAAACGTAACAGCGGATGACCGTGGCGTGCGCCTGCTTCGCCGCCACGCGTTGCCCGCGGCTTCTCAAGGCTTTCGCTCAGGAACCCTCTCCATGACCTTTTCCCGCCTCCGTCGCCTGCGCTTCGGCGCGCTACCGTTCCTGTTCTGCTGCAGCGCCCAGCTGTTGGCCGCTCCCGCCGTCGCCACCGACAGCGCCCAGGGCGAGACCGCCAGTCCCGCCGCGCAACAGACGGACAATCGCTCGCCCTATCTGTCGTCCTGGTACAACCAGGATCTGACCCTGATCGGCAGCAAGGACATCAGCTTCGGCCCGCAGCCCGTGGACGACGTTTATCTGGAGTACGAGTACTTCGGCCGCAAGGGGGCCTTCGAGCTCTATGGCTACATCGATGTGCCCAAGGTGCTGGGCATCGGCAACAGCCATGACGGCGGCGTCTGGGACCGCGGTTCGCCCCTGTTCATGGAGCACGAACCACGTATCTCCATTGATCAGCTCACCGGTCGCTCGCTGGCCTTCGGGCCCTTCAAGGAGTGGTACCTGGCCTTCGACTGGATCTACGACCACGGCAGCAGCCAGGCCAGCCGGCAGAACACCCTCTATGCCGGCTTCGGTACCGATATCGAGACCCATACCCCGGTACTGCTGTCCGCCAACCTGTACGGCCGCCGCCAGTGGGAAAACTATGGCGCCGCCAACGAGAATTCCTGGGACGGCTATCGGGCCCAGCTCAAGTACATCTGGCCGCTGGCCAAGTTCGACAACGGCGCCTCCCTGACCTATGTCGGCTTCACCAACTTCGATTTCGGTTCGAAGCTGGGCGACGAGCCGGGTCGTACGGCCAACGCCACCGTGTCCACCAATGTGCTGCTCTATGCCTTCACCCACCTGCGCTTCATGTTCGCTGCGCGGCATTTCCACAATGGCGGCAACTGGCGCGACGGCACCGAGCTGAACTTTGGCGAGGGCTCCTTCGAGGGTCGCTCCAATGGCTGGGGCTACTATGTGGGGGTGGGTTATCAATTCTGATCTGGAGACCGTCATGAGCACCAACCTGCCTGCGCACCTGGCCGCACTGCTTCCGGAGGCGGTCGCTGCGGCCGAGCGCGCCTACTGTCCGCATTCGGAATTTCCCGTGGGCGCCGCCCTGCTGACCGCCGAGGGCGAGGTCATCCATGGCTGCAACGTGGAAAACATCTCCTACGGCCTGACCAACTGCGCCGAGCGCAGCGCCCTGTTCGCCGCCATCAGCCGGGGCCTGCCGCCGCGTAGCTTCACCGCCATGGCCATCCACGCGCCGGGCGTCCCCCTGATCAGTCCCTGTGGCGCCTGCCGCCAGGTGCTGCTGGAACTGATGGCGCCCGACGCGACCATCGTCTGCAGCGGCAGCGAACCCGGCCGTACCCGCACCTGGACCCTGGCCGAGCTGCTGCCCGGCGCCTTCGACGACTTCTAAGGAGTCCGCCCATGTGGCTCGCCCAGGAAGTGATCCGCCAGAAGCGCGATGGCCTGGAGTTGTCCGCTGCGGACCTCCAGCGCCTGGTCAGCGGCATCGTCGATGACAGCCTCGGCGAAGGTCAGATCGCCGCCTTCGCCATGGCTACCCTGCTGCGCGGCATGACCGCCGCCGAGCGCACCGCCCTGACCCTGGCCATGCGCGACAGCGGCCAGGTGCTGCACTGGGACCTGCCGGGGCCGGTGGTGGACAAGCATTCCACCGGCGGCGTGGGCGATCTCACCAGCCTGGTGCTGGCGCCGCTGCTCGCCGCCTGTGGCTGCCATGTGCCGATGATCTCCGGGCGCGGCCTGGGCCATACCGGCGGCACCCTCGACAAGCTGGAGAGTATCCCTGGCTATCGCATCCGCCCCGGCCTCGTGCGCTTTCGCCAGGTGGTGGCCGAGGTGGGGTGCGCCATCGTCGGGCCGGACGCCGATCTGGCCCCGGCCGATCGCCGCCTCTATGCCATCCGCGATGTCACCGCCACGGTGGAATCGGTGGACCTGATCACCGCCTCCATCCTGGCCAAGAAACTGGCCGCCGGCCTGGACGTGCTGGTCATGGACGTCAAGACCGGCGGCGGCGCCTTCATGGCCGAGCAGGAGGCCGCCCTGCGCCTGGCCGACAGCATCGTCGAAGTCGCCGAAGCGGCAGGGGTCCGTACCCGCGCCCTGGTCACCGACATGAGCCAGCCGCTGGCGCGCAGCGCCGGCAATGCCCTGGAGGTGGAGGAGGCCATCGCCCTGCTGACCGGCGAGGTGCGCAGCGAGCGCCTCTGGCAGGTGATCCAGGCGTTGGCTGGGGAAGCGCTGCAACTGGCCGGACTCGCCAGCGATGCCATGGCGGCCGAGCGCCTGGTGCTGGAGGCCTGGCAGAGCGGCGCCGCCCTGGCGCGTTTCGCGGCGATGAACCTGGCCCTGGGCGGTCCGTCCGACCTGACCGAGCGGCCCTGGCAGCATCTGCCTCGGGCTCCGGTCGTGCGCGCCGTTTATCCGGCTCGCCCGGGCTGGGTGCAGCAGGTCGATACCCGCGCCCTCGGTCTGCTGGTGGTCGAACTGGGTGGTGGTCGGCAACGTCCGGAAGATGAGGTGGATCCCGCCGTAGGCCTGGCTGATCTGGCTTTGCCAGGCGAGCGGGTGGCTCAGGATCGGCCGCTGGGCCTGGTCCATGCCCGCGATACCGCCAGCGCAGCGCGAGCCGTCGCCCAGCTGCAGGCGGCCTATGTCCTGGGTGAGGAACGACTGGCAGAGCGTGCACCGCCCGTACTGGACCGGCGCTAGCGCCAGATTTCAGGCAAAAAAAGACCCGGCAGAGCCGGGTCCAAAACCGTGATTAGCCTGATGAGGAGATAACCCGAAGACCACTGCTGGACCTCCAGTTATCGACCGATCTCGCGACCGGCTGAGTTGAATAATAACAATTCTCATTCCATCGTCAAGCGTATTCGAGAATATTTCTTAATTACTGCCAGCGGGCCGTTCCGGGGCACTGCGCAGGCGGGTGACTTCCTTGTTCAGCGTATCGATATGGCGCGCCATGTTCTCGATAAGGCTGTGGGCGATGCGCGGGGTGGTCTCCATCAGCGAGACGAACTGATCCTGGGGAATCACCAGCACGGTACAGACGGTCTTGGCGATGACGCTGGCGGTGCGCGGCGTATGGGTGAAGACCGCCAGGGCGCCGACGATCTCGTCCTGGCACACCTCGCCGACCTTGCAGCCATCCACCCAGGCCTCGGCATGGCCTTCGGTGATGACGAAGACATGCTCGGCGGAGTCGCCCTGGCGGATGATGACCTCGCCGGCGGCATAGCGACGGAAGCCGGTCGCCGGTTGGGTGACCGGCGGCTTGAGCCGGATCAGCGCCTGCGCCAGCAGCGACTGCTGGCCCAGCATGTACCTCAGCAGGGCATCGCGCTGGACCGGCGTGGCGGTGGCCGCCGCGAGAAAGGTCTCGCGGTCGTAGGGCAGCACCCGCACGTCGGCCTCGCTCTCGTAGTTGAGGGTCGGCAGATCCAGAGTGCGCCCCAGGCCGATCAGATCGCCTTCGCCGAGCTGGAACAGCGCCCGCTGATCCAGGACCACCCGCAGCGGGCCGCGTTGGATCAGATAGACCTCGTCATTGCGCATCCAGTCCTGCAGCAGGGCGGCGGGAGTCAGCTGCAGGGGCTGCCGACTCGGCGCCACACCACTGACCAGTTGCGCCGGAATGGCCTGCAGCGCCTGACGCAGCTGATCGACATAGGGAGGCTGATCGCCGATGAGGTACATGGTGCCAATTCCTTCTTGTTACGCAGAGGTTGTGACGTGGGTCGCACGATAAGCCGCTCGTCGGCGACCGTAAATCCACAACTCCACGAGCTGTGACGGAACGCTTGTTCTGCCCCCCAGGAGGTCGTGGTCAGGCCGGGGCGCGACCCAGACGGCGCAGCAGTCGAGCCGGCAGGGCCTCCAGCTGTCCCGCGCGCCCCAGCTCCACCACCAGCGCCCGATCCTGCTCGGCGGGTTCAAGCGGGTCCTGCGCCTGGCGCTGGGCTGCCACCACCGCGAGGGTGGCTTCGGAAGGATCGCTCCCCTCGGCCTGCCGCTCCTGCAGCCAGCGGGCGATGAGCTCGTCGTCCGCCTGACAATCGATGATCAGCAGGGGGGCGGCCTGGGCTTCGGCCAGGGCCTGGGCCGCGGCGCGCTGGGCCTGCTTGAGATAGGTGGCGTCGAGCACCAGCGGATAGCCGGCCGCCAGCACCTGGGCGCCGATCTCGTGCAGGCGCGCATAGGTGGCTTCGCCGGCTGCGGCGCTGTAACGGGTGGCCTCGTCGCTGTCGGCATAGAGGCGCTGGCGCTCGACATCGGATCTCAGGCGAATGGCGCCGAGCGCCTCCACCAGGGCCAGGGCCACGGTGCTCTTGCCGATGCCCGAGACACCATGCATCACCGCCGCGAAGGGCTGGGGCACCTGGGTGTAGCCCTCGGCCAGGGCCGTATAGCTGCGATAGCTGGCGAGAATCTCGGCCCGCAGCGCCGGCTCCTCGGCCTGGCCCAGGCGGAAGAGGGCGATCTTGGCGCGCACCATGGCGCGATAGGCCTTGTAGAAGTCGAGCAGGGCAAGGCCGGCATAGTCGCCGGTCGCCTCGAAGTAGGCATTGACGAATCTGTTGCTCAGCGCCTTGAGGCCACGGTCTTCCAGGTCCATGGCCAGGAAGCCGGCATCGCCCATGGTGTCGGTCAGGCGGAAGGGCTCGTTGAACTCGATGCAGTCGAACAGCACCACCTCGCCGTCGAGCAGGGTGGCGTTGGCCAGATGGATGTCGCCATGGCATTCGCGGATGAAACCGTCACGGCAGCGGGCTTCGAACAGCGGCAGCAGGCGGGCGTAGCTGGCTTCGGCCCAGGCTTCCAGCTGGTCGAGCTGCTTGAGGTCGGCCGCCTCACCGAGCATGGCGCGGATCTGCTCGAAATTTTGCCGCACCGGCGCCATGGCGGCGTCCGGAGTGCACAGCGGATGCTCGGTCGCCACTTGAGGCGCTGCCAGGTGGAAGCGGGCGATCTGTGCGGCCAGGGCGTCGATGTGCGCCTCGGTCAGTTCGCCGCGCTGCTGCACTTCGCTGAGCAGCTGGCTCTGGGGAAATTCGCGCATGCGCAGGGCGTATTCGATCACCGGACCGCGGCCATCCAGCTCGGGGGCGGCTTCGCTGCCGGTGATGGCCACCACGTCCCGGTAGAGATCGCGGGTCAGGCGCTGGTTGAGGCGCAGCTCCTCACGGCAGAAGTGGCCACGGGCCTCCAGGTCGGTGAAGTCGAGGAAACCGAAATTCACCGGCTTCTTGATCTTGTAGGCGACCTCGCCGGTCAGCACGACCCAGGAAATATGGGTTTCGATGACCCGGAACGCCGAGGTGGGGTGGGGATAGAGCGCCGGGTTCTGCAGGGCGGAAATCAGGAGCTGGCTCACGGGCGGTCCTTGTAGGAAATGAATGGCGGCATTATCGCTGCCAGGGCGGTCCACGCAAGCCACGACACCGGGAAGGGGCATCCTTGAACCCCAGCTGACGAAGCGCTGGCAGGCCGCTGTCGGCCAACGGGCAAGTGCGTATAATGCGCCGCCATGAAGCGACCCCGATCCTCTCGTTCCCGCAAGCGCAAGACCTTTGACTGGCGCCGTCTGTCCGGCTGGGCAGTCAAGCTTGGTCTGGTCGCGCTGGTAGCCCTGGCTGGCGTATGCATCTATCTGGATGCCGTGGTCCAGGAAAAATTCTCCGGCAAGCGCTGGACCATCCCGGCCAAGGTCTATGCCCGACCGCTGGAATTGTTCAATGGCGTCAAGCTCAGCCGTGATGACTTCCTCACCGAACTCGATGCCCTCGGCTATCGCCGCGAGAAGACCGTGGACGGCCCCGGCAGCGTTTCCGTGGGTGCCTCCACGGTCGAGCTGAACACCCGCGGCTTCCAGTTCTACGAAGGCGTCGAGCCGGCCCGGGCGATCCGCGTGCGCTTCGCCGGCGGCACCGTCTCCGGCGTCAGCGCCCTGGATGGCAGCAATCTGGCCGTGGCCCGCCTGGAACCGCTGATGATCGGCGGCATCTATCCGGCGCATAACGAGGATCGCATCCTCATCAAGCTCGATCAGGCGCCACCGCACCTGGTCGATGGCCTGGTGGCGGTCGAGGACCGCGAGTTCTGGCATCACCACGGCGTCTCGCCCAAGTCCATCGCGCGCGCCGTCTGGGTCAACGCCACCAGCGGTCAGGTGCGCCAGGGTGGCAGTACCCTGACCCAGCAGCTGGTCAAGAACTTCTACCTCACCAACGAGCGCAGCATCACCCGCAAGGGTACCGAAGCCCTGATGGCGCTGCTGCTGGAGCTGCACTACAGCAAGCAGGAGATCCTCGAGGCCTACCTCAACGAGGTGTTCCTCGGTCAGGACGGCTCGCGCGCCATCCACGGCTTCGGTCTGGCCGCCCAGTACTTCTTCGGCCAGCCCTTCAGCGAACTGAAACTGCATCAGGTAGCCCTGCTGGTCGGTCTGGTGAAGGGCCCGTCCTACTACAACCCGCGTCGCTATCCCGAGCGCGCCATGACCCGTCGCAACCTGGTACTCGACCTCATGGCCGAGCAGGGCGTGGTCAGCGCCACCGAGGCCGAGGCTGCCAAGGCCCGCCCGCTGGGCATCACCAAGGCCGGCAGCCTGACCAACAGCTCCTTCCCGGCCTTCGTCGACCTGGTCAAGCGCCAGCTCAAGCAGGACTATCGCGACGAAGACCTCACCGAGGAAGGGCTGCGCATCTTCACCAGCTTCGACCCGATCCTGCAGACCAAGGCCGAAGCGGCCATGGGCGAGGCCATGAAGCGCATCGACGGCCGCAAGGGTGCGGAAAACGTCGAGTCGGCTATGGTGGTGACCAACCCGGAAACCGGTGAGGTCCAGGCGCTGCTGGGTGGCCGCGATCCGCGCTTCGCCGGCTACAACCGCGCCCTCGATGCGGTGCGCCAGGTCGGCTCGCTGATCAAGCCGGCGGTCTATCTCACCGCCCTGGAACGCCCCAGCAAGTACACCCTGACCACCCTGATCCAGGACGAGCCCTTCTCGGTGAAAGGCGCCGACGGCCAGGTCTGGCGGCCACAGAACTACGAGCACAAGGCGCACGGCACCATCTTCCTCTACCAGGGGCTGGCGCATTCCTACAACCTCTCCACGGCGCGGCTGGGCCTGGACCTGGGGCTGCCCGAGGTGCTCAAGACCGTCGAGCGCCTGGGTGTGAGTCGCGCCCTGCCGCCTTACCCGGCGACCCTGCTCGGCGCTGGCGCCCTGACGCCCATGGAAGTGGCGACCATGTACCAGACGTTGGCCAACGGCGGCTTCAATACGCCGCTGCGCAGCATCCGCAGCGTGCTCGACGCCAACGGCGAGCCGCTCAAGCGCTATCCGTTCCAGATCGAGCAGCGCTTCGATACCGGCGCCATCTACCTGGTGCAGTACGCCATGCAGCGCGTCATGCGCGAGGGCACCGGTCGCTCGGTCTACAACCAGATCCCCACCAGCGTGAACCTGGCAGGCAAGACCGGTACCACCAACGATTCCCGCGACAGCTGGTTCTCCGGCTTCAGCCAGGATCTGCTGGCGGTGGTCTGGCTGGGGCGCGACGACAACGGCAAGACACCGCTGACCGGTGCCACCGGCGCCCTGCAGGTCTGGAGCAACTTCATGCGCCGCGCCGATCCGGTCTCCCTGGACATGCCGGTGCCGGAAAACATCACCCAGGCCTGGGTCGATGCCACCACCGGCCGCGGCACGGATCCCTCGTGTCCCAATGCCGTGCAGATGCCTTATATTCGCGGCAGTGAGCCGCCAGCGGGCGCTTCCTGTGGCGCACCGGCCGCACCCGCCACCGGCGGCAACGGCAACGGCAACAGCGGCAGTCCGGTCATGGATTGGGTCAAGGGTTGGTTGAATTGAGAGGTCCCAAGGTGACGAAAGCAGTCTGGCCGGTGATGATCGCCGGTGTTCTCCTCGCCGGTTGCGCCGCGCCGCAGCGTGGCGCCATTCCCGTGGTCGATTCCGGCGGTCCGGTGTCCAACGGCGAACTCTATCGCCAGGGCAACAACCGGCCCCTGCCGGCGCAGCGCCAGGCTCCGGTGGCCGCAGCGCCCAGCGCGCCGGCCGATGCCGGGGTGACCGTCATGGTGCCGGGTGGCAGTTCCGCGCCCCTGGAGACCTATGCCGCGCCGGCGGCCTCGGCGCCGCTGATCACCTCGTCCAGCCCCAGCGCGCCGCCCGCCCAGGCGCCGGTGCAGCCCAGCTATTCGCAGCCGGTCTATCCGCCCGCCACTCAGGGCGCCGCCGCAGCTGCCAGCAGCGCGCCGACCGGCATCCCCTCCGCCAGCACTTCCACGGGGGGCGGCCTAGCTGCCGACGAGCAACTCGACGGTCCGGTGCTGGCCCTGCTGACTACCGCCCAGCAACAGCAGAGCGGTGGCGACCTCAACGGCGCCTCCTCGAGCCTGGAGCGCGCGCAACGCATCGCGCCGCGCGAGCCCCAGGTGCTCTATCGCCTGGCCCAGGTGCGCCTGGCACAGAACGATCCGGCCCAGGGCGAGCAACTGGCCCGTCGTGCCCTGACCTACGCCAATGGTCGTCCAGCCCTGCAGGCCAGCCTCTGGCAGCTGATCGCCCAGGCCCGCGAGGCCCAGGGCGATGCCTCCGGGGCCGCGCTGGCCCGGCAGAAGGCGCAGGTGGGTACCTGATGGACGAGCGCCTGCCTGCCCTGGCCGATCAGCTGCTGCAGATCGAGCGTGAATTGCGCCTGCTCGGTTGGTGGTCGGCGCAGGCGCCCAGCGCCGAGGCCCTGGCCAGCCAGGAGCCTTTCTGCGTCGATACCCTGAGCTTCGCCCAGTGGCTGCAGTGGATCTTCGTGCCGCGGATGAAGCTGATCATCGAAAGCGATGCGGTCCTGCCGGCGCGCTCGGGCATCCGGCCGATGGCCGAGATGGTCTACCAGGGCAATCTCGATCCGGTCCTGCCCCTGCTGGCGTCCCTGGCCGAATTCGACCGCATCATCGAAAGCGCCTGAGCTACTTGCCGCAGTTCTGCTCGATGGACAGCTGGGTCTCGGCCAGCCGCTGCTGACGCTCCTCTTCGCTCAGCCGGCGCGTCTCGCCACGACCGGACTGCACCAGGATGCGCGGATTGTTGCGCAGCTGCGCCAGATTCTGGCGCGCCTGGTCGCACTGCCCCTTGAGCTTGTTCTGCTCCTCGCGCACCTGCGCCTTCACCTGGCGATCCAGCTCCTGCTGCTGGGCATCGTTGGACACCGATGGCTGCTGGGCGCCGTTGGGCATCTTGTAGGTGGGCGCGCTGCCACCGCCATTGATCTGCGGCGCCGTCTTCACGTCCACCTCGTTGGCCTTCTGGCCCTCGGGCGGCTGGGCACTGAAATGGGTGACGCCCTTGTCGTCGGTCCACTTGTAGACCTGCGCGGCCTGGGCGGACAGGCTGCAGGCGAAAGCCAGGGCGGAAAGCCAGAAGATCGAGCGCATGGGAATCCTGGAAGGGGAGAGGACAGGACCTCACTATAAGAGGAGACGTCGACCTTTTCATCACGACTGATCGCCGACGACCGATTGCGCCCGGTTGCACCTTTCGGCTTGACTTGCACCGGTCGAATGCGAACAATCCAAAGTTCGCTGTAGCGAGTCGGCCCAAAGCTGACTGCTCGGCAGACCATGAGGTGCCTACCCGCGCCGCCACAGTCAAATACCCTGCACCGCGTTACCTCGCGTCGGGTGGAAGCTCCAGCATTCATCGGAATCTTCCAACAAGGCTTTCTAGGCAGCTGAATCGTCGGTGACCACCGTCGCCCATGCTCTGCCTTGCAGTCAACCGAACCTTGAGCGTCCTCAAATGGGCGCTCGCCATGCGTGGAATGAGGTGATACGTGGAGCTATTAACTGGCGCTGAGATGGTCGTCCGCTTCTTGCGCGACGAGGGCGTGAAACACATCTACGGGTACCCGGGTGGTGCCCTGCTGCACATCTACGACGCCCTGTTCAAGGAACCGGCGCTCAACCACATCCTGGTTCGTCACGAGCAGGCCGCCACCCACATGGCCGACGGCTATGCCCGCGCCACCGGCAAGGCCGGCGTGGTCCTGGTGACTTCCGGTCCCGGTGCGACCAACGCCATCACCGGCATCGCTACCGCCTACATGGACTCCATCCCCATGGTGGTCCTGTCCGGGCAGGTGCCGAGCAACATGGTGGGCACCGACGCCTTCCAGGAAACCGACATGGTCGGTATCTCCCGGCCGATCGTGAAGCACAGCTTCATCATCAAGCACCCCTCCGAGATTCCCGAAGTCCTCAAGAAGGCCTTCTACCTCGCCGAGTCCGGACGTCCCGGTCCGGTGGTGGTCGACATTCCTAAGGACATGGGCGATCCGACCAAGAAATTCGAATACGTCTATCCGAAGAAGATCAAGCTGCGCTCCTACAATCCGGCGCAACGCGGTCATTCCGGGCAGATCCGCAAGGCCATCGAGATGCTGGTGGCGGCCAAGCGCCCGGTTCTCTACGCCGGTGGCGGTGTCATCCTCGGTGGCGCCTCCGCGGCCCTCACCGAGCTGGCGCGCCTGCTCAACCTGCCGGTCACTAATACCCTGATGGGCCTCGGCGGCTATCCGGGCAGCGATCGCCAGTTCCTCGGCATGCTCGGCATGCACGGCAGCTACCCGGCCAACCTGGCCATGCACCACAGCGACGTCATCCTCGCCGTGGGCGCGCGCTTCGATGACCGCGTCATCAACGGCGCCACGCGCTTCTGCCCGAACGCCAAGATCATCCACGTCGACATCGACCCGGCGTCGATCTCCAAGACCATCAAGGCCGACGTGCCCATCGTCGGCCCGGTCGACAGTGTCCTCACCGAGATGGTCGCCGTGGTCCGCGAGCTGAGCGAGAAGCCCCACGCCGAAAGCCAGGCCGCCTGGTGGAAGCAGATCGAGGAATGGCGCGGCGGCCGCGAGATGTTCCCCTATGACAAGGGCGACGGCAGCATCATCAAGCCGCAGACCGTCATCGAGACCCTGTACGACGTCACCGCGGGCGATGCCTACATCACCTCGGACGTGGGCCAGCACCAGATGTTCGCCGCCCAGTACTATCGCTACGACAAACCCAATCGCTGGATCAATTCCGGTGGCCTCGGCACCATGGGCTTCGGCTTCCCCGCGGCCATGGGCGTCAAGCTCAACTTCCCGGACGCCGACGTCGCCTGCGTCACTGGTGAAGGCAGCGTGCAGATGAACATCCAGGAACTCTCCACCTGCATGCAGTACGACCTGCCGGTGAAGATCGTCTGCCTCAACAACGGTGCCCTGGGCATGGTCCGCCAGTGGCAGGACATGCAGTACAGCAGCCGGTACTCCCACTCCTACATGGAATCCCTGCCGGACTTCGTCAAGCTGGCCGAGGCCTATGGCCACGTCGGCATGCGCATCGAACGTCTGGAAGACCTCAAGCCGATGATGGCCGAGGCCTTCGCCATGAAGAATCGCCTGGTCTTCCTCGACATCGCCGTGGACAACACCGAACACGTCTACCCGATGCAGATCAAGGACGGCGCGATGCGCGACATGTGGCTGAGCAAGACGGAGCGGACTTGAACATGAGACACATCATCTCCCTGCTGCTGGAAAACGAGCCCGGTGCCCTGTCCCGCGTGGTCGGCCTGTTTTCCCAGCGCAACTACAACATCGAAAGCCTCACGGTCGCCGCGACCGAGGATCCGACCCTGTCGCGCCTGACCCTGACCACCATCGGCCAGGAAGAGACGGTCGAGCAGATCACCAAGAACCTCAACAAGCTCATCGAGGTGGTGAAACTGGTCAACCTGTCCGAGAGCGCCCACATTGAGCGCGAACTCCTGCTGATCAAGGTCAAGGCCACCGGCGCCCAGCGCGCCGAGGTCAAGCGCACCACCGATATCTTTCGCGGCCAGATCGTCGATGTGGGCAGCAGCGTGTATACCATTCAGCTGGCGGGCACCAGCGAGAAGATCGACAGCTTCATCCAGGCGATCGGCGCCGCGTCCATCCTCGAGGTGGTGCGTAGCGGCGTGACCGGAATTTCCCGTGGCGACAAAGCCCTGAGCATCTGATACCCCCTTTTCCAGGAGAACCTGCAATGCGCGTTTACTACGACAAAGACTGTGACCTTTCCATCATCCAGGGCAAGAAGGTCGCCATCATCGGCTACGGCTCCCAGGGCCACGCCCACGCCTGCAACCTGAAGGACTCCGGCGTCGACGTCGTCGTCGGCCTGCGCAGTGGCTCGGCCACCGTGGCCAAGGCCGAGGCCCATGGCCTGACCGTCAAGCCGGTCAAGGACGCCGTCGCCTCCGCCGACGTGGTCATGATCCTGACCCCCGACGAATTCCAGTCCAAGCTGTACAAGGACGAGATCGAGCCGAACCTGAAGCAGGGCGCCACCCTGGCCTTCGCCCACGGTTTCGCCATCCACTACAACCAGGTCGTGCCCCGCGCTGACCTGGACGTCATCATGATCGCGCCCAAGGCGCCGGGTCACACCGTGCGCTCCGAGTTCGTCAAGGGCGGCGGCATCCCTGATCTGGTCGCCGTCCACCAGGACGCTTCCGGCAATGCCAAGAACGTCGCCCTGTCCTACGCCTGCGGCGTCGGCGGCGGCCGTACCGGCATCATCGAAACCACCTTCAAGGACGAGACCGAAACCGACCTGTTCGGCGAACAGGCCGTGCTGTGCGGTGGTGCGGTCGAGCTGGTCAAGGCCGGTTTCGAAACCCTGGTCGAAGCCGGCTACGCGCCGGAAATGGCCTACTTCGAGTGCCTGCACGAACTGAAGCTGATCGTCGACCTCATGTACGAAGGCGGCATCGCCAACATGAACTACTCGATCTCCAATAATGCCGAGTACGGCGAGTACGTGACCGGCCCCGAGGTGATCAACGCCGAGTCGCGCGCGGCCATGAAGAATGCGCTCAAGCGCATCCAGAACGGCGAGTACGCCAAGATGTTCGTGGCCGAGGGCGCGTCTAACTACGCCTCCATGACCGCCTACCGTCGCAACAACGCGGCTCACCCGATCGAGCAGGTTGGCGAGAAGCTGCGGGCCATGATGCCCTGGATCGCGTCTAACAAGATCGTCGACAAGACCAAGAACTGATCGGGCAGGGCGTTAGCCCTGCAACGAGCGGTAAAAGACGCGGCCTCGGCCGCGTTTTTTATTGCACTGCCCACGACCCCGGCAATGCCTTAGCATGGGAGGTTAGGCTGAACCCTATCCTTAAGGGGTAAGTCCAATCCGTCAGGTAATGCCCAAGGAAAATCCATGAGCGAGCGTCCCGAAGAAACTCCGTCCAACACAGCCACCGACGGCCTCATCCCCGTGGATGAACACATCGAGGAGACGCAGGACGCCCAGGGGCGCAAGATCAGACGCCGTGGCGTGTACCTGCTGCCCAACCTCTTCACCACTGCGGCGCTCTTTGCCGGCCTCTATTCGATCATCAAGGGTGTCGCGGCTCAGACCGCCTTCATCCAGGGGCAATACGACATTGCCTCCGCAGGCTTTTCGGCCGCAGCCGCCGCCATCTTCATCGCCATGGTGCTCGATGGCCTGGATGGTCGCGTCGCCCGCATGACCAATACCCAGAGCGCCTTCGGCGAGCAGTACGATTCGCTCTCCGACATGGTCGCCTTTGGCGTCGCACCGGCGATCCTGGCATTCCAGTGGGCCCTGAGTGGCCTGGGTAATGTCGGCTGGGCTGTTGCCTTCATCTATGTGGCAGGCGCTGCCTTGCGCCTGGCCCGCTTCAACACCCAGATCGGTTCGGTGGACAAGCGCTACTTCATCGGTCTGGCCAGTCCTTCCGCGGCGGCCCTGGTGGCCGGTACCGTCTGGTGCTTTAGTGACTTCGGCATCCAGGGCTCCAAGCTGTCTCTCCTCGTGGCCCTGATGGTCGCTGCGGCCGGCATGCTCATGGTCAGCAACTTCAAGTACTGGAGCTTCAAGACCCTTGGCCTGAAAGGACGCGTACCTTTCGTGGTCATCCTGATCGCCGTGCTGGTCTTTGCTGTGGTCTTCACCGACCCGCCGCGCGTTCTGCTGTTGGGTTTCCTGGCCTACGCGGTTTCCGGACCCTTCACCACCCTCTGGCGCAATCGCCGCGTCGGCCGCGGCTAGCGGCGCGAGAGGTCTATAAGAAGGGGGCTGCGCAAGCAGCCCCTTCTTTTTTGGCCTTTCTGAAAATAACCTGTTGACCTGTCCTGAAACTCCCCTATAATGCGCCCCACTTCCGGCGCAGATGCTGAAGGGGCTTGAAAATCAAGCACTTAGGTCTG